>NZ_JBHSCZ010000001.1:955349-1198129 GCF_042651465.1 Ferruginibacter yonginensis
GTTGATTCGTTTTGTGATGATTCAGAAATTGCAAACTATCACACTGATGATCAATTTACCGATATAGATGAAAATGAATTGAGAGAAATTGCAAAGATTGCTCTTCAACAACTTTTGGAGTTGAACAATAAATATTATGATTAACTGATTATCCTTAGCTACGCTTTGCTTAATTCTAAGTTTAATAAAGGATAATTTATGCTTTTTATTGAACATATATAGTGACGCTTCGCTCAACACTATGGATAGTTAGGAAAAAGTTTACTTTTCTAAAAAGTAAAAAACTTTTTTAACCTTCGACATGTATAATGCTAAAATCTCGAAGAGCAGGGGGTAATTACTCACATTTATTAACTATCCGTAGTGACCCATCGCTTAACACTACGGATAGTGGAGGTTTCGGTTAGTGAGGTCTCCTACCGATAATATAAATTTGAAGTTAAATATTTACAGATTAAAATCTGCAATATTAGGCTTCGAGATGCGCTACGCTAACATCTCGAAGAGCGGATTAAATATTTACAGATAAAAATCTGTAGTATCAGGCCTCGAGATGCGCTACGCTAACATCTCGAAGAGCTGAGTGTCTGCATATCTGCTCCGTTAGAGGAAAGAAAGTTTACTTCGCTTTCAATTTTATTAATTCATCAATAAGCGATGGCAAAACATTTCTTGCCATCGCTATGAAATCTTGATCTATTGCGGAAAGGTTTATAAATTCAATGTCATAATTTTTCTCCCCTGTTTGAATAAAATTTGACCCACTAATATGGTCTCTTCCTTCAACAAATGATTTCCACGGACCTGGTGTAACTTTTGATAAAATATTTAATATTTCTTCTATTTCTATTAACATACTATTTCTTTGGATTGTCAATTGTAGGTTTAAATAAGGCTTCGGCTTTTTGTGGAGTTATTCCACTTAAAGTGGCGTGATTAGGATTTCTGTCGTTTGGACTGGGAGTTACTTGACCTCCAGCAGCTCTAATATCACCAACAGTTGTAGTTCCCACTTTGTTATTTGGAATACCTGATGATAATTCTTTTATAGAAAGATTGTTTGCACTATTTACAGATGCTCCGTTAATTTGACCTTTTGAATTAATTGTTACTCCACTTCCGTTTTCAAATTGTATAGCGTTACATGTCCCTCCTCGAACAACATTCGCTTCATTTTGTAACATCCCTTCCACCGCAGTGGCTTCACCCGAAGCAGCATATCCAACTGTTCCCGCTATAACACCTGCGCTCGCTGTTCCATAAGCGGCAGTCGCATCACCCATTAAAGCAGATAATATAGTCCAACCGCTTTCCCCACTACCCGCAACCCATGCTGCACCTCCTGAACCTGCTGCAGCTATTGCTGGTGCAGTAACTATCCCAACTGCCATATAGCCAAATCCATCCGCTATAGCAGCTCCACTTTTTGCATCAGTTTCATTTTGTGTTTCAAACCTTTCAAAATGTCCTTTTGCTAAATAATTTTGACCATTAAACCAATAAGAGCTAATTTGATCACTTGAACTATTATCATTCTTTAAATAAAAATATTTACCTTGACTTTGGCCATCTTCTGCAATAATCCACTTTTCATTTGTGTAAGGATCGACAACACCATAAGCAGTAAATCTTTGTCCACTAACTTTATCATATACATCTATAGAATTCGAACCTCCTAAAGTCACACCTTTCTTTAACCACTTTTCCACCCTTGATGTTGGTTGTAAACCTAATAAATCAACACACCTTAACACATCATTTCCTGCAAATTGATATGGACTGTACCATGGATATGATTTTGCCAAAGGATCAACACTTAATAATCTTCCCAAGCGAACGTCAGTAATTCTAAATCCATAATCTTGTATCCCTTCCCCAGCATTCTTATCATTTTCTTTTCCATTAAACCCGTACCTGTACTCACTTCCGTTGGTATATTTCCTTCCTGGCATTTGCATACCGAACGGATAATAGTCATTGGCCGTAACTACCTCTGCGCTGTAATAATCATTGGTACCGTTACC
This sequence comes from Ferruginibacter yonginensis, assembly GCF_042651465.1. Classification (NCBI taxonomy): domain Bacteria; kingdom Pseudomonadati; phylum Bacteroidota; class Chitinophagia; order Chitinophagales; family Chitinophagaceae; genus Ferruginibacter; species Ferruginibacter yonginensis. The sequence continues at coordinate 957,374 of NZ_JBHSCZ010000001.1, forward strand.
AGCATCATGCCCTAGCTTTTTATCAGATATAGTTACCAACACATTGCCTAAATGGTTGCTTAACTCAAAGAGCTTATTACCTCTTGTAAATATACTACTAAATGCTGAATAATTTACCGCCATAAGGTTGCTTACATTGCGGTTAATATGCCATACACCCAAGCGGCTGCTGCCATACAAACTTACTTCAGTTTGGGTAAGGGCATTGCTGTTTATACTAGCATCAACACTGTAAATACTCATTACATTACCACTAGCATCTCTCACATAAAAGGTTTTTGTAAGGGTACCATTTATATTCACCAATTTGCTAATACGGTTTCCTGAGGCATCATAAGTGTAATTAATAACTGTGGTTACGCCGCCTTTTATTTTAGTGAGCTTGCTCATTTTACCATAAACCGTCCACTCAATCATGGGTTTGAGGTAGTCGTTAGGGTCGTAAATACCTTCAGCTTTATCTTGTACTAAATTACCAATAGCATCGTACTTATAATTAATTTGGTCACTTTGGTGGTCAATATCATCTGGGTAATTGTTGCCTATTGCACCAATATCTCTAACCCCTCTTAACTGATTTTTATTAGGCTCGTATTCATAGGTTAAATAATCCATATCAGTAGGCAAGCCAACACTTGGAGCACCATTACGCAAGTAACTCTTAATATTTCCATTAGGGTCGTAGGTAATCCTTTCTTTATAGTCATCTATATAAGTAGGGGTATTGTTATTGCCAAACACATTGGTATTGTTATTAAAGCCATTATAACTGTTCATGGCTTTAATACGGTTTAACTGATCATACCTATACCCATATAACAATGCAGCGGCACCACCATTGGTGGTGGCCAATGCTGGTATGTTCACCAACATACCTCTTATATTACCATTAAATAAGTTTTTACCTACTTGCAATGTTTCTGATGGTGCATTCGGTAAACCATTGGCAATACCTACAAAAGGGTTGGTGGTGGTATTAATGGGTTTGTAATCGCCTTCAAAATAATGAAGGTTGTACCCATAGGCATCACGGGCAACGGTGCTATTTCCAATACCATCTTGCCCCATATCAACACCACTATTCAATGCAGTGGTACTAGTAGCTACGCTACTGCTGTTTACTCCTTTTAACCAACCTTGTATAGTATAAGCATATTGCAACCCTTGTACTTCATTTTTACCTAATATGGTTTGGTACAATGGACCATGGCGATAGTAATCATATGCAGCATCTTGCTCCCAATATACACCATCATTACTGGTGTATACATGGGTAATTCTATTTTCAGCATCGTATTGGTATTTATGGAAAAACTGATCTGAAAAGCCAGGCTGGTATGATACTTTATTTACTTTACCACTTATTAAATCATAATCATAAACCATCTTCTTAAATCGATGGCTGGCATAAGTGCCTAAACTACCTTTTAAATCTTGCACCAACGTATCTACATTACCATGTATATCATAGCTATAATAAGTGGCTGCGGCCTGCTCCCCTACATATACCTCTAAACCATCAGCAGGTTCTACATCAATTATTTGGGTATAACTTACCCTGTTACGTAAATTTTGTTGTACCAAGGTACTTTGGCTAGGTGTGTTGAGGGCATCATCACCTGCGTAATAACTAATATCATACACGGTTCGGGTAATTTGCTCTTTTAAACCACCAGTGGTTTTATTGTCGAGCCAATTTTGTAGCGCTACTTCGTTTTGGCTAATAGCTTGGGTCATTATATTTGTTTGAGGCTTCTGCCCTACTTGTGTAATTCTACCCAAAGCATCGTACTGGGTGTAACTGTATTTGTTTTGGGTGATTTGGGCCGCATTTTGACTCACCACTAACCTACCTAACCGATCATACCAAAACTTACTCACCCCGGCATCAGGCGTTTTTTGTTCAACCACTTGGTTGAGTGAATTGTAACGGTATTGCGTTGCCAATGCTTCATTATTATCAGGGTGGGTAAAATCAGCACCAGCATTACGAGCAGCTTTTACATTGGCTAAATAAGTAGCCGTATAATTTGGTTTTACTGCAGCTGGCGGCATGGTTTTTACTAAATTACCAGCTTGGTCGTAATAGTATAAGGTATAATGATACTCTTTTGGTAAATATTCAACATAAAAAACCTCAGTAGCTTGTACAGAAAGGCATTTTGCTTTGTACAAACTATCAAAATTAGCTATCAACGAATCTTTTAAATTATTAAAAATTAATTGTGCGGCATACTGTGCAGCTGTTTGTGTTTGCAAACATGGGTTGTACGGTATGGTATCTAAATTTGCCGGACTATTAGTTGGAGGATCAAATGAACAAATAGTCATTGTGTTCATGTTACTGGAATTACATTGCTGGTAAGCTTGTAAATACGTAAGGGTATTATATGAAAAACCTGTGCGATAATTGATAAACCTAGCCCAAAGTGCATTTTGGCTCATTTGCTCATCAGTGATATTATCACCTAAATAAGGTACTGCTGCATATGGTTGATATAAAAGCCTAAAGGCAGGTGTAAGTTCATTTACCAGTTTATTACAAGTAATGCATGGCTTTACATAACCACAATTTAAAAATGCTGGTATTACTGCATAACTTGGTAAAATAATGGGTTGGTAAACCAAACAAGTATCTGTATTGGTACAACCATTATAGAAGTAAGTGCTAGAGGTTAATACCCTTGTACATGACGCTTTATAACAGCGCAACACAAATGAATATACAGCGCAAGAATCATAGGTTGGCGACGTAAAAGTATAACTGCTTAAGCCACACACATTGCCATTATACCCAACTTGATTACCATTTTGATCATACATATACAACTTACACGAATCGCAACCTGGTGTAGTTTGAAAATATACTTGAAAACTATGATTATATTGGGTAGCATTTACATACGAAATGGTTGGTTTAGTACAATTAGAATCAGGATTGATGATGATATCACAAGGATTATAAAATGACGTATCAGATGCTAAAACTCCACAATTTTCTGTATTACATGTAACTACAAATTTGTATTTAAAACATGAGTCTAAGGCTTTAAAATTTGCAATGCCAGCACCACATGTAGGGTATGAATATTGAATAGGTGTATTATACTGATCAAACATTGTTACTAAACAATTTTGACAAGCATTGGGAGCATTAAAATAAACATTAACAACGGAATTAGCTGCAATATTTACAGATGTTATAACAGGTTTAGTACATACTTCATGTGTCACGTTACATTTATCGTAATATACTGTGTCAGAGATTAAGGTACCACATTCGCCCCTTGTGGAACATGACATAATGAATTTGTATTTCACACAAGTATCACTTACCTCAAATGTTGTAGTGTTCCCTCCACAAGAAACTACATTTGTTTGTACAACGTTATTAAATTCATCAAACATAGTTACTCCACAAAAATTACATGGGGTTGATGATGTATAACGTACTTCTATATTAGTATTACCAAGATCATCCCCTGTTGGAATATTAATGACAGCATTTATTACTGGAGCTACACAGTCACTACCTTTTCCGCTTGTATTTTTTGTTGATTGTAATTTGGTATTTTTAATACTAGGTTTTGAAATTACATTTTTATCCTTACTACATGTATCTGTAAATATGCCACTGCATTGTTGCAGGCCGGTCCATACTACAAGTGTTAAACTATCACGATATACATTATTTAAGAATGTATTCATGGAAGCAAAAGTATTAGGGTTATAACCAGCAGCTGCCGCTTCTAACTGTAATTGACCAAACCTACGGCAAGCACAACTATCGAGCACATTACTGTTATTCACCACGGCTGGCACGTTTAAACCAAATGGTTTAGGGTTATCAATAGTGAAAGGGTTACAGTAATAATGATCTCCAGGAGTTGTGCTAATATTATTGTTAGCAAATACATTATTAATGACTTCTTCAAAGCTTCGTGGCGTTCCTACAAAAATTGGATTAACAGTTGATGCTCCGTTAGGGTTTTGTGGTGTTTGAGAATGATTACATACAGATTCCATTCCATCTAAAATTTGATCGATGATGGAATTAACTTGAGCAGAATCTACAGGTGTTTCTAACAACAATTTATTTTTTAACACATCACATTGCAACAGCTTGGCCCTCCATAAAGGTCTTTGTCCTTTACAGAAATTTATCGTATTATTTGCTGTAGAAACTCCCACCCCTGTGGTATCAAAATTATTGGCATTAGTAACACCTTGCCACCAACTCCAGCCATTTTGAGCAGCAATATTTTCATTTAATGCAAAAATTAACTGCTTACCTTCTACATTTAAACGAGCCATATCAGCCTCTGATAATGCATTCGTTGCATGACTATTAATGTAACGCACCACCATTTGATTACGGTAAGACAGGTAACCTAATTTAACAGATTCCCATACTTCATTTTTATCAGCATCAGAAGTAATAAGTGAACTTAAACCATTGGTAGTAGTACCTTCCATACAAGCTGCCCTAGCAGCTCCTGTGGTTGTATTACACAAAATACTACCATTGGCCATTTGCCAAATACTAGGGTTAATTGGCGAACTGTTATAAGCAATACCTACGTTTAAATAATGGTTTAAAGTATCTTTTTGTAAGGCAGTACCAGGCATATTGAAAAACGGATCTACCGCTGTAAAATTCAAATAATTATTGGTTACAGCACTTGCGTAAGTTGTTGTAGCCATTACATTATCTAACCAAGTATAAGCGCTTAAAAGGGCAGTTTCTGCATAATGTAGCTTTGAATATTCAGGGTGATATTTTATTAAACTTTCTCTCCACTTTGGTTGAAAAATAGCAGTAAAATCAGCTTTATTTATATTTTCAAGTATCGTTGTTGTACTACCATTGCTCACAGGTGCATGTATCGTTTCATCTACTATATTATTTTCAGTAAAATATTTATTTGCTGGAGTATTGGTTTCGTGTAAGGGATTACGGTAAAAAGGTTTATTAGTTGGTGTTACAGTGGCACCACCCACAATATTAATGTAAGAATTGGTAAAAATATTAAACTTCGCATCTAAACTCTGGTAATTAGGTACCCCATTATTAGTAACAATGGTATCAGTTGCATACTGACCTGTAAAAGGTTCCATATCGGCTAACATCTGATTTCTATACCCGACCAAAGTAGCAAACGCAGGATTAGTACCTGTACCACAAATACGCTTACATTCAACTGAATCCATACTATACAAAGCTTGTATTTCTTGCATAGTGGCAGTGGCTGGCGCAATGGATTGTAAATATTTTACAGCATACGTATTAAACGAGCCTAAATGTGCATTACAGCTATCACAAGCTGATTGTGAAGGGTTGGTATTACCACAGCCAGTTGTAGTAGAAAATACAGTATAAACTGAATCATAAATTTGTTGTTGTGTTCTACACAACAATGAATCTAATGCAATGGCTCTTCTTATTTTAAATAACGAATCATTAATGGTTAATGTTTTCCTTACTACATAAGAGCCGGCCGGCAGTAAATAATCAAAACTAATTTGTGTTGTAGGTGTATTGATGTTTTCTCCTATAAAGCCCATTGGAGTGGTACAAGCAGCATTAGCAGGCACCATTGATAAATTAGCGTATTTTTTTACAATAGGTGCATCATTATCACATTGCTCTGGCCTTATAGAAATTTCTAAATCATACTTACAATCAAAACAAATCGGTTGATTGGTACAAGTTAATAAAGAAAGAATAGCAGGGTTGAGTTCATAAACAAAATGATAGTTAGTAACAGCAGGCGCTAAAATAGTACTGATAGATTCTATTTGGTTACCATTAATAATATTAGTGGTGCTGGTTAGTAAATCATTTTTTACAACGCTGGCAGCTAAGGGATAATCAGCATTATTTTGAATACCATCTAAACCATTAGGTGCGTCACCGGCTAAAGCCGTAGCAATGGTTCTGCCATGCATATCTACATAACTTACACTCATTTGCCCATTGGCATCTCTCACCATATTTTTAAAGTAATGACTAGCATCTCCTACCTCTGTCGCAAATAAGGCATCTAACTCAGCTTGTGATGGCTTTCCATAAAAATATTGTGTTTCATGTCCACTACCAATTTGATGATCGATACCTACGCCGCCTTGACTTTTAATACGTTGTGTAGCATCATCTGTAAACCTTGTTTCAGTATAGGCATATCCTTGAGCGTTAGGTATAAATTTTGATTTCGATTCTGTTGTTAACCAACTATTATTACCTGAGTAATATTTTCCGTTTCCATATGCAGAATCAAGTTTAGGCGATGCTTGACATTTAAGAGCTGAAGGTGTTAAATCAAAATACTTGGCAGGGTCGTCATCTACTGCCATACCCACAAACTTATTAAACCCATTAAAATATTTGATGGTATTATCTATAGTAGGTGTTGGTAATATTTGAACATTAGGCCTTCCTTGATAATCATAAATAGTTTCACCTACAACAGTATTACCAGTTGTATTGTCTTTAGTAACTGTTTGCCTTCCTCTTAAACTTCCATCAAAATATTGTATTACCGTTTTGTATTTACCTTCTTCTGCAAAACTCGAGCTACTTTGCCAATTCAAATTTGGCTCATGCCCCATAAATGCAAACGCATTTTGTGTAGCACTAACAGTTGACCAAGGCCCTGTTATTAATGTACCGTTTGCTTTTTGTTGAACAGCCCTTACCCTATAAAAAAGTTTACCTTCATTAGGGTACAATAGTGGTATTTTATAAAGATAGCCTGTTAAACGATTTCTATATTCTAAATCAACCCTCGTACTATTTTTTTGAAATAAGGCTTCAAAATTATTATTGTAAAAAGGCAACAACTCGTTTTCAACATATGTCCATTCCAACTGCGTCATATTTTCATGGGCAGCAGAAAGATTAGCAAAATTGGCGTCGGCAGGAAAATTCCAATTCAATTGCAATACATCAGGCGTAGGTTGTGAGGTGGTAATGGCAGCTGTTAAATCTGTAGCGTTAGTTGAAAGGTTAAAATATCGAGTAATCCTCATTTCATTTTCAACTTCAAGTAACGGTTTGGGGTCCCAACTAGTTGCACCGGTAATGGTAATTGGGCTAGCCAGCGTAACTTTTACTGATTTATATCCTTCAAATGTTCGGTAATCTCTCACTACAAATTTAGCGCCTGTTGCTTTGTCATAATTAATGTTTAATGTAATGGCAGGGGGTGTTGTTACAACACTGTTCATATCAGTTAATTCCACATTAACTTGAACAGATGCGGTAAAGCTAGTAGCGATGTAGTTATTTTGACCCTCTTTGATTTTAAAGGTAATTACATTTAAAATTTTGGCAGCTACCTCACCCGTATTGCTGTAGTTAATAGTATTAGTTGTGCCACTTACAGCTAAATTGGCACCTGTTATAGCAGGTACAGCAAACACATTAGGCATTACAATACCTTCTTCAATTTGGCCATAAGTAGGTAAAGTGAAAAAGCATAATACTAGGTAAAGTCCTAAAAATTTTTGTAATAATTGTTGTATCATAAAGTAGATATGTACGTTGATTAAATATTTAGAAATACGCCAACATTATAAATTGAATAAGAATCGTTTTAAAATGTTTGTGTGATTTCATAACTGCTATATTTTCCCTTTGCTATAAAACTGTTTTCATTTTGTTGAAACGTTAATACTGTCGTCCAATCGGGTATGGCTGCTACAGTATTTTTTTCGAAAGCAATTGTATTAAATATCACTTTCATTTGTTGTGTTCTTAATAAAAATTTATTGTCGCCAATTTGTTGCACCAACTGCTGTGTATCTAAACCATCATCACGTAATTGTTGAATACCCTCATCATCAATACTTTTTTTAAATTGTACATTTAATTCAAAAGCATTGGGCAAATAAGTACGTGAATCATATGTTAGGCTAATATTCATTTTGGTAGATGTATATGCTGCATATTCATCCTTCATATCAAATGTTATTTTTTGATGTTGCGCATCTAGCTTTTGTTGAGCGATTGCATAATTATTCCTTATAACCGCTTGTAAATCTTTATTTGACAAAGGCAGTATGCTCAGCTTTTGTTTGGAGCCTTCATCAATTTTACTAACCCAAATAGTTTTTTTATCATTATTAATTTCAATCATAAAACTATCTTGGATGTAATACTCCTGTTGTAGCTGTTGCAAATAATAGCTTTGGGCACTTTTATAAAAAACGCTGTTACTACGCATAGTATCAGAGGCGACTAATACAGGCTGTGCAGTTAAATAACTAGTACAGGTATAATACACAAATGGTTTTTCAAAAAATGCAACCACTTTATTAAAGTCTTTAATGATAGCGGCAGTATCATTTTGTGCTTTACACACATTTGATAACATTACTACCATGATGGTTAAATTGAATATTTTTTTCATACTACTTAAATGCTTTTACTCAACAATTTGAGTGATGCCTTGTTGTTTGGCACTCCTTGTTTCTTTTATGGTTTTTACACCTTGTATAGTTTCTTTCTTTACCCTTATTAATTGCCCCTCTTCATCGTACTCATAAAAAGTTGCATAATTATTTTCATCCAATTCAGCGGTTAAACGCAAATTGAGTGGATCATAAACATAACTTTTCATGTTAGCATTGAAAGGATGAATACGGATATCATCCCAATAACTAGGTGATGTGCCAGTATTAACAAATTTCAGTTGCATATTTGTCGCAGTAGCAGGTATAGTAAATGTTCCTTCTACCTTTTGCCATCCATCGATAATAGCACCTGTTGGTAGAATTTCTACATTTGTAGCACTACCATCATTAAATGCCACTTGTATTTTATTGTCAGTATAATTAAGTTTAGTACAAGGTGTTGTACACTGCTCTCTAACCCATCCTGAAAACAACATTTTTTTATTAGCAAATGGAGAGAATACTGGATTGAGGAGTGAATCAGAGATACCTATTCCTTTTGTGTAGATACAACTATTTGAACTAGTGATATCAGTATAACATTCCGTTTGATAAAACATAGAAGCAAAACGCATTGAACCAATAGCGGGTAGATTATTACCAGAACAATAATATGCAGTATAATGACCAGCGCCGAAATATATTTTAACCTTATAAAAACCTTTACTTAAACAAAATGTAAATGATTCAGAGCTATTAAACAATGATGCGCTTCCAACTATGGTACCATCAAGATCTTCTATAAAAATCACTCCGCTTGCTGAAGTTGTAGCATCGGCAAATGCTGTTAAAGTAAGTCCAAATTCGCCATCTTGTGGAAGAAATATGTAACTAGAAGATAAATAAACCTGTGAAAATATGCCAACACATTCATTTGTATTTTGGTTAATATATAATGAATCTTGAGGTATAACAGTAAAATCCAAATTACAATTCGGTTCTGTGGGGTAGTTATAACCAGCACTTTGTGGTGTTGAAGATACTATTGAAAATGTAGCTCCGGGATTAATCAAGGTTTTTAGTGTATCAAGCTTATATCTTAAATTATAATCATCATTAATATTAGATAAGGGTATATCAAAAATGGCATTATTATAAACCTGTAAAAATTTTGAACCACTATGAGCATTGACATTACTATTTGATGTTACAATTCCACCTGCTAAATTAATATGCCTTTTTTCACAACTTTGAGGTATTGAATTCAAGGAGCTATTAAAATAATAATCCTCAAAATTATCAGCAAACATCTCATTAACACGACTATTATTAGCTACTGCAACAGGTTGATTTTTTGAATAACCATACTGTGCAGCTGTATAAATATTTAAAGGATTTTTCGTTTCTAGTTCTTGACCATACTTATTTATTTTAGATACCTCAGAATTCCAAACCCATTTATTATTTATGTTACTAGTTGTTAAATTATTATTGGAATTGAAAGTCCAATAATTTGCGTAATCACTCAAGTAGCCATTTCGTTTAATTCTAGTTAGTGTATTAGAATTTTGTTCTATCCTCTCACCATAATAAACCAAATTTTTATAAGGTTTAAAATTACCCACCAACCCTTTTAAATATGGATTAATGGTTTTTTCATATTTCCCATTTGTACAATCAACAACCTCATAATATTGACATAATGCTATATCATAAAACCTTGAAAATTTAGGAAATACCTCATTATCCACCTGCCACTTTTCTTTAAACTCCATTGCGGAAGCTGTTACAACTTTGCTGGCATTATTTAATGATAAAAGATTATTCTGTATCGGGTTACTCATACAAGTAGCGCTACTAACTGAAAGACCCAAAAGATTTCGTTTTCCACTACGAACAATTTTGAAGCTTACACCTGCCTTAGTAAATAAATTACCTTTTTCATCTAAAAAAATAAAATATTTATTCGGCACAGTTAAGGCGGTTGAATTTTTAGTAGTATCAAATGCCCAGATTTTTTTTACACTTGGTGTTTCAGGACTACAACCCGGTGCACCGTTGCCCACTACTGTAAGATATAATTCATCACCACTTTCAAACAAACTATTTTGTATACTTGGTGATAAAGAAATTCTACCATTATCAAAATTTACATTAGTATAAATGGCACCAATATTTTTATATGCTAAACCTGTACCGCTATACCCCCAATAAGCAGGGTAGGTAACATTATAGATAGGGTCATTAAACTCATTGGCAGTTTTGGTTACAATACCATTACCAGTTTCAATATCATAAGCAATGGTTTTGGTGGTGACTACACTACCTTTATCCATCACTATAACGCTATCTTCAATGGCATGGTAATTAATGAGCTTTGTACAAGTAACAGCCCTGTATTTATTTTCAGTGACAGTTTTTATAGGGAACATAAAAATTGCAAAAATAAAAGGTACAGGGATGATGATATCATTTTGAATTTGGCCATTAAAGCCATTAGATTTTACAGTAAACTCTCTAACATCAGTCATCAGTTCTACATCAATACCTAAATTAGCTTTCACTATTGCACCACTTTGTGCATTATTTACGAAATCGACCTGATCATTAAAACCATTTCTACCAGTATTTTTATAACTATAAAAAGAAGATGATAAAGCCGTTTTTTCATCAGATGAACTATATGCAGCTTGTGATTTCATTTTGCCATGCATGTCGTTTGTTTCAACCAAAAAGCCTTGAGAAACAACTTTCCTATCAATCATTTCTTTATATAAAAAATTAAGCAAATTATTATAATGATATACCTTGGAATCCATCAATGTATTTGCATAAAATGTAGGATAATCCTTTGCTGTATAAAATTCTGTTACTTGTTTACCTATAGATGATCGTAAACGTTTACTGGTATCCGTTAAATTTTTATTATTATTAATAGAGCGTACTGTTACCTTACTATATCCAACCACTGGAGAAGGGAAGAATGCGTCTAACATGGGCATTTCTATAGCACCGTATTGTGCTGAAGCTAATGGTAATTTATTGCTAAATGCAACAATCTCTCTAAATGGATTTTCTTCACTACCAATACCAGGCTCATAAGATGCTACACCACTACTAATGGGTACTTCTTTACCAGCAATCTTTTCAGTAGTGGTATAGTCGTACTCCTGCCCATATACAGATGTATAACCAAAGCTACTACTACCAGTAGGGTTGAGCATTTTTTTCCAGTTATCTTTTACAATAACCTTTTTTACACGATACCCACCACCATATTTTATTTTATTAGGATTAGCTAAACGAACAAATGATTTTGATAATTGTATCGTTCGTGCTTTAGATACACTTCGCATTTGTTGATCAACATTCTTAAATACATTTTTAATAGAAGTTAATGCAGTTACTACCATCCCAAAAAAATCAACTATTCCTCCAGGCTCTACTTCATAACCTTCAAAAGCTTGTCCTGGTAAACTTTCTGTTAAAAATCCGATTGCACTTTTTGCTAAAGGACTTTTACCATCTACTGCTTTTAGTTTGATATAAATAATATCTTTATTGGTGCTGTTACTACATACTCCATATTCATCGTATTGAGCATACACTGTTAATGCCTCTGGACCTTTAGGCATATTAACTAATATTTTAAATGCTATTTGATTAAATCCTTCTAAATACTTTTCATAAATTTCCTGCTTTTGAGCGGTAACTACATTGCTAACAATCGGCTGTGTAAGTTGTACATATACATACATATTATCCGTAGCCGCTAATCCATTTTGGTACATACTATTATTGGAAGTAGCAACAGTTGAATTACCTAAACCAAAAATATTTTGCATATTGCATGCCCTCTTGTTTTGAACATATCCGTAATCATCAGATTCGTATTGAACCTCCATTTGTCCACCAGAAGGAAGCAATATCCGCTTCAAACTCCAAGCACCTGCAAAAGCATCATTTTTAACTTTATCAGATACTGTATAAGGGTACTCGGCATTAGTTAATCCGATAGGATTCGCAGTAACAGCATCTTTATAAGTACCCCACCTGTCAGATGCGCTATAAGCATAATTAGGATTATCAGTTGCAGCTGAATTACTATTATATTGATAGTTAAAAACATACCTATCTTTAACAGACCTTACCTGTCCATTGTAACTAAAAAATATAGATTCTAAAGTAAGTTTACCACCACCTGATGGATTGTCAGGCGTACCATTACAAAGCGTATAGCTATAAGTAAAATTTACAGTTTTAATAGGTATAGCATTGTTAATTCCTTTAGCTTTAATTTCAGCTTTAGTATATAAATCAATTTGCTTTAAACGTTTATTAGCATCTTCATTAGCATTAGCATTTCCATTGAATTCACTTGAAACACCTTTAGCATCTAACCTAGTTTCTGTTTTAAAAATAGCAATCATGTTCTTTGACTCTATTGCATTCAAATACCAAACTTCTCTTTCGCCGTAAGTAATAGTGGCTTTATTATCTTTTTTCTCAGACTTGATTCCTTCATTAAAATGAGCACTATAGCCATTACTCCTCGGTGTTCTCCACTTGTGGGTAGAAGTTGATTTAGAATAATCAAACTTAACTGCAGTTCCTAAATCATCTTCAGTAATACCATTTCCTGTTACATCAACATAATCGGGAGATAATAAACCAGTCAACAAAAAAGACGCAGCATAAGCTGGAGTTTCTTGATTCATTACATAACCATCTAACTTCGATGAATTACTCATATGAGGTGAAGAAACTTGAGGTTCTGTTGGATCGAAATTTACAATACCGGTTGATGGGTTACCAATATTATTGACAGAAAAAGTAAATTCTTTTTGTACCAAATTATAAACAGGAAGCCCATATACATAGCGCATACCACTCGTTTCTAATACATCTATTTCAGAAATATGATGCGCCTTTCTGTAATTATCATCTACCCTAGCTATTTCGTTATATATGATATTATTGTTTGCATCAAATCCGGTATAATTTCTAATCGATTTTTCTAAACCAATATCAGAAGCCTCCTTAGCAGTAAACATGGTAGTTACTTGCGTACGCTTATCTCTCTCTGTAAGTGTAGTATTATTTGAAAGGGATAAATTACCTTTTACAGCTAATGTTTTTTTATCAAATTGCTCTAAATTCGATTCTAAAACAGGGTTTACTGATGAGCCCCCTAATTTAAATCGCACTAAGCGATCTCCTCCTACCCTTGAAAGTTGTTGATTACTGGTTACAGTAAGTTCACTAGGATTTCTAAAATAAATATTTTCAAAGGTCGAATTAGGTTTATAAGATTGAAATGACATTGTTTTCTTTAAGGTATTATTTCCATCTTCCCACCCTCCAACTTTAGTAGGTGTATGCACAATATTCCAATTCCCCCCGAAATGTCCTCCGGGTGCCAAATCAACACCAATCGATATGTTATTATCCTTCGAAATAGTTTCATTGTCTTTCATAAACCCCAATTCCCCTCTATATGCCCTAATATCACCACCGGTACCCTCACCTTGTATAGAAAAAACATCGTATGCATATTGTGGTGCAGATATTATAGGAGTGTTCGGAGTAACTTCTGCATCATTTAAACGATTAAAATCCATCACGGCATCTTTATTATTCAAAGCTTTTTCAGAATACATAAAACCAACCAACGACTTTTTAATCACTTTCCATTCATTAGGTATTTTTGACTCAGAATAATAACCATTTGCAGTTCCTGATAGTCTTACACCTCCAAAAGTGCCTATACCTAATTCAACTTGCCCAGAATAATTTGAATATTGTAAGGGCATCCTTAAAGTTGGTATATATGAAGGTTTTGCAAAACTTATAGGTGATGGCCTAAAAAATTTATAATAACCACCTAGTGTTAAATTCAAATCTTTTATACCAGTACGAGAATTATAACTTGTACTAATTCCCACTCCTAAACCATCAGATCTATTGCCTAATGGTAAACTTGCGTTCAAAGATGGTGACAAGGTAAAACCAGACCTAGAACTAGATTTTGTGGAAAGACCAAAATTAATATTACCGCCTCCACCGCCTCCACTAGAACTATCAGTTTTTTCTGCTGACTTCTCACTCTTCACACTTTCAGTAATAGGAATACTAACTGAAATGGAGGTTCCAAAATCAATGGCTGGCCCTAAGTAATTATTATATGAATAACCAATTGTTTTCCCAAAAGCAAGTTTTGGTTTTTTTAACCCCATAATTTCTACATCAGCTCCAATTTCTCCTCCCCAAGTTCTATTAGGTTTTACGTTTTGTGTTTGAATAAGTTGATCTTCACCGTTAAAATCATCTGGCACACCTCTTAAGTTTCTGCTAACAGTACCAGGGTTGATGTTCCACCCTAAACCTACCCAACTAGCTTCTTGTTCCATAGTAACACCTCCATTATAAAATAAGTTTACAGGGTAGCCGCCTACATCTAGCAAAGGGATACTATAAGAAAAATCACCTGTAAATAAATTCACTAAATTATCAGACCCCACCGCCTTAAAACTAGAAGCTTCTGGCGAACCTGGACCTCCAATATCTCCTTTAAAAAAAACTGAAGGTTTATTGGTTGGTAAATGTGATACATTCCCATTTTTGTTTAATGTAGGCAATGGTTTTATGTTACTAGGATCTATGGTTGTAACATTAAAATTTTTAGAGCCATTGATTTTAAATTGATTAGCTGTTTCGGAAAAATTATTTATGAAATAAGGATTACCGCTGGGCACATGCAAAGCCGCTTGTAAGGGTAATGCTATTACCTGTGTATAAAATAAAATAAATAAAAAATAAGCAAAATGCTTTGGGTACTTAATAGCTATCGTTTGTATCATTGCTGCTAAATTATTTTGATGGAGTACTGAATGTTAGAGTATGAGATTGTTTGTTTTTATCAACTATATTAATACTGTAAATATGATTCGCTTTAAATTTTTTTGATAAACTAAAATCTAAATAATTATCTCCTTGAGTGATTTTTTGTTGTAGACTTTTAATGGTATTTCCTTTTTCGTCTATAAAAAGTATAGTAGCATCATAATCAGTATAATTTGAAAAATATTTTATATGTAAAGTGTCACCAACAATACCATAGGTTCCCTTTTGCTCATCGCTTATTTGTAAATAATAACCATTTACTAAATGGTTCTCTTTTTTTTCTTCATGTATCGTAAAAACAAATACATCACTTTTACCTGCATAATTATAATCGTCTCTTGCCTGTACTTGCCAAGCGTAGGTTTTTTCTTTTTCAAATGGTAAACCTAAACCCATAAGCGATAATTGATTGGTGGGTATATTTGAAGCTGAATAGAAAGGTATATTTTGTTGTACCGCTTCAACTGGTTTTTGTCCTACCAATAACTCAACAATGTTAATTTCATAACTAAGTCTGTTAAATAAATTAAAGGGTGAAGGTGGTAACCAAGTTAGTTGCGTAGGGCTATTTATCAGTTGTGAAGCATCAACTGGCGTAATTAATATAGGAGGGCTCAAAGGCTCAATATCAAATGAAATACATTCTTCTGCTAAAATGTTTTTATCGCCTGTAAGTCTATAGCAAGCTGTGTAATCGCCTATGGGCAGTAATTCGTCTGTTCTAACGTTGATATTGTTTACAACGTTATTATATTGAATTGGTTGCAATTGTGAAACATTGAATTGCTTTGCGCCAGCTTGAAGTTGAATATTGGCTGTTGTCGCTGTAAGTACTTCTAATCCATTGATCCTATTCCTTAAAATTAATTCAAGCCTACATTCTATAGTTGTAGTAGAAGTATTTATAATAGCTACATTCCATAAATTACTCTTCTGAATAATACCAGCTAAAGGTAAAACTGGTTGTATGGTAAACTGTGACTTAACATACAAAAACCAACTACTAAAAATTAAAAAAAGTATACTCTTTTTCATATTATTATTTTTAAAATACCCTATTAAAAGTTATTCTCCCTACATCTACAGGAAGCAAGTTTCTATAAAAACCTGGTAAATAAATTTTATCGTATTGTAATTGTATAGTACCAATTTTATCTACTTTAAAAAACATAGCTGCCCTACCACCCCAAAGGGTATTTGCCTTATTGATACGATTCCATTTTGCACCTCCTGTAATCGAAAACTTATTATTTGGTTGGTAAGTAACTACTGGCTCAATACTTAATTGATGTATAAAGTTTTGTTGTGTTATGGATGCAATACCTTGTAAGTTGAAATGTTTTAAATTGATAGTGTGTTCAAAATTAATAGTAGTGGCGTTGTAATATATAAATCCACTATCTATTTGTTGATTATAAAACTTAGTATAGGTCGCATTACTTAACATACTTAAATTTCCTAAAACGTATGTGTGACTAACAATTGCGTTGAGCGTATTATACCTACTTTCAAACAATACATTATTATTACTCAAACTTAATTGTGATGAAGGATAATATCCAACAGATATAAATGGAAATTTAGGTACCCTCAAGGTTAATTGTAATGATTTAAAAATATTAGTTGTTGAAAATTGAGGTGCAGCTATAGGACTATTAAAATCGTTTTTTCGAATGGCAGCATCAACTAAAAATTTATTTCGCCAAAGACTTTGATTAAGTTTAATCATCCAAGCATCCTGCTTATTATTTGTAGGAAATAGTGTGAAAGATTGAAACCCTTCTCCAGTTTTACGATAATAACTGGTCAATTTAGTTTTACCATAAGTACTGAATAACTTGATACTCCAAGCTTCATTAGTTTTGTTTTGTAAATCAAAAATTTTCCCCTTTATGCTGGGTGAAGTAGATTTAGCATATTCTGCAATCAGATAATTATTCGCATTTAGTGCGGCTTTGGTTTCAATAGATATACCTGCAATAGGTTGAACTGAAGCAGTATCATTGATAGATCGCTGATTTAATAAAGCTTTCTTACCAGAATAATAAGTTACGATAAAATTGGTACCATCTTTTTTTCCGAATCCTGCTCGTAATAATCCCACTGATTGATTGCTTCCTGCATAATTTCCTTTTACAATGTAATCTCTAAATCTATAATTCACTTTTCCGGCCGCAGCAGCTACGTAAACTTTATTAGGGTTTAGTTCTACATTAATACCATTTAACGAAATATTCTTTACAGTTAATTCAGAATAATCAATCCATGTTCTGCCAATACCAATTTGTTTAACTGATAATAAAAACTTTTGAAACTTTGAAAGAGCACCATTGTCTAATTGATTAGTTGCAATATATTCGTCAAGAGTTGATTTATCTTTGATATTATTGATTTTACTTTTAATTATTCTTAATGAATCAAGTATTTTATGTTGATAAGATTGATATTTTTTAAATGCTTCTTGTAGCATTTCTTTATTCTTCTGAAGGAGTAATTGCTTTTCCTTAAGTGCTGAATAATATCCAACACTATCCATTGAATTGATAGTATTTATATTTTGGGGTATTTTGAGGTCATTATCGCTTTTATTTTTTAGTTGATTTTTTAACTGCTTTTCATTTTTTTCTACAGCTTCTTGAGTACTTGATTTATTGTAATTTAACCTTTCTAAATTGGACACTTGCTGCTTAATTGTTTCATAATTATTCGATAATTTTTTTAATGAATCTATAATAGCAGCCTTTTTTTTCTCAAATAAAGGATTAATAAAATCTTTTGAAGTACCTAAAATTGAGGTATTTGTATTTACATGTTTGTCAAGAGAACTAGGTTGTGCAAATTGCTCTGGAGTTTTGTTTAAATAAGGATCTGATAAAAGATTTTCTACATCAAGCAACATGTTTTTCTTTATACCTGATAACAATTCTTGCTGCTTAAATTGAAAAGAAACATCAGTAGCGTTAGTAAAAAAAGGAGAGTTGGAGTGTCTGGTTGTAAAAAATACTGTAAAAGGAAGTTGTTCCTTCAAGGTGATATCTAACCTTGTTTGTAGGGATTGCTGTACTACATCATTTTGTGTAAATGGAGTATCAATGTAACTTCGATAGTTTAAATTATAGGTAATATTTCCATGTACTGTTAAAAATTTTGTAGTTGGTTTTATTATGCTATATGCTGTACTATTAGAACTTAATACAACAACTTCATTTGGAAAGAAATAACCTTCGTTCAAATAAGCTTTACAACCAACCCTATACTGTTCTATAAAAACTACACCCGAGTCTACTACTTTATAACTTATTTTAAAAGGACCATTTTCGCCACTTGGTTCAGTAACTTTTACAACAGTTACATTTTGACAAAATGCACTAAAAAAAAACAATAAAGTAATAGTTGTTAAAAGGGTAAATCTAATCATTAGAGTACGGCTACTTTGTTTGATTTGATACTATAAAACAACAACATATTTTTAACATAACAAAAAAATATCTAAAATAATTATCAATCCATAATTATTAATTTGAATATTTTATTTTAAGTAATTGAAAAACATAGCTTTAAGTTTTCTATTAATAAATAGTTACTTCATTAAATAATTTCAAAAATTATAGTGTTTGAATCAAATGCGTTTATTTGTGACCGTTTCGCAATTCAGCTTCAACATGTTTTATACAACTTTGTTGCGCCGTTATAAATTTTTGTGCATTAATACTCACTGTAACAAGTTGTTTAACATGTATTGTTGCTCAACTATGGTAAGATTATGTGCAGTTAACAAAAACGAAATGGCCTCAAAACCCGAGTTTAAAGCCACAAATGTTGTTTCGAAAAATACCATATCAAGTGTGCATATAGTTATGCTTTGGTTTATTTTTTCATACACAGGTATAAAATCATCTATCAGTAAATCAAGATAAGGAGTTTTCCATTTATTGAATATGGGGTCATCAGTTTTTATCCAAACATCAATTTCCCAAATTGCATTACAATTTGCTTTACCTACACCAATAAATATACCCTCGTGGAATATTAAAACATCAATATGTAATAACCTCAAATCATTATAAGGTATGGAAGTTTTCATGGTATAAAAGTAAATTTTATAAAAGGTGTTGATGTGCAACGCCTATTTTTAACAGCACGTACAGCCTTGCTTCCGACTAATCATTTTAGCTGTATTTAATTGGTAATTCAAAACCAAAAAAATTGGGGATTAGTAACTACAACTAGCCTTACTTAACCGCCAATATTTAAAATAAATATAATCGAAAACCTTCACAAAAATATTTGCAATCTAAAAGAAAGTTGTCATTAATCACTCCTATTTCATCATCCCCCATTCCTCATTCATCATTCATCATTCAACATTCATAATTCCTCATCCCAAATAAAAAAAGGAGCAAGACTTTCATCTTACTCCCTTTTAATATAATGCATCAATAATGATTACTCTTCTTCATCAAAATTCATCGCTTCTTTGGTAGTCATCAACAATTCGTATTCTTCTTTGCTACCTACAATCATATTTTCAAATTCACGTAAGCCCGTACCTGCTGGAATATGGTGACCAGTAATTACGTTTTCTTTTAAGCCTAACATTAAATCTGTTTTACCTTGTATAGCGGCAGATGATAATACTTTTGTTGTTTCTTGGAACGACGCTGCTGAAATCCAACTTTGTGTACCCAATGACGCTTTTGTAATACCTAATAACAATGGTGATGATGTTGCCGGACGAGCATCTCTAAACTCAACCAACTTCTTATCAGCCCTTCTTAAAATTGAGTTTTCTTCTCTTACATCTCTCAATGTAACGATTTGACCCGTTTTTAATTTAGTACTTTCACCATGATCCGTTACTACTTTCTTATCGAAAATATCATCGTTCACACTGTTAAAGTCCATTTTATCTTCAACATCTCCTTCTAAGAATATGGTATCACCAGCATCTTCAATGGTTACCTTACGCATCATTTGGCGAACAATTACTTCTACGTGTTTGTCGTTGATACGTACACCTTGTAAACGATATACTTCTTGAATTTCATTTACTACATACTCTTGTACTGCAAACGGACCTTTGATCGCCAAAATATCTGCTGGCGCTGTTTGTCCGTCACTCAATGATGCACCTGCTTTCACAAAGTCACCATCTTGTACCAAAATCTGACGACTCAATGGTACTAAGTATTTACGAACAACACCGTCTTTAGCTTCTACAATGATTTCTCTGTTACCACGTTTAACAGCACCAAAAGCAACTACACCATCAATTTCACACACTACAGAAGGGTTACTTGGGTTACGAGCCTCAAACAATTCTGTTACTCGAGGTAAACCACCCGTAATATCCTTCAATTTACTTAACACACGTGGAATTTTCACCAACACCTGACCGCTCTTCACTTCATCACCTTCTTCTACTACAATGTGCGACCCAACAGGTAAGTTGTAGGTTTTCTTTTCTTTACCTTCAACAAAAATGGTAGGTAACTTGGTTTTATCTTTTGTATCAATAACCACTTTTTCACGGTGACCAGTTTGTTCATCAGCTTCATCTCGGTAAGTAATACCTTCTAACAAAGCTTCAAACTTAATAGTACCAGGTACTTCAGCAACAATAACGTTGTTAAATGGATCCCATGTACAAATTACATCACCTTTTGCTACTTTTTGTCCGTCTTTCACTTTCAACACAGAACCGTAAGGAATGTGCATGCTGTTTAATAAACGGTCAGATTTTACATCGATGTTTCTAATTTCACCGGTTCTACCAATAACCACCATTTGTTTTTTACCATCTGCATCTTCAGTATTTACAGTACGTAAACCATCAAATTGCAAAGTACCATCAAACTTAGCGTACAATGATGATTCAACTGAAGCTGAACCAGCCACACCACCCACGTGGAAGGTACGTAAGGTAAGCTGTGTACCAGGCTCACCAATTGATTGTGCTGCAATGATACCAACAGCATCACCACGTTGTGCGATGGTACCTGTTGCCAAGTTTTTTCCATAACACTTCACACAAACACCACGTTTGCTTTCGCAGGTTAAAACTGAGCGTATTTCAACAGTTTCAATACCACTATCTTCAATCAATTTAGCAGTATCTGCACTAATTTCTTCACCAGCTACAGCCAATATTTCTTCAGTTACAGGATGCAATACATCATGCAAACTCATTCTACCTTCAATTCTGTCACTCAATGGTTCAATAATGTCTTCATTATCTTTTAATGCAGATGTTGCTATACCTCTTAAAGTACCACAATCTTCTTCATTAATTACCACATCTTGCGCCACATCAACCAATCTTCTTGTTAAGTAACCAGCATCCGCAGTTTTCAAGGCCGTATCCGCCAAACCTTTACGAGCACCGTGGGTAGAAATAAAGTACTCCAATACACTTAAACCATCTTTAAAGTTGGCCAAAATTGGGTTCTCAATAATTTCACTACCAGATGAACCTGATTTACGTGGCTTAGCCATTAACCCTCTCAAACCAGCCAACTGCTTAATTTGTTGTTTACTACCACGAGCACCAGAATCAAGCATCATATAAACAGAGTTAAACCCTTGTTTATCTGTTGCCAAATCACGAATCAATGTTTCTGTTACTTTGGTATCAACACGGCTCCAAATATCAATAATTTGGTTATAACGTTCGTTATTGGTAATTAAACCCATGTTATAGCTATCCCAAACTTCTGCTACTTCACCTTGTGCATTTTCAACTAACTCCTGTTTAATTTCAGGAATAATTAAGTCGTTAATGTTGAACGATAAACCACCACGGAAGGCCATACGGTAACCCAATGTTTTAATATCATCCAAAAATTTAGCAGTGATAGGTACACTTGTCCACTTAATAATATCACCAATAATTTCTCTTAAGTTCTTCTTAGTAAGCAATGCATTAATAAAACCTACTTCTTTTGGTACGTGTTGGTTAAAAATAACCCTACCCACTGTAGTTTCAATTAATTTATTGGTTAACGTACCATCGTTGTTACGATAGTTCGCTTTTACTTTGATGTTAGCATGTAAATCAATCTTCTTTTCATTGTAAGCTATAATAACTTCTTCTGCAGAGTAGAATGATTTGCCTTCACCTTTCACGATTTCATCGCCAATGGTTTTTTTACCCTTTGTGATGTAATACAAGCCCAATACCATGTCCTGAGAAGGCAAGGTAATAGGTGTACCATTTTGAGGGTTTAAGATATTGTGCGATGATAACATTAACAACTGTGCTTCTAAAATAGCAGCGTTGCTTAATGGTACGTGTACCGCCATTTGGTCACCATCGAAATCGGCGTTGAACGCTGATGTTACTAATGGGTGTAATTGAATCGCTTTACCTTCAATTAATTTGGGTTGGAAAGCTTGAATTGACAAACGGTGAAGGGTTGGAGCCCTGTTCAACATTACCGGATGGCCTTTCAATATATTTTCTAAGATATCCCAAATGATGGCTTCTTTTTTATCAACCAACTTACGGGCACTCTTAACTGTTTTTACAATACCTCTTTCAATTAATTTGCGAATAATAAATGGCTTAAATAATTCAGCCGCCATATCTTTCGGCAAACCGCACTCGTGCATTTTTAATTCTGGTCCTACCACAATTACAGAACGGCCTGAATAATCCACACGTTTACCTAATAAGTTCTGACGGAAACGACCTTGCTTACCTTTCAATACATCGCTCAATGATTTTAAAGCACGACCACCTTCTGCTTTTACAGCATTAGATTTACGGCTGTTATCAAACAATGAATCAATCGCTTCTTGCAACATACGTTTTTCATTACGTAAGATTACTTCTGGCGCTTTAATTTCTAACAAACGCTTTAAACGGTTGTTACGAATAATTACACGACGGTATAAATCGTTTAAATCTGATGATGCAAAACGACCACCATCTAATGGAACTAAAGGACGTAATTCTGGTGGAATTACAGGAATGTATTGCATAACCATCCACTCAGGGCGGTTTTCAATTCTTGTATTCGCATCACGGAAGCTTTCAACTACACTCAAACGCTTTAAAGCATCAGCTTTACGTTGTTGTGAAGTTTCGTTCGCTGCTGAGTTACGTAAATCAAAACTTAATTGATCTAAATCCAAACGCTCTAACATAGCATGAACGGCTTCTGCCCCCATTTTAGCTACAAATTTTTCCGGATCTTCATCAGGAAGCATTTGGTTTTCTTTTGGTAACGTATCTAAAATATCTAAGTACTCTTCTTCTGTTAATAAATCACCATAATTCTGACCTTTATCGGCACGAATACCTGGGTTTATTACCACAAAACGTTCGTAGTAAACAATGGTTTCTAATTTCTTAGAACTCATGCCTAATAAGTAACCAATTTTGTTTGGTAATGATTTAAAATACCAAATATGTACTACAGGAACCACTAATTTAATATGGCCCATTCTTTCTCTACGTACTTTCTTTTCTGTTACTTCAACACCACAACGATCGCATACAATGCCCTTGTAACGAATACGCTTGTATTTACCACAAGCACACTCATAATCTTTTACCGGACCAAAAATTCTTTCACAAAACAAACCATCTCTTTCAGGCTTGTAAGTACGGTAGTTAATGGTTTCTGGCTTTAACACTTCACCATAACTTCTTTCTAAAATAGTATCAGGCGAAGCCAAACCAATCGTAATTTGAGAGAAGGTTGCTCTCGGACGATTTTCTTTTTTGAATGCCATATTAAATTGAATAATTGTCTAAAAAATTAATTAAAAAAACTGCTCATCCTCATGGCAATTTGCTTATTGCAAACTGCCCCACTCCTTCCCTCTTACTCGAACTTTAAATCTAAACCTAAACCTCTTAATTCATGTACCAATACATTGAACGATTCAGGTATACCAGCTCTTGGAATGTTATCGCCTTTTACAATTGCTTCATAAGTTTTAGCTCTTCCAATAATATCATCAGATTTAAGCGTTAACAACTCTTGTAAAATGTTAGATGCACCATAAGCTTCTAAAGCCCAAACCTCCATCTCACCAAAACGTTGACCACCAAACTGTGCTTTACCACCCAACGGCTGTTGAGTAATTAAACTGTATGGTCCGATAGAACGAGCATGCATTTTATCATCAACCATGTGGTGTAACTTAATGATGTAGATGATACCTACTGTTGCTTTTTGGTCAAAACGTTCTCCCGTTTCACCATCGTACAAGTAAGTATGTCCAAACTTAGGTAAACCAGCTTTTTCAATGTTTTCAGCAATTTCGTTTACAGATGCACCATCAAAAATTGGTGTAGCAAAACGAACGCCTAATTTTTCACCAGCCCAACCTAACGCAGTTTCATATATCTGCCCAAGGTTCATACGGCTTGGTACACCTAGTGGGTTTAAAACGATATCAACCGGGGTACCATCTTCTAAGAACGGCATATCTTCTGCACGTACAATTTTAGCAACAATACCTTTGTTACCGTGACGGCCCGCCATTTTATCACCTACTTTCAACTTACGTTTAACTGCCATGTATACTTTTGCTAATTTCAATACACCTGCTGGTAATTCATCACCAATAGATATGTTGAACTTCTCTCTCTTATAACGGCCTAACTCTTCGTTAAACTTAATATTGTAGTTGTGTAATAAAGTGTTGATTAAATCATCTGTTTTTTCATCGCCACTCCAACCTAATGGGTTTACGTTTACATAATCAATACCAGCTAAGTTTTTAGCAGTAAATTTTACGCCTTTACCAATTAAAACTTCACCGAAGTTGTTGGTAACACCTTGACTGGTTTTGTTTTGTAACAACGACTGCAATTTGTTTTGCAGCATTTCCATTAATTTATTTTCATTGTCTTCGTGTGTTTTCTCAATTTTATCTAACTGAGCTTTTTCACGAACTTTTGCATTTTTATCTTTCTTCGCTCTTTGGAACAAACGCTTATCAATAACAACACCTTCAGTACCACTTGGTGCTTTCAATGAAGCATCTTTAGCATCACCAGCTTTATCACCAAAAATAGCACGTAATAACTTTTCTTCTGGTGTTGGATCGCTTTCACCTTTAGGGGTTATTTTACCAATAATGATATCGCCTTCTTTGATTGTTGCACCAATGCGAATAATACCATTTGCATCTAAATCTTTTGTAGCTTCTTCTGATACGTTCGGGATATCTGGCGTTAATTCCTCTTCACCCAACTTCGTATCTCTTACTTCAGTTTCAAATTCACTGATGTGGATAGAAGTAAACAAATCATCTTTTACTACTTTCTCAGATATTACAATCGCATCTTCAAAGTTGTAACCTTTCCATGGCATGAAGGCCACTTTCATGTTACGACCCAATGCTAATTCACCATCTTTTGTAGCATAACCTTCTGTTAAGAAATCACCTTCACTTACTTTTTGCCCTTTCGTTACTGCCGGACGTAAATTGATGGTTGTTTCTTGGTTGGTACGAACGAATTTGGTTAACTTATAAATCGTTAAATCATCTTCAAAGCTTACCAATTGTGCCTCTTCACTACGCTTGTAACGTACATGAATTTCATTAGCATCAACATACTCCACCACACCTTCACCAGTTGCATGTATTTGAATACGTGCATCTCTAGCAGCTTTCGCTTCTAAACCAGTACCTACAATTGGCACTTCTGGTTTAATTAATGGTACAGCTTGACGTTGCATGTTTGAACCCATTAAGGCACGGTTCGCATCATCATGCTCTAAGAATGGAATTAACGAAGCACTCAAACCAACAATTTGGTTAGGTGCTACATCCATATACTCTACTTCACCTTTATCTAAAATAGGGAAATCGCCTGTTTGACGTGACTTGATTTTATCATCAACAAAGTTGCCTTTATCATCAATATCAACGTTTGCCTGTGCAATTTTCGCTGTATCTTCTTCTTCAGCACTTAAGAAAGTTACTTTCTTCATATCCACTTTACCATCAGTTACTTTTCGGTAAGGTGTTTCAATGAAGCCCATGTCATTGATTTTGGCATGTACACAAAGTGTAGATATCAAACCAATGTTTGGACCTTCAGGTGTTTCAATAGTACATAAACGACCGTAGTGAGAATAGTGAACGTCACGTACCTCAAAACCAGCTCTTTCACGACTTAAACCGCCGGGCCCAAGCGCTGAAATACGACGTTTGTGCGTAATTTCTGACAATGGGTTGGTTTGGTCTAAAAACTGAGATAACTGTGATGTACCAAAGAAAGAGTTGATAACAGATGATAATGTACGAGCATTAATCAAATCAACCGGTGTAAATACCTCGTTATCACGAACGTTCATACGCTCACGAATGGTACGAGCCATACGGGCCAAACCTACACCAAATTGAGCGTACAATTGCTCACCTACCGTACGTACACGACGGTTACTTAAGTGATCAATATCATCAATTTCACTTTTACCATTGGTTAATTGTACCAAGGTTTTAATGATGGCGATAATATCGTCTTTGGTTAATACTTTTTTAGTAACAGGGAAATCTAAACCTAAACGACGGTTAATTTTATAACGACCAACTTCACCTAAATCATAACGCTTGTCGCTAAAGAACAACTTATCGATGATACCACGAGCCGTTTCATCATCTGGCGCATCTGCACCACGTAATTGTTTGTAAATATGTTGTACCGCCTCTAACTCACTGTTAGAAGTATCTTTATTTAAAGTATTGTAAATGATAGAATAATCACCACTAACTTCTTCTTTTTGAATGAATACACTCTTTACTTCTACGTTAAGGATGGTAG
Source organism: Ferruginibacter yonginensis (assembly GCF_042651465.1). Lineage (NCBI taxonomy): Bacteria > Pseudomonadati > Bacteroidota > Chitinophagia > Chitinophagales > Chitinophagaceae > Ferruginibacter > Ferruginibacter yonginensis. Next base: position 984,459 of record NZ_JBHSCZ010000001.1, read on the forward strand.
CAATGTTGCTTTCATCTAAAACAGTATCTCTTTCTAAAATAATTTCATTTCTTTCGATAGAAACTACTTCACCAGTATCTTCATCCACAAAATCTTCTACCCAAGTACGTAAAACACGGGCAGCAAGGCGTTTACCAATATGTTTGTCTAAGCTTTTTTTATCGGCCTTCACTTCATCAGCCATACCAAACAACTCTAATATGTCTTTATCAGTTTCAAAACCGATAGAACGTAATAAGGTTGTTACAGGGAATTTTTTCTTACGATCGATATACGCAAACATTACGTTATTGATATCGGTAGCAAACTCCATCCATGCACCTTTGAAAGGTATTACACGAGCAGAGAAAATTTTAGTACCATTTGGGTGAATTGATTGACCAAAGAATACACCTGGTGAACGGTGTAATTGGCTTACTACAACCCTTTCAGCACCGTTAATTACGAAAGTACCACGTGGGGTCATGTACGGTATGTTTCCTAAGAATACATCTTGTACAATGGTTTGAAAATCCACATGCTCTTCATCATTACAACTTAAACGAAGCTTAGCTTTTAAAGGCACCGCATACGTTAACCCTCTTTCAATACATTCATCGATTGAATAACGTGGTGGATCTACGAAGTAGTCCAAAAATTCCAATACGAAAATGTTACGGGTATCACTAATAGGAAAGTTCTCTTTGAACACACGAAACAATCCTTCTACATTTCGTTTATCTGGCGTTGTTTCCAACTGAAAAAAGTCCTTAAACGACTGTATCTGGATTCCGAGCAAATCAGGCTGTTCCGCTATGAGTTCAACTTTCCCGAAGTTGATACGCTTAGCAGCATTTGTTTTTGTTGCAGACATATATTAATTAAAACGTTTAGTGAAGATCCTTGCAGTGAAAATAGAGCTTGCGCTACTATCGCCAATTTAAGGATGGTAAAGGTAGGGAAATATTATAAATAAATCATCAAATATTATCATTTTGGCAGGAGATTTGTTAAAAACCGACAATTTTGACCTATTTTTTACTGAAATAGCAAGTTTTGGTTAGTTACCCTATACAAGAAAGAGCACCTTAATAGGTACTCTTTCATGATCAATTTGTAAAATGCAATATTATTTTTTTAGTTCATCTTTCACATCAGCCTTAATTTCAGCCGCTGTTAAAGCTGCTTTTGCTTTTGCAATTTCAGCCTCATCTTTTAAATCGTCAATTTTATCAGCTGCCTTTTCTTTTAAATCTGCTGTTTTGTCTTTTGCGCCATCCCATAAATCTGCTGCTTTTTCTTTAGCAGCGTCTAATGCATCTTCAGCTTTGTCTTTTGCTTTATCCCAAAGCTCTTCTGCTTTATCGGTAGCATCTTCCCAAGCATCACCAGCTTTATCTGCTAAATCAGCAGCTTTGTTTTTTAACTTATCTAAAAAGCCTTCTTCTTCTTTAATAATTTCGTTACTCATGGTGTGTATTTTTTAATAATGAATAATAATCGTTAAAGAAAATGGCAGCTATTGTGCCAAAATAATTTACTACCAAATACGAGCCCTGTTTGCAGGAGCGATGTACATAGAATCCCCCACTTGCACATTAAATGCAGCATAAAATGGGTCAAAATTTGCCAACGGACCATTAATTCTAAATACTTCGGGTGAATGTGGGTCGGTTAATAATCGTGTACGCATGGTTTCATCTCTGGTTTTGATACGCCAAATTTGAGCATACCCTAAAAAGAAACGTTGATCAGGCGTAAAGCCATCAATTTTTTCATTTGATTGTCCTTGCTTGGTCATTTTAAAGGCATCGTATGCAATGGCAATACCACCAAAATCAGCAATATTTTCTCCCAAAGTGAGTGCACCATTCACATGCATATTACCGAATAAAGTATATGCATTGTATTGCTTAACCACCATGGCTGTTTTTGCATTAAACTTTTTATCATCACCTTTAGCCCACCAATTTTTTAAGTTGCCTTGGTAATCATATTGACTACCTTGGTCATCAAAACCATGCGTCATTTCATGCCCTATTACCATACCAATACCACCATAATTAATAGCATCATCAGCATTTACATCAAAAAAAGGAAATTGTAAAATGCCAGCTGGGAAAACAATTTCATTGTTGGTGGGGTTGTAATAGGCATTTACGGTGGGAGGCGTCATATCCCAATCTGTTTTGTCAACCGGTTTGCTCAATTTAGCAATACGTTCAGCATGCTCATGTTTACTGATGCTTTTAGCACTGTTGAAAAAATCATTTCTATCAATACTAACATCATCGTATGATTTCCATTTAGTTGTGTAACCAATTTTCTTTAAAAAAGAGTTGAGCTTAATGGTCGCAATAGCTTTGGTACTATCACTCATCCACTCACTTTTTTGAATACGAATGGCAAAGGCTTTTTGTAAGTTACTTACAAGCTCATCCATACGTTTTTTTGCAGCTTCGGTAAAATAGGTTTTTACATAAAGTTGGCCAAGTAAATCACCCAAACTACCATCTACCCTGCTCACCATTTTCTTCCAACGTTCGTTATCAGTTTTTTGTCCGCTAAACACTTTTGAAAAATTAAAAGCAGCATCTCTCATTGCTTTATTTAATAATGATGCATTGTTGCTTAAGTATACAAAAGCAAGTTTACTTTTAAAAACACTCAACATGTTGGGAGCAATTAATTTATTTAGTGCTTCGTAATATTTAGGTTGTTGAATATTTACACTATCAACCGTAGCATTCATGGCTTTAAAAAAATTAGACCAACCAATATTAGGCTGTGCCTTATCCAAATCAACCAAGCTCATTTTATTGTAATTCTTAATGGGGTCTCTTGTTTCAGCAGGTTTCAAATGCGATGTTGCCATCATTGTTTCAAGTGCTAGTAATTCATTGGCTGCTTTTATTGCAGTTGGTTCATCTTTACCTGATAATACAAATAATTGTTTTGCATATGTAACCAATGCTGCTCTTGCTGCAATGCTAGCACTATCTTGCTTTGTGTAATAATCTTTTTCTGGCAACGATAAACCTGATTGGCTAAATATTGCTAGGTTGCGTTGGCTATTTTTTTCATCGGCGCCAACATAAAACCCTAGTAATCCATGTGATTCACCACTAGCATACAATGCTGTGGCTAAAGGCATAATACCATTGATATCATTTACAGAATCAATTTTAGCTATAACTGCTTTAACAGGTGTTACACCAATTTTTTCAAGACCAATAGTATCCATACCAGCTGCATAAAAGTCACCTACTTTTTGCTCTAAACTTCCTTTTGCATTATTGGTTGCAGCTGCTTTTTCTAAAATAGTTTTCAGTGCTTTTTGATTGCTTTCATATAGCGTATAAAAACTACCCCAACCTGTTTGATCATTTGGAATGGTAGTTATTTTTAACCAAGCACCATTGGCATATTCAAAGAAATTATTGCCAGGTTTTACAGATGTATCCATTCCAGCCACATCAAAAAATTGGGTTACTTTTTCTGTTGCTATAGTAGCAGGTTCAGCAGCTTTTGGGTTATTGCATGCTGCAACAAACATGAGGGGTAAACCCCATTTTATAAAACGAACATTCATACTTATTTATTTAGTCTGTAAATATCTACAATACTATTGTTATTGAAAAATGAAATATACAAACGGTAAGTATTACAAGTTCATTAAAAAGTTTAATGCAAAAAAATACCCTTGCAAAACTGCAAGGGCATTTTATAAATTATAATGCAATAATTAAGCGATTTCAACTTCAGCACCAGCTTCAGTTAATTTAGCTTTTAAATCATCAGCTGTTGCTTTATCAACACCTTCTTTAATTGGTTTTGGAGCACCATCTACTAAGTCTTTAGCTTCTTTTAAGCCTAAACCAGTAAGATCTTTAACGATTTTTACAACCGCTAATTTGTTAGCGCCACCGCTCTTCAAGATTACGTTGAAAGAAGTTTTTTCTTCCGCTGCTGCTGGACCTTCGCCTGCGCTTACTACAACTGCTGCTGCAGCTGGTTCAATACCGTACTCTGATTTTAAGAATTCTGCTAATTCTTGTACTTCTTTTACTGTTAAACCTACTAGGTTTTCAGCTAGTGCTTTAATATCTGCCATTGTTGTTTGTTTTTTTCCGCCTTCATTGTTTGTTACTCCGGCGGATGTGTTATTAAAAAAAATATACTTTAAAATTCAATTACGCTTCTGGTGTAGCTGCTTCATCTGTAGCTGCAGCTGGTGCTTCAGTTGCAGGTGCTACTACTTCTGGTGCTGCTTCAACTGCTGGAGCTTCTTCTGTAGTAGCTGATGCATTATCTTTATTTTGCAAAGCACCTATTACACGTTGTATTGGCGCTTGTAATAAACCAATTACTTCACCAATTAATTCATTCTTAGTTTTGATTTGTGTAAGCGCTTTCAATTGATTGTCGCCAACAAATATATCACCATTAATAAAAGCTGCTTTTAAAACAGGCTTTTCGTTATTATTTGCCTTACGGAAACCGCTTAAAATCATAGCTGGTTCCTTAGGGTTTTCGCTGAACATTAATGCAGTTACTTGGTGTAATGAATCGAACACACCAGCATATTTTTCTGCATCAATACTTTCTAAAGCTTTCTTAATTAAAGTATTTTTAGCCACTTTCATTTCCACTTGCTTATTAAAGCAATGGCTACGTAAAGTGCTAATTTGTGCTACTGATAAACTTTCAGTATCGGTTATGTAGAAGTTGTTGTATTGATTAAATTTACCTTTCAGTAATTCAATCACTTCATTTTTTTCTTGTTTTGTCATTTCAATTATTTTTTAAAAATGTTGTAGCCTTCGACAAGCTTAGGATGACCACATTTTTTAGTTTTGAACAGATTTAGTGTCAATCATAATACCTGGGCTCATAGAGCTTGCCATGCTTACACCTTTAAGGTAAGTACCTTTTGAAGTAGCAGGTTTCAACTTAATTAAAGCATTGATAAACTCCATAGAATTTTCAGCTAATTTTTCAGGTGCAAAACTTACACGACCGATAGAAGCATGAATAATACCTGATTTATCAACTTTAAAAGCGATTTTACCACCTTTTAAGTCTTTTACTGCACCTGCTACATCATTGGTAACAGTACCAGTTTTAGGGTTTGGCATTAAGTTACGAGGACCTAATACTTTACCTAATTTACCCATTTTAGGCATTACTGATGGTGTTGCTACGATCACATCAACGTCTGTCCAACCACCTTCAATTTTTGCGATATATTCATCTAAACCTACAAAATCAGCACCAGCAGCAGTTGCTTCGGCTTCTTTATCTGGTGTACATAATACCAAAACCTTTTTAGTTTTACCTGTACCGTGAGGTAATGAAACTGTACCACGAATGGCTTGATCAGCTTTTTTAGGATCTACACCTAAACGTACGTGTAAATCAACAGAGCTATCAAATTTTGTTGTGTTAATATCTTTTACCAAAGCAGTTGCCTCTTTAAGCGTATAAGCTTTATTAGCATCAACCTTAGCGTTTGCTATTTTTCTTTTTTTAGTAATCATTTTTTTATTTGTTTGTTGGTGACAACCTGCCTGCTGGCAGGGAGATTAATTTTCCCAAGGTGCTTTACCTTCTACAGTAAGCCCCATGCTGCGTGCAGTACCAGCTACCATGCTCATTGCGCTATTAAGCGTAAAAGCATTTAAGTCAGGCATTTTGTCTTTCGCAATTTCTTCTACTTGTGCCCAAGTTACCTTACCCACTTTTACACGGTTTGGTTCTTTAGAGCCACTAGTAATTTTTGCAGCATCCATTAGCTGTACAGCAGCTGGAGGAGTTTTAATTACAAAATCAAATGATTTGTCACCGTAAACAGTGATGAGAACTGGTAATACTTTACCTGGTTTGTCTTGAGTTCTAGCATTGAATTGCTTACAGAACTCCATGATGTTGATACCTTTAGAACCCAAAGCAGGCCCAATTGGCGGTGCTGGATTGGCTTGTCCTCCCTTACATTGGAGTTTAACATAGCCGGTGATTTCTTTAGCCATATTTTATTTTTTTGGTGATAACGTTTTACCATTTGGTAAAACTCCCAATGCTGTAAATTTGTTTACAACATATTCAAAAGAACTATTTGGGAGTGCAAAAGTAGTATTTTATTTTTAAATACAACACTTTTGTGGCACATTTTATACTTGCTCTTACTATTTACGTAATAAAAAAAGGGCTTTAACAAATTTTAAGCGAAATGGTTGAAAGCTACCAACAAATATTACGTAATTACAGTACAAATCAAATTCAAATTAGTTTATCATGAAAAAAATAACACAATTATTTTCTGTTTCATTGTTCACGGCACTTGTTATTACACAAATAAGTTGTGCTCAAACAAGCACTAACAAAAAAGAAGAAAAGAAAACAACTGAAAACAGTGTAATGCTTGCAGCACCTGCTGCTAATGGAAAAGCAGTGGCTGCATTTGCTGAGGGATGCTTTTGGTGCTCTGTTCATATTTTTGAAGCTGTAAACGGCGTTGACAGTGCAATTGCCGGATATGCAGGTGGTCGTACCAAAAACCCAACATATAGAGAAGTAGGAACAGAAACAACCGGTCATGCCGAATCAGTGATGGTGTATTATGATCCAAAAGTAGTAAGCTACGATGAGTTGTTAAACGTATTTTTTACTTCGCAAGACCCTACTACGCCTGACCAACAAGGGCCAGACAGAGGCTCTTCTTACAGATCAGTAATATTTTATAAAACACCTGAAGAAAAAGCACTAGCAGATGCTGCTATTGTAAAGTACAATAAATCGGGTATGTTCAAAAAGCCAATTGTAACAGAAGTAAAAAATCTAGATATTTTTTATAGGGCAGAAGAGTACCATCAACACTACATCATTAAAAACCCGAACGATAGTTATGTAACAAATGTATCGCTTCCAAGGTTTGAATTGTTTAAAGCAACCTACAAAGGCAAATTAAAAGAATAATGTAGCATTACTATAAAAAAGGCACCTTTTCAAGGTGCCTTTTTTATGAAGTAAACACAACAAAAAAGCCCCACAAAAGTGGGGCTTACTATAAAATTTCAATAAATATTATGCTAATTTTTCAACCTGCATGTAACTAAGTTCAACTGGTGTAGCTCTACCAAAAATCTTCACTTGTACTTTTAATTTTTTCTTCTCATCATTAACTTCTTCAATAACACCATTAAAGTCATTGAATGGACCGTCAATAATTTTGATAGTTTCACCAACTATGAAAGGTTCAGATAATGTAACACCACCTTGGTCCGTCATTTCATCTACCTTACCTAACATTTTGTTCACTTCAGCTTTTCTTAAAGAAATGATATTTCCTTTTGAACCTTTACCGTCTGTAAGAAAATGCATTACGTTACTAATACCACTGATATGCTGAATAATATCATCTGTTAATTTTCCATCAGCAACTTCAATCATAATATAACCAGGGTAGAAGTTTCTTTCTCTCATCACTTTTTTACCGTTGGCAACTTTGTAAACTTTTTCAACTGGTAAAAATATTTGTGATATTATTTTCTCCCAACCATTACGAACAATATCCTTATCAAGATACTCTTTTATTTTACGCTCTTTACCACTTACCACACGAAGTACATACCACTTGTTTTCTTTCTCTACTTTTTCGCCGGTATTGGTAGTTATTAGTTCTTCCATGATGTAATTACTTGAATAAAGAATAAATAAATTTCATTGAACCATTTGCTACAAAATCCATCACACCAACTAAAAGTGTAATAAATAAGGTAGCACCAAGTACAATCATGGTTGATTGTGTTAATTGTTCCCACTTAGGCCAACTAACTTTTTCGGTTAATTCAATGTAAGATTCTTTTACAAAAACTGTGAATTTGTTCATAAAAACAATTTACTAATGTTATAATGTGCTAAAGATCAACGCTCCGAATTATTTAGAAGAGTCTCACATTTGTTAGCACGGGCACTAGGATTCGAACCCAGATCAAAGGTTTTGGAGACCCGTATGCTACCGTTGCACCATGCCCGTAGAAGTATTTACTATAAAGTACAAAGTACTTAGATGCTAGATCTAAGTACTTTGTAAAGATATAAATACTATTTTATTTCTTTGTACTAAATACTTAGTACGCAATACTACTTGATAATTTCAGTAACCTGACCAGCACCTACTGTACGGCCACCTTCACGAATCGCAAATTTCAAACCTTTTTCCATTGCGATTGGTTGAATTAACTTAACTGTAAAGTTAGTGTTATCACCAGGCATGATCATTTCAGTACCTTCGTTCAAAGTTACTTCACCAGTTACATCCGTAGTACGGAAGTAAAACTGAGGACGGTATTTGTTGAAGAATGGGGTGTGACGACCACCTTCTTCTTTGCTTAATACGTAAACCTCACCTTTAAATTCAGTATGCGGAGTAATAGAACCTGGCTTACAAAGTACCATACCACGACGGATTTGAGTTTTTTCAATACCACGTAATAATAAACCTGCGTTATCACCAGCCTCACCTTCGTCCAATAATTTTTTGAACATTTCAACACCTGTACAAGTAGTAGATAATGGTTTTTCCATTAAACCAACGATTTCAATTGGTTCACCTACTTTTACACGGCCTCTTTCAATACGACCAGTTGCAACCGTACCACGACCAGTGATAGAGAATACATCCTCAACACTCATCAAGAAAGGTAAGTCAACTAAACGTGGAGGAACTGGAATGTAGCTATCAACAGCTTCCATCAACTCAGTAACTTTAGCTACCCATTGTGGATCACCTGCTAATGCACCTGTTGCAGAACCTTGGATGATTGGTGTGTTATCGCCATCAAAACCGTAAGAAGAAAGTAATTCACGTACTTCCATTTCTACTAATTCTAATAATTCTGGGTCATCAACCAAATCAACTTTGTTCATGAATACAACAAGCTTAGGAACACCTACCTGGCGAGCCAATAAGATGTGTTCTTTAGTTTGTGGCATTGGACCATCAGTTGCAGCTACTACTAAGATAGCACCATCCATTTGTGCAGCACCAGTAATCATGTTCTTTACATAATCGGCGTGACCTGGACAATCTACGTGAGCGTAGTGACGAGAGTCAGTTTGATATTCTACGTGAGCAGTATTGATCGTGATACCTCTTTCTTTTTCCTCTGGAGCACCATCGATATCATCGTAATTTTTCTTTTCCGCTAAACCTCTTTTTGACAAAACATCGGTTATAGCGGCTGTTAGGGTTGTTTTACCATGATCCACGTGACCGATAGTACCAACGTTAAGATGGGGTTTATCCCTCTTGAATGATTCTTTTGCCATTGTTTTTATTTTATTATTTGTTTTGAAAATTGGTTCTTGCTTAACGTCGTAGAACTACCGACTTTTATTTTTAAACGCTTACGCATTTGTTTTTTTATTGAGCCATCAATGAGAATCGAACTCATGACCCCTTCCCTACCAAGGAAGTGCTCTACCCCTGAGCTACGACGGCTAGTCAGCTTTCAGGAAGTAATTAACAGCTTTTATAATTGCTGCAAATTACCCTGCTGAGCAATGAGCGGAAGACCGGGCTCGAACCGGCCACCTGAAGCTTGGAAGGCTACCGCTCTACCAAATGAGCTACTTCCGCTGGTATTAATTTTAAAGAACTAACCCAAACAAAAACACAAGATTTTTATTTAGGTATAAATTTGTTTTAACAAAAACATTATTAAGTAGCGCAATACAAAGTAGTTGCTTTACTTGAAGTGGGCAGAGTAGGTTTCGAACCTACGTACTCCGGAGAGAACAGATTTACAGTCTGTCGCCTTTAACCACTCGGCCATCTGCCCAAATTAACTCCAAAAAAAAGGTACAGGTTAACCTGTACACTTCTTTTATTGAGCCGAAAACTGGAGTCGAACCAGCGACCTACTGATTACAAATCAGTTGCTCTACCAACTGAGCTATTTCGGCTTATTAATCAAAAGAACTTCTCAAAAAGAAGGATTAATTATGTACCCTTATTTTTCGGAAGGCAAAGGTAGGCGTTTTTTTTTAACAGACAAATTTTGATTGATTTTTTTTAAAAAAAATATTAAAAAAAAATAGTCATTTTTTTAAAAGTAAAAGCCCGCTTGAATTGCGGGCTTTTATAATTTTTATTTTTATGCTGCTAATTTTTCTTTTTTTCTTTTTATCTGATTAATGACAGCATCTAAAGCACTATCAAAACTTTCTTCGAATGATTTTGAAGAATGCTTTACAAAAAATTCATGGCCAGGAATTAACACCCTTATTTCGGCAATTTTATCTTTTATGTTATGTACTACGTTATCGAGTTTTAAAAATACATCTACTTTGGTTATTCTATCATGGAATTGTGCAATTTTTGAACTTTTTCCTTCTACATGTGCGATCAATTTTGAATCGGCATCAAAGTGTACTGTTTGAATATTTACGTTCATAACCTTTGTTTAAAAGAGTGAATAAAAATAATTAAGTAACAATTACATCATAGGCAAATAACAATTTATTTATAATTACAAGTTAACAAATTGGCTTTACAAAATCAAATATTTATATAACAATTTAACTATGCTTTTGGATGTGCTTTATTGAACACATCTTTCAACTTTTCAATACTATTATGGGTATAAATTTGTGTGGCTGCTAAACTACTATGCCCCAATAATTCTTTCACTGCATTTAAATCAGCCCCATTGTTCATTAAATGCGTAGCAAAACTATGCCGCAGTACGTGAGGGCTTTTTTTATTAATAGTAGTTACTAACGACAAATATTTTTTTACAACATTATATACCTCTTTAGGATCAATTTTTGTGCCCTTTTGTGAAACGATTAAATATGGGTTTTCAGTATTACCAAATAACTTTTTCTTTTCACCAATATACTTTTTAATTAATGTAACAATGGCTGAACTAATGGGCACAATCCTTTCTTTATTGCCTTTACCTAATAATTTTATGGCAGCATTGCTAAAATCAACACTATAATCATATAAACTTATAAGCTCTGCCTTACGCATACCTGTATTATATAACAGCGCAATGATTAACTGTTCTGTTAATCCTTTAAAACCTTCTGAATAGCCATCTGTTTCAGTGAGTGTTTTCATAGCCAATTCATCAACAAATTGTGGTAACCTTTTAGGAACTTTTGGGCCAATAATGGTAGCAACTGGATTTACCTGAACCACCTCTTTTTTTAATAAAAATTTAAAATACGAACGAAGTGCAGCAATTTTTCTATTGATTGTTTTTGATGTAATACCAGCTTCTTTCAAATGCGCCAACCATGTACGGATGTAAGCTGTTTTAATTTGTGCAACAGTTGTTTGTGGATATTGGTTGGCAATAAACTGATGAAACGCCGTTAAATCATTTTGATATGATGTGATCGTATGTGAACTATACCGCTTTTGATACTGTAGAAAATCTAAAAATTGTTGTTGGTATGTTGAGTGAGATATGGACATAAAAAAACTGATGATTAAAGTTAGTGAAACCAATCATCAGTTTTAAAAAATATATGTACAAAATAAATTAATCGAATTTACCTGCAGCTAATTGTTGCTTGTAGATAGCTTTAAGCACTTTAGTACGGTGACGAACAGATGGCTTAGTAAAAGCTTGCCTATCCCTTAATTGTAAAAGTGTACGACTTTTTTCAAATTTCTTTTTGTACTTTTTTAGCGCCTTGTCTATGTTTTCGCAATCTTTAGAATCTATTATTAACATTGTATTATACCCCCTTTTGGTGAATTAGGATTGCAAAGATAAAAGAAATATTTAAAAAAAGAAATTTTATGAACTATTTCCGAAATTTACACCATGTTTACAGGAATTATTGAACAATTAGGTACTATAACTGCTATAGAAAATAAAGACACCAACGTTACGCTAACAGTAAAAACGCCCATTACACATGAGCTAAAAGTTGACCAAAGTGTTAGCCATAGTGGGGTTTGCCTTACAGTTGAAAGTATTAGTGATGATACGTATACAGTAACTGCCATAGCAGAAACGTTACTTAAAACCAATATTAGCCAATGGAAAGTAGGTACAGTAGTAAATATTGAAAGATGCTTACGTTTTGATGGTAGGTTAGATGGCCATATTGTGCAAGGCCATGTTGATACTGTTGGTAAATGCACCGGCTACACAGCTAAAAATGGTAGTTGGGAGTATGTAATTACTATAGATGAAAAATTTGCACCACTTATTATTGAAAAAGGTTCAATTTCGTTAAACGGTATTAGTTTAACCATATTTAATGTTACAAAAAATAGCTTTACAGTAGCCATTATACCATTTACATATGAGCATACTAATATGCACCAACTACAATTAAACGACCAGGTAAATATAGAGTTTGATATGATTGGGAAGTATGTAAATAGAATGAATAGTTTAAAGTAACAAGTTTTAACAACGTTGTATATTTAAAGTAAATTAAGATACATTCATTTACATATTTTACCATAATTACAGATTTTAATCATTATCATCATTATGATTTCTAAAGCTGCATTACAAACTCAAAATTCTCGAAATGTTTGTTTAGATGGATTAAGAGGTATTGCAATATTAATGGTGATATTGTTTCACTATTTTACAGGATTTTATGTATTTGATTTCGGTTGGAGTGGAGTAGATCTTTTTTTTATATTATCTGGCTACCTATTAAGCGGTAGAATCATTCCTTTTTTAGATGACAAAAAAATAATTTGGAAATTTTATTTAAACCGTATTTTAAGAATTATTCCACTTTACTTTTCGTTTCTTATAGTATTTTATTTAGCCTATTACTTTTTAGCATCAAATGAAACACAAAATTTTAGTGAGCAATTAAACCGCCCAGTTGCATTTTTTGGGTTTGTGTGCAATTGGTTGTTTATTTTGTTTTTTAATCCTTCACAACATCAATTATCACACCTATGGTCGTTGGCTGTAGAGGAACAATTTTATTTATTGTTTCCTATATATGTACTCATAATAAAACATCAAAAAAAGCTTTTACAATGCACAATATTAGCTATTGCCCTTATTGCGGTGAGTAGATGTTTACACATGATGATATATAGCGAAATGAATGTTTTGAAAATTTATTGGAACAGCTTTTACAGAATGGATAGTTTTTTATTTGGTGTGTTGATTTACTTACTAAATAATATTGGGTTCTTCAACAAATTTTATAAAAGCATTCCCTACATTTTAATAATTACTACAATTGCAATTCTGGTTGGGGGATTTTATGAAAATACTTTTAGAGTAAACTATTTTTTTGTAACAATAGGCTTTACATTAAATGCAATTGTTTATGGGTGTATGCTAATTTTTACTTTAAATGAAAACAATAATTTCCTTAAAAGAATCATGGCAAATAAGTTGTTGGTATTTTTTGGAAAAATATCATTTGGCTTATATATTTTTCATTGGCCAATTTATTTAACGATGTTTTCTGCTACCAACTTATTTGCAAAGAAGTTAGGTTTTAATTTAAGTACACAACATATTCAATTACTCAATATTATGTTCAGTTTTTTAAGTGTTACGATTATAAGTTTTTTAAGCTTTAAATACTATGAAAGTATATTTTTAAAATGGAAACAAAAACCAGTAACTAAGCCACTCTTAAGCTAATTTTTTACATCGCAAAAAATTGATCCCGAAACCAGCTAACACAATTATAAAAGGAAAAATAGGAGCAATAAATCTGTTAGACCAATCATCACAAGTAATAAAAATACTCAATGCTGTAAAAAATAACATTGAAATACAGCAAACTTTTATGAGTAGTAGTTCTTTTTTTTTGTAAAAGAAAATACCAATGATTGCAAAAGGATAAAACAACCAATTTATAGCAAGAAAAATGTTATTTTTCAAACTATAGTAGGGTCTTACTAAACCAAAAAACAATTGCAATTTTTTAATACCAACTTTTAAAAAATTTATAACACCAATATCATTTTTTACAACATTAAAAGCGCCCATTAAACCAACTCTATTATATTGACTATAACTAGCAGTAATATTTTTTTGTGGTACCATACATATTACTTCCATACGTTTTAATGAATCGGGGTTAATAAAATAACGTACTGGAGAGTTTAAAAGTGCTATGCAAATAATAAGCCCTGCTAATATTAATATTCGCAACAATTTATGTTGCTTGCTTATGTAACAATAAATTAAAAAAGTGGTAAAAACAGCAAGTAAAAACAAAATACCTACTGGCCTTGTAGTAATTATTGCAATGGTAAGCAGTATGAAAAAGAATACATTTTTGAAAGAAAAATCATCTACTAACTTCATAAAAACACAAAACCCAATTACTACAAAACTTGTATAAACTCCCTCTGAGTAAATAAAGAAAAGCCATTTTTGAATAGGATAACAAAATAAATAACAAGTGAAAATTAGTAGTGCCAAAAAATGATTATTGGCTTTACGCAATATAAGCTTGTACAAACAATACGCCGCCACGTATGCAAGCAAAATTTGTATAATTACTACTGCCCATAAACTAATTTTTAATTTTATAAAAAAAGCAAGCAATATAGAGTAAGTGATGAAAAAATAGCTGAATTCTCCATAGTTTAATCCTTTGTTTTCTGCAATACTTTTTCCATCAAGTAAATATTTAAATGCTTCTCCATCATCGTTTATACCATAATAAAAAAGTATAGTAAAAGCAATTACATAGTACACAATTGATACAATGGTAAATTGTTTATTTTTAAAAGAGTATAATAATGAGTGCATCATATTATTTTTCCTTTCATGGCAGCTCCAACTGCATTGTTCATAATTCTTTCAGCATATGGCCTTGAAATATCATTTAGGGCTTCGGTTTTTTGTTGCACTAAATTTTTATCATCCATTGTAAGGGCCAATTGCAACGCTTGCATTGCAGCAGCTGTATCATGCAACTCAGTACCTATGAGTAAATTAGCATTTTTTTGCAGAAAACGTTCAGTGGTTTTTAATAATTGTTCGCCTTCTGTTTTAGCTTCTGCTAATGCCCTTGCTGCTATATCTGCCTGTGCATGTTGCATTGAATCAAGGAGCATTTTCTCAACTGTACTATCATCTAAACCAATTTGTGGTTTTACCTCTATACTTTGTTCAACACCGCTTCGTAATTCTTTTGCTCTAACTGTTAAAATACCATCAGCATTAATCATAAATGCCACTTGTACTTTAGCCATACCTGCAGGCATAGCCGGTATACCTTTTAAATTTAGGGTAGCCAACAATCGATTATCTTTTACAATATCTCTTTCGCCTTGGTAAACACTTATACGCATATTCATTTGTCCATCAAGCTGAGTGGTATATTCTCTTGCTGCGGATGATGGTATTTTTGCGTTACGAGGTATCAGTACATCCATTAACTCACCTGCAGTTTCAATACCAAGGCTTAGCGGTGTAATATCAAGCAACAATACCTCTTTATTATTTCCTGCTAAAATATCTGCTTGAATGGCGGCACCTAAAGCCACAACCTCATCGGGATTAACTGAATTGTTTACAGGCTTTCCAAAAAAAGTACCTACCATTTCATTTACCAATGGCACCCTTGTGCTGCCACCTACCATAATAATTTCATCAATTTCTGATTTTGTTATGCCGGCATCTTTCAATGCTTTTTTACAACAGGTAATGGTGGTTTCAATGGCTGTTTTTATCAATTCATTAAATTGGGTAATAGTTATCTGTAGCGACTTACCATTAACATTGGTTTCAAACAGCTCGTTGGTAGACAAATGCTTTTTGGCGGCTTCTGCTTGTAACCTTAACGTTTGGGCTAACGATGCATCAGTTGCTAACTGTTCGTTCGTAAAACCATATTGAGCTTTCCAAAACGCTACAATAGCATTATCAAAATCATCGCCACCGAGGTAGGTATCGCCATTGGTAGAAAGTACTTCAAACACACCTCCATTGAGGCGTAAAATAGATACATCAAAAGTACCTCCCCCTAAATCATATACGGCAATGGTGGCGCTTTCGTGTTGGTGTAACCCAATGCCATATGCAAGACTTGCCGCTGTAGGTTCATTTATAATACGCAATACATCTAAACCGGCTAATTTACCAGCATCTCTAGTAGCTTGGCGTTGTGCATCGTTAAAATAAGCTGGCACCGTAATAACGGCTTTATTAACGGGTGTTTTTAAAATATGTTCTGCTCGTTTTTTTAATTCTTTTAAAATTAAAGATGACAAATCAACTGGTGAATAATACTGCTCATCAATTTTAATTTTTACTTGACGATCATCTGCCTCATCAATTATTTTGTAGGCAAAAAAAGCTGCTTTTGATTTGATGTCGTTATAATTTTTACCTAACAAACGCTTGGCAGAAAATATGGTACGTTCTGGAGCCGTTTCTAAAAACGCCTTTGCTTCATTACCAACTATAACACCACCATTATGATCAAAGTAAACCACTGATGGCACCAACGAACTGCTATCATGCTCTTTTAAAGCTACAGCTTTTTTAGTATCGGGGTGTATCATAGCTACTAAGCTATTGGTAGTACCCAAATCAATCCCCACAATAATTTCATCCTTTTGTAAACTACCTGTTGCTATATTGATTGCAATTTTTGCCATTGTATTATTTTTTGCAAAAGTATTAAAAAAGCCCTGCAAGGCAGGGCTTTAAAAGGAAATAAAAACTATTTAACGCATGAGGTACATTTTACCATACCCTTTGTTGAAGTATTTGTCTGTATTATCACCATCAGCTTTATACTTATCAAGCGATTTACCGTTGAGGTTGGTAATAACCCTGTAAATGTAAACGCCATTGGCTAATTTTTGACCATACATATCTGTACCATCCCACTTAAATTCGGTGATATTTCTTCCAATATGAATAGGCCCTAATTCTTCTTTGGTTACCTCTCTTACAATTTTACCCGTTATGGTTAAAATTTGTATGCGTAAATTTTGAGGCACTTGGCTACCTGTAAGTGTAAATACAAATGCTGTTGATGTGGTGAATGGATTAGGGTAATTGAGCATTTCACTGATAGCAGGTTTGTTATAAACGGTAAACACAGTACGATAATTGAGTGCGCCGGCTGAGTTACCTGAAACATCTTTACCCGTAACAATTAACTCATACTCACCATCATCTGGTAAAAATGGTTTAAACTCAATGCTAGCCGCATTTTCACCCGTTGTAATATTTGCAGGTATAAAGCGCATGGTATCATTGTTAAAATAGAAATTACGCAATGTTTGATCAGGATAACGCAATTGTACTTTTAACAGCGCCGTATCTTTTAAAGCTAAAAACCTGTTTTCATCTTTTAATTTTATTAAGATATTGGGTTTTGATGCAACAATGTCTCTACTCAAAATATGCACCCCATCAAACGTAACATCTAAAATTGGATTGAAAGGATCATTTTTTACAAAGAAGTTTTTGTATAAAATATTATTAAACAAATACTGCTCTGGTTGATCTCTGTTTGGATTAAACTCAACAATTAAAGTATTATTACCTAAATAATTTTGAGTTGGGATGGTGTACGATGCTTTAAGTGTATCGCCAGCAATTAAAATTTTGCCTCGAGGTAAGTTGATGATACTATCAACATTGTTATTGGTACGTATTTTTAAACTAATACGCATCATACTATCAAACTTAACCTGACTAATATTTTTAAAAGCTACTGAAAAGTTAATAGGCTCTCCCACCTCAACCGTATCTTTCATTGTAAATAAAATATTAGGTGCTACAGCTCCCTCAGGTACTGGTGTGTAATTCAACCTTATATATCTTACTTGGTAAGGCGTTGCTGTTTTTTTATCAACATTTATCATTTTAATTTTTAAATAAGGATAAACGTTGGCATTTATGCTTGAAATATTTACATCTTTTAATGTTGAATCCACAGTTAAAAGTACATTTTCAGTACCTGATGGCGTAACACCAATAATATTAAATGCAATTGAATCTCCAGTTGGTATTTCTTGAGATTTTCCTCTCCAATGAAAATAATCCCAAGCTTTTGCTGGCCCAAACATTGGAGAAGTTATTGTACCACCTCCTTTTATAGCTGGGCAAGCAGCTTCCAAAATTATTCTATCAAATCTGTCAACAGAAAACATTGACATTGGCACAAATGAATTATTTGCTTTTCTATAAATAAAGTTAAATGCTCGTGGACGGTTAAATGAATCAAGATCATTAAAACCAGCATCTTTCAATCTGGTATATAATGAATTAGGTCCATCGGCTTGCCATTGTGCAGCATATGTATCCAATGAATAGTTAGCTCCCGATACGTTTCTAACAATAACATAATAACCGTTAGGAATAGAATCTAAACAATCTCGTGCCTTATTTCTTGAAAGTACGTCCAATGTACTGTACTGAAAATTATACTCACGACCCGGGCCATTGCCTGGTGCACAAACTGGTTCACTTCCAAATTGACCTGGCCCTCCTGCAACATTATTAAATTTGGGTTCCATATCAGATGGGTTGATTGCATTAATGATAATTTTTGCAACACCACATAAACTTTGAATATTTGTAGAACCATCAATATCTACTTGATAATCTTCTGCCTGTGTACCTGAAGTAGGGAAAACGCCGTTTTTAATTTTTACTGTTGAAGTATAGGTATCAAACTTTAAAGTGCGATCACTAGCAATATTAATTGCATCATAAGTAGATTTTAAATTTTGATAATAATGCGATTGGTTAAAACCTGGTGTGCTATTAGGTAAAAATATGAATGAACTATTATTCCATACAATATTATTGCCATTGGTTGGGGCACTACCAGTACGCCAATAATAAACAGTACTGTCAGAAAAAGTGAGGTTGGTTGGTGTAAACTCAATAACCCCACCAATGCTTGTTTTATTGTAAACTTTTTTGAAAGGTGAATTAAATGTTGTCGTTGTATCAATTTCCATTATGTAATTTCTTGATACAGCAATTGGGTTGGCAGTACTAGCCGCAAATGTGATGTTTTGATTATTTACAATTGCATATTCATATGGGTAAACGGGTCGGATATTATCTTCAAATATCAACACATTTTTAGTAATCTTATTATTAGTTTCATAAAGTTCGGCAATACGGTTAGTATAATCTAACTCCACAATTATGCTGTTATTACCCACATCTGTAGATGGTGTTATTGGTACATTTAAATTTAAGCTATCTATCAATTTAATTGCCGGAATAAGTGTGTCAATTAGGGTTACAGGTACAGTAGTGTTAGGTCTTAATCTTTTTACATAAACCCTCATTGAATCGTTTACCGCCCTTCCTAAATTTTGCATTTTAACTTTTACGTTAAAAGAAGCATCTGCAATTGATATGATGCTTGGAGAAATTACTATAGATGGATCTTCTATAACATAATCAGGCTTATCAAAATTATTTATTTTAATTGCAGGGTCACCATGAAGATTGATTTCTTCTAAATGAATTCTTGTATAGTAATCTACATTAGGATTTAAGCCATCTGATATTCCTATTACAGCCTTTAGTTGGTTACCTACAGACTGACCATATTGTAACAATGAAAAGTTTTTATAAAACTGTAAATTATAATTATTGAGAGCGAATGGTATTCCGAAATGTGTATCAGCTAAAAAGCCTATACTACCTCGTTGATTGGCAAAAATATATCTTTCAGAAATAGACAAGTTACCATTTAAACGTTGCGGATCAAAAGTATAAAAATCACCTGCTGTACAACCACTAGCCTCAAAAAAAGGATACTTACCTACATTATTATAAACAGCAGGATCTGCTAAATTATACTCAAATGTGGTAGCAGATGAATGACCAAAATATCCAATAAAACCAACTCCTCCATTTATTAAATCAGTAATACGTGCACTATTAATTTGTTGTGTAGTTGCCGATGATGATTTAATAAACGTTTCAACGTGTGCACCCATTAAAGTATCTTTTGCTAAATCTTTCCATTGGTTCATATAAAATGATAATAAATTTGATTCATCTTGTGTTTTACCACCTATAATATGAATCATATTTTTCATCCACTCCTTATCATTTATTAACGGGCTACCCGTGCGTTGCACCTGCTCATATTGCAATAATTTTTGAACATACGTACCCACTTCTGAACCATTTATGGCAGCTAACCTACCTATAGGTACAATAGGTAAAACGGTGCCTGGTTGCGATACCAATAAAATATCAGAAGCTGGCCAACCAAACGAAGGCACTAAATTTATTTTAGGTAAAATAGGATTGTTTTCTTGCGGCCTAGCTTCATTATAAGCAACCCCTCTACCAATTATAAAAATGTATTTAGGCTTAATAGGATATTGCTGATCCATAAACCTTACAAAATCTCTTATGGAAGCAGGGTGGTTTTTTATACCAAATGCAAATTGATCAATTAACTCATTTGCATCAACAATTTTTGCATTATAACCTCCACCGTTTGCCGAAGCTCTATACGCCCTTAATGTTTCAACATGATTATTACCATTGCCATCGTTGAATAAAACTGGGTTAGTAATAATGATATAATCGCCTCTATTTGCAGCAGTATTATAATTGAAAAACACCCTGCTTTGTAAGCTGTTAATGGTTATAATATTTGCAGCTTCAACATTGTTTAAAATAAATTTACGTACTGCTAATGTTGATGCTGGCAATACAAACTTTACCTTACCTGGGGTTGATGTTACATCACCCACATAACGTATACCGTTAGTAATATCATATAAAATAGGTGCTGTAGTACCATAATTAAAATTATCAATCAATAAATAATTACCTGAAGCACTTGCTGCCAAATCAAATGCAAATGATTTGGTGTTATTGAAATTAAAAGTGGCAGGGTATGTTAACCCCAAAGTAGCTATTACTAACCTATCATTGATGGCTGGGTTAGATTGATTGATGGTACCTACATTTACAGTAGCCGTGCTAGCACTCGTTAAACTAGTAAGTGGCATATTTTGCACATTAGCAATCACCTCAGCTGTGTTGGTTGTAGTAGTTGAATTAATGATGTTATTATTCAACTTTACTTGTACGGTTCTTGTAATATTATCGGTATTAGAAAATAATTTGGCAGTAACATTTACACTGTTTGCAGGGCCTGCTGTATATACATTTAAGTTATTAAAAGTTTCAGTGAAAGATGCGCCAGTTGATATATCTGATGATGTGTACCCTTCCCCAATATCATAAGCTGATGAGTAAACATATTCTCCTAAATCTTTACCAAAGCCATAATTAATTTGATTGCGATAAAAAACATCAATGGTTCGCATAAAAAACAAATCGGGGTTGGTTGCGCCAGTAATATTGTTTAAACCTGTAATATAGCGAAGGTTACCACCTGCTGTATTTACGGTTAAAAAATAGGTAGCAGTATCAGTTTCTAAACTATACCTATCTGCTAATTGAAATGTAGGTGATTTATACAAAGTTGCATCAGCCTTACCATCATTCATTTCACCAAAAAACTCTATGTAATCTGATGCGCCTAACGCTACGCCGTTTACTGATGTAAATAAGCGTACTTGCTTACCATTACGCCATAACTGAAAATGATCTGCATTGGTGGCTGATAGCCCTGCATTTGCAATAGTGGTTTGTGGTATTCTACAAATATTATCTGTACCTAGTTTAAACTTATAATAAGTTTTGCTGTAATCAATCCAACTATTATTTAATTGTGCTTTTGTTGTAAAAGCCAATAATAGCAACAAAGGAAGTATACATTTTTTCATCATAAACAGTTTCTATAATTATTTATTGATCATCTTTTTTAGCAAAAATGATTCGCAACGAAATTACATGGGTGTATAATGGATTATTTTGATTTGCTAAGTTGGTAAAAGCATAATCAATATTTACGTTTTTAACCTTAAAGCCAGCGCCTAAACTTGGTTGGTAAATCCATACTTTTTTTTGATTGAGTGTATCACCATCTGATAATGCTCTTTGAAAATTGGTGACACCAGCTCTTACAAAAAAAGCATTATTAATAGCGGCTTCAAGCCCAACATGAGGGTCAACACTTACGGTATTAGTACTGAAGACGGTGTTACGTTTTCCATCAAAAGTAACATCTACATTAGCTTCTGTTTGTAAACTAAATTTTTCAGAAATATCAAATCTGTACGCACCACCGAGTGCTAAACGAGGCGCTGTTAACTCGGTTGATTTTACTGGTATATCATTATTGGTTAAATAGAGGGCTTCTTTTTCTCTGTCGGTAAATTTGAATGTCCAAGCATTAAAAGTAGAGGTTACATCTTTAGCCACTAAACCAAGGCTCCATTTATCGCTTTTCATTTGTATGCCAGCGTCTAAACCAAAACCCCAAGCATTGGCAAATTTGCCCACTTTTCGATAAATTACTTTACCATTTAAACCGGCGTTTAATGTGTAATTGTCGTTTTCTTTAATAGTTTGTGCAAACGATAACAACATTGCATAATCTGCTGATGAAAAGGATTGTATATTATTGTAATTCACACTACCATCTGGCTCCACTAAAAATAATGTATTGGGAATATCATCCACCGCAAATCGCAAAAGCGATAAACCTAAAGTGCGTTTATTATCTTGAATAGGAATAGCAGCTGCTGCATAATCATACTTTGCAATACCACCAAAATACTCTGCATGCATTATAGTTGCAGCCGTATTATTTTTTACTTGAGCAAGACCTGCTGGGTTCCAATAACCTGCCGTAGCATCATTAACAGATGCTATTTGAGCACTTCCCATACCTAAGCCCCTTGCACCAGCGCCTATGTTCAAAAATTCGTTTGAGTATTTACGGAATTGTGCATTTACTGAACTATCACTAATGAAAAATATTATAACGAAAGCAATAAAGCTTTTTCTCATACAATTAAAATTTGGTACACAAAATAATAACCAGTGTTTTTGAAGGAGATATGGAAACTGCGTTAGTTTAGGGTTTCGATACTCAAATATATACAAAACAGTGGTATTACACTTCAATATTTACGTAATGTTAGATGCTAAAGACGTATAAAATGTTGTTTTAGTACATCAATTGGTAAAAATTTAATGAAATACCAATCAAAATGGCGTTTTTAAACCTATTTTACGATGAAGCAACTTATTTTTACCCAAAAATTTTACACTTTAGATGAACGCTTTTATAGAAGAACTGAAATGGAGAGGCATGTTACAAGATATAATGCCCGGTACAGAAGAACAATTAAATAAGGAAATTACGACAGGTTATATTGGCTTCGACCCAACATCAGACAGTTTACACATTGGCAGTTTAGTGCCCATTTTATTATTGGTTCACTTACAAAAAGCTGGTCATAAACCAATTGCTTTGGTAGGTGGTGCCACCGGTATGGTTGGCGACCCTAGCGGTAAAAGCCAAGAAAGAAATATGTTGAGTGAAGAAGTGTTACATCATAATGTAGCTGGTATAAAAAAACAATTGGCCCAGTTTTTAGATTTTGAAAGTACAGCACCCAATGCCGCTGTAATGGTAAATAATTACGATTGGTTCAAAGGCATATCTTTCTTAGATTTTATTAGAGACGCTGGTAAACATATCACCGTTAATTACATGATGGCGAAAGATAGTGTAAAAAAACGCCTAGAGGGTGAAAGTGGTATGTCTTTCACAGAGTTTACCTATCAATTAGTACAAGGGTACGATTTTTATTGGTTACATAAAAACATGCATTGTAAATTACAAATGGGCGGTAGTGACCAATGGGGTAATATTGTAACTGGTACTGAATTAATAAGAAGAAAAGATGCTGGTGAGGCATTTGCATTTACTTGTCCGCTCATTAAAAAAGCTGATGGTACAAAATTTGGTAAATCGGAGCAGGGCAATGTTTGGTTAGATGCTACTAAAACATCTCCTTTTCAATTTTACCAATTTTGGTTGAATGCCTCTGATGAAGATGCTGCAAATTGGATTAAAATTTTTACGTTTCTTGATAAAGCAACTATTGAGCAATTAATTTGCGAACATGCTGTTGATGCCTCAAATAGGTTATTACAAAAAGCATTGGCAAAAGAGCTCACTATTTTTGTACATGGCGATGCAGCTTTTGATGAAGCCGTAGCTACTACTGAAAAATTATTTAGCAATCAAAACGCACCAATTGAAAGTTTAAGCGAAGCAGATTTAAACAATATACAAGGCATTAAAAAATTTAGTGTATCAAAAGCTAGGTTTGATGAAGGCATTGATGTGACAACACTTTTTGCCGAATTGGGCATTTTTGAAAGTAAAGGAGAAGCCAGAAAAATGATTACCAATGGTGGTGTAAGTATCAACAGGGTTAAATTAGATAACCCACTATACAAACCTGATACAGCACAGTTGCTACACCAAAAGTTTTTGTTGGTACAAAAAGGTAAAAAGCAATATTATTTAATAACCATAGAATAAAGAAAAGGCTCGAAATTGTTTCGAGCCTTTTCTTTATTCTACATCAACCTGTTTATTGGTTAAAGCACCTTCATAAGCTTCTACCATAAAAATACGTTCGTTGGCTAAGTAACCATTACCTTTCTCTAAAAAATGCACTTTCATATTTTCAATACTGATGGGGCAACCATCGGGTATGTCGGCAATATTACTGTGGCGTATATCATGGCCATCAACAATAATTACCAAACCACTGCCAATTGCTTCCATTTTATTACCATCAATAATAAGTACACCCGTATCTTCACCTAAGCCAATACCAATGCATGATGGGTTGCTTGATATAGCTTGTGCTAACCTACCAAAGCGACCTCTTTTTTCAAAGTGAGAGTCAAAAATAACATCATCCATAAACCCTAACCCTGTGGTAATTTTTACTTCACCTTTTAAGTGTGCTTTAGCGGCATTACCTTCATATATCATGGTATTGCTCATAGCCATTGCACCTGCGGATGTACCTGCTACTAAAAATTGAGGCTCATCATTATAACGTTGTAATACTATTTGTAAAAATGTAGTGCCTCCAAATGTACTCGTTAACCTTAATTGATTACCACCACTAAACATAACGGCATCGCATGTACGAAGTCTATCTAAATACGCTTCATTCATTGCATCGGCACGGTTACGAATGTGCATTAAACCAACATCTTTACAACCTATTTTACCAAAAGCGCTTAAGTAATTATCACCCACCTCTAAAGGTATCATACTTGCGGTGGTTACAACTTCAATACGTTTATCTTGCCCACCAATTTCTTCAACAATTCTGCGAAGAATACCCAGTTCAAAAAAATTGAGGTTATTTCTGTGAATTTGGCCAGTTTCTAAATCTGTACCTTTATCTTCTGCTCCGCCAATGGCTAGCAATTTTCCTTTTGCAATTTGCATGCACTTTAAATTGTGGTTGATACAAAAATAATACAATAAGACACATATTAAGTTATTGTTATCAACCTAATGTGTATATGTGGTTGTTTTTTTACTGTTACAACATCAATTAACTTTTTCTTTAATTTCTTGCAGCTTTAACAATGCTTCTACAGGGGTTAATCTATTGATATCTACTGTTGCCAATATGGTTCTGATTTCTTCAAAAGTAATACTATGGGCATCAAAAATATTGAGTTGCATTTTTGGCATTGTAAGGGCTTTTACTTTGTTTGATATATCGGCCGTAGCAGCTACCCCTTTTTCTGGTGTTACTTCACCTTCGTTCTTACGCTCAAGTTGCAGTAAAATTTCGTTGGCCCTTTCAATTAATGCAGGCGGCATGCCTGCCATTCGTGCCACATGTATACCAAAGCTATGTGTACTACCACCTGGGGCCAATTTTCGTAAAAAGATGATTTTATTACCGATTTCTTTGTTAGTTATATGGTAATTTTTAATGCGTTCAAATTTATTTTCAAGTTCATTTAACTCATGGTAATGTGTTGCAAACAATGTTTTTGGTGCATGTATGGACTGATGAATATATTCTGCAATACTCCATGCTATAGAAATACCATCATACGTTGAAGTACCACGGCCAATTTCATCTAATAAAATCAAACTTCTATCTGTTAAATTATTGATGATACTGGCGGTTTCATTCATTTCAACCATAAAAGTACTTTCGCCACCTGCAATATTATCTGATGCACCTACTCTTGTAAAAATCTTATCTGTCAGCGGAATTTTTGCGCTGGTTGCAGGCACAAAACTACCCATATGCGCCATTAAAGTTATAAGGGCTGTTTGCCTTAGTATGGCACTTTTACCACTCATGTTAGGGCCTGTTAAAATAATGAGTTGCTGCTGCGCATTATCTAACAAAATATCATTAGTGATATAAACTTCGCCAACTGGAATGTTGCGTTCAATAACAGGGTGCCTGCTTTCCTTTAACGACAATTCAAAACCATCATGCAGCGTAGGTTGATGGTATTGATATTGTAAAGCATTGTTGGCAAAACAAGTAAGACAATCAATAATGGCCATTACATGTGCGTTTACTTGCATAGGAGCAATAAAATCTTGCAGTTCATGTAACAAGGCTTGAAATAATTGTGTTTCTATTTCAAAAATTTTATCTTCTGCCCCAACAATTTTTTCTTCATATACCTTTAACTCTGGCGTAATATAACGTTCAGCACTGGCCAAAGTTTGTTTACGTATCCACGTTTCGGGTACTTTATTTTTATGGAGGTTGGTTACTTCTAAATAATAACCAAACACATTATTAAAACTTATTTTGAGTGATGATATACCTGTAGCTTGTGCTTCTTTTTGCTGTAACTCTAACAAATAATTTTTACCGCCGCTTGCTATAGCCCTCAGTTCATCTAACTCAGCATGTATACCTGTTGCTATAAGTCCACCTTTATTTGCTGCTGCAGGAGGATTTTCATTTATTTCTGTAATAATTTTCTGTAAAATGTAATCACAAGGGTTCAACGAATTACCCAATCTTTTTAAATACTCGTTGTTAGATGCTTCACAAAAAGCCTTTATAATTTTTGTTTGCTGTAACCCTTTAGCTACTTGCAATACTTCTCTCGGATTTATTTTTTTTAAAGGCACTTTTGCAGCCAAACGCTCTACATCACCAGCTTGTTTAATGCTTTTTGTTATTTCGTTTTTGAGCGTTACATCTTTAATAAAATAAGCAACAGTTTGTAGGCGTTCATTTATTTTATTGATATCTTTTAACGGCATAAGCAACCAACGTTTCATAAGCCTTGCCCCCATTGGTGAAACAGTGTTGTTTAATATTTTATACAAGCAACTATTTTCATTAGGCCCTACCAACTCAAGGTTACGAATAGTGAAGCGGTCCATCCACAAATGCTCCTCTTTTGTAATGCGTTGTAAAGATGTTATGTGCTGTAAGTTAGGGTGCTCCGTATCTTTTAAATAGTGTAAAATAGCCCCAGCAGCAATAATACCTGCGGTTAAACCATCTGTACCAAAGCCTTTTAAACTATGGGTTCCAAAATGTTTTAATAAAATTTCGTTGGCATAAACATCAGCAAAAATCCATTCATCTAAACTGTAGGTAAAAAAAGAAACGCCGTAATTTTCTTTAAAAAACTTTTGTTTGTTGCGTTGAAAAATAACTTCCGCAGGTTGTAAACTTTGTAACAGTTTATCAGTGTATTCTTTGTCACCTTCTGCCACAAAAAACTCACCGGTTGATATATCTAAAAACGCAATACCTGTAATATGATCAGCAAAATGTAATGCAGCCAAAAAATTGTTACTGTTATGTTCTAATAATTTATCGCTGGTGGCCACACCTGGTGTCACCAATTCGGTTACACCCCTTTTTACTATACCCTTTGTAGCTTTAGGGTCTTCAAGTTGATCGCAAATAGCTACCCTATAACCTGCTTTCACCAGCTTATGCAAATAGGTATCCATGGCATGGTGAGGAAAACCAGCCAATTCAGCTGAAGCGGCATTGCCGTTGTTTCGCTTGGTTAAAGTTATGCCTAATACTTGCGATGCAATGACAGCATCTTGCCCAAAAGTTTCGTAAAAATCACCCACTCTAAATAACAATATAGCATCGGGATATTTTGCCTTGATGCTATTGTGCTGCTGCATGAGTGGCGTTTCTGTTGCCGATTTTGCCATAAGCGACAAAAATATTGATTTTACAGTAGTTGTACCACCATTTTATTAACAGATTATACCTATAAGCATTAACATAACCCTAGCAAAAATGATTTAAACCATAGCAACATCAGTGGGTCTATTACCTATCTTTGCAACTCAAAAATTAAAATACATGATTAAGAAAATAGGTACCCTATTGATAGCGGCTACAACCCTAGCATTAAATGTGCAAGCACAAGTACCAAAAGGTATGGGCACTAACGACCCTAATGCTAAAAAGATTTTAGATGCAGTAAGTGCTAAGTTTAAATCGTACAAAACAGTACAAGCTAAATTTGCATTAAAAATTGAAAATAATGCAGGTAAAACTTTAGGTAATAAAACAGGTACTGTTTACATGAAAGGAACGAAATATAGAATTAGTGTAACCGGACAAGAGATTTTTAGCGATGGTAGCAATGTATGGACGTATGACAAATTAGCGAACGAAGTAACCATCAATAAAATTGATCCTTCTGCTAATAGCATAACACCACAAAAATTATTTACTAATTTTTACGATAAAGATTTTTTATACAAATTAAATGGTACTACAAAAAATGTTAATGAAATTGAATTAACACCTATAGATAAAACAAAACCATTTTTTAAGATTTTGTTATACGTTGATAAAAATGCTATCAACACCACTAAATTGTATGAAAAAACAGGCAATAAATATACTTACAGCACCACAAGCTTAACCCCAAATGCAGCAGTTACAGATGCTACTTTTGTATTTGATGCTAAAAAATACCCAGGTGTTGAAGTAGTTGATTTACGATAATCTTTTAAAAACCTTTATATAAAAAACGCTATCATTACTGATAGCGTTTTTTATTTTATATTATTTATTGTTTTACCAGTGGTTTTGTGATGCGTTGTTTTCCATCATCAACAACAACATTATAAGTTCCTTTTGCAAGTGTGCTTACATCAACCGGAAAATTAGTAGTACCCGGTGTAACCTTCCATGCTTTGCTTATTACTTGTTGACCCACATTGTTTACAACTGTTATTTTTAATGCTGTTGTATTGGTAGTTTCAATATTAATAGCAATATTATTTGTTGCAGTTGGGTTAGGGTAAATATTCACTTCAAATGTTGCAACATTAAATTGAACTTTAATGATTTCGCTATATTTAAAAGAATTGTCTTTATCAATTATTTTTAAACGATAATACAAAGCCGCTGCTTTAGGTAAAGCTGCATCAACAAAACCATAGCTGTAGTTATTACTATTGATAGATGTTACTTGACCAATAGCACTAAAACTTGTACCATTTAATGAACGCTCTACTTCATACTTTTCTACATTTATTTCATTGTTTACATTCCATTGTAAGTTTACTTTATTGTTGGCGGATACTCCATTGAATGACAATAATGATACTGGCAAAATCAAACTATTTTGCGACCATACTGAATAGCTTTTTGGTGGTAAATCAATGTACACCCTATTTAAAGCATCAACTTGCTGAAACGGAAATGCAGAATTTCCTAAAATATCAAAAAACTGTACGCCTTGTGTAATAGCACCACCATTTGTGTTAATTTGATGATTTACTTGCAAACGTGTGGTACCGTAATTAATGGCAACAATAATATCTCTATTACCATTAGCTGCTGATCCACGTAGTTGATAAATTAATGATTTATTAGCGCTGCCACTTATATACTGACTGGTATATGGTGTTGAAAAACGATTTAAGTAATCAATAGATGGAGAACCGTTGATGTAAGTTTTTAAAATATAAATGAGTGAATCAATTTTTGTTTTTAAAGCTGGTAAATTGGTTGGATGATAACTGTACAAACCACCGCTAGGAGCAGGATAACCATAATAATCTGGATAAAAAATAGTTGGTACCCCAATTTGGTTATTGGTTAATAAATAAGCATACGCCAAATCATTATTATTTCTAATTAAAGATGAGAAACCACTAGCATCTCTAAAATCGTGATTGTTGGCAAATGTTACCACATTAAAACCACTCATACCTTGGTTATCTCGTAAACTGCCGGTGAATACGTTTCTTACATCAAAACCAGCATTATCAGAAGCTTGTCTTAATTGTTCACGTAAGGTAAAATCAAACACTTTAGGTTGTATAGCGGCTTGGGCTGCTGCACTCATGTTTGTTTTTACATCATTCACCCAATTTTTTAAAACTACTGGGTTGGCATCATACCATTCACCTACTACCAAACTAGGTATTTTATTGTACTTGTACATACTATCCAACATCCTGCCTACAAACTGCGGTGTAAAATGCTTGACTGCATCCATTCTAATACCACGAACACCTAGTTCATCGTAATTCCATTTGGTCCAATCTATCAAAGTATCTTGTGTACGTTTTTGAAATTGATCGTAATCGTAAAAGAATAAAAAACTATCCCAATCACCATTTAAGAAAGTAGTAGAAGCATTGGTGCTATTGGGTTTAAAAAATTCGTAATTCATTTGTCCTCTACCACTTGCCATGTTATTGTAGTTAGTGTACGTCATATACAACAATTCATTTACAATATCAGTTGCTCTTGCCGTGCTATAAATACCATAAAAACGATGATCAGCATAACCGTTGGTATTGTTCATGTAAATAAAAATGGTATCACCAGCAGGATTAAATTGTCCGTTTGCTAATGTAAGTTTAAACTCATCGGTATTGCAACCAGTGGTGGTTTCAATGGTGCCCAACATATCTCTTCCTAAAGTAATGGTATTGTTGCCTTGTCCGCAATCGCCGCCACCATTGGGCTCTGCTTCATTTTGTGCAGGTAAGCCACCAAAGCCTACAAGGCTGGTTTGCATGTATAATTTATATCCTTTCCCATTAAAACGATTATCGCCTGTTTTTGATGATAGCTTAAAGAAATAATCGCCTGCACCATTACCTGTGGTACCGCCTACTGGCAATGCACAAAAAAATCGATCTGATGGATAAGGCTCTTTTGCAGCGGTATAAAAGTTGGTGATATATGCTTTTACAACCGGGTTAATTTCTGCTGCACCTCCATCACGATGGTTATAAATTAAATCAGCCACTGGCGCAATACCTTGTGCTGACATGGTGCTCAACATATTGTTTAACGCTGCCCTTGTACCTAAACCAGTAGTTTGGTTGCCTATAAATAAATCTTTGGGGTCGTAACCATTGCTATTGGTACCAAAACTAGCCACCGCATGTGGCGGAAACCAAATATGCGTAAAGCCAGCAGTGGCCAAACTAGGCGCTTTTAATCGAAGCGTATCTGCCCAGCTAAAACCATTGGCTGTTTTAGGATAATCCCAATACCAACCTTGCATAAAAACTTGTTGTGCTTTACCTAAAAAGCTAACGCAAACGATTGCGTAAAGTAGTAATAGTTTTTTCATGATCTCAATGCTTTAAAAAAAATAAGTGTTGTTGAAATTTGAAACAGGTGTGGTAAACCTGAAATGATATTTAAAATTAGAGCAAATAATGGAATGATGAGCAAATATTTGTCATATTTTATTGACAAATACTAAGTACTTACCTATTTATTTACCCCAACGATACGTATGGTGTTGTAAACCAGCTAAATCAATGATTCTATCAACAACAGTTGCCGCTACTTCTTCAATAGTAGTTGGCTTACTATAAAAAGATGGAGTAGCCGGACAAATAATACCACCGGCCAATGTTATTGTTTCCATATTACGAATATGAATTAAATTATAAGGTGTATCTCTTGCCACACAGATGAGTTTTCGGCGCTCTTTTAATATTACGTCTGCTGCCCTTGAAATTAAATCATTTGAAATGCCTGCAGCAATTCTACCTAGGGTACCCATGCTGCATGGCACAATAATCATGGTTTGGTATTGGCCAGAGCCCGATGCAAAAGGTGCATCAAAATCTTGTTGTGTGTAATATTTTACATCAAAATTTTTATAGCTTTCATCGCCTAACTCTGTATACCAAACCTCACGAGCATTATCAGTCATCACTACTGATAACTCACTAATTTGCTCCTTCAACTGCAATAATTTTGTTAATAGTACCTTCGCATATACCGAACCGCTTGCCCCAGTGATTGCTACTACAATTTTTTGCGTAATTTTCTCGTTCATACAACTAAGGTAAAGCATTTATACATGAAGCAATTGTTGGTATTTTCGTTTTTAGTAATAATTTTTTGTAGCTTTTCTAACAAGCCTGCAAATAAAGAAACCATACGTTGGTTGAGTTTTGATGAACTTCAATCTGCATATCAACAACAACCCAAACCCATTATGGTTGATATTTATACCGAATGGTGTGGCTGGTGTAAAGAAATGGACCGTACCACTTATAAAAATGAAAAACTAGTTACCTACATTAACGAAAAATATTATGCTGTAAAATTTAATGCAGAAACTAGGGCTGCTATTTCATTCAACAACAAAACTTTTCAATACAATGCTCAATATCGTACCAACGAATTGGCTATTTATTTAACTGGCGGACAATTATCATACCCTACAACCGTTTTTTTAAGTGGTATCAACGGGCAACCAGCGCCATTACCCGGTTACCTTAAACCAAAGCAAATTGAAGCTCCCATTAAATTTTTTGGCGAAAAAGCAAATGAAAAAGAAACCTTTATAGCATTCAACAAAAAATTTCATAGTAGCTGGTAACTGTATCTTTGTAAAAAATATTACATGGTTCAGTTGCAAACATTGTTACAAAAAATAAAAGTAAACGCACAAAATAAGCAGTTACTAAAAATAACATTGGGTAATAAAAAAGATGCACTTGCACTCCCAAAAAATGTTTTCATTAAACCTGTAATTATAAAAAACAGTTTACAACTTTCTTTTACCTACCGCAACCCTACTAATGACATCACCAAAAATTTTGAAATTGATGCGGCACTCGTTGCTATTGAACAATTAGTAGCCGCTACCTTTTTAAATATGGATGTATACACAGTTGATGCAACTATTTATTATACCTCAACCATAAAAGGAAAGGAAAAAGTTATCACAAAAAATAATGCTATACCGAAAGCCAGCATACCTACTTTACAGCATAACAAACAAAAAAATGTAACTATCAATAACGATGCATTTTATTTAAAAGCATTGGGGGTTTGCACTGCTGATGGTAAAATAAAAAACGACAAACAACATAAGTTTAGGCAAATAAATAAATATGTTGAAATTGTTGCCAGCATTTTAAAAACAAGCAACCTGCCAACTCATTTTACAGTTGCAGATATGGGAAGTGGTAAAGGCTACCTCACGTTTGCCTTGTACGATTATTTACAACAACAGCAATATAATGCAACTGTTATTGGTGTTGAAATGCGTACTGATTTGGTGCAAACCTGCAACAACATAGCGCAACAAGCAGGCTACCAACAATTACATTTTAAAGAAGGTACTATTCAACAATACGATATGCCTGCCGTTGATATGTTGATTGCCTTACATGCATGCGATACTGCTACTGATGATGCTATTGCGAAAGGTATAAAAGCCAACGCAGCAATTATAATTTGTGCCCCTTGTTGCCACAAACAAATTCGCAAACAAATGGCACCAACTAATGCAATGCAATACATTACACAACATGGAATTTTATTAGAGCGACAAGCAGAAATGGTTACAGATACCATCAGGGCTTTAATATTAGAAGCCCATGGTTATAAAACCAAGGTTTTCGATTTTATTGAGCAAGATGATACACCTAAAAACGTTTTAATTGTTGGTACAAAATCTACATCAAGTACTAACAATTGTATTGTTATAAAAGAAAAAATAGCTGCTTTAAAAAGTTTGTTTGGCATTCAACAACATTATTTAGAAACACTTTTACCCTAAGTAAGTTTATTATCTTTAAAGCATGACAGCAGTTTCGCAACAAAGACGTTTAGGGTTGTTTCAATCAACCGTGTTGAACATGATTGACATGGTAGGTATTGGGCCATTCATTACCATGCCAATTGTAATAGGCTTATTGGGTGGTATGTACATATGGGCTTGGTTAGCAGGCGCATTGCTCTCCTTTTTTGATGCGATGATTTGGAGTGAACTCGGTGCAGCTTACCCATTAGCCGGCGGCAGCTACAATTTTTTAAACGAAGCGTATGGTAAAAAAGGGGCCGGTAAACTCATGAGCTTTTTATATGTATGGCAAACCATAATACAAGCCCCATTGGTAGCAGCTTCAGCAGCTATTGGCTTTGCCCAATATTTTACTTACTTAGTACCACTCAATGTATGGCAACAAAAAAGCTTGAGTGGTTTAGTCATCATTTTTATCACATTTTTATTATACCGCAACATTGAAAGTATTGGTAAAATTGGAGTGTTACTTTGGATAGGTGTGGTAGCTACCCTCGGTTGGATTATTTGGGGCGGAGTGGCGAATGGTCATTTTTTTACACCAATTAGTAATGTAGGCGCAGCTTTTAGCATCAATACCTTGGCGTCGTTTGCATTCGGACAAGCATGTGTAAAA
Organism: Ferruginibacter yonginensis; assembly: GCF_042651465.1. Classification (NCBI taxonomy): domain Bacteria; kingdom Pseudomonadati; phylum Bacteroidota; class Chitinophagia; order Chitinophagales; family Chitinophagaceae; genus Ferruginibacter; species Ferruginibacter yonginensis. The sequence continues at coordinate 1,019,049 of NZ_JBHSCZ010000001.1, forward strand.
ACCATTTATAGTTATTTAGGTTATTACAATGTTTGTCACCTAGGAGGTGAAATAACCAACCCCAGTAAAAACATACCAAAGAGTATGTTCATCTCCATTATCGCTATTGCTGTATTGTATGTAGCCATGAATGTAAGTGTAACAAGTGTTATACCTTGGCAAGAAATTAGTACATGGCAAAAAGCAGGTACCAATAATTTTGTCATCAGTATATTTATTGAACGTTTGTATGGCAACACCGCTGCCATTATCATCACCATTATGGTACTTTGGGTGGCATTAGCTTCTTTATTTGCAGTAATGTTGGGGTACAGTAGGGTACCTTTTGCGGCAGCGCAAGATGGTGCTTTTTTCAAAATTTTTGCAAAGCTACATCCCACCAAAAATTTTCCCCATGTATCATTATTAATATTAGCCGCCTTTGCTTTTGTATTTAGTTTATTATTTCGAATGGGTGATGTTATAAGTGGCATATTAGCCATGCGTATAATGGTGCAGTTTATTGGCCAAGCTGTAGGGCTTACCATTTTAAGAAACAGCGCAGGTTCAAGCAAACTACCTTACAAAATGCCCTTGTATCCATTACCTATTATTATTGCTATTGCCATGTGGATATATGTTTTTTGTGCAACCGGTTTATTGGTAATGGCCAGTTTTGCCGCCGTTTTAATAAGTGGTATTATTGTTTATTTTATAAAAGCCCGTATTAAAAAAGAATGGCCTTTTAAGCAAACTTCATAAAAAAATGCGAACCTATTGGTTCGCATTTTTAAGTTTTATTATAAAATTTATAAAGCGCCTACCTCAGCCATATCTGGTATATCAGCAGCTTTGTAAGCTCCAGCATCTAATTTCTTTTTAGTTTCTTCAAATGCTTGTAAGGTAATATCAACTTCCTCAAAACTGTGAGATGCCGTAGGTATTAAACGGTAAATAATATCACCTTTAGGTATTACAGGGTATACCACTATACTACAGAAAATACCATAGTTTTCACGTAAGTCCATCACCATTTGTGTAGCTTCTGGTACATCACCCTTCATGTAAATAGGTGTTACCGGGCTATTGGTATTACCAATATCAAAACCCCTTTCTTTTAAACCTGTTTGTAAACGGTTTACATTATCCCACAATTTACTACGTAATTCAGGTTGGTTAATTACCATATCCATACGCTTCAACATACCTTCTACAATTAGCAATGGCAAGCTTTTAGCAAAAATTTGCGAACGGGTATTGTAACGTAAAAATTTAAGTACCGCTTTTGGACCACTAATAAAAGCACCAATACTACCCATACTTTTTACAAATGTGCTAAAGTATAAATCAATATCGGCTTGTACACCTTGTGCTTCATCAGCACCTGCACCCGTTGGGCCCATATAACCAAAACCATGTGCATCATCAATTAAAATACGGAAACCATACTTAGCTTTTAATGCCACAATTTCTTTTAATATACCTTGTTCACCATCCATACCAAACACCCCTTCGGTAATTAATAAAATACCGCCGCCATTTTTTTCTGCCAAGGCTTTAGCCCTTACCAATTGTTTTTCACAATCAGCAATATCGTTGTGTTTAAATGCAAAACGGTTTCCCATGTGCAAGCGTACACCATCAACAATACAAGCATGTGCTTCTGCATCGTACACAATAACATCCCTTCTATTTACCAATGCATCAATACAACTCATGATACCTTGGTAACCAAAGTTCAACAACATTGTATCCTCTCTACTCACAAATTTGCTGATTACTTTTTCAAGTTCTTCATGCTTTGCTGTGTTACCACTCATCATACGAGCACCCATTGGGTTACCCATACCATAGGCAGCCGCTGCATCAGCATCTACTTGCCTCACTGCTGGGTCGTTTACCAAGCCCAAATAGTTATTTAAGCTCCACACAATTACTTCTTTACCCCTAAATTTCATACGTGGCCCTAATTCACCTTCCAATTTCGGGAAAGCAAAATATCCATGTGCTCTATCCATATGCTGACCAATTGGTCCGCCATCTTTCACTAATTTTTCAAAAACATCTACCATAAAATGTATTTTTCGTGTGGCAAAGTTAATTAATAATTAATAATGCCTCATGGTAAAATTCAACAAAATAGAACATTTTAGGGGCTATAGGCTTCAAATCATCTATCAACAGTGGTTCCGGCTATTCGCTGTACCTGCTCCGCTTTGGCGGATGCGGTGCCGCTGCTATCCGGCAGCCCATCAACAGTACATATATTATGGAGCAATTTTATACGCAATCTTAAAAAACCGTTTTCATATTATAATAACCTCAGGTATCATACACAGTTTTTACCTTTGGCAAAATATTTTTACATGAAGTTGAAGTTTTTAATACTATTAACAGGGTCGTTGGCAGCAGCAAAAGTAACCAATGCACAACAAAAATTAAACAGCAATGACCTTGCCCGACCAAAATTGGTAGTGGGTTTGGTGGTTGATCAAATGCGGTGGGATTATCTCTATCGTTTTTACAATCGTTACAGCAATGGTGGTTTTAAACGCCTCATTAATAAAGGGTATAGTTTTGATAATACCATGATACCCTATATGCCTACTTACACAGCACCGGGCCATACTTCTATATACACAGGTGCCGTACCAGCTACCAATGGTATTGTAGGTAATAATTGGTACGAAAAAAGTTTAGGCAAAAGTTTGTATTGTACAGAAGATAGCACTGCACAAGGCGTAGGCAATAATGATGCGGCAGGTAAAATGAGTCCTAATAATTTATGGGCTACTACTATTACAGATGAGTTACGCCTGAGCAACCAAAAACAAAGTAAAGTAATTGGTATTGCTTTAAAAGACAGAGGCGCTATTTTGCCAGCAGGCCATGCCGCCAACGCTGCTTATTGGTACGATGATAAAACAGGTAAATGGATTACCAGTAATTTTTACATGACCGCATTGCCGAACTGGGTAAACAATTTTAACGCTTTAGATGAACCAGGCACCATGATGCAAAAAGACTGGAACACCCTTTACCCAATTAATACTTACACCTTAAGTGCCGCTGATAACCAACCTTACGAAGGCAATATACCGGGTTTAAAAAGTCCAACGTTTCCGCAGGCATTATCAACCATTACAACAGGTAAATACAGCAGCTTTAAATATACTCCTTATGCTGCAACTTACACTTTTGATTTTGCGAAAGCAGCGCTTAAAAATGAAAATTTAGGTAAGGGAAACGTCACTGATTTTTTAACAATCAGCATATCATCTACCGATTATATGGGCCATACATTTGGCCCCAATTCCATTGAGGCAGAAGATACTTATTTGCGATTAGACAAAGACATTGAACAATTTTTACAGTATTTAGATGCACAAGTGGGCAATGGCAATTATGTTGTTTTTCTTTCGGCAGACCATGGCGCTGCTCATGTACCTGGCTACTTAACTGAAAATAATATACCAGCTGGAATATTTAGCGACTTTAAATTTGAGCAAGAATTAAATAAAATTTTGGAAGATAGTTTTGGTATAAAAAGAGCCATTGCCAGCGTTCAAAATTACCAAGTGTATTTTAATGAAAAAGCGATCACACAAAATGGTAAATCTGTTACTGATGTTCAAAATGCTGCTATAAATTATTTACAAACAAAACCATTTATAACACAAGCATTTAAAACAGCACAAATAGGTACCGTTACATTACCTGAACCTATTAAAACCATGTTACTAAATGGCTTTACACCACAACGTAGTGGCGAAGTAATGTTTTTAGTGAAACCAGGTTATTTTGATGGTGGTAATAAAGGTACTACGCATGGTTTATGGAACCCTTATGATGCACACATTCCTTTAATATTTTATGGTTGGAACATTAAGCAAGGTAAAACAAACCGCCCCACCTATATGACGGATATAGCGCCTACCATAGCGGCATTGCTACACATACAAATGCCATCAGCTTGTGTTGGCAAACCACTAATTGAAATTACCCAATAAATAAAATAGCAAATAAAAAAAGCCCTGAAACATATCAGGGCTTTTGTATGAATACTTAAAAATTATTTTACAACTGTATTACCATTTTTGCAGCATCATTTTTAAATACTGTTGTTATGGTATTGCTACCCTCAGGGTTTTTAGTAGTGCCTTGTGGATCAAATTGTGAAATAGGTTGTAAAAAGTTGGTAAACGTAGCCATCGTTTTTGATGTTGCCCCATTTACTGTTGCATTTACATTATTACCAAAACCATGTAACACAATTGCAATGTTTTTGAACTTGCTACTTAACTGCCCTTCAGCTGCATCAAAACTTATTTGCTGGGTTGCAGGGTTGTACTGAATTGTTCTTTTATAAAACATGCCTTTTTCGTAATCGAAGCTGCTTCCATCATCTTCATAATAAACAAAACTATTGGCTACATTACCTTTATAAATATGTACTACCAATGTGTCTGTTGGCGCAATGGTGGTTGATTGTACCAATGATTGCATTGGTATAATACTACTTTCTTTTACATACACCGGTAATTTCGCCATACTCAATTCAACTGTACGATCACTTTTTCCTGTAATAGCAGCATCGGTATACATATCGTACCAATTACCTTGTGGAAAATAAATTTTCATAAAATCTTTACCACTTTCAACAGGTGCTACCATTATTGATGGCCCAAATAAAAATTGGTTTTGAAATGCGCCGTTATAAATAGCATTATCATGTGCATTTTCAAAAACTAATGAGCGGTTTACCGGCATACCACTTTGGGTTGACTCATAAAAACTGCTGTACAAATAAGGTAATAATTTATAACGAAGGTTAATGTAGTTTCTTGAAATTTCGGTTACTTCTTCGCCATAAGCCCAAGGTTCAGATGATTTGGTGTTTACGCCTGTATGGTTTCTAAAATATGGAATAAATGCACCTAATTGCATCCAACGGGCATATAAGCCAATTGATGGGTTACCGGTGAAACCACCAATATCCATACCGGTGAATGGCACACCACTCAAACCTAAGCTGTTTAATAATCGTACGCCAGCCATCATGTGGCTATCTTCTGAGCGGTTGTCACCCGTCCAAATTGCTGCGTAACGTTGTAAGCCTGCATAGCCTGAACGAGTTAATACAAAAGGACGCTCATTTGATAAAGCCCTATACCCTTCATAGCTAGAGCGTATCATTTCTAAACCATATACATTTCTACCTTCAAGGTGTGATGCTTTTCTACCTTCAAAATCAAATATGATGTTGCTTGGCATTTTTTGTCCCCATGTAGCAATTTCATTCATATCATTCCAAACACCACTGATACCATTATCAACAAAAAACTTCATTTCGCTACGCCAAAACTTACGGCCAACTTCACTTGTAAAATCAGCAAAATTGCACCATCCTGGCCAAACTTGACCAGTGTAATTTTTACCATCGGTATATTTTAAATAAGCGCCAGCTTTCAATCCTCTTTCATAAGCTGCGGCACCTGGCTCCACCTTAATACCCGGGTCAACAATTACAGTGGTTTTAAAACCCATTGATTTTAATTGATCTGTTAAACCTTTTGGGTTAGGAAAACGCTCTTTGTTCCAAGTAAATAATTGGTAGCGATCCATGTAATGAATATCAAGTGTGATACCATCTGCCGGTATTTTTTTCTCTCTCAATGTTTGAGCAATACGCAACACTTCAGTATCAGGATAATAGCTATAACGATTTTGTTGGTAACCTAAACTCCACATTGGTGGCAGTTTCATACGACCTGTAAGTGCCGTGTATGATTTTACAATATCTGCTACTTTTTGGTGGTAAATAAAATAGTAATTCATTTCGCCACCTCTTGCACCGAATGATGAAAAACGATCATTACTTGCGCCAAAATTAAAATCAGATTGGAAAGTATTATCCATAAAAATACCATAGTTCAAATTATGGTGAATACCAATGTAAAATGGTATGGTGGAGTATATAGGATCTTGACCAGTACTATAGCCGTACGCATCAGTATTCCAATGGGTGTAGCCATTTCCTTTTCTATCTAAATCACCTGTTTTTTCACCCAAGCCTACAAAGCGTTCACCGTCTTGCATCTTTTTGTAGGTAGTTACTTCTTCACCTAACCATGAAGTAGTTAAGCCAGTTTCATCTTGATTGATAACATCACCATTCAATGTATAAAAAGCAATGGCGTATGGTTTCTTTTGAATAACTGCTTTCATTGAATCAGTTACGATAGTGATAGCTTGCTCATTTTGAGTGATGGTAGTTTTAGTAGTTTGTGGTGTTGCCACAACTGCATAAGAAAAATCTTTTTTAAGCGGTTGCTTATCCATACGAACCCTTATTACAGAAGGCGTATACACCAATGCCTCTACGTAAGCTGCATCTGTTACGATGCTTACATTTTGACCGCTAATTTTTACTGATTTTACATTGCCAACTTCTTTTAAATTGAGTTGTGCCCATAAGGTATTACAAGTACCTAGAGCCAATAAGAGCAATCCAAAAACGGCTTTAGTTTTTTGATTACTTTTTAATAAATAAAACATAATATGAATTTATGATGGTGGTAATAAACGAACTACAATTTCTGTATTAATACTGAATTATAAAAATTAAGCTGTTGTAATTTTTAAAAAAAAGACTGCTCAAATTGAACAGTCTTTTTTTAATATGATTGATTTAATTACTGCGTTACAGGGAAACCAAAATTATCACCCAAAGAGCCACTGTCACCTGATGTGAAAGGACAATAAGGACTTAACCTTGTTCTGAAATGCACTTTAATACGAGTTATACGTGAACCAGCTGGCGGAAATAATGGACTACCTGTATCGCCTATTCTGAAAAACTTTGATGGAACGATCGTCCAACCAAATAAACCATTACCAAAATCTTTTGCTTTTAAAGCAGGGTTATCGGCAGTAGTGGTTTGACCAGGGTAGTAGTTACCATCAGAAGTATTTAATGGTTCGCAATATTGTGAAACCTGAAAATAACCAGTAGTTCCGTTCGGACGAACATAATCAATATCAGTAAACACATACACTTCTGTGGCTGCTTTTAAAGCAGTTTTAGATGGATCTAACAAATTCTTATCTAAGTAAAATGTTACTACATCGTCTTGTGTAAATTTAGAAGGAAACGGCCTGAACACACTTGGTGTAAATGTTAATGGATCCACTGCAAAAACGAAATCTTGCGTTTGGCGGCTACCATTTTGGTTTTTAGCCAAACAACCAAATTGAGCACCAATTTCAGCAGCAGTTTTATTCATGTACTGCGTTGGTGTTAATGTAAATGAATACTTTTTTCCGCCCAAAGCAGTACACTTCGCCAATGGGTTAGAGTTACCAAAACCAAAACCACCTTGATCATTTAATGGTGATCCACAACAACCTGGTACAAACCCCCAGATATATACATCTTCACCATTATTACCTAATTGTACGCCATTTAAATCAAACGTAATGGTAATTTGATCTTCAGCAGTAAAGTTTGCTGGACTTACAGTAGCAGTTTGAGCAAAACCAGTAATACTGGCTATTACAACTGCAAGTAGACTTACTATTTTTTTCATATTTATAATTTTTTTGCTGTTCCAAAATATTTGTAGGTGCTATCAATATTATTGCCTCACAAAGTATTTTGAAAAATGAATATTATTTTTTGAAATACGAGTTCATTAATTTTTTGAAAAGTTTAAATCGTAGTAAACAAACGTTTTATTGTTACTGTAAAAACGTCTGCTCACACGTAAGGCTAACTTTTTATCGCTTACCCTGTAAGCCTTTCCAAAATCAATACTATCGGTACGTGAAGTACCAACCAAACGAACTCTTAGTGGGCCACCATTTTCAAAAAAGTTCCATGTACCTGAAGGTGCTACAAACAAAGGAGCATTTCCAGGGTTGGTGAATGAATAGTTACCAGCATTACCCGTACCATCGTTCGTAAATGAAACAGTTACAGTACCAAATGGAAACAATGAAGTAATGTTTTGCTTTTGCACAAATGCAGGAAATCCTTTGTCAACAGCCGTTTGATCTACTTGTATGATACTATCTAATTTCCAATTACCAATTAAATTGTCTCTTAAGCTGATGCTTTCGCCCACTTCATCGTATTGTATTTTTTTACATGAACTGATGGATAAGCTCATTACAATTAAAGCGGCAAAGCTAAAAATGATGATTTTTTTCATTTTGTTTTATTTAAATATGTTGTATAAAATTAGTTTTGAATCATACCAGGGTTTACTCTTACTTCACCATCAGGTATTTTTAATAACCCTGTAGCATCGTCAAAAGCAATACCTCTTACAGATTGTTTCAATCTTCTTAATTCATGGTAGCTATCGCCTTCAGTAAATAACTCAACCTGACGTTCGTTGCGAATAGCGGTTAATAAAGCAGTTGCACCACTAGTGCTATTATCTGCTACTACACCTGCAACAGCTCTTACAGCGTTATAATCAGCTCTTACAGCAGCATCAGTAAATGTACCAGTTTGTACCCTAGCTTCTGCACGTATCAAATACATTTCTGATAGCCTTACTACTGGCACATTAATAGCAACATCACCTAACACACTCCACTTTAATGATACACCTTTACCACTTGTTGAAGATGTTGATAAGAAAGTAGCTCTGTTACCACCTCTTGCATTAATGTTTGAGAAAGTTGCATTAGCTATTGGTAAGAAAGTATTGTTTAAATCACTGTTCCAAAAATTACCTCTCAAACGGCCACCATCGCCTAGTACACCAAAAACCACTGATGCAGGAAAACTAGCCACATTACCAGTAGTAGTAAATGGTGCTTTCACATCAGTACCCAACGCAAAGCCACCGTTAGTAATAACATCATTTGCATACGCAAAGGCATTGGCGTAATCTGCCATATTAAAATAAATACGTGCTAAGTAAGCTTTTGCAGCCCAACGTGTAGCTCTTACACCATTTGTGGTAGGCAATAATTGTTCTGCAGCTTTTAGGTCTGCAATAGCAGCATCGTAAGATTGCTTAACGGTACTACGTTGTACTTGTTGTTGTGCTTCAGTAGCGTTTAATGCTCTCAAACGCAATACCACACCCGGGTCGCTGGTTGGGTTAGCGGTATATGGTTTAGCGAAAATGCGAACCAATTCGAAATGAGCTGCACCTCTTATAAACAATGCTTCACCTTTCCATGTATTTTTTGCAGCAGCAGTAGTATCATTAAATGTATTATTATCAATTGCATTTAACACCACATTTGCTCTACCAATGGCTTCATAACCAGTAAACCAAATATCTCTACCTATTTGATTAAAAATATTGAAACTACGGCTTACAAATTGTGCTGGTGCACCACCTGTAGCATTGGCAAGATCAACTTGATTGCCATATAATTCAGCTGTACGTTGTACTTCGCCACCAACAAAATTATTATCTGTAAATCGGCTGTATGAAGCAGCTAATACTGATAATACATTGGAGCTTGATTTTAATACCTCTTCGCCAGGTTGGGCATCTGTAGGTAATTTATCTAATAATTTTTTACAACCCGTACTTAAAATACTTGCTGCGAAAAATGAACCTATTAATATTTTTTTCATTGTAATAATTTTAAAATGTGGGTAAGATTATAAACCAATATTTAAACCAAAGTTGATGCTTTTGCTTTGTGGTGTTGGCAAGTAAGGCGCATTAAAAGCACCGTTAGATGCACCATTATTAAAACGGTAACGAACCACTTCCGGATCCCAACCAGCATACTTAGTAAACGTGAATAAATTTTGGCCAGATACATAAATTCTTGCACTGGTTAATTTTGCTTTGTTTAAAATTGACTTAGGTAAGTTATACCCTAATGAAATACTACGAACACGTAAGAAAGATACATCATATAAATACCTTGATGAGTTGCTGTTATCAGCATTACCACCCTCAATTAATGATACTTTTGGTACATCAGTAATATCACCAGGTTTTTGCCATCTGCTCAATAACTCTCTACGTTGGTTCCAACTACCTAAACGGCCACCCATTTGATATTTACCACCATCATCATAAATAGTATTGCCATATTGGAAGGTTAATAAAATTCCTAAATCAAAACCTTTGTAAGTAAAATTATTTTCAAAACCACCATAAAAATCAGGGTTTGGTGTACCTACAGGCACCCTGTTTGCATTTTGCGATGCTGGTGTTAATTTTATTTTTTTACCAGTACCTTTTTCAAATATCAATTGATCACCAGTTTGAGGATCAACACCTGCAAAAATTGGTAAATAATTTATACCTAATGGATAACCAGCAATAACCCTAGTATCACCTTCACTCAAATCTAAAAAGTCAGGATCAGTAAAACCAGCTACTGTTAATACTTTATTAGCGTTATGTGAAATGTTTAAAGAGCTTGTCCATTTAAAAGATTTTGTTTCGAAGTTGGTTGAGTTAATGACCAACTCAACACCCATGTTACGCACTTGTACATCCACATTACTAGCAATGTTGCTAAAGCCAGTAGAACGTTGTACAGGTGTGTTCAACAATAAATCTTTTGATTTTTTAGTATAGAAACTCAAGCTACCAGAAATTCTGTTTTTCAACACAGCATAGTCAACACCAAAATCAAATTGTTGACCTTTTTCCCATGATAAATCTGGGTTAGCTAATTGCGATTGTACTTGGCCATTAATACCAGCATACCCACCTGTTGGGTTGTATAATTCAATATAGCGGAAATCACCAATTTCAGCATTACCTGTTAAACCATATGATGTTCTTAATTTTAAATAGTTGATTACTTTACTATCTTTTAAGAAAGATTCGTCAGATGCGATCCACCCTGCAGATACTGATGGGAAGTAACCATAACGATTGTTTGCACCAAAACGAGGTGAAGCATCGGCACGGAAACTTGCGCCGAATAAATACCTGTCTTTAAAACGATAATTCGCTCTTGCAAAATAAGACAAGAAACCACTTTCGTTTCTGTTACGATAAGCGTTTACCGGCGAACCATTGCTAATAGTAGTAGGTGCTAAAGGCGACCATGATAAACCAGCAGTACCTTCTGTATAAAAATTATTTACAAAACCAACACCGGCATCTCTAGGTGTGTAAGAGATTTCATGGTAACGCAATGCATTTACTGCAAAACCAGCAGTTGCATCAATTTTATTATCAGCGTTAATTTGTTTATTGAAAGTAAAATAATTGTTGGTATTGATGTTGGTTAAATCCAAGTTTCTTTCAGATGCTGCTGCCAACATGGTGTTTTGATACCATCTATTAAAATTTTGTTGGTAGTAATTTTCTTGTTGCTTGCTCATATCTAAACCAAATTCACTTCTAAAAGATAATGTTTTGGTTATTTTTAAAGCCGCATACACATTCGCAAATGTTCTGAGTGTTTGGTTAATGAATGTATTTTGTAATTGTGCAACAGGGTTAATAAAGATGTTGTTTTTAGTTTGTGTACCAAAATAACTTCCATCTGGATTAAATACAGGATATATTGGTAATGACTGTGATTGAGCCCAACCAATACCACCATTAAAAGAGGTAGGTACTTCGTTGGTTTTGGTTGAATACATACCAAATTGTACCCCTAAATCTAAGCGGTCAGATGCTTTATTATCAATATTAACACGGGCACCAATTCTTCTAAAATTGTTACCTACCAATACGCCTTTTTCATCACGATACACACCGCTTAAATAGAAACGAGTTTTATCGTTACCACCTCTTGCTGATAAGTTCGCTTCGTACAAAGTACCATTTTGTGTAGTTTGATCAATCCAATCGGTATTTACATTTGGGTTGTACACATACGATAATGCTTGACCAGGTATTGCTTGGTTAGGCCCCAAAGGCAATTGACCATCATTTACCCTTGCTTCATTGTATAATTGAAACCACTCAGCACCATTTAATAAAGGTAGCTTACGGGTAATTTTTGAAACACCCGAAACCGCATCTAACGAAATTTGCGTTTTACCAGTTTTACCTTTTTTGGTAGTAATTAAAATAACACCATTTGCAGCTCTTGCACCATAAATAGAAGCTGAAGCAGCATCTTTCAACACTTCAATTGATTCAATATCATTTTGGTTAATGGTTGCTAAAGGGTTTGTATTATTCGCTTTTGTAGCATCAAAACCACTTCCAAAACCTGCTTGGTTATCGCCATTAGCAAACGGCACACCATCAATAACATACAATGGTTCACCACTTGCAGATATTGAGCTAGTACCTCTTACCCTAATACGTACGGCACCACCTAATGAACCATTGGCTTGTTGTACTTGTAAACCAGGCGCTCTACCTTGCAAAGCCGCATCAAAACTTGGTGCTGGTGTACTAGTAAAAGCTTTGGATTCAACTTTTGATACAGAACCCGTTAAATACTTACGTTGTTGTGTACCATAACCTACCACTACTACTTCATCTAAATTAGCGGTGTTAGGTGTTAGTGCAACGTTCACATTTTTTTGACCAGCAATGGCCAATTCAATACGTGTAAAACTTGCAGAAGTAAAAACCAATGTTCCGTTACTTGGCGCTGTTATGGTATATGCACCATCAGCCGAAGATTGTACGTTGGTAGACGTACCTTTTACATTAACGGTAACACCAGCAATTGGGGTACCATCTTTTGCGTTTGTAACAACGCCACTAATAGGGCTTTGTGCATACAAACTCATGGATGCTACTGCACAGAACAATAACATACAAATTCTCAAAATTTGCCTTGAGGAGAAGTTCATAAATAACATTTGTTTTGGTTAAAATAAATTCAATAATGGTCGTTATAACAAGTGAATTGTTCACTTATTAATAAACCAAAAATAACAATTTATTAATTAACGCAATCGTTTGCGTAAATTAATTTTTAATGAATTGGTTATCAATTAATTACGAATCATATAAAATAAATAATACTTTATATATTATTGATAACCAATGAAGCAATTAATTAAATAATTAATACGAATTACAACATAGTGGCGTTTTACAAGAGTTTTCCGATGTAAAACGTTTGCGCTGGAATGTTAATTTTAGTTGAACTTATTTCGTTGGTGAAGATGTTTTTAACGCTGTTTTGCGCCTTTACCATATCAGGATACTTAACCGAAATATCAATAGTTTTATTAGTAGTACTTGTATTGAGCATACAAATTATTTTTTCATTTTGATTGTATCTAAAGTAAGTATATAAACCATCATCAGGAAGGTACTGCATTAATTTACCTGTACGTATTGCTGAAGATGTTAATCTAAAATTGGCCAATGTTTTTATTAATTGAAAAACGGAATCTTCTTGTGCTGTTCTACCAGTTGTAGTAAACTTATTGATACTATCTTGTTTCCAACCTCCTAAAAAATCTGAACGTACCAAACCATCAGGGTTACTAAAGCCCTTCATTAATATTTCGTTACCATAATATAATTGAGGTATGCCTCTAAAAGTAAGTAGCCAACCTAAGGCCATTTTATATTTAGCAACATCTTCATTAATAACAGAAAAAAATCTCGACAAATCATGGTTATCTAAAAATATAACTTGCCCCATAGGGTTTTTGTACAATATATCTTGTGCGGTGGTATTATATAGCTTGCTCACACCTTCCGTCCAGCCCTGCTTTTCATTTAATGCTGCTTGTATACCGTAAAACAATTGCTGAAAATCTGTAGTGTTTTGTAAATTACTTTTAAACTTAGTGTTCATATTATTTTCACAGAAATAACTTTGGTTTACCACTCCATGCACCCAGGTTTCACCAAACATAGTAATTGATGGAAAATCAGCTAACAAAGCTTTATTACATGTATTCATAAAGGCCAAGTCGTTATAAATATAGGTATCAATACGCCAGCCATCTATACCAAAATTTTCAACACTCCATAAAGCATGTTGTATTAAAAAATTGGCTACATAAGGGTTTGACTGATTTAAATCGGGCATAGAGGGCACAAACCAACCATCGCTTAATTTTTTTGTTTCAGAAGCTGCAGCATAGGCATCAAATAAAACCTGTTCACGGTAAGTAGTTTGGGTATACTGTGGCCATTGGTGCAACCAACTTTTCATTGGTGGATCTATAACGGTAATATGTTTTATACCTACATGGTTATATACAGCATCTTGTATCAACTTCATACCCTTTGCATGAATGGCAGCACTCAATTTAAGGTATGCACTGTTACCACCTAACCTTGGGTCAACAGTATAATGATCCGTAATGGCATACCCATGTTCAGTACGAGAAGGCATATCGTTTAAGAGTATGGGGGTCATCCAAACGGTTGTTACACCCAAGTCTTTTAAATAATCTAGCTTATTGATAACACCTTGTAAATCGCCACCATGGCGTAGGTACATACTATCTCTATTGAGTGATTGATCTAGCAAACCTGCAATTTTATCATTGGTAGTATCGCCATTACTAAAACGATCGGGCATTAATAAATACACCAAATCATTAGAAGTAACACCTTGAGCAAATTGCTTACCATTACCTGCACGGCGTTGCAATATGGGCCAATTAATACCCTCTTTGTTATTATACTTAATGATTACATTACCAGGCTTTGTGTTGGTAGCAATGGTAACATCTATTGAAGCATAATGTGGATTTTCTAGCACTGTAACTTTTTTTACTACAACACCAGGGTATTTAAGTTTGATGTTGGCTGCTACAAAATTTTCAGATTTGTTATATAATAAAATTTGTACGTTGTTCCATTTCATACCCACCCACCAATTGGATGGGAAAACCCTTACTTGTTGTGCCATTAATGAGGTACTGCCTACTATAAATAACAAAACAAACAATATAATATATATGCGTTTCATGAAGTAAATATTTGAGTAAATGAGCAATGAAAGTAAAGTATTTTGGTTGAGCTGATAACAGCATTATATAAAAAACAAAAACCTCGACTAAAAGCCGAGGTTTTGTTGGGTTACTAGGATTCGAACCTAGACAAACAGAATCAAAATCTGTTGTGCTACCTTTACACCATAACCCAATCAAAATCATTGTTATGATTTGGGAGTGCAAAAATAGGGAATTTCAAAAAAACTCCAACTATTTTTTACATTTTTTTTTATTCGCTGTCTTCTTTTTCTTTTAGCGACTTTATAAGATCTAATGCCTCTGCCACCACATCACACATAATCGTAATTAATGAGCCTGGCTTTGCCGTATTATAAGCATGCATAATGGCTTCTTTTTCGTTCAATATTACAGTAACAGGTATATTTTTTTCTTTATTAGAGTTGATACCTTCTACCAATAAGTCAACAATATTTTGTGCCGTACGGCCACGTAAATGCCTATCTTGTCTAATAATAATTTCATCAAAATACTTTGCAGAAATAGCTCCAAGTTCTCGTATATCTTCATCTCTCCTATCGCCTGTGCCACTTATGATACCTACTTTAGGCGTACCATCCATTTTACTTACAAAATCGCATAACAATTGTAAACCTGCTGGATTGTGGGCAAAATCAGCTAAAAATTTAAAGTGTTTAAATTGAAATAAATTTAACCTACCGGGTGTTTGTGATGGTGATGGAATAAAGGTTTCTAAAGCCAACTTAATATCGGCCACTTTAATATTACGGTATAAATAACAAGCTAGTATTGCTGGCAAAGTATTCATAATATTATGTGTTGCTTTACCACCATAAGTAATAGGAATATCGGTAACTTTTTGCACCCTAATTTTCCATGTACCCTTCATAATGGTAACATAACCATTTTCGTATACTGATGCTAAACCGCCATTTTTGCAATGATTTACAATACGAGGATTATTTTCATCCATACTAAAAAACGCAACATTGCATCTTAAATTTTGGTGCATATTATACACCAAATCATCATCAGCATTTAAGATAGCGTAACCATGTTTGTACACCGTTTCGGGCACTACAGATTTTACCCTTGCCATTTGCTCTAAACTTTCAATACCGCCTAAGCCCATATGATCGGCTGCTACGTTTGTAACGATGGCAATATCGCAATTACGAAAAGCCAAGCCACTACGTAAAATACCACCACGAGCTGATTCTAAAACGGCAAAATCAACCGTTGGATCTTTCAATACAAATTGAGCAGATGCAGGCCCAGTACAATCGCCTTTCATCATCATTTCATTTTGAATATACACCCCATCGCTTGTAGTGTAACCCACTTTATAGCCAGCTGCTTTTGCAATATGTGCTGTTAAACGAGTGGTGGTAGTTTTACCATTGGTACCCGTTATGGCAATTATTGGAATACGGCCATTGTTTTCTTTAGGGAACAACATATCAATTACAGGCTCTGCCACATTACGGGCAATACCTTCTGATGGCTCAATGTGCATTCTAAAACCTGGAGCAGCATTAACCTCCAACACAGCTCCGCCATTTTCACTAATAGGCACTTTTAAGTTGGGTGCCATAATATCAATACCACAAATATCTAACCCAATAATTTTACTAATACGCTCCGCCATAAATATGTTTGATGGGTGCACTTCATCAGTAACATCAGTACTGGTGCCACCTGTGCTTAAGTTGGCGGTTGGTTTTACCAACACTAATTCGCCATTAGCAGGTATGGTTTGCAAGGTATAGCCTTTGTCTTCAAGCATTTTACGTGTAAAATCATCAATCTTAATTTGGGTAAGCACTTTTTCGTGCCCGTAACCACGGCGTTCATCTTTATTGGTTTCTTCTATTAACCATTCAATGGTATGTATACCATCACCGGTTACTGCTGCCGGTGTACGTAAGGCTGCACAAATAAATTTATTATTAATGCATAGCAACCTAAAATCGTAACCGGTAATAAACTTTTCGCAGATAACACTCCTACCATATTTTTGAGCAGCTTCTAATGCAGTTAATGCTTGTTCAAAATTAACGATATTAGTAGTTGCACCTTTACCATGGTTACCATTGAGCGGTTTTAAAACTACTGGGTAACCAATTTTATCAATGGCTTCTTGCAAATCTTCTTCATTGCGGATTATGCTTCCTTTTGGTACAGGTATTTGTGCTGCTTCTAATAAATTTTTGGTATCATCTTTATCGCCTGCAATATCTACGGCAATACAACTCGTAGTACCTGCAATGGTAGCTCTAATGCGTTGTTGGTTTACACCATAACCTAGTTGTACTAAACTACCTTTATTTAAACGAATGTATGGAATACCTCTTTTAGCTGCTTCATCAACAATACAACCAGTGCTAGGCCCTAAACGAGTTTCTTCTCTCAGCTCCCTCATGGTTTGAATATCGGTAGCTAAATCATAATCAGTACCAGCAATTAAGGCTTCGCAAATGCGGAATGCTGCTTTAGCGGCATATACGCCTACCGCTTCTTCCATATAATTAAACACTACATAATATTCACCATGTTTACCTGTACCACGGGTACGTCCAAAACCAACATCCATACCAGCTAGGGTTTGTATTTCGAGAGCAATATGCTCAATAACATGCCCCATCCAAGTACCGGCGTCAACCCTTTCAAAAAAGCCACCAGGCTTGCCTTCACTACACCTATGTTCAAATAAACTAGGTAACAATTTTTCTAACCTTTCTCTAAAACCAGCTACTTTATTGGTTGGTTGCTCTTCCATTGCCTCTAAATCTATCATCATCTGTATTAACTTACCCCTTCTTATACTCCAGTAATTAGGACCACGAAGTGTTTTAATTTCTATTATTTTCATCTTTAAAGTTTCTGAATGGTTAGATGTTGTGAAAAAGGAAATTAATCAATTGTGTTTGTATTTCAAAAAAAGATAACATACAAGTTTAAAAATATAATCATTGTTATTAATATCATTGATGCACAATCGAGATGCAGCAAATATTTCATACAAACCATCTTTTAAATAACTTTACAACATCATGCGGAAAATAGTATTGTTATTCATTGTTAGTTGTTTGATTTTTTCGAAGCCAATTATGGCTCAATCGGCATGTTCAGTTTTCGGACAAACACCTCCTACTGCTTTTCCAATTTGTGCTTTACAAATATTTGTTCAAGATTCAGTACCTATTTGTAGTACCAATGATTTATTTGTACCAGGCTGTTCAGGTGATGGTGCTAATTATCAAAATAAAAACCCATTTTGGTATAAGTTTAGATGTTACCAAGCAGGTACATTGGGCTTCACTATTACCCCCAATGATTTAGGTGATGATTACGATTGGCAGTTGTATGATGTTACTGGCCTAAACCCGAATGAAGTTTTTACCAACCAAAGTATTGTAGTAGCTGGTAATTGGAGTGGTACGTTTGGTTTAACAGGTGCATCGGCCAATGGCGTAAATGGTATTCAATGTGCTTCTTTTCCTGGAGATAACTTACCCACTTTTGCAGCAATGCCTAATTTGATTGTAGGGCATGATTATATTTTACTGATAAGCCATTTTAGTGATAGCCAAAGTGGCTATTCATTAGTATTTTCAGGCGGTACAGCTGTTATTACTGACCCCGTTGACCCACATTTACAATCAGCCCAAGCCCCTTGTGATGGTACTGAAATAAAAATTGCAGTTAATAAAAAAATGCGTTGTACAAGTCTTGCTGCAAACGGTTCAGACTTTGTTGTTACAGCACCCAATGGCAGTTTAATTGTACCTACTAGTGCCGTATCATTACAATGTAATAATGGGTTCGATATGGATTCTATCAGTGTATTTTTAGCCAACCCATTAGCGCCTGGCACCTACACTGTAACAATAAAGAAAGGCACTGATGGCAATACGCTCACAACCTTTTGTGATGTAGCTATACCAGAAAATGAGTCGGTAACTTTTACCGTTTTTCCACTTTTTCCTACTGCGTTAGATAGTATTACTACCCCAAAATGTGCACCTCAAACATTAGAGGTGGTATTTAAAAAGAAAATAAATTGTAATACTGTTGACCCTGCTGGCGGCGACTTTTTTATTACTGGTCCATACCCTGTAACCATCACTGCTGCAAATACCGTTTGCGATGCAAATGGGCAAACTAATAAAATTACCTTGCAACTTTCAGCTCCTATGCAAGTAGGAGGTACCTTTTTATTAAACCTACGCACAGGGCCTGATGGTAATACCATTACTGATGAATGTGGTGTACCAACACCTGACCCATCAAGCACTCCTTTTGTAGTGAAAGATACCGTTAATGCCAATTTCACTTTTAACATTAATTATGGTTGCGATAAAAATGTTGTGAGTTTTAACCATGATGGTGCAAATGCTGTAAACAATTGGTTATGGACTTTTACGAACCACCCTAACAGTACTTTACAAAACCCTGTGGTAACCTACACCAATTTTGAAAATAAAACCATTACACTTATTGTGAGCAATGGTGTATGTAAGGATACAAGCACAACCACACTATCTTTTGCCAATTATTTAAAAGCTGCTTTTGAAGTAACGCCATTAATTTGTCCGCAAAAACCGGCCACATTCATTAACAATTCTGTTGGACAAATTGTTGAATGGAAATGGATAATGGGTAATGGTAGCATCATCAATGTAAAAGACCCTGCACCACAATTTTATGTACCATTAACGTCAAGCGATTATAATGCGCTACCCACTTTAATTATCAAAAATTCATTTGGGTGTTTTGATACCACTAAAAAGAATATTGAAGTGGTGTATAGTTGCTTTATTGCTGTACCTAGTGCCTTCACCCCTAATGGCGATGGACTCAACGATTTTTTATACCCTCTAAAAGCTTATAGAAGCACCAACTTAGCTTTTAGCATTTATAACCGTTTTGGACAAAGGGTATTTTTTTCAACCATCTGGCAAAACAAGTGGGATGGTAAATTTAAAGGCTTACCGCAAGACCCAGGCACCTATGTTTGGACGTTGGAATACCTTGATTTAGAAACCAACAGAAAAGTATATCAAAAGGGTACCTCTATTTTAATTCGTTAAGCAATATACTGTTGATGGTAAATGGTAGGCAACATTCGTAAAAGATGTTACATTCGCACATCATTTAACACAATCAAATATAAATGAAACAACACCCTCCTGTTTATTATGGTGAATATTTAGCATTGGATAAAATTATTGATGCACAACACCCCGTTAGTTTTAAAGAAGGCAATGAACCTGCGCATGATGAAATGCTCTTCATAATTATTCACCAAGCATACGAATTATGGTTTAAACAAATTCTATTTGAAATAAATGCAGCTACCCAAACCATGAGTAAAGAGGCCATGGATGACAACTCTGCTGATTTGCAAATGGTAGTACATCGTTTAAAAAGAGTGACCACTATTTTAAAAGTGTTGGTACAGCAAATTGATATTTTAGAAACCATGACACCCATGGACTTTCTTGATTTTAGAGATATGCTCCGCCCAGCATCAGGGTTTCAAAGTTGGCAATTCAAAATTATTGAAGCTAAGCTGGGTTTAAAATTTGAACAACGTTATGGCCAAAACTATTATACCTCCCAATTAAAGCAAGCCGAAATAGATATTATAAAAGATGCTGAAGCAGGCAATACCGTTTTAGCATTGGTAAATAAATGGTTAGAACGTATGCCATTTTTTAATGATGATGCATTTTGGAAAAATTACTCATCTGCTGCAGTAAACGATACACCGCATAGCCCCAATAATACACATCCCTTTTGGCGTGACTACGAAAATATTTACGCATCAGGACTTGCCGAAGCAGAACAACAAAACTTACAACATTTTAGCAAATTATTTTTTGATGAAGAACGTGATGCTGATAAAACGTTGAGTGCTGCAGCTTGTAGATCAGCTTTGTTTATTATGATTTACCGTGGTTACCCTATGCTTGAGTTACCTTTTCAATTACTAGATACTTTATTAGAAATTGATAACCAACTGGGCATGTGGCGTTACAGACATATTAATATGGTCCGTCGCATGATTGGCACTCGTATTGGCACGGGTGGCAGTACAGGCGCAGGTTATCTACAAGGCGCTATGGATAAGCATTATATTTTTAAAGAAATTTCGCAGCTTAATAGCTTTTTAATTGACAGGCGTAAACTACCGAAACTACCGATTGAGATTACCAATAAATTAGGTTATTTATAAATTGAATAAAAAAGCCATTAGCACGAAAACTGATGGCTTTTTTGAATCACTATTATTTTGATTTTACTAAATACAATGTTTCTGACTGGCCAGAACGGTTCATATCAAACACCAAACTATCAGCTGTTAATTTGGTTATGAGTACCATAATTTCTTGCGCACCATTAGCTTTTGTAAACAGTTGATTATGGTCAACTTTATAAGTACCTTTTTGTGTAGTACCATCATAAACAAATTGATAGTTACCGGCTGTATCAAAATTAAAGAAAGTAGCTGCTGCATTGTTAGTTGATGCGGTGCCGTTGACCAACCATTGTGTGCCTTGCCATTTACCCACAATTAATCTATTGTTTGTTGTATCAACACATGAAGTAATTGAAAGTAAGCACAAGATGAAAAGGATGCTTATATTTTTCATTTTAATATTTTTTAACGTGACTATTTTTGAGGCCAATTATAACTTTTAAGCCATTGATAAAAAGCCGCTACCTTACTGGTATTCACTTTTAACCAACCAGCATTTCGTTCGTCATTAGCGATAGTATACACTATATGACTTAATACATTCGTATAATTATTTTCTTTTAGTTGTTTAAAAAATGGCACATAGCGGTCTTTGAAAAAACCTTTGCCTCTTTCATCTAAACCACTAATTAGCAGTTGTAATTTTAAGTCGAATTTATCAACAACTGTTTTTGCAATATTGCCTACGGCTGTATCTTTTTCAATGGCGCTACTCATGGCAAACAATAACTCTTGACTTGAAAAATCATCGAGTTTATTTTTACCTTTCTTTTTTGACAGTAACGATGAGTTGATGTAGATGGTAACCGCATTATCACCTGTACGTTTTACGTTGCCATACATTAATTGTTGGAGTGTTGCAAAAGTAGTTTTTGAACGTTCTGTTTGCGGCTCCAATGTTAAAAACATAATAGCAGCTAACATGGCAGCAATATGATTATCGTTTTTACGAAGCTCTGTAATTCTAAAATAACTCGATGCATGTAATGGGTTATCTATAAGTGCATTTTGAAAATCTTCATAAGCATCATCTAACTCATCTAATGCTAAATGGGTAATACCTTTATTATATTGTAATAGAAAATAATTTGGAAATTTTTTTAACCCTTTTTGATAGGTTTTTAATGCAGCTTTGTGATTACCTTGATCATCTTGTGCATTACCAATTTGAACATACACAGCATTTAAACTAGGGTTAGTTGGGAATTGCTCAATAATTTTTTCAGACAATACAATACAATCATCTAACTTATTAGAGGCGTACAAAGAGTAACTTTTTTCATAGTAAGCATCAAAATAATTTTTATCGAGTTCAATGGCAGCATCATACTTTTGAATTGCTAATTCATACTTTCCATTATCATGTAGCTTAATACCTTCAGTAACAAGACTTTTAGGTGTTTGGGCAAATGATAGTGTATTGAAAATGATACTAAAAAAGAGGAGGCATGTTGTTTTCATAAAGCTGATTTACTCCATCAATTTAAATGAAAATATGCAAAATGCAAAACGCCTCGTTTTTACGAGGCGTTCTTTTATAATTTTTAGATTAAACCAACGCTTTTAATTTTTCAATTACAGCATCTACTTCAGCTTTTGTATTATGTTTACAAAAACTAAAGCGTACTGTTATTTGATTGGGGTTGTTATTAATTGCCCTTATTACATGGCTACCTTGCTCAGCACCGCTAGTGCAGGCACTTCCACCACTTGCACAAATATTATTGATATCGAGGTTAAACAAAATCATTTCTGATTTTTCTGTTTTAGGAAAGCTAGCGCTCAAAACAGTATATAAACTATTGCCCAAAACATCGCCATTAAAGCCTACACCCGGTATGTGTTTTTTTAGTTGCTCATGCATGTAATATTTTATTGTACCTACATAAGCTGCATCAGTTTCCATTGTTGCAGTAGCTAATTCAAGTGCTTTTGCAAAACCTACAATACCGTAAATATTTTCAGTGCCTGCTCTCATGTTACGCTCTTGTGAGCCCCCATGTACAAAGGGTTTTATGCGAACATTTTCATTAATATAAATAATACCAACCCCTTTAGGACCATGAAATTTATGTGCAGCACCTGTAATAAAATGCACAAGTGTGTTACGTAAATCAATTGCAAAATGCCCTACAGTTTGTACGGTATCGCTATGAAAAATAGCGTTGTACAATTTACACAATTCGCCCACTGCATTAATATCAAGTATATTACCTATTTCGTTATTAGCATGCATTAAACTCACCAAAGTTTTTTCAGTAGAGGCTGCTAATAATTTTTCAAGATCTTCTATATCAATATGCCCATCGGGTAACACTTTTACATAACTCACTGCAATATCATGCACATGGTGCATATGCTCCACCGTATGTGATACTGCATGGTGTTCAATAGGTGATGTAATGATGTGCTTACAACCTAAATCTCTCACAGCTGCTTGTATAGCCATGTTACTACTTTCAGTACCACCGCTGGTAAAAAATATTTCAGCTGGGTTGGCATTTAAAATTTTTGCGACTGATTTACGAGCTTGTTCAACCGCCATACGGGTTTCTCTACCATAAGAGTAAATAGATGAGGGGTTACCAAATTTGTTGGTTAAAAATGGAAGCATTGCATCTAACACAGCAGGGTCAAGTGCAGTAGTGGCAGCGTTATCAAAATAAATTCTTTCCATGAACAAAAATTTTAAGCAGCTTATCATTAATTATTAAGCTTGCATCGCTTCTTTAATATCAGTCATTAAACGTTTCGCAATATTATCAGCTGTTGATGCTAAGTTGCTTTCAGCATAAATTCTGATAATTGGTTCTGTATTACTCGTACGTAAATGTACCCAATCTGTATCAAATTCTATTTTCAACCCATCATCCGTATTTATTGGTTGGTTTTTATATTTCGTTTTTATTTTTTCGAAAATAGCTTTTACGTCAACCCCACCATCAAGCGTAATTTTATTTTTACTCATAAAGTAATCTGGGTAAGTATTGCGTAATTGGCGAATACTTTTTTTAGACAATGCTAAATGCGTTAAAAATAAAGCAATACCCACCAACGCATCTCTACCATAATGTAAATCTGGAACAATAATACCACCGTTACCTTCGCCACCAATAACTGCTTCAACTGTTTTCATTTTGTTCACCACATTCACTTCGCCAACAGCACTTGCATAATAGGCACCGCCATGTTTTTCAGTAACATCTTTCAATGCTCTGGTTGATGACATATTACTAACGCTATTGCCTTTTTTGATACTTAGCATATAATCGGCCACCGCTACCAAAGTATACTCTTCACCAAACATACTACCATCTTCACATACAAAACAAAGTCTATCAACATCAGGGTCAACCGCTATACCTAATGATGCATGTTGCTTTACAACCTCTCTGCTTAAATCAGTTAAGTTTTCTGGCAATGGCTCAGGGTTATGTGCAAAATCGCCTGTAATTTCTTTATGTAAAACAGTGTAGTTTTTAACACCTAATGCATCCAGTAACGCTGGCACAGCAATGGCACCTGTACTGTTTACCACATCAACCACAATTTTAAATGCTGCTGTTGCAATAGCTTCCACTTGCACCATTGGGTGTGCTACAATCTGATTAATGTGATTTTGTAAGGTTTGTGTATTATTGGTTACACTACCTAATTGATCAACTGTTACAAAACTAAAATCGTCGTTGGCAGCAATTTGCAAAATAGTTTCACCTTCGCTACCGCTAATAAATTCTCCTTTGTTATTTAATAATTTTAGAGCGTTCCATTCTTTTGGGTTATGGCTAGCGGTTAAAATAATACCCCCATCTGCATTTAAATTTACAACTGCCATTTCAACGGTAGGGGTAGTACTATAATCAGTATTAATAACATTGATACCTAAGCCACTTAAGGTAGCTACTACAATTTGTTGTACCATTTCGCCACTAATTCTACCATCTCTACCAATTACAACCGTTGGTTTTTGTTTACTGTTTGCTTGTGTTTTGAGCCACGAACCATAAGCTGCTGCAAATTTTACCACATCGAGTGGCGTAAGGTTGTCGTTGGGTTTGCCTCCAATAGTGCCACGAATACCCGATATACTTTTTATTAATGCCATGTATGTATTTTAAAGGTGTGCAAAGGTAACAAATTGTTAAGTAGTGCATAATAGCAAACAACATAATATTATTAAAAAATACCTAACATTTTTATAGCTATTGCAAACAAAATGTTGCGTAAAGTATAAAAATTTCAACTATACGCCCGATTGCAGCAAGTACCCCACAGTGTAGTGAGGAACGAACGAAACGAGGCGTACTGCGTAAAGCGGGACAACTGTTGCCAAATGCACCACTGCTGTCGTTCAAATAAGCATTGATTTTAACCCAATGTTATTTTTGAATATTGTAAATTTGCCGCTATGCATGATACATGGTTTAAAGATTGGTTTAACTCACCTTATTACCACCGTTTATACGCTCATAGAGATGAAAAAGAAGCGGCTGATTTTATTGATTTATTGATACAACATTTAGCTCCAGCTACTGGTGCTACCATGTTAGATGTTGCTTGTGGAAAAGGAAGACACTCCATGCAATTGGCAGCCGCTGGGTTTGATGTTACCGGTATTGATTTAAGCCGTGAAAGTATTGCCGATGCAACACAACATGCACATGAACATTTGCATTTTTTAGAACATGATATGCGTTTGCCTTTTTGGGTAAATTATTTTGATGTAGCGTTTAACTTTTTTACAAGCTTTGGTTATTTTAATACTCAAAGAGAACACGACAATGCTATAAGAACTATTGCCACAGCTGTAAAGTATAAAGGTATTTTTGTAATGGATTACCTTAATATTACATTTGCTGATACCCACGAAATAATTGAAGCAACACAGCAAATTGAAAGCACCACTTACCACGTTACAAAATGGACAGACAACACACATTTTTACAAAAAAATTGTAGTGGAAGATGCTGCATTACCGCAACCAATACAGTACACTGAAAAAGTATCGAAGTTTAGTGTACATGATTTTAAACAAATGTTTGCTAAACAAGGGTTAACTATTAAAGAAGTGTATGGCGATTATCAATTTAAAGCATTTGATGAAGCTACCTCACCCAGGTTGATTATGATAGCTCAAAAAATGTAATCACTATTTTTTATTGTTCACCAACATCCATTTAGAGGTTTCATACAAGGCTGATGTTAATTGTGATAATTGTTTTTTCACAGAATCTTGCTGAACAGCCGATAACATGATTGGTTTATTGGTGATGGATACCAATTCTTCTTTTTGTATGCGTATGTTTTTTCGGTAAAAATAATCGTTGGTTACAACGCCAATCCAACCGGGTGCATGGTAAATAATAAAAGCTGCATTGGGCTTGGTATGAGCATCAAGTAAATCTCTACCCAATGTAGTATTGGTATACGTTTGTTGTACCATACCTGCAATGGTGGGCAATACATCTATTTGTGATACTACTTCGCTATGTTGTTGAGGCGTTAACAATGCTGGAGCATAAAATAGTAAAGGAATATGTTCATCTGCCAAACGTTGTTCGTTCCAAGCTGAAGGGTATACCGCTGCTGCATTACCTTCTACCCCATGGTCACCAACAAATACAAAAATGGTATTGTTGAAATATTTTTCTTTTTTTGCAGCTTCCATAAACTTTTGAAAACAATAATCTGTGTAGGCAAAAGCATTGTACTCTTTTAACGATTCAAAACCGTTTTTAAGCAACGTTTCTTCAGGTATATTTTTGGGAATAAAATCTTTATCTTCTTCAGGCAAATTAAATGGACGATGATTATCGGCCGTTTGAATAATGGTAAAAAAAGGCTTGGTTTGCTGTGCCATTACTTTGTTAGCTTCTAAAAATAAATTTTTATCGCTAATACCCCAAACATTGAGTTTTGCCGCTTTATACTGACCTTCTTCATAAATACGAATGCCGTCAATATTTTTTACCAGCCCTTTGAAATTATTGAATTCGCTACGACCGCCTATAAAATAAAATTTTTCGTACCCATCAAAATCGTTGATGATGGTACGCTGGTTTACTGCGGCTTCATTACGGGTGGAGAATTTCGACAACTGTACATCAGGTATACCCGTAATAGTAGCAAATACACCACGTGCTGTACCAAATGTGGGTGAAAAACATCGGTTAAAAAAAATACCTTCTTTAGTGAGTTGATTAAAGTAGGGTGTGCTGTTTAATTCATTACCACTCATGCTACTTTTATACATACTAAAACTTTCACAAATAACGAGTACCACATTGGGCGTACTTTCTAAAGCTTTACTACTCGGGTGCACTACTCTTTTATAACTATTGGATGCAGCATCAAGCCCCAAAAAAGAACGCATTTGAGGAAGATGTTCTTGTGCATGGGTTTTGTAATCGGGGTCTCTAAAACGTAAGGTGGTAAAAAAGTTTTGCAAAGGATTTAAAGCCAAGTTGCTTTTAAATTCATCATTCAAATTAAATGCCCTAAAAAAATTAAGCGGTTTGGCCGTAAAAAAACCATACATAAACCAACCCAAAATAATGAGTGCTGCTGCATGCCAACGCCTGCGGTAACCAAACTTATGTATGTTGGCATTTTTACCTTCTACCACCACATGCGTTTTTTTAAACATCCAAATAATCATTAGCACAGCACCAATTAGGCCCACCAAAATCCAAACGATGGGATAGCTCTGCCAAACCATTTGCATACTTTCACGAGGGTCTTCAGCAAAAATAAGTGCATCGGCATTGAGCCTAGCATTAATGTAGGCAAACTGACCAAAATCAGCACCATAAAAAAACAATACTAATAAGGTAATGATGCCTAAATAAGCTGTCCATATTTTTTGTGAGGTTTCATTAAAAAAAGGCGAAAAACGAGACACTACTGATAAGGTGGCGATGGGCATTAAAATAAAAGCTATCCAACGTAAATCATATTTTAAACCCAACCAAAACGATGGCCAAAGTTCATTTATACTAATATTACCAGGCTTAAAACATACAACAGTAGCTACCCTAAAAGCAGTAAAAATAAACAGGTAAATTAAAAATAACTTAACAATCCATTGAATTGTTTTAGGCACTCGCCATTTTATAAGCATTGTTGTGTATTGGTTTTTTGTTCAGCAATTGCAATGATACCATTTTTATTAAAACAGCAACTTACATTTGTTAGTACTTTATTGCAAACGCTTCTTATTATTGAGCAACAAATATTTTGAACTGTAATAAAAAGCATCGGTTAATGAGGCCATGTTAGCTTTAATACTATCTGTTATTTTATTGGGCACAATAGCATTGTTATTTTTAACTGAAACAAAATCAATGGCGCCTGTATTTAAACTTTTTGCATAATAATAATCGTTACCCACCACACCAATTGTTCGAGTATCAGGGTCGGCAATAAAGGCAACCCTATGTTTTTGTATTGTTGTATCAAATAAATTAACGCCTAAGGTGGTATTGGTATATTGTTGATTAGCCAAGTGGGCTACGGTTGGCAATACATCAAGTTGCGATGCAGGTGCAGCAATACGTTGCGGTTGTAAAAACTTTGGCGCATAAAATAATAGTGGTACATGTTCGGCCAAAATTCCTTGCTTGGTAAAGCTTTGTGGAAATAAATTACCGGCATCGCCCCTTAGGCCGTGGTCGCCTACAAACACAAAAATGGTATTGTTGAAATAAGGCTGTTTTTTGGCCGCTTCTATAAATTGTTGAAAACAAAAATCAGCATACCGAAATGCATTGTACTGCCCATTATCATCAAAACCATATTTTTTTAGCGTATCGGCAGGGTAATTAAGTACTTTGAAAGCTTGTTGATCTTCAGCAGGTATGGTATATGGTCGATGATTATCTGCCGTTTGAATAATTGAAATAAAAGGCTTGTTTTGTTGTGCCAATATGTTATTTGCTTCTAAAAATAAATTCTTATCACTAATGCCCCAAACATCCACTTTTTTAGCTTTAAAATGATCTTCTTCAAAAATTTGTAAACCAATAATATTGTTTTTTAATACGCCTCTAATATTCGCCCACGTAGTACTGCCACCTAAAAAATACATTTTTTCATAGCCTTCAAAATCATTCATAATACTATGTTGATTTACTGCTGCTGGGTTTCGGCTTGCAGTTTTATTATCTTCTACATCTGGTATGCCTGTTACGGTGGCCCAAACACCTCTTGCTGTACCAAAAGCTGGGGTAAAACAACGTTCAAAAAAAATACCTTGTTGGCACATGCTATTAAAGTAGGGTGTGGCATTGAGTGCATTGCCGAACATTGAGCTTTTATAAGCACTAAAACTTTCACAAATTACAATTACAATATTTGGCTTATTGGTAAAGTTTGCATTTGCTTGATGTACCCTATCGAACATTAATTGCTCTGCATTGGGTTGTTGTATACCCAAATACGTTGCCATAGTGGGGTAAACTTCTTTTACTTTTTTAACATCATAGCCCGACTTTTTAAAACTAAGCGTACTTAAAAAACTTTGAAATGGATTGAGTGATGTGTTTGCTTTAAAATCATCAGATAAATTAAAAGCATCGCTCCACCGCAAAGGATATTGACCTATTTTTCCGAACACCGCGAACCCCAACAGCAACATAAATACGATGGTGGCTACAACTTTATTTTTGGTAGTAGTGTCTGCATGTTGTGCTTGCACTTTTAGTAACAACTTCTTTATAAACCATACAAAAAGCCACATACAGAGTAATAAAAAAAGTAAAATACGTACAATAGGGTACGTTTGCCACATCATAGTAGCGGAAATACCAGCATCTTGTGCAAAACTAACAATGGCGGCACTTAAGCGTTGTTTTAGGTAATCATAATAATAAAAATCGCTGCCATAAGCTATTAAAAAAACGAAAAAAATCAATGTTAAAAAACCCACCCAAAACGTACTATTTTTCTTGTGCTTAAAAAAATTAAACGCTGGTATCATCATTAAAAAATTCATTACAATACCCAAAGCCGCCACAATTCTAAGATCGTACCGCAACCCCAACAACATCATTGAACCACTAAATGGTTTATTGCTAGGTTTATAATGGTAAAAGAAAAAGAGCCTGTACACCATCATCAATAACAATAAAAAAAACATTACTTGCACAATGAATTTTATAGATGAGGTGAATGGTATGAAACGCTTCATATAGCTATTTAAAAATTTGCGCTAAGTTAAATTGTTTACCGATGTATATAGTATTGATTGTTTTGAAAGGTATTATTTACTTTTGAGTGAATATGAATGCAATTATACAAGCAGATAGGGCCATTTTTGAATGGATAAACGACCATTGCCATAACAGTTTTTTTGATTGGTTAATGCCCCATATACGCAATTCAATTACTTGGGTACCCTTTTATATATTTCTGTTAGCCTTTGTGGTAGTCAACTTTAAAAAAAATAGTTTTTGGTGGATTTTATTTGCAGCAGGTACCGTTATCTTATCAAATTTTATTAGCAGCGATATTATAAAAGAAAACATTCACCGCTTAAGACCTTGCAACGACCCGTACTTTAAAGAAAAAATTAATTTTTTGTTAGCATACCGTCCTCAAAGCTCTAGTTTTACTTCATCACATGCCACCAATCACTTTGCTATGGCGGCTTTTTTCTATTTTACCTTAAAAAAACATATTGGCAATATAGCTTGGCTTTTCTTTTTTTGGGGTGCCATTATTTGCATAGCACAGGTATATGTGGGTGTACATTTTCCGCTGGATGTAATTGCAGGTGGTTTAATTGGCTTTGTTTTCGGATATTTGTGTGCAAAGGCTTTTAACAAAAGCTATTTTTTGATGTAATTCAACAAAATGACAGAGGTTTTTATATTAATTTTATTAATACTTTTTAACGCACTCTTTGTAATGAGTGAAATTGCTTTGGTTAGTGCCCGTAAAAGTAGGTTGGAGGGCTTGGCCGCCAAAGGCGATGAAAAAGCAAAAGCGGCATTGGACCTTGCCAATAATCCCGAAAAATTTTTAAGTACCGCAACAATCGGTATTACTTTAATTGCCATTTTAACGGGTGTGTATGCGGAAGATAAGTTCAGTCACTTATTAGCACCTATTGTACAAACGCAATTTCCGAACCTTTCACCTACCTACGCTGCAGGTATTGCTACCACAGTTGTGGTGATTGTAGTTACTTTTTTATCAATCATATTTGGTGAGTTAATACCGAAAAAATTTGGTTTGTTACGTGCAGAAAAAATTGCAAGATCAGTAGCATTACCCATGAACTTTTTGTCGCTCATTATGCACCCTTTCGTATGGTTATTATCAGGCATCACTAATTTAATTTTCAAAATTTTCAATATTAAAAAAGCTACTGATAGTGCAGTAACAGAAGAAGAAATTAAAGCTATGATAACTGAAGGTAGTGAACATGGCTCTATTGAAGAAGATGAAAAAGATATTATAGAACGAGTTTTTCATTTAGGTGATAGAAATATAACCTCATTAATGACACACCGTACCGATATTGTATGGTACGATATGAACGATACGGTAAACGATGTTAAAAACAAATCGGCCGAAATTATTTATAGTACGTTCCCTATTTGCGAAAGCACTGTTGACAATATTAAAGGCATTGTATACGTGAAAGATTTGCTGAAAGCTAACCCTGATGCACCTTTGGCTAATATTATTAAACCTGCGCTTTTTGTACCCGAAAATAATTCTGCTTACCAAGTTTTAGAAAAATTTAAAGGCACTAAAATACATTCGGCATTTATTGTAAATGAATATGGCACACTTGAAGGAATGATTACCTTGAATGATATTTTAGAAGCCATTATTGGCGATGTACCACAAATTGGGCAAGAGGAATATGGTATTATTAAAAGAGATGATGGTTCGTATTTAGTAGATGCCCAAATACATTTTTACGACTTTTTAAGCTACTACCAAAAAGCTGAATGGATGAATGAAGGCGAACACGAATTTGACACCCTTGCAGGTTTTGTATTACATGAGTTAGAACATATACCTGCAACTGGCGAAAAATTTGAATGGAGAGATTTTAGCTTCGAAATTTTAGATATGGATGGTCAACGCATTGATAAAATTTTAGTAGTCATTTCTGACGAATTGAAAGATCAAATGAGTGAAGATGAAGATGACTTATAATAAACAACATTAAAACGATAATACAGCCCTGTTTTCAGGGTTGTTTAGTTTTGTGCTCTTTCTATCACCATTAACTATAAAGTGTATCAAACTAATTTGTTCACTTTTATACTCATACAAAATATCATCCGTAACCACTGCGTTTTTTACCGATGTAACATTATCAGCTTGGTAATAACTATAAATACCTTCATCTATTTTTTCAAAACCTAAATATTTGAGTGCCACTTGTTTGCCATCTACATTTATTTTTAAATGCTTTTGCACATAATCATTAATGAGTTTATCCATTGCAGGTTTTAAATTTGCATCAGCTAAATCAATTTTTGTTTTATAAACAGTACGGAGCGTTTTTTCAAAATCATCAGTAAATATTTTACAACTTACTTCCAACGTTTTTTCTTTAGCGTTGTGTTCAATTTCTGTTACACTTACAAATATGGGATGTTGTTTTGGCGTACTTACTGTAAATAATGTACCCATAAAAGCCATTGTTAACCACTTATGTAAAAAACTGAGCATAATGTAAAAAAATTATTGTTTCCTTTTATATTTGACAACCTTAAACAACAAACTTACAGCAAACGCACTTAGTAGCAACCATACATGAACGATTTAGCATTTTATTTTAAAGAAGGGTGGCAACACATTATTAGTTGGGATGCACTCGACCACCAACTATTTATTATTGCACTAGCGGCTATTTATGTGGTGAAAGATTGGAAACAGGTATTGGTTTTGGTTACAGCCTTTACCATTGGGCACTCCGCTACTTTGGCTTTAAGTGTGTATGATGTGGTTAGAATTAATGACAAATGG
Organism: Ferruginibacter yonginensis; assembly: GCF_042651465.1. Classification (NCBI taxonomy): domain Bacteria; kingdom Pseudomonadati; phylum Bacteroidota; class Chitinophagia; order Chitinophagales; family Chitinophagaceae; genus Ferruginibacter; species Ferruginibacter yonginensis. The sequence goes on from NZ_JBHSCZ010000001.1 coordinate 1,052,144, forward strand.
GTGGAATTTTTAATACCATGTACCATCGTTATTACAGCGATTTTTAATTTTTTTCAAACAGATTTTACCCAAAAAAAATGGCGATTAAATTATTTTTTCGCTTTATTCTTTGGCTTAATTCATGGGCTTGGTTTTGCCAATACCATTCGTTTTATGTTGGCAAAAAACCAAACCATTGGTTGGAGTTTGTTTGGTTTTAATGTTGGTTTAGAGGCAGGGCAAATTATAGTTGTTTTTACAATACTTTTATTAAGCTATTTATGTATCAATCTTTTAAAAATTGAGAGAAAATGGTGGGTATACTTTTTAAGCAGCGCAACTTTAATTGCTGCTGCAATATTTGCTTTTCAAAGACTACCATAAATTAGTTAACTTTATTTTTTTATGAATATAAATAGTTCACTCAATACAACATCAATGAAAAAAATCATCTTCTCACTTTTTTTAGTGGCAAGTGGCAGTAGTTTGTTGGCACAGGATATTAAAAATAATCCTGGTAGCAACCATGCCAATCGTTTTGAACAACTAGGTACTATTTTACCTACGCCAAATGAGTACAGAACGGCAAGTGGTGCACCCGGGCCAAAATATTGGCAACAACGTTGCGACTATGATATCGTTTGCGAACTTGATGAACCCAACAGAAAATTATTAGGTAAAGAAACAGTAACCTACTACAACAACTCTCCTGATAATTTATCATACCTATGGATTCAGCTTGATGAAAACGAACATAGTTCTATCAACAATTCAGGCTATGAAGGCAGCAACGGTATGCCACGTACTACAACTGATGCTGATTTAAAAAGGCTTGAAACAGGTAAACTTGATAAAGAGTATGGCGATAATATCACCAAAGTAACCAATGCAGCCGGTGTGCCTTTAGCGTATACCATCAACAAAACCATGATGCGTATTGAGTTGCCACAAACTTTAAAACCAGGCCAACAATTCATCTTCAAAATTGAATGGAATTACAACATCATTGAGCGTACCAAATATGGCGGTCGTGGTGGTTACGAATACTTCCCTGAAGATGGTAACGACTTATATACCATGACACAGTGGTACCCACGCCTTTGTGTATACAGCGATTTCCAAGGTTGGCAAAACCACCAATTTGTAGGTACAGGTGAGTTTGCACTTACTTTTGGAAATTTTAAAGTTGCTATGACGGTACCTGCTGACCATGTGGTAATGGCAACCGGACAAGGCCAAAACTACCAACAAGTATTAACGCCTGCACAATATGCTCGTTGGCAAACAGCCCAAAATGCTAAAGATGTGGTAGAAGTTGTTACCCTTGCTGAAGCTAAAGAAAGAGAAACCAAAAAATCAACCGCCAAAAAAACTTGGATATTTAAGGCTGATATGGTTCGTGATTTTGCTTGGGGCAGCAGCCGCAAATTTGTGTGGGATGCTATGCCAACTTACATTGATGGTAAAAAAGTAATGTGTATGAGTGCCTATGGTAAAGAAGCATATGGCTTGTACAGAAAGTTTAGTACCAAAGCAGTTGCACACACCATTAAAAGCTATTCAAAATTCACCATACCTTACCCTTACCCAGTAGCTCAAAGTTTAGAAGCTGCTAATGGTATGGAATACCCAATGATTTGCTTTAACTATGGCCGTACTGAAAAAGATGGCACTTATAGCGAAGGCACTAAAAACGGTATGCTTGGTGTAGTAATACATGAAGTTGGCCACAACTTCTTCCCAATGATCATTAATAGCGATGAACGCCAATGGAGTTGGATGGATGAAGGATTAAATTCATTTGTAGAGTATTTAACTGAAGAATTATACGATAATAAATACCCAGTAAGCAAAGGCCCAGCATACAAAATTGTTGATTACATGAAGCTTCCGAAAGACCAATTGGAACCCATTATGACCAACAGTGAAAACATTGTACAATTTGGACCAAATGCCTACAGCAAACCAGCTACTGGTTTAAATATTTTGAGAGAAACCATTATGGGTCGCCAAAGTTTTGACTATGCTTTTAAAGAGTACGCAAAACGTTGGGCTTTTAAACACCCAACCCCAGCTGATTTTTTCAGAACAATGGAAGATGCAAGTGCTGAAGATTTAGATTGGTTTTGGAGAGGTTGGTTCTACAACACTGACCCATGCGACATTTCATTAGATACCGTACGTTGGGCCAACTTAAGTGTTGAAACCACAGCACCTAACAGAACCACAAGCAGTACAGTAACGCAGCCAATTTCAAAACCAATTTTAAATGCGTTTGATGATATTTCAAAACAGCGTAATCGTGATGACAAAAAAATTGTTTTCGCAACAGATGCTGATGAAAGCTTACGTGATTTTTATTGGAAATACGATAGAGGTTTGGTAAAAGTTGATAGTACGCCAGCTTCTATTACAGTACCACCACCATCTACCGATACTTTAACTACTGAACAAAAAATTGCAATTGCAGGTAATAAAAACATGTACGAACTTACTTTTAGCAATAAAGGTGGTTTAGTAATGCCTATTATTATTGAGTGGACGTTTAAAGATGGTACTAAAGAAATAGACCGCATTGCAGCGCAAGTATGGCGTAAAAACGAAAACAAAGTGGTAAAAACTTTTGTAAAAAGTAAAGAAGTAGCGTCAATTAAATTAGATCCAATGAGAGAAACAGCAGACATTAACGAGAAAAACAATGTTTGGAACATTGCCGCAGAACCTTCAAAGTTTCAATTATTTAAAGCAAGAAATGGTGGCAATGCAAGAGGCGCTAGCAGTGGTGCAGTAAACCCAATGCAAAGAGAAATTAAATAACAAATGTTTGTTTGATACTATTAAAAAAGGCTTGAAATATTTCAAGCCTTTTTTAATGTTTTATAATCCCGTTTGTCCGTTCCTTATTACATTTTTCTTACCCTTGTTTTTCTTTTCCCATTCTAACATTTCAGGCGTTTTTGCAACTTCTTTTTTTACACCACCCAAACTTTTACCACCAACGGGTGCTGCTTTAGGTGTATTCGGCAATACGAGGTTGTTTCTATCCCACTCTTCGGTTTTATACAAACGGCCAGTTACAGGTTCGTAATAACGCCATATACCATGCTTTACACTGTAAGGTTCTGCCTTTACAATTTTATAGTCAATAATTTCACCACTACCCGTGCCATATACTGCAATGGTATCATAAGGCGCATCGGGGTTAAACCCACGCCAGTTCTCTTCTCTAATTAATTCGCCCAACGGTGAGTAGTATTGTTGCAACCCATCTTTACTACCCCTTAAGTACGTTTCAAAACCAATAGGGTCGCCCTGTAAATTATACCTGCGCCAAATACCTTCTTTTTGGTTGTTTTTAAAAATACCTTCTTCTTCAAAACCAGGCTCTCCCCTCAACTCCTCAGTCCGCAACACCCATTTACCTTGCTTCATATTTTTTTGATCAACTTTATTAATCGTATCGCCAGTTTCACTCAACTTATACGCTTTCAGTTGTGCATTACTTTGTAGGCCTATTAAACAAAAAGCAATGATGTTTACAAATTTCAGTTTCATGAATCAATCGTTATTTATTCAAATTTAACGATAATACTTTTTTAAAATTTGTTAATAAAAAGTAGGGGCGTATGCCCTGTTGAGGGGCACCGGGCTTTTCGCCTGTACGCCTCAGCCACCTGCGGTGGCTTGTGGGGTACAGCTGCTACAATCCCTTACGCATGGGCAGCTCAATTATTGTTAGTATTTTTGCAACATCAAATATTTAAAAACACCAGCACTTGAAAGATTATAAAAAATATTACACCCTAAATGCCGATTGCGAAACAGTGTATGCAGCCCTTACCAACCCTGCTACAATACAATTATGGAGTGGTGCACCTGCTATTATGAGTACTGAACCTCAAACCGAGTTTTCCTTATTTGATGATAGTATTGAAGGGCTTAACCTATCATTTGAAAAGAACAAAAAAATTGAACAACAATGGTACTTTGGCGATGAAGAACCAGCTTCAATTGTAACCATTAAATTGCATGATGATAAAGGCCGTACTTCTGTTGAACTAAGGCATATTAATATTCCTGATGAAGCTTATAATGATATTGTAGAAGGCTGGAACGATGTTTACTTTGGTAGTTTGATAGCGTTTTATGAAGATTAAAAAAGAGCAACAATATTGTTGCTCTTTTTTTATATGACTATTTGGTAAACAGTTATTTTACAGTGAGTGATAATAATTTTTCAGTACCTAAAAAAGCCTCTAATTCATCACCCACTACACACTCTCCCACTCCTGCTGGCGTGCCTGTAAAAATTAAATCACCAATATTTAATGAAAAATAGTTTGAAATATGAGCAATAATGCTGTTAAAGCCAAAGATCATATCGTCAGAATTACCATTCTGAACTACTTCACCATTTTTTTTAAAACTAAATTTAATACCTTTTTTATTGAAGCCTGGTGTAATATCAATCATTTTACCTACAACAGCTGAGTTATCAAAAGCTTTGGCTTTTTCCCAAGGCAAGCCTTTTTTCTTTAACTCATCTTGAATGTCTCTTGCGGTAAAATCAATACCCAATGTTATAGCATTGTAGTAATCATTGGCTTGTCTTTCAGCTATAAACTTTCCATTTTTACAAACACGAAGTACCAATTCGCATTCATAATGCAGTTCATTGGTAAACTCAGGGTAATAAAATGGTGTATGTCCTTGCAACAAGGCATTTTTTGGCTTCATGAATATTACTGGCTCATCAGGAACATCGTTTCCCAATTCCTTTGCATGCTCCACATAATTTCTGCCAATACAAATAATCTTCATTGTTGAAACATTAATAGCTAACGAAAATAGTGTAAAACGTTGAATAAAAGTGCAATATGATTTTTTATAACTTTAAAAACTCATTTGATTGTATTGACTCATCGTTCGCTCCACACCTATACTAGCAAAACTTTCAATAATGTCAACACAGGCATTTATTTTGGCTTTAATGGTTTCAATTTCGGTTGGTTTCCATTTACTCAACACAAAATCAGCTTGCATACCCTTGGGAAATTGGTTACCAATACCAAAACGCAATTTAGGATAAGCATCTGTACCCAAAATTGCCTGAATATCTCTTAACCCATTATGACCAGCATGTGTACCGGCAGATCTAATACGTAATTTTTCAATAGGCAATGCTAAATCATCAACAATGGTGAGTGTATTTTCAAGCGGTACTTTTTCTTTATCAAGCCAGTATTTAAAGGCCCTGCCGCTCAAATTCATGTACGTTGTAGGACAAACACATACAAAAATTTTACCTTTCCATTTTACTTCTGCGGTGTAGGCTAATCTACTTTCCTTAAAAATACCCCCATGCTTCATGGCAAAAGCATGTACCACATCAAAACCAATATTATGACGGGTATTGGCATATTCATTTCCTATATTTCCTAAACCTACTATTAAAAACTTCGACATGCTTTTTCTTTATATCATGAATACGTAGCTCGTTTAATTGCCCATATCATTGAGTAACATTTGTAAATCTGCATCGGTTTTTACCAATACATCCCTCACTTTACTACCTTGGTTAGGCCCCACAATACCTGCCGCTTCTAATTGATCCATCAAACGGCCAGCCCTATTATAACCCAACTTTAACCTGCGTTGTATTAATGAAGTGCTACCACTTTGGCTACTTACAATAAGCCTAGCAGCATCTTCAAACAATGCATCTTTATTATTTAAATCAAAATCACCCCTACTTTCCATCTCTTTTTCATCAACATATTCTGGCAACAAAAATGCGTCAGCATAACCACGTTGGTCGCCAATAAAATCAACAATTTTATCAACTTCGGGTGTATCTACAAACGCACATTGCAAACGCACCAACTCACCATTGTAACTAATGAGCATGTCGCCCTTACCAATCAATTGCTCAGCGCCACCAGTATCTAAAATGGTTCTACTATCAATTTTACTACTTACCTTAAAAGCTATACGTGCCGGAAAGTTGGCTTTAATAGTACCCGTAATAATATTTACCGATGGCCTTTGTGTAGCGATTATTAAATGAATACCTATGGCCCTTGCCAACTGAGCCAACCTTGCAATAGGCATTTCAACTTCTTTACCAGCTGTCATAATTAAATCAGCAAACTCATCCACCACCAATACAATAAATGGTAAAAATTGGTGACCTTTTTCTGGATTGAGTTTACGAGCTACAAATTTTTCATTGTACTCACGTATGTTTCTACAACCTGCTTCTTTAAGCAAGTCGTAACGGTTGTCCATTTCAATACACAAAGCATTTAATGTATGTACTACTTTTTTAGTGTCTGTAATAATAGAATCTTCTTCTCCTGGTAATTTCGCTAAAAAGTGTTTTTCAATTGCTTTATAAATGTTGAGTTCTACTTTTTTAGGATCAACCAATACAAACTTTAATTGTGATGGATGCTTTTTGTATAACAATGATACCAATATTGCATTTAACCCAACTGATTTACCTTGCCCAGTAGCACCTGCCATAAGTAAATGCGGCATACTAGCTAAATCAACTATAAAATTGGTGTTATCTATTCGCTTACCAATGGCAATGGGCAATGCAAACGGACTATTTTTAAACTTTTCATCATCGAGCATGGTACGCATGCTTACAATGGTTTTTTTAGTATTGGGTACTTCAATACCAATGGTACCTTTACCGGGTATGGGGGCTATAATACGAATACCCAATGCTGCTAAACTTAAGGCAATATCATCTTCTAAATTTTTGATACGACTAATACGCACACCAGCAGCTGGTATAATTTCATACAAAGTAACTGTTGGCCCTACCGTTGCTGATATTCTTTGAATATCAATATCATAATTTTTTAGAGTGGTAATAATTTGGTTTTTATTGTTTTCAAGCTCTTGTGGATCTTGTACAATTTTTTCGCTACCATGGTTTTCTAACAAATCAATTACCGGGTATTTGTAATCTCTCAAATCTAAAATTGGGTCGTAAGGGGTAAGTGCTTTTACCTCGGCCGCACTTATTGGCTGCGGCGTTGGCACTTCTTCAGGCACCGTTTTTACCTCTAATTGTATATCATCAAAAGTAGGTGTAGGCGTTTTATGCACCGGTATGATTTCCATTTCAATAGGGGCATCATCAAAAGCAGGTGTTTCTTGCTCGTAGTTTTCAGCAATACCTTCATTCAATAAATCATCAGCAGCTGCTTCATTGATCGTTTTTTTAGGAGGTATGATAACCGTATTCACGATTCGTGGACCACGTTTTTCAGCAACAGCTGCATCATCTCTTTCTGTAAGTTCAATACCATCATCAAAAACAGGTGCCAAATTTTGAATATTTAAAATACCAGCATTATCTGTTACAATATTACCTGTACTTGTTTTTTCTTCATCATTGTTCACTAATGGTGTTTCATTTGTTTCCGCAGGTTCCAAGGCATTATCAATATGTAATGATGCTGCTGGCAAATCGTTTTCAGCTAAGGGTGATGTTGATTTTTGTGGCAATGAAAATGAAGGATTGAACCGCCAAATTACGTAGGCAAAAAATGCCACTGCAATACAACCAATGGTACCAATTTTACCTATGGCGCTGTAAAAATAATCTCTGCACATATCACCTACGGCACCGCCCCATGCAAAATCGTTGCCTTGCATTATTACCGATGCTGTAATACTTAACAATGGTAAACCCACTATTAAATATTTAATATTTCTTAGCACAGAAAATACTTTCTTCCCAAAAAATAAATTGATGCCGATAATGAAGAAAAAAGTACATATTAGATAAGAGGCAACGCCAAAGCCTTTGTAAATGAGCAGGTGTGCTATAAATGCACCGAAAGTGCCCATAAGATTGGCCACTTTTGTATCTGTACCAAGTAATAATTTATACCCTTCTTTAAATACTTTGTCCTGATCTTCATCCCAAGTAAATAAATAAGATGTAAATGCAATAAAAAATAATATTGCCAACAGTAAACAAATGCTACCAGCAATTTTATGGGTGCGTTCATCTTTCAGCAGCTCTTTCACTTCTACAGCCTCTTCTTTCTCTTGCTTTAATTCGCCAGTTTGTTTGGTATTTTTATTTACGGGTTTTGTTTTAACTGCCATAGCGCTAAAGGTAATAAATTGCTGCTTTTAATCAACAATGTATAGGTGTAAAAAAATCAATTATTAATAAGCTAAAAAAGCATTTACAAGAAAGCTCATTTTTTGGTAATAACGGCTACCAATAACAATACCCAACCAGCAATAAACGCAGTACCACCAAATGGTGTTATGGCACCCAACCAATTAAACGCATTGTTGCCCACACCTTTAAAATAAGTAAGTAAATATAGTGAACCACTAAATAACACAATACCAATAATAAATAAATAACCAGCCCATAGCACTTGCTTGCTATCAAAATATTGAAACATAATTGCCGTAAATAATAAAGCAAATGCATGGTACATTTGGTAACGTACACCAGTTTCAAAAATGGCTAATACATCAGCCGTAACTTTTGATTTTATGCCATGTGCAGCAAAAGCACCTAATATTACTGAAAGGCCAGCACTTACAATGCCTGCACTCAAAAATCCTTTATGCATGTGGTATATAGTTTAAAATTGTTTGAAAACCTTGTTCGTTTAATTGGTTCGGGTAAAGTGTGATACTGCTCTGTTCGTAAAACGGTAAACGTTGTTCCCATTTCGTTTTTATAAAATCAAATAAGGCTACTTCACTTAAACCAGCAATTAATGGTCGCTTTGCTTGATCAACTTTTATATGATGCTGTATTGTTGGTAAACTTGCATTTAAAAATACGGTAATACCCACTTCATTCATCCATTGCATATTATCAAAATAACAAGGCGTACCGCCACCGCATGCAATAATTGCTTTGGTATAATGCTGCATGTTGCGTAATGTTTTAGCTTCAATATTTCTAAAGTATGCTTCGCCTTTTTGTTCAAAAATTTGTGCTATGCTTGTACCCTCCGTTTGTTCAATTTCTGCATCAACATCATAAAATGACCAATGGTATTTTTTTGACCATTGCTTGCCCAAATATGTTTTGCCTGCTCCCATAAAACCAACAAGAAAAATTAGCATATGCAAATGTAATAAAGCTATAAATGCTTATACAGATTTTATTGTATACAAACTAGAAAAATGTTAGGCTTATAAAGGGCTGAAGCATAGCTTCGGAAGCCAATTGTTGAGGTACAAAATTGGAGCATTTTGTTAATAGCCTATACAAACGTTGCTTTATTATTTTAATGGAAAGCCACCAAATAAATTAAGATTTCTTCTTATAATCACCCCGTTTCCAAGCTTTTATAAATTCGTTCCAAGCAAAGGGGTTGAAAATGTTTTGAGGTGCTATTTGTCCTGCGTATGATAATTTATTTGAATATTGTCGCAAATACTGGCTACTAGCTTCTCTACCATCGCTTGGTAATGTAGCCATTAAAGCCCTACGAGTGGCTACACTATTATTTTTTTGTGCAATAGCAATATCATCATCGGGTACAGGGTTGTTCACAAAATCCCTCTCAAACTGTTGCCGAGTAGGCCTTGGTTTAATAATGGTTGCCGGTAAATACACCGTATCTGTAACCATTAATTGTATAATACTATGTTGGTTACCTTTTAAATCAGTAGGTATGGTTACAGTAATAGGCTTGTACCCCACACTTGAAAACTCTACCTGATCACCTTTTAATACTACAATACTAAATACACCTGCCGCATTGCTTATTGTACCTCTGTTTTGCCCTTTTATAACAATACTTGCAGCTGGTACTCCTTTGAGGCTATCTGCCGTCATTACTACACCATAAAGCTGTACAACAGAATCTTTAAAGGTTTCAAATTGTGCCTTGGCCGTTATAGGTAGCAGTATTGAAAGAATGATAAAGTATCGTAAAAGTTTGCTCATGTAATTATATTGATGTTGGTACAAAACATTTTTTGTGTGCTTTGTGCTAAAGTTTAAACAAAGTACGGTGTTCATTGTTTAATTTTGCAGCCGAAATAACATTTTAACAATACATTTCAGCACGTATGTAATGTACAAAATTACATCGTAAATCACCAGCATTAACATTTACAAAAACAAAACATTTTCTAAATAAAATAAAATGACAAACGAAGCTATATTAAAAGCATTGAGTAATGTGGAGGAGCCTGATTTAGGGAAAGATTTAGTAACCTTAAATATGGTACAAAATGTTGTTATTGATGGCAATAATGTTTCATTTACAGTGGTACTTACAACGCCTGCCTGTCCAATGAAAGATCATATTCAAAATGCTTGTATTAATGCAGTAAAAATTTTGGTAAACAAAGAGGCTAACGTTACCGTAAATTTTACCAGCAATACCACTAGTAACCGTACTGATGCTAAAACATTGCTGAGCGGTGTTAAAAATATCATTGCTGTAGTGAGTGGTAAAGGTGGTGTGGGTAAAAGTACTGTTTCTGCCAACTTAGCCCTTGCACTTGCGGCGGATGGTGCTAAAGTAGGCTTAATGGATGCTGATATTTATGGACCAAGCCAACATATTATGTTTGGTGTACGTGGCGAACGACCAATGATGAAAGATAATGGCGACGGAAAAGGCCTTATTGTACCAATGGAACGCTTTGGCATTAAAGTAATGAGCATTGGTTTGTTGATAGATGAAAAGCAAGCCGTTGTTTGGCGTGGGCCCATGGTGAGCAGTGCTATTAGACAATTTGTAAGTGATGTTGATTGGGGTGAACTCGATTACCTTATTATTGATATGCCACCCGGCACTGGCGATATACATTTAACCATTGTACAAACCGTACCAGTTACAGGTGTTATTGTTGTAACAACTCCACAATTGGTTGCACTTGCCGATGCTAAAAAAGGTATTGCTATGTTCTCTCAAGCGCAACTAAAAGTACCAGTAATTGGCTTGGTTGAAAACATGAGCTATTTTACCCCAGCAGAGTTACCCGATAACAAATATTACTTATTCGGAAAAGATGGTGGCAAGCATTTAGCTGAAGAGTTTGATATTCCTTTTCTCGGACAAATACCTATTGTACAAAGCATTAGAGAAGGGGGCGATATTGGCGTACCTATTATGGTGAGTGATGATGTTATTACCAAAAAAGCATTTGAAAATTTTGGACACAACACTGTAAGAGGCATCGCCATGCGTAACGCTAACTTACCAGCAACTGAAATTCAAGAAATTTTGGAGTAAATTTTTTATTTTTTTTGGAGCAGCAGCGGGGGAACTATTGGCAACAGTGGTCCCCCGCTATTCGTTTCAGCCATGCCGCTTAAGGCGGCTGGCTTTCACTGCTATCGGGGCTAGGCGGAGCAGCAAACCATTTTTCAACTTTAAATGTGCTATGTATATTTTTTAAAACTACTCGTAGTTGGTACCTTTACAACATCAATAAAACAGCTAACCACTTACAATGACGAATAAGTTTTTTATCCTCATCATTATCTGCAGCATGTTAGCCTGTAATGCTACCAAAAATATTCAGCAACAATCATTAAAAAATATAGATAAACAAGGCCACCGAGGTTGCAGAGGTTTAATGCCAGAAAATACCATCAGCGCAATGTTTAAAGCCATTGATGCTGGCGTTAATACGCTTGAAATGGATGTTGTATTTACCAAAGATGCTGTTGCCATTGTATCACATGAGCCTTTCTTTAACCACGAAATTACCACACTACCCAACGGACAATTTGTTGATGAGGCCAAAGAAAAAAACTACAATATTTTCAAGATGACTTTTGCTGAAACACAGCGGTACGATGTAGGTTTAAAACCACACCCTCGTTTTGCACAACAACAAAAATTAGCAACAACAAAGCCAGCTTTAGCTTCTTTAATTGATAGCGTTGAAGCTTATACCGAACAAAAAAAATTACCTTCAGTTTATTATAATATTGAAACCAAAACAACACCAGCAACCGATAATATTTTTCACCCAGCACCTGCAGTTTTTGTATCGCAATTAATGAAAGTAATTATCAATAAACATATTGAAACAAGGGTTATCATTCAATCGTTTGACAGGCGTACATTACAATATTTACATCAGCATTATCCTACCATTAAAACAGCTTTATTGATAGAAGCGTTTGATAAAAACAGTTTTAGAAAACAAATAAAAGATTTGGGCTTTACGCCTACTATATATAGTCCTGAACAAGCACTGGTAAATGAAAATTTAATTGCGGCTTGTCATAAAGCAGGCATTAAAATAATACCTTGGACCATCAACGATAAAGCCACCATTCAACAATTTATTAAATTAGGAGTTGATGGTATTATTACAGATTACCCCAACATATTCAACGAAATAAAAAATTAAACTATACCACAATGCAGCATGAATTTTCATTAGACTATGCCAAACATTTAGATGATAAAGATGCATTAAAACAATACCGCAATAAATTTTATATACCCTATGTAGGCGATAAAGAAGCTATTTATTTTTTAGGCAACTCATTAGGCTTGCAACCCAAAACAGCGCAAGATGAAGTGTTGAATGTAATGGAAAATTGGGCCAACTTTGGTGTTGAAGGTTTTTTTATGGGTGAAGATCCATGGTTAAACTACCACAAAACATTATCGCCTATTTTAAGTGATATTGTTGGTGCTTTGCCGCATGAAATTGTTACCATGAACCACCTTACGGTAAACCTGCATTTATTAATGATTTCATTTTACCGACCTACAGCAACCCGTTATAAAATTATTTGTGAAGCCAAAGCATTTCCATCTGATCAATATGCATTTCAATCGCAAGTAAAATTGCATGGCTTTAACCCTGCCGATGCTATAATAGAAGTACACCCAAAACCCGGCACTCATTTAATAACCAAAGATGATATTTTAGCAACTATTGAAGCACATAAAGACAGTGTGGCGTTAGTATTATTTAGTGGGGTTAATTATTTTACCGGACAAGTTTTTGATATAGAAACCATCACCAAAGCAGCTCACCAAGCAGGCGCTAAAGCAGGGTTCGATTTAGCACATGCTGCTGGTAACATTGCTTTACAATTACACCAATGGAATGTTGATTTTGCTTGCTGGTGCAATTACAAATATTTAAACAGTGGCCCAGGAAGCATTGCTGGCGCTTATATTCACGAAAAACATTTAAGTGATACCAATTTACAACGTTTAGAAGGCTGGTGGGGTAACGATGAAAAAAATCGTTTTAAAATGGAGCCAACTTTTACCCCTTCACCCAATGCCGAAGCTTGGCAAATGAGTACTGCACCTATGTTGTTATTGGCAACACACAAAGCATCATTAAATATTTATAAAGAAGTTGGTTTTAATAATTTGGTTGCAAAAAGCCAACAATTGAGCAGCTTTATGTTTTATGTTTTAGATACTATAAATACCGATGGTAAATACTTTAAAATAATTACACCAACCAACCCTAATGAACGAGGCTGCCAAGTTTCTATTATAGTAAATGCTGATGCTAAAGCTGTTTTCGATAAACTACTTCCTAATGGTATTTTTGCTGATTGGAGAGAGCCAAATGTAATAAGAGTAGCCGCTGTACCCATGTACAACAGCTTTGAAGATATTTATTTGTTTGGTATTACTTTACATAAACTATTGGCACAATAATGTATAAAGTACATCCCTTTGTTGAAAATAATGAAGCACTAATACTAAGCATTGCTGATGAAATAGGTATTGCCTTTGTGGGTGCAAGTATAGGTACAAACATTGCAGGTACACACCTGCCGTTGAGCATAAAAAAACAAGCGGACCAAATTATTTTTTCAGGCCATTTAATGAAGCAAACAGATCATCATAAAGCTTTTGAAAATACCCCTGAAGTGCTAGTAGTTTATAGCAGTCCGAGTGCGGTTATTGATGCCAATTGGTATGCATCGCCTTCGCAAGCAAGCACTATCAATTATATTGCTATTCATGCTAAGGGTACCATACATTTTAAAGATGAGGCAGGTACTTATGAAGCCATCAAAGCTATTACCAATCAACATATCAACAGTAATAGCAATGCAGGTTTTGAGCAAATACCCACTTCTTATTTACAACAACATGTAAAAGCTATTGTTGCTTTTGAAATTGAAGTAAAGCAAATAGATGCTGTGTTTAAACTAAGTCAAAATAAAACATTGGCTGAACAGCAAAACATTATTCAACAACTAAAATTACGTAACCATTTGGGCGATGCTTACATTGCCCAAAAAATGGAAACGCTTATTCAATAAAACGTATGCATCGTAATATTTTAATAGAACAAATAAGGCAAAAAAAGTCATATTTATGCGTAGGGCTCGATAGTGAGTTGAATAAACTACCTGCACATTTGCAACATCAAAAAGATGGTATTATACAATTCAATAAAGCGATTATTGATGCTACAAAAGACTTTTGTGTTAGCTACAAAATAAATACCGCTTTTTACGAAGCCCTTGGCACCAAAGGTTGGGAAGCCATGGAAGCAACAGTTGATTATATACCTGATACTCATTTAAAAATTGCTGATGCCAAACGTGGCGATATTGGCAATACATCTTCTCAATACGCAAAAGCGTTTTTTGAAACCATTCCTTTTGATGCGATAACAGTAGCACCATATATGGGAGAAGATAGTATACGTCCGTTTTTAGCATACGAAAACAAATGGACCATTGTATTAGGATTAACCAGTAACAAAGGCGCTGCTGATTTTGAATTACAACGTATTCGAACTGCCGAAGCTGAACAATATTTATACCAAAATGTTTTACAAACAGTTAGTAAATGGGGTACGCCTCAAAATTTAATGTTTGTAACAGGCGCAACGCAAGCAAGTGAATTGGCTAATATCAGAAAAATAATACCTGAACATTTTTTGTTAGTACCAGGCGTAGGATTTCAAGGTGGCAGTTTAGAAGAAGTAAGCAAATATGGCTTAAACGATGATATAGGTTTGCTAGTCAATGCAAGTAGAGCCATTATTTTTGCTGGGGCTGATGAAAATTTTGCGGCGGAAGCACAGGCCATTGCAAAACAATATCAACAAGAAATGGCTTTATATATTTCTTAAAAATTAGACCATGAAAAAAATATTTTTAATTGCACTAGTACTATTAGTTGGCTATAATTGTTTTGCTCAAAAACCTTTACCAGCAAATACAATATTACAATCAGCTTATAAAAAAGCAGCTCAACAAAACAAAAAAGTATTTTTAATATTTCATGCTAGTTGGTGTGGTTGGTGCAAAAAACTAGATGCTTCTATGAACGATAGTAGCACTAAGAAAATTTTTGATGCGTACTTTGTAACTGTTCACCTTACTGTGCAAGAAACACCCAATAAAAAATATTTAGAAAACAAAGGGGCAGATGCTGTGCTTCAACAATTTAAAGCTACCGATGCCGGCTTACCTTTTTTTGTTATACTTGATAGTAAGGGCAACAAATTGGGCGACAGTTTTGTAAACAACGAAAACATGGGTTGTCCTGCACAAAAAAATGAAGTAGAAAATTTCATTGCTTTGTTACAAAAAACTACAACGATACAAAAACCAGCAACAGCAATTATTTATAATCGATTTATTAAAAACCAACCTCCAAAATAGTTTGCGCTAAAGTATTGGCCCATTTTTGATACGCCAACTTTGAAGGGTGCAAGCCATCACTAGCAACCATATCAACATTGGCAGCATCAGCTCGTAACGTTGTTGTAATATCGATATAATAACACCCATGTAAATCTGCAAGTTGCTTGCATGTACTATTAAAAGCATCAATTTCTGAAGCTATTGTTGCAACATCCCTTTCAGCAGCAAAAGGTGTTTTACCCCAATCAGGTATACTTAATACAAATACCCTTTTAGGGTTATTACCAGCTAATTGAATAGCCGTTTGTATTAAATGATTACACTCATTTTTATATTCTTGAACACTCCTACCTCTATATTGATTGTTTACCCCAATTAAAAGGCTCACTACATCATACGAGGGCAAAAAAATGGTTTGTTCCATACTTGCAATCAACTCATCGGTAGTCCAACCAGTTTTAGCAATAATTTCAGGTGCAAGCACTCGTACACCAGCTTTTCGTAATAATTGTACAGTTTGGTATGGATAACTCTCCGATAATAAAACAGCTTCACCAATGGTGTAACTATCACCTAATGCTAAGTAAGATATATTCATACTATAAAAATAAAAAAGCTACTTCATAAAAGTAGCTTTTGAAATATTTGATAAGAAAATATTATTGCAAAGTATAAGCTACCCTTACACCAAATGTACCGCCTAAATCAGTATAACCAGTGTATTTCACCAAAGCATCAACTCTATCATTTACCTTAAACCCTAAACCAGGACTGTATGTAAACTTAGCACCTGTACCATTTTGTGTAAAAACGCTTGCACCTAATTGGGCAGCACCATATAAATTAGTTGTAAAATAATATTTAACGCCACCTAAAAAAGGTATCACAGCAACAGAACGGAATTTGGTATTAGTACCTTTAATTTTTTTTCCTATCAATTCAACAATACCTGAATTAAAAGTAATGGCTGTATTTTCATTTGTAGCGTAATCTAATTGTGCAGTAGCGCCAATACCTATTGAATAGGGTATATTTAAATTACCAGTAGCAACAGCTAATTCACCTCCAATACTAAATGCAAGTTTGCTATTAGTTTGTGCTTTTGTAGCTAGTGTAACCATCAATAATGCAATTACTACTAACATTGATTTCATTTTCATATTATGCTTGTTTTGTTTAACTTAAAATGTTCCGAGTAAATGTTCAACACACTACAAGGCTATTTTTTTCGGATGCAAAAGTAGCTACATCAATGCTCAAAAAAAATTGTTTTTTGTTAAAAACAAAGCCCTACAATGTTGTAGGGCTTTGAAATTACTTTTTTGTAAAAATTAGAAAGTATACGCAACTCTTAAACCGATTGTGCTACTTGTGCTAGTATTTTTTTGATCGTAACCAGTGTACTTCAACAATGCATCAACGTTTTCAGAAAACTTGTAACCGATACCCGGTGCATAAGTAAAGCTAGTTTTACCATTTTTTTCAGTTGAAAATGCAGCACCTAATTGTGCAGAACCGTAAAATTGTGGAGTAAAGTTGTATCTAATACCACCCAATACCGGAATAATGCTAAAATTTTCTGGCTTAAAAGTGATTGATCCACCTGGTACTGTAATCGTTTGTGATTTACCAGCAAAAGTTAAGTAACCTGCGTTTACATTTAATGATAATTCTGGAGCTACTGAATAATCAGCTTGTAAACTACCACCAAAACCTACTTTGTAGCTATCACCAAAATCACCTACCGGAGCAGCAACTTCAGCACCAATGCTAAATTTAAATGGGTTATCAACTGTTTTTTTTGTTTGCGCATTTGCGCCAATTGCAGCAGCAATTACTGCAACACTTAAAAATACTTTTTTCATTTTTTTTGAGTTTTTAGTTGTTAGGGGCGCAAAAGTAATAAGCTTTACCAAAAAAACTGTTGTTTAAAAGTTAAAAGATATTGCTGTTACGCCTTTATACTACACTCATTGTAAATATTATGCCAATATGATAATATAGCTTACAAATTATCTAACATATCCTTTGTCATATCATCTAAATTATAAGCTGCCTTCCAACCCCAATCTTTGTTAGCTACAGTATCGTCAATACTTTGAGGCCAACTGTCAGCAATAGCTTGACGTGAATCTGGTTTATAAATTGTTTTAAAATCAGGCACATACTTTTGTATAGCTGCTGTAATTTCTGCAGGCGAAAATGACATGCCTGACAAATTGTATGATGTTCTAACTTTAATATTCGATGCTGGTGCTTCCATTAATTCCACTGTAGCCCTTATGGCATCGGGCATATACATCATAGGTAAATAAGTATCTTCTTTTAAAAAACATTCGTATGTTTTATTATCTTCCTTAGCAGCATGAAAAATTTCTACTGCATAATCTGTAGTACCGCCACCAGGTTGGCTTTTATAACTGATCAACCCAGGGTATCTAATACTCCTCACATCTACCCCATACCTATTAAAGTAATAATTACACCAAAATTCACCTGCATATTTACTAATACCGTATACAGTTGTAGGTTCAATAACTGTTTGTTGCGGACAATTTACCTTTGGTGATGTTGGTCCAAACACCGCAATACTGCTCGGCCAATACACTTTATGCAAATTTTCTTCTTTTGCAATATCTAAAACATTCAATAAGCTTTGCATGTTTAAACTCCAAGCCAAATTTGGATTTTTTTCGCCTGTTGCAGACAATATTGCCGCAAGCAAATATATTTGCGTTATGCCTTGCCTTATTACTTGTACATGCAACATTTCTTTGTTCATTACATCTAAACTAACATAGGGCCCTGTACCTTCTAATAAGGGGTTTTGTTCTCTTAAATCGCTGGCAATAACATTGCTGTTGCCATATATTTTTCTAAGCGCCAAAGTTAGCTCTACACCAATTTGACCACTAGCACCAATTACCAAAATTTTTTCTTTAACCATATAAAAATAAATTTCTGCAAATGTAGCCGTAAATGGTAGCCCAAACTTCAATTTTTGACAGGTGGAAATAAAATCATTTGCACGTATTTTTGCAACATGAATAATCAATTAAAGGCGCTTTTTAGCAACCAAACTTACCAACCCAATAACTTCTTTTTAATTGCAGGACCATGCATTACAGAAAGCGAAGCAATTGTAATGGAAGTAGGCGAAAAAGTAAGTGGTATTTGTAAAAAATTAGGTATCCCTTACATATTTAAAGCATCGTACAGAAAAGCCAACAGAACCAGTGCAAATAGTTTTACAGGCATTGGCGATGAAATAGCTTTAAAATTGATTAATAAAGTAGGCAAAACGTTTGAAATACCTACCACCACTGATATTCATGCAAATGAAGAAGCGGCTATGGCTGCTGCATATGTTGATGTTTTACAAATTCCAGCATTTTTATGCAGACAAACAGATTTATTGCATGCTGCTGCAAAAACAGGTAAAATTATTAATGTTAAAAAAGGGCAATTTTTAAATGGCCCATCGATGAAGTTTGCCGTTGATAAAATTGTACAAGCCGGAAACGATCAAGTTTGGTTAACCGATAGAGGTAATATGTTTGGTTACCAAGATTTAGTAGTGGATTATAGAAACATTACCTGGATGAAGTCAATTGGTGTACCCGTAATTATGGATTGTACCCATTCGTTACAACAACCCAACCAAGTTGGCGGTGTTACGGGAGGCAACCCTGAGTTAATTGAAACCATTGCCAAAGCTGCAATTGCTACAGGTGCTGATGGTTTGTTTATTGAAACCCACCCCAACCCAGCAGTAGCCAAAAGTGATGGTGCTAATATGTTACAATTAGATTTACTTGAACCTTTATTAGAAAAATTGGTGCGTTTGAGAGCAGCTGTTGTTTAAAATTGAACTGCTATAAGTACCTTACAGGGTTACGCCTAGCATTTAAAACATAGCGTTTTACATTCATCCAAAAAGCCAAAAAGAAATAAATAATTACTGGCGAACCAATGGTAGCAAATGATAAGTAAATAAAATACTTACGAATTGTGGTAGTAGCAATACCCATGCGCTCACCAATTGCGGTACACACACCGAAAACATGCCACTCAATAAATTGCTTAAACTTATTCATAATCCGGTTTTTATTTGTGTTATTGCTCTTTAAAATTATACCAAATTATCGAAATGCATGTGTATTTTTTAAGTAATTTCGCAGCAATGGTAAAAAATGTAGATAAATACTGATTTTGTACCATCAACATTATTTAAAAATACATTTCAAACAACTTCTATGGCATTCGACATTGCAATGATTCAGAAGCTTTACGCTGCTTTTCCTGAAAGAGTAGCCGCTGCTCGTACATTGATTGGGAAACCTCTCACCCTTACAGAAAAGATTTTGTACGCTCACTTATGGGAAAATAACCATACTACGCCTTTTGAAAGAGGTAGTTCGTATGTAGATTTTGCACCAGACCGTGTAGCAATGCAAGATGCTACGGCACAAATGGCTTTATTACAATTTATGCAAAGTGGCCGTACCAAAGTAGCTGTACCAAGTACAGTGCATTGCGATCATTTAATTGAAGCCAAAGAAAACAGTGCTGTGGATTTAAACAGGGCTGTAAATGAAAGCAGCGAAGTATATGATTTCTTATCATCGGTTTCAAATAAATATGGTATCGGTTTTTGGAAACCTGGTGCTGGTATTATTCACCAAGTAGTGTTAGAAAACTACGCTTTCCCAGGTGGAATGATGATTGGTACAGATAGCCATACTGTAAACGCAGGTGGCTTAGGTATGATAGCAATTGGTGTGGGTGGTGCTGATGCTTGTGATGTAATGGCCGGTTTACCATGGGAGCTTAAAATGCCCAAATTAATTGGTGTAAAATTAACAGGTAAGTTAAGTGGATGGGCATCTGCAAAAGATGTTATTTTAAAAGTAGCAGGTATTTTAACTGTAAAAGGTGGTACAGGTGCAGTAGTAGAATATTTTGGAGAAGGCGCTACCAGCATGAGTTGTACAGGTAAAGGTACCATTTGTAATATGGGTGCTGAAATTGGTGCAACTACATCAACCTTTGGGTATGATGATAGCATGAGCCGCTATTTAAAAGCAACTGGTCGTGAAGAAATTGCCAACATGGCCGATGCTATTAAAGAACATTTAACGGGTGATGCTGATGTATATGCCAACCCAAGTGCGTATTTTGATCAAGTAATTGAAATCGATTTAAATACGTTAGAACCACATTTAAACGGACCATTTACGCCAGATTTAGCAACGCCAATTTCAAAAATGAAAGAAGCTGCTTTAGCCAATGGATGGCCTACAAAAATTGAAGTAGGTTTAATTGGTAGCTGTACCAACTCATCTTATGAAGATATTAGTCGTGCAGAAAGTTTAGCAAAACAAGTTGCAGCAAAAGGCTTAAAATTAAATGCAGAATTTACCATTACTCCAGGTTCAGAACAAGTACGTTTTACCATTGAGAGAGATGGCTTTTTAGATACTTTTGGAAAAATTGGTGCTACCGTATTTGCGAATGCATGCGGACCATGTATTGGTATGTGGGCACGTGTGGGTGCTGAAAAAGCTGAAAAAAATACCATTGTACACAGTTTCAACAGAAACTTTGCAAAACGAGCAGATGGTAACCCTAACACATTTGCATTTGTAGGCTCACCTGAAATTGTAACTGCTATGGCAATTGCTGGTGACTTAACCTTTAACCCTTTAACGGATAGTTTACAAAACGATAAAGGCGAATGGGTAAAATTAGATGAACCAAGTGGCTACGAATTACCACCTAGAGGCTTTGCTGTAGATGACCCTGGTTATCAAGCACCTGCTGAAGATGGTAGTGGTGTAACCGTAAAAGTAGCACCTGATAGCAAGCGTTTACAAATACTAGAACCATTTGCTGCTTGGGAAGGTACTGATTTAAAAGGACTTAAATTGCTCATTAAAGCAAAAGGCAAATGTACTACCGACCATATTTCAATGGCAGGTCCATGGTTAAAATTCCGTGGCCATTTAGATAACATTAGTAACAACATGCTCATTGGTGCAGTTAATAATTTTAATGATAAAACCAACTTTATTAAAAACCAATTAACTGGTGAATATGGTGCCGTACCAGATACACAACGTGCCTACAAAGCTGCTAATATTGGTTCAATTGTAGTGGGTGATGAAAACTACGGTGAAGGTAGTAGTCGTGAACATGCTGCTATGGAACCACGTCACTTAGGTGTGAGAGCTGTATTGGTAAAATCATTTGCTCGTATTCATGAAACCAACCTTAAAAAGCAAGGTATGTTAGCATTAACATTTGCTGACAAAGCTGATTATGAAAAGTTTCAAGAAGATGATACAATTGACATTGTAAACTTAACAGCATTTGCACCAAATGAACCACTTACCATGGTTTTACACCATGCTGATGGTACTACTGATACAATTCAAGTAAACCATACTTATAACCAACAACAAATTGAGTGGTTTAAAGCAGGTGCCGCTTTGAATATTATTAGAAGAGAATTCGCTGCAAAACAAGCATCATAAAATGCAATTGATATAATCGTAAAATGGCTCCATTATTAGTGGAGCCATTTTTATTTTGTAAAGTGCGAAGGCTGTCTAAGAATAGACAGCCTTTTCAACTTTAAATCAAACCCAAAACTAACTAAGGTTTCTTTTTCATCATTTCGTCTTTTTTCATCATCTCCTCTTTCTTCATCATCTCTTCTTTCTTCATCATTTCATCTTTCTTCATTTTTTCATCAGCCATCATTTTTTCATCTGCCATCATCTTCGCAGATTTTTTCTTTGATTTTTTGGTTGATTTTTTAGCCATTTCGGTTTTCTCCATCATTGGCTTTTCTGTTTGAGCAAAAGATGCTGTGGTGGCCATGCCAGATAATAGTAGTGTGGCTACAATAGTTTTAATGTGTGTCATTTTAAAATGTTTTTTACTAATACGCAAACAATTTTATTTGCTTACAAAACATTTAAAATAAAACAAGCTGCTAAAATTATGGCACTAAGTAAAAACCAATCCCATTTACATTGAGTTGGTTGTTGCCAGTTTTCATACCACCAGCAAATTGCCGATCAAAAGAGGCGTAGTAAGTAAAGTTATTTGGGCCTATTGCTTTCACTTTGCCTTGAAAAGCTTTATCATCAAACGAAGTGTAGTAGTTAATATTTGTTATACCAACAGCTTTTAATTTACCTTTTAAAGCTACATTATCAAACGTGCTGTAATAACTGAGTTGGTTAGAGCCGATAGATTTTATTTTGCCTTTTGCCAATTCATCTTCAAAAGGTTGATAATACGTAAACTGTAAACTACCAATTGATTTTATTTTACCTCTCAATATTTCAACGTCGAACGAACTATAATAGGTAATGGCTGTACGCCCTAAATATTTTAATTTTCCTGCAAAAGCAGCATTATCATATTGTGTAAAAAAATCGACCCTTCCATTATATTTTTCTAGTCTTGAATAATTTGCAACCCTTTCAGAAAAATATTCAGTACCATAATCGATGATGTTACCATCTAAACTCATATTGATAGTAGCACCATCATCAGTTAATACCGCCAATTTTTCCGTTTCGCCAGTACTTTTGAGGTATACCCTATTAATACGTTGTGCAACAACATTTGCCACCATCAAAACTAAAAAGCTAACAAATGCGAAACGTTTCATTTTTTTATTTTAAAAATACCAATTTTACTTATAAATGAGCTACAATTTAAGTTAAAGCTTTGTTTGCAAACGTACGACCATCTCGTTTTTCCAACTGGTAAATGTACCGGCTAAAATTTGTGCCCTAGCTTGTTTTACCAACCATAAATAAAAAGCAAGATTATGCACACTTGCAATAGTTAACCCCAAGTATTCTTTGGCTTTCATTAAATGACGCAAATACGATTTTGAATAGTAGTTACTCATAGGGCAATCAATACCATCATCTATTACTGAAAAATCATTTTCCCACTTTTTATTGTCTATATTAATGATGCCTTTTGAGGTAAACAACATAGCATTACGTCCGTTACGGGTTGGCATTACACAATCAAACATATCAACACCTAAAGCAATATTTTCTAAAATATTCCAAGGCGTACCAACACCCATTAAATACCGTGGTTTTTGTTCTGGTAAAATATCGCAACACAATGCAGTATACTCATACATTACTTCAGTAGGTTCACCCACACTAAGGCCACCAATAGCATTACCTGTAGCGTTTTTTGAAGCAATATAATATGCTGACTCAGTTCGTAAATCTTTATAAGTACTACCCTGCACTATGGGAAATAAGTTTTGAGTATACCCATATTTATCGGTGGTATTATTAAAATGATTTATACACCTATCTAACCAACGATGGGTTAATTCCATACTATTTTTAGCATACTTAAAATCGCTTGGGTAAGGTGGACATTCATCAAATGCCATAATTATATCACCGCCAATTATACGCTGTGTATCCATTACATTTTCTGGAGTAAATAAATGTTTACTACCATCAATATGTGATTGAAAAACCACCCCTTCTTCTTTAATTTTTCTATTGTTAGCCAATGAAAAAACTTGGTAACCACCACTATCGGTTAAAATGGGTCTATCCCAACCATTGAATTGGTGTAAGCCACCAGCAGCCTCTAAAATTTTTAAGCCTGGTCGTAAGTATAAATGATAAGTATTGCCTAATATAATTTGAGCATTTACCTCTTGCTTTAATTGCTGTTGTGTTACCGCTTTTACTGTACCCACTGTACCCACGGGCATAAAAATGGGTGTTTCAATAGTACCATGGTCGGTAGTAATAACGCCTGCCCTAGCTTTTGATAGGGTATCGGTTGTTTGTAAATTAAATTGTAATGCAGCCATAAACCTAAATGCTATTAAAAATGCAACAATAAAACAATTAAACTATAAAACAATTAAACTAATTAGGTATTAAATAATATTTTTGCAGCGATGACTTTTAACTACCTGCTACTAATTTTACCGAAGGCACTCTTTATTATATTTTGTGTAATTGCCGCTATTAAACTTTTTTACTTTGCATTTTTTTATGCTCGTTTGGCATTTTATAAAACACCTCCTAAAAATTCATACAGAACCAATGCGGTATCAGTAATTGTGTGTGCCAGAGATGAAGCTGCCAATATTGCTAAAAACTTACCAGGCTTATTGGTACAATCATACAACAGCACCCACGAAGTAATTGTGGTTGATGATAATTCGTTTGATGAAACCAAATATTTACTCGAAGAAATAAAAAAAGAATTTAAACAATTACATATTGTTTCGCTAACCCAAGAAGCGAAAATGATTCCGGGAAAAAAATTCCCTCTAAGTATCGGTATAAAATCAGCTAAATATGAAATTGTGTTGCTCACTGATGCTGATTGTGTGCCAAAAACAGAACATTGGATCAATAGTATGCAAAATACTTATGATGACGATACTGAAATTGTTTTGGGTTACGGAGCATACCATAAAAACAATACTTTTTTAAATAAACTTATTCGTTGGGAAACGTTTTATACAGCTTTACAATACCTGAGCTATGCCTTAGCTGGTAAGGCTTATATGGGTGTAGGAAGAAATTTATCATACAAAAAAACGATATTTTTTAGACACAAAGGTTTTAGTGCACACAACAATATACCTGGCGGCGATGATGACCTATTCATTAATACAGCAGCAACTAAAACCAATGTAAAAATTAATATTGAGAAAGATAGTTTTACATTGAGCAGTCCTGCTAAAAATTGGCGCCAATGGTTTCACCAAAAAAATAGACACTACACCACTTCAAAACATTACAAATTTGAACATCAATTTTTATTAGGCTTAAATGCGCTTACACAGTTTTTATTTTACCCTTTATTAGTAGTAAGCTGTATAATGTATAATTGGGAAATAACTTTATTGATTGCTGCACCCATTATTATTTTTCAGGCAATTGTTTATGGAAAAACGTTAAATAAACTAGATGAGAAAGATTTGCTTCCATACTTTTTATTTTTCGAAATGTGGATGTTATTGTACTACATCATCTTCTTCCCTGCCCTTTTAAAAAAGCCCAAACCAACTTGGAAATAATACAGAAACTAGTATAACTTTAATTAACAAATAACTACATGGAATTAATACAAAAATATTTTAATGATTTTACACCTGAGCAAACCCAACAATTGGCTTCATTAAAAGATTTGTATACGGAATGGAACGAAAAAATTAACGTAATTAGCAGAAAAGATATTGATAATTTTTACCTGCACCATGTTTTACATTCATTAACCATTGCTACAAAATTTGATTTAAAACCAGGTATGGAAATTTTGGACCTAGGCTGTGGTGGCGGTTTCCCGGGTGTTCCTTTGGCTATTTTTTTTCCGGATGTACAATTTCATTTGGTAGATAGCATCAACAAAAAATTAAAAGTAGTAAACGAAATTGCTGCTGCGGCCAATATTAATAATATTACCACACAACACTCAAGGGTTGAAGATATAAAGAACAGACAATTTGATACCGTAGTTTCAAGAGCAGTAGCCCCCTTAGGCGATTTATGGCACTGGAGCAGAAAATTAATTCGTAGAACCAGCAAAGCTGAAAAAGCGGTACCCAATGGTTTAATTTGTTTAAAAGGCGGCGATTTAACACAAGAAATTTTTGAAAGCAATTGCAAACCGCATGTATGGGAAATCAATAAAATATTTGAAGAACCCTATTTCGATGAAAAATTTATGTTGTACCAACCATTAAAATAAACAATATGAAAGTTGTAGCCCTATTTGTAAACTTCATGTTTACTGCGTTTGCCGTAAAAGCACAAGATATTTCTTACAATAAAAACATTGTAAATGAACTAACAAGCAGCACTTATTGGGGAAGAGGCTATACCAACAATGGCATGAAAAAAGCTGCTGATTATTTAGCCGCTGCATTTGAAAAAAACGGATTACAACCTTTACAAAAAAACAAATACCTACAACCATTTACATACAATGCCAACAGCTTTCCCGGTAAAATGGAAGTAACCATAAATGGAAAAAAATTAACACCTGGAGTAGATTTTATTGTAAGCCCCGATTGTAAAGGAGTTGATGCTAAAGGTACTTTGGAACAGGTAGATTCTGTAACGTTTGTTGATAAAAAGAACAGCATTATTGTTGTTCAAAATGATAAACTTACATGGTCAGCTGCACAAAAAGTTGTGCCTTATACAGTAATAGAAATCAATAAAAAAACATTTACTGAAACGCCCACATCAATAAAAGCAAACATTGAAAACGAGCTCATTAAAAATTTTGAAGCCAATAATGTAGCGGCATTTGTAAAAGGTACTGCACAACCAGATTCTTTTATTTTTATTACTGCCCATTATGATCACTTAGGTGGTATGGGAAGCAATACATATTTTCCGGGAGCTAATGATAATGCAAGCGGTGTGGCTTTGTTGTTGAGTTTATCAAAATACTATGCGGCACACCCTCAAAAATATTCAATAGGTTTTATACTTTTTGCAGGAGAAGAAATTGGATTGCTAGGTTCAAAATATTTCACAGAGCATCCACTCACACCTTTAAAAAATATTCGCTTTCTTATAAATACTGATTTAGCTGGTACTGGCGATGAAGGTATTACAGTGGTAAATGCAACGGAGTTTCCTAAAGAGTTTGCCATCATGAATAACATCAACAATAATAATAAATACCTCTCAGCAATTGGGGCTCGTGGCAAGGCAGCTAATAGTGACCATTATTGGTTTACAGAAAAAGGGGTACCTGCATTTTTCTTTTATACAAGAGGTGGCATAGCGGCCTACCATGATGTATTTGATAAAGCTGAAACGTTACCCCTTAATGAACAAGCCGATTTGCAATCGCTGTTAATTGCCTTTATTACTGATTTACAATAATCAACATTATGGTTGTAAGGTAAGTAACATATACAAATCGGTTTGTGGTGTGTTACCTATCGGAAAATCATGGGTGTAAGGTGTGCGTTGAAAACCAAATTTCAAATAAAATTTTTGAGCCCTTATATTATGCTCCCAAACACCTAAAATAATATGTTTATAGCCATGGGTGTTGGCAGCATCAATTAAAAACTGCATCATTTTTTGTGCAACGCCTGTACCATGGTGCGTTGCTGCTACATATAACCGTTTTAATTCCACAGTATTGCCCTTTTGCAATATTTCGAAATTTGTTGTGGTAGGTGCAAATAATATGTACCCCACAACTTCATCTGCCACCTCAGCAAAATAATATTGATAGTCACTTTTATTAACCTCTTCAGCTAAAACAGTTTCGTTATAAAAAGTATTTAAAAAGTACTGCATATCTGCTTCGGTGCAGGTGCCCGTAAACGTATCGTAAAACGTTTGTTTCGCTATAAAAGAAAGCGCAGGTACATCTTTCAATGTAAGCCTGCGCATTTTAAATGATTGCATGGTATTACCAAGTTATTTCTAACAAATTATTCTTTCTATCAACATCTGCCATTCTTCTGGTAGGATCAATTTCAATTTTTACCATATCTCTCAATCCAATTTTTGTGTTAAAAATATAAGTAGGGTGTGTCCAACGCCACTCTTCATCAACAATAAATTTACCTATTTCATCTTCTTTTTTTGCACCAAACATGAGGTTTAGTGGAATGCTATGGGTTTCAGTTGTACCATCTTTTTTGGTTAATACAACATCTATTGGCATGGGTAATTGTCCTACCCTTTTTAACCTAATATTGGTACTACCGTTTTCTTCCCAAAGACTATCAATACCATAATCAATTTTTTTTGTGGTGTTTATCCAATACTCTTTGTACCAATCTAATTGTATACCACTAACATCTTGCGCCACTTTCATAAAGTCGTTAGCGTTAGGATGTTTAAAGCGCCAACGGTTATAGTATTCTAACAAAATTTTATCCCTTGTTTGGCTACCAACAATGTAGCCCAATTGGTTAATAAATGTACAGCCCTTTGAGTAAGCATCAATACTATAAGCAAAGTTGGTGTTGTAGTGATCAGCATGTGTGGTCATTGGCTCTTCAATGCCACTTTTAGCCAATGCAAAGTACGATGCATAGCTACCGGCATGGTGTAACGGCAACACTTTACCAATAGAATCATAATATTTTAACCCACTGGTATTTCCTGCTTTTGTCATTTGATCTACCCTTACTTTTTCAGTATAATGATCATCAACTAACTGTGATGAAAATTCTGTAAAGCCTTCATCCATCCACGAGTACATACTTTCATTAGTACCTAACATCATTTGATACCAAGTGTGCATCCACTCATGAAAAACAGTACCCAAACCTGGCCCGTTAATTAAGGTAGCCATTGGGTACTCCATACCACCATCACCTCCTTGTATAAACGAATATTGTGGGTAAGTGTATTTACCAAAATTCTTTTCAATAAAAGGCAAAACAGTAACAGCTGCATCTGCAACGGTATTCCAATCTGCATCATTTTTAGCGTTATCAGGTTTATAATTGTAAATAACGTGTAATGTTGGTCCACCATTAGGCATATTGCGAACCAAGTGTACATATTCAGGATCAGCAGCCCAAACAAAATCATGAATATTTTTACCAACAAATTTCCAGGTACGCTTTGCTGAAGTGATCGATTTTAAATCAGTTCCAGCTTTATCGTATCCCCAACCAATTTCAGCAGCATTGGTCAATACGCCTGTACCGCCAATTTTATATTCTTTATCAATATTGATGGTTACATCATAATCGCCCCACACACCATAAAACTCACGAGCAACATATGGCGTTGGGTGCCAACCTTCATAATCAAACTCACACATTTTTGGGTACCATTGGCTCATACTAAACCTAACGCCGGTTGATGGGTTATCTCTACCACTGCGTCTTACTTGCAAAGGCACTTGTGCTTCAAATTCCATTTCAAACACCACTTTAGTTTTTGGTGCAATAGCTTTGGTAAGATTAACCTCTAAAATAGTTTCATGGTATTTGAATGGTTGCGGAACACCATTCATTTTTAATGAAATAATTTTTTGATAGCCAACTTCATCCGGCTTCAATTTTAAAATTCTATCACGAACCCTTGCATCCCAATCTGCACGACCATTTACGGCCACTTTACCTAACTCTCTACTGCGTACATCCATACTACTGTTGGGCTGAAAAGCGTTCCAATATAAATGATAAAATACCCTATCTAAAGTTTGATCGCTGTTATTACTATATTCTAACCTTTGGGTACCTTTAAACTGGTTTTTAGGTGCATCAACATTAATCACCATTTTATAATTAACCCTTTGTTGCCACCTATTTTCAGGCTGGGCCATTGTTTGCAAACTTGCCAAAGTTGCTAAACATATCAGTACGATTTTTTGCATTCGTATATATTTTTTTAGATAGTAAATTTCGGTAAATAGATTGATGCTATCAATTTTTTGAAAGATTGATTCTTCAAAAAATTACGACTTTCCTGCTACAACAATAACAATTTCGCCTTTAACAGGTTTTGCACTAAAATGTTCAAACACTGTTTGAAGTGTACCTCGTTTGTTTTCTTCAAACTTTTTGGTGAGTTCACGGCTTACACAACAAAGCCTATCTTCTCCTAAATAAGTTATTAAATCTTTTAACGTACGCAGCAAACGCATAGGGCTTTCGTAAAAAATCATGGTACGTTGTTCTTCTGCCATTTTTTTAAAGAAAGTTTGTCTACCTTTTTTAAGCGGCAAAAAACCTTCAAAACAAAAATGATCCATGGGTAAGCCACTATTAACCAACGCAGGTACAAAAGCAGTAGCACCTGGCAAACATTGCACTTCAATATTATTTTTAATACAAGCTTGCACTAATAAATAAGCAGGATCGCTAATACCAGGCGTACCAGCATCTGTTAACAATGCAATGGTTTTACCGGCCATCATTTGCGTAGCTAGGTGCTCCGCTACTTTATGCTCATTGTGTTGGTGGTAGGGCGAAAGCGGCTTGCTGATACCATAGTGGTTCAGTAATACAGATGATGTTCTTGTATCTTCCGCTACAATTAAATCAGCACTTTTTAAAACTGCTACTGCTCTAAAAGTAATATCAGCTAGGTTGCCAATAGGCGTTGGTACAAGGTATAACATGTTGTATACAATAAACTTAAAAAATGGTATTTGAATTACCCAACTATGGTAACCTCAAACATTTCCATAACAGCATTGGCTAATAATTTAGTAGCGGCTTCTGTAGCAATTTGATGTGCAGCTTCTTTACTATCAGCTTCAATGGTTAATTCAATTTGTTTACCAATACGAACATCATTAATGCTCGTAATACCTAAGTTGGCTAAACCTCCTAAAACTGCCTTGCCCTGAGGGTCTAACAAATCTTTTAAAGGCATTACTTTTATTTGTGCAGAAAAAATCATGCTGTTGTTGTTTTAAAAACCAAAGATAAAATAATGTACCCGATAAATATTACTGGCACACTTAACCATTGTAATAAAATGGCTGCACCTATTGAAAAAACAATAAGTATATATTTGGGTAAGTTATTTTTTATAGATACATCTTTAAACTTTAAAGCCATTAATGGTAATGTACTCACCATTAAACCACTTACCACCAAAATAACTGCATACAAAAACCACTTGTTTAAAATTATGTTATTGATGGTATCATTATTAGTATGCCAAAAAATAAGGGGTAAGCTAGCAATTAATAAACCTGCAGCTGGTATGGGTACTCCTTTAAAGCCATACTGTTGGGTAGTATCAATATTAAACCTAGCCAAACGATAAGCCCCTGCGGCAGCCACTAAAAAAGCCGGCAACAACCATATGATAGATGCATCAATACCATCGGGCTCTGCTGCTATACTGCGACGTAAAAACTGGTATAAAATCATAGAGGGCGCCACACCAAAACTCACCACATCAGCTAGGGAATCTAACTGTTTGCCCATTTCTGATGCGGCGTTAAATAACCTTGCTACAAAACCATCTAAAAAATCAACTACCGCTGCAATGCCAATAAATAAAGAGGCTAGCCAAATTTTTTCTGACAAGTCAATAAACTGAGCGTTATTAGCATCATACTGAATAGTGATACCGTTTTGTAAAGTAAATACTATCGCAATACAACCACAAATAAGGTTAAGTAATGTAAATATATTCGGAATTTGCTTGGTCATATTTTAAGAGCGTTTCTTCATTAATGCTTCAATTTCTTCAACTGTAATAGGAATGTTTTTCATTAAATCTTTATTCCCATTTTTTGTGATCCAAAAGTTATTCTCAATACGGATACCCATTTGCTCTTCTTCAATGTAAATACCTGGCTCAACCGTAAATACCATCCCTTGTTTAATAGGTTCTGTACGGGTACCCAAATCATGCACATCAATACCTAAATGGTGTGAAATGCCATGGTATAAATATTTGCGATAAGCTCTATTTGTTGGATCTTCATTTTTAACATCTGCCTTAGTAAGCAAACCAATTTTTTGAAAAACAACTGTAGCTTCATCGCCTACTTTCTCTGTATAATCAACAATACTAATACCTGGCTTTAAAATACTTGCTGCATATTTATGCAAATGCAAACAGGCATTGTATACTTCTTTTTGGCGTTTGGTAAACTTACCATTTACAGGTACAGTACGGGTTAAATCAGCGGCGTAGTTGCCATATTCTGCACCAAAATCCATCAAAATTAATTCGCCACTTTTACACTCTTGGTTATTTTCAACATAATGTAACACCCTAGCTCTATCGCCGCTTGCAATGATGCTTCCATAGGCTTCGCCAGTGGCACGTTGCGATAAAAATGAGTGTAAAATTTCAGCATGAATTTCATACTCCATAATACCCGGCTGTATAATTTGTAATAAACGCCTAAAGGTAATATCAGTAATATCAATAGCTCTTTGTATAACGGCAACCTCTTCTTCACTTTTAATTGCCCTTAATGATTTTAAAATAGGAGCACTACGTTGGTACTCATGCAAAGGATAACGTTCCCTCATTTCTTTGGCATAACGATAATCTCTTACAGCAATGGTATTGGCTTTGCGATCATTTTCGTTGGTATTTAAATATAAATGTTCTGCCAAATGAATCCATGTTTGTAACATGGCATCTAATGTATCTAAATAGATAACGGTTTTAATACCAGATATAGCTTGCGCTTCGGCAATACGAAGACGGCGACCATCCCATTTTTCTTTCAACTCGTTGGGCCTTACAATAACCAACACTTCTCGGTAAGTTTTATCAACATTATCGGGGTAGATGATGAGCATGGTATCTTCTTGCTCTATACCTGTAAGCCAATATAAATCAGAATTTTGCTTAAACTTATGCAATGCATCGCCGTTGGTAGGCAGTTCATCATTACTATTAAAAATAGCAATAGCATTTTTTTTAAGCTTAGCGGCAAACGATTTTCTATTTTGAATAAATATTGTTGGGTTGAGTGGCAGGTATTTCATTATGTTATTTTTGAATGTGCAATATAATTTTTTTAAAGCATATTAACGCAACCTGTACTATTTGTTGCATGGTATTAAAATGCTAAAAAGCGGCGGGATGGACAGTAGTACCGCCAACTGTAGCGTAGCGAAAGACGGCGTACTACCAACAGCCCGAACTGCAGTTGAATAATGCACCAATGCCGACCGCCCCAAATAAAAAACCCCAACACTTTACATGTTGAGGCCGTTTTGGTTTTAATATATGTAAGCCCTAAGCAGTTACTTTTGGAGCGGCTGCTAAAATTTCAGCAGATACGCCATCAGCGTACTTTTTAAAATTGTTTACAAATAATTGAGCTAAGTTGTTTGCTTTTTCGTCATAATAAGTAGCATCAGCCCATGTGTTACGTGGGTTCAAAATTTCTGATGGTACGTTCGGACAAGTAGTAGGCATTTGCATACCAAATACTGGGTGTGCTTCAAATGCAACATTATCTAATGCGCCTTCTAACGCAGCGGTAATCATTGCTCTTGTGTAAGGTAATTTCATACGTTGACCAACCCCATAAGGGCCGCCACTCCAACCTGTATTAATTAACCAAACATTTACGTTGGTATCTTTCATTTTGTTACCCAACATTTCGGCATATTTACCGGGGTGTAATGGTAAAAACGGAGCACCAAAACATGCACTAAATGTAGCCGTTGGCTCTTTTACACCAGCTTCAGTACCTGCTACTTTAGCGGTGTAGCCACTAATGAACTGGTACATAGCTTGACCCGGTGTTAGTTTACTAATGGGCGGTAAAATACCATACGCATCAGCCGTTAAAAAGAAAATATTTTTAGGCGTACTACCAATTGATGGCTCAATGGCATTGCTAATAAAATGTAATGGATAGCTAATACGGGTATTTTCAGTTATAGCTTTGCTAGCAAAATCGATTGTGTTGGTGCCCGGCAAAAAAGTTACGTTTTCAACCAAAGCACCTGGGCGTATAGCGTTGTAAATTTCTGGCTCTTTTTCAGCACTTAAATCAATCAATTTAGCATAGCAGCCACCTTCAAAATTAAAGACGGTATCTGGCGTCCAACCATGTTCATCATCACCAATTAATTTACGGTTAGGATCAGCACTGAGAGTAGTTTTACCCGTACCACTTAAACCAAAGAAAATGGCGGTATCGCCTGCTGCACCAATATTGGCAGAGCAATGCATGCTTAATACATTTTTTTGATGCGGTAAGATGAAATTAAGGATGGTGAATATACCTTTTTTCATTTCGCCAGTGTAGCCTGTACCACCTATTAAAATTGTTTTTTTGGTGAAACTTACCATAGCAAAGTTATGTTGACGAGTACCATCAACAGCAGGATCTGCTTTAAATGAGGGTGCTTGAAGTATGGTCCACTCTGGTTTAAAACCATGAAGCTCCTCATCAGTTGGTCGTAAAAACATATTGTAAGCAAACAAATTGCTCCAAGGGTTTTCATTAACCACACGAATATTTAAACGATATGTAGGGTCTGCACATGCATAAGCATCTCTAACCCATAACTCTTTTTGACCCAAATACTGTAACAACTTTTGATGCATGTTATCAAAAACCTCAGGTGTAATAGCAATGTTGAAGTCGTTCCAATTTACTGCATCAGCTGTAAGTGCATCTTTAACGGTAAATTTATCTTTAGGACTTCTACCAGTGAATTCACCCGTGTTAATGAGCAACGCACCTGTATCGTTTAATACACCTTCGCCTCTTTGTAGAGTAGCTTCAGTAAGTTGTGTGGGGGTTAACTGGTAATGAACTTTTTGGGTAGTATGAATACCTGTTTCGGCCAAAATATCATTGACTGTTTCAAGCATTGTTGATACTGACATATCATGTATTGTTTAGTGAGGGTGCAAATGTAGCTTAAGTATGAGTGCTAGCAAATTTTGATTAAGTGTAAAAATTTAAAAAATTATTAAAATATAACAAAAAAGCGAAGGATAAATAGATATTTTCTAAATAAAAATAATAAAATAAATTATTTTCTAAAGAACTGCCTAAATATTTCATATAAAACTACTTTATAGCAATTATTAATTAAAAAAAATGCAATAACTAGGCCGCCAAGTTTTACTTTATTATCAAAGCAATAAACTGCTTCATTTAACTTTATACATTAAAAATTTTTATATGAAAACAGTGGGACTTGTAGGTGGTACAGGATGGGTATCAACAATAGATTATTATAGATACATGAATCAGTTGGTTTTTGAGAAAACAGCACAACAAAGCACTGCTAAGGTTTTGGTACACTCTGTAAACTATCCACCCATTGCTGCATTAACGGCAGCCAACAAATGGGATGAAATAGCCATTATTATATCAAATGCAGCTAAGGGATTGGTAACTGCTGGCGCCGATTGTATTTTACTATGTGCTAATACCATGCACCATATTGCACCACATGTAGCTGGTACAATAGATGTACCACTTATACACATTGCCGAAGTAACAGCCAAAGCTATTCAAGAGCAAACAATTAATAAAGTAGCATTACTTGGTACAAAATATACAATGAACCTCCCCTTTTTTAAAGATATTTTATTTGAAATGGGTATTGAAACTTTGGTACCAGATGAAGAGGACCGCATTTTAATAAATGATAGTATTTATAAAGAATTATCGTTGGGTATTGTTACCGATGCTACCAAAAATATGTACGCAACCATTATTGAAAAAATGACAGCTAAAGGAGCAGCAGGCATTATAGCTGGTTGTACAGAAATACCAATGGTAGTGCAACAAAGTGATTTTGATATACCTATTTTTGATACAACTTATTTACATGCACAAGCTGCAGTAAAATTTGCCTTGTCATAAAAATGCGTCAGGGATTTCAATATTGAAATCCCTGACGCTTACTTAATTAAGAATATTAAAACTGCATTTCTTTTACACTATCACTCACTTTTAAAGGAGCTGCTGTTTTTTGTATAACTTCATCAACAGTAACACCCGGTGCTACTTCAATTAATAAAAAACCTGTTGGGGTAACATCGATCACTGCCAAATCAGTTACTATTTTTTTTACGCAATTGGTACCTGTTAAAGGCAACGTACAGTTTTTCAACAATTTACTTTCACCAGCTGGGTTGGTATGCATCATAGCCACAATTATGTTTTTGGCACTTGCTACCAAATCCATAGCTCCACCCATACCTTTTACCATTTTACCGGGTATTTTCCAATTAGCAATATCACCCTTTTCACTAACCTCCATTGCACCCAAAACGGTTAGGTTTATTTTGCCAGAACGAATCATTCCGAAGCTCAATGCACTGTCAAAAATAGAGGAGCCTGGTAAAGTTGTAATGGTTTGTTTACCTGCATTGATTAAATCAGCATCTTCATGGCCCTCAACAGGAAAAGGCCCCATGCCCAATAAACCATTTTCACTTTGCAATACTACATTCATACCAGCAGGTATATAATTGGCAACCAAAGTTGGTATACCAATACCGAGGTTTACATAAAAACCATCTTGCAGCTCTTGTGCAATTCGTTGAGCAATTTGAAATTTATTTAATGCCATAAAAAATTATTTTTGAAAGCGAACAACGCTTGTGCATTATTGAAGTTTATGATTTTTTTTGAACAGTACGTTGTTCAATTCTTTTTTCGTAATGACTACCTTGAAAAATGGCATGTACATAAATGCCTGGTGTATGTATAAAATTAGGATCTAAAGTACCATCAGGCACTAACTCTTCAACCTCAGCAATAGTATACTTTGCTGCCATAGCCATTAAAGGGTTGAAATTACGTGCTGTATCTTTATAAATTAAATTACCTTGATGATCGCCTTTCCAAGCTTTCACAATGGCAACATCTGCCTCAAAAGCATATTCCATTAGGTAATCTTTGCCATTAAAATTTCGTACTTCTTTACCTACGGCTACTTCGGTACCTACACCTGCAGGTGTAAAAATTGCAGGCATACCATAGCCAGCTGCCATGCAACGTGTAGCCAATGTGCCTTGTGGTATTAACTCAACTTCTAATTCGCCAGAAAGGAGTTGACGCTCAAATTCAGCATTTTCACCAACATAAGAAGCAATCATTTTTTTTACTTGCTTTTGCTGCAACATTAAACCAATACCAAAATCATCAACACCTGCATTGTTTGAAATACAGGTTAAATTTTTAACGCCTTTGGCCACCAAAGCAGCAATACAGTTTTCAGGTATACCACATAAACCAAAACCGCCCAACATGAGGGTTTGACCATCTTGAATATCTTTTATTGCTTCGTCAGCGTTATTCTTTATTTTGTTCATTCTTTACTTTTAATAAATTTTTGTACCGCTCACTCTGTTTTCGGGTATTTTGATGGGTCATGATAGAATCTAAAATAGGGCGCATTAATTCTTCATGCTCGATGTAATACTTATAACTATTGTAGAAGGTACTTTTATCAGTTTGGTATTTCTTAAATATTTTCTCTTGAATAACTAAATTTTCTTTTTCTAAATCAAGTAAGGTATCCTTTGCTAAATATTCTTTAGTAAAGGCATCGGCCATAAATTGATCTAATAATATGGCCTCCATTTTAGCTGGAGGCAAAATATCGTTAGGAGCCTTATTATTACAACTTGATAAAGCTACAATCAAACAAAATAATAAAATTAATTGCTTCATTATTTCAAGCCTTCTTTATAGTTATTTGCATTGGTAACATCAAGCCTAGTGAGTAGTTCAATAGCTTTGGCTTTATCCTGAGGGAGTGCTTTTGAAAATACTTTTATCAACTCATTAGATTTTCCTTGAAAGAAAAACTGATTGATCATGGTATTAGGGTTTTCGTTGTTAAAAACCGCTAATTGATTTAATACATTGATGATTTCTGACCGAGCTGTATTTTCATCATCGTACAATTTATCAAGCCCTAAACGATAATAATTATAGTACACATCATTCATGATGGCGTATCGGGTATTGAGCATATTATCTACCAACCAATACCTGTTTCTAATACCATCAAATGCTTTCCAACCTTTAATACCTCTTCCATCAGGCGCATTGTTAACGATATTTTGAGCTTTTAAGAAGTTTGCTTCGCCACCTCTTATTGCAAATGATTCATTATCAAAAGCTATAATCATGTTGGCATAATAAGCAAATATGGCTGTAAGGTTTGAGAGTTGTGCATCAGAACCAGTAACCCGATTGTCGTTAAATTCTAATTGCTGAAATTCAATGTATTTAAAAATGATATCATCATCTTTAAAATTAATGATGGGCGATAAATAGTTGGTATTATACACCGGACGAGCCACCTGTATGGTGAGTGAGCCACTGTAAACATTTAATTCTTCTGTTGATTGTATATTTAAAAAGAAGGTACAGTCAATTTTTTCATTGGGTGCATATGCATCTTTACTCCATTTTCTATTATTTAAAAAATTGTTGAGTGCATTTTGTAAGGTTAAAAAAGTATTTTTATTAACGGTATTGTTTACCTGCGCTGCTGATACGGTTACCCTTGCATTGAGCTCTTGTGCATAACCGTAAAAACTTGCAACAGTAAAAATAATGACACTTACTATTTTTTGCATATTAGTGGTTTAATATTGTATGGATGATATCATGAGCTACCGCTTCTTTAGTTTTTGTTTCAAAAGATGTTACTGTACCTCCTTTACTAAATATGGTAATTTTATTGGTGTCTTTCCCAAAACCAGCATCTTTATCTTTCATGGAATTAAGCACTATAAAATCAGCATTTTTTTGTTGCAATTTAAGCAATGCATATTCATTTTCATTATTGGTTTCTAAAGCAAAACCGACCAATATTTGATGATCTTTTTTTATGGTGCCTAAATGTTTTAATATATCGGGTGTTTTGGTAAAGGCTATATTTAGGTTTTGATCAGACTTTTTTATTTTTTCTGTTGCTACATGAACAGGGGTATAATCTGCCACTGCAGCACACATGATAGCAATATCGGTTTTATCAAAAACATGAATACAGGCATCCATCATTTGTTGGGCAGTAACCACTCGTACTATATTGGTGTTTGGTGGTACCACTTCATTGGTTGGGCCCAGCACCAAGGTTACAGTAGCGCCACGTTGGTAACAAGCAGTTGCTAAGGCTATACCCATTTTACCTGTACTGTGGTTACTGATATACCTTACAGGGTCAATAGCTTCTTGTGTAGGACCAGCCGTTATCAATACAGTTTTACCTTGTAGGTCATTACTGTCTTGAAAATATTGGTTCAAGTAATCAACGATGTATTCAGGCTCGGCCATGCGACCTTCACCCATTAACCCACTTGCCAAAAACCCATTTGCTACAGGTATAATGGTATTTCCAAAACTGGCAAGTTTTTCAATATTTTGTTTGGTAGATGAATGATGCCACATATCTTCATCCATAGCAGGTGCAATCATTACTTTACAGGTGGCTGATAAATAAATGGCTTGTAAAATATTATCACAAATACCATGAGCCATTTTAGCGATAGTATTACAACTAGCAGGGGCTATCACCATTACATCGGCCCAACGGCCAAGCATTACATGGTTACTCCAAGTATCTTCTTCAAATAAATGTGTAAGCACTTTATTATTTGATAGGGTTGATAATGTGAGAGGCGTAATAAAATGGGTAGCAGCTTTCGTCATTACTACTTTAACGATTGCACCATTTTTTACCAATAGTCTAGTTAGTGCAGCTGCCTTATACGCAGCTATACTTCCTGAAACGCCTAATAGAATTTTTTTTCCTTGCAGCATAAATAAAAAACGACGGCAAAACCGTCGTTAAAATTATAAATAATTACTTGAATGCCATCTGTAAAACTGAATATTAACTAAAAAGATCTTCATCATTTCTACGGAAGTAAACTTTATCTTCCAAAAACTCAGTAGTAGCTAATAAAGCCGCATTAGGCATACGCTCATAAGCCCTTGAAATTTCAATTTGTTCTTTATTCTCATGAATTTCTTCTAGGCTATCAGTATGGCTAGCAAACTCTTCTAATTTACTGT
Organism: Ferruginibacter yonginensis; assembly: GCF_042651465.1. Taxonomy (NCBI): domain Bacteria; kingdom Pseudomonadati; phylum Bacteroidota; class Chitinophagia; order Chitinophagales; family Chitinophagaceae; genus Ferruginibacter; species Ferruginibacter yonginensis. The sequence continues at coordinate 1,092,261 of NZ_JBHSCZ010000001.1, forward strand.
GCAACTCTTCTTTAACACTGATGTTAATTTGATTTGCTCTTTTTGCCATTACTGCAATTGATTCGTATAAATTACCTGTTTTATCTTTCATATCAGATAATTTCTTTGGCTCAACACTGCTACTTGTGTTAGAGCTTAGCTGACGGCGTAGTTTGCTCATTTGTAAGTTCTTTTATTTGTTTTTTACTTAAATTACTGTAATCTTCAGCCTCTTTCAATAATTTGCTTTCAGGAAATCGATCAGCAAAATCAGAATATTCTGTAGTTACTTTTTCAAAACGTTCTTGTTGTTTTTCAGTAATACTTAATTTTGCGAATTTGTAGTACGACTTTACAACCATTAATTTATATTGATCACCTTTTGGTGATTCAGGGAAATTATTTAATAAATTGTCGAATGCAATACCGGCTGATCTGTATTGCCCTAAATTATAATACAATTGTGCAGCCCTTTCTTCTTTTAGCTCAAGCTTAGCCCTACCCTCATCAATAATATCAGATGCTTGTTTGTTACGGGGCGATCCTGGATGCGTATTAATAAACGTTTGCATCATATTCATCGCCTTCAATGTATTGGTTTGCTCTAATTCAATTTTCGGGCTTTCCTTAAAATAACAATACGCTCTTGTAAAATCAACTTCTTCTGCTCTCGGGCTATTCGGAAATACTTCTAAATAACCTTTAAACAGGTTTTCTGCATCTTTATATTGCTTATCATAATAAAAGCAAAATGCATATTTGTAATATAGATCTTCAAATTTTTCAGACCCTTTCATTGCAGGAAACAATTCTTCGTATAATAACTGGGCATTACGGTACTTCTTTTTAGCATAGTATTCGTCAGCTTTCTGCAATTTGTAGTTTATATCTGTACTCTTTTGGATTTTACTAAACTTACTGCAAGAGGTTGCCCCCGCTAAAATACCAACAATAAAAAATAACTTGAAAATCGACTTCATAAAGAGTTGTAAAATTAGCAATTTTTTTTCAAATGTCTACTAATAATATTTAGCTTCCAAAATAAGTACGTTAATGTAATTGTAATAAAACAAGTAATCAATTCATTATTAAAGTTGATGGCAAAAAAAAGCCCTTCTAAAAAGAAGGGCTTTCGTTATTAAGCAAAATATTGATATTAGTTAGATTTGATATCAACAGTGTTTTTGTTAGTACCATCACCAACTTCGCAGTTAGTTGAGATACGATCAGCACTGATACCTTCTTTTTCTACTAAGTAATTTTTGATAGCTTCGTTACGCTTGTTACATACTGCTTGAGATGCTTTAGAAGCCTCAGGGTAACCATTTACAGTAATAGAACATGTAGGGTTAGCTTTTAACTTAGAAGCAACAGTAGCTAACATTGCTTTAGCATCGTTACTCAATGTTTGAACATTTCCTTTGAAAGTTAAACTTGGGTAATCGCTAGGGCAAGTAACCGGTGGAACAACTACTGCATTTTTGCAACATGCAGGCTCTGGACATTTACCAATACCATCAGCATCTACTGGTTGACACTCTGTAGGCGTAATTAATTGCTTGTCTTTACAATCTGGAACACCATCACCATCAGTATCTTTAGTTACACCGTGTGTATCAACAGGGCAACCAGCTGGAGTGTTTGGTTCACGATCTAATTGATCAACTACACCATCACCATCAGCATCTTCGTAAGATGGTTTTGGTAATTTCATGTGCTTAGGCGTATTTAATTCGCTGTAAGCATAATCTAATGGGTTTAACCAGTATAAAGGCTCAACAGATTTACCCCCTAAGTTAAAGTTTAAACCAACTGATGCATAGTTGTATGAATCAAAATCTCTTGTTTCAGCAGCATCACCAACTGGGTTTTCTTGGTATTGTTGACCATCCAATAAATCATCCTTAATTAATGTGAAACGCTCTTCAATAGCTAAATTAATTCTTTTACCTAACTTGAATGCAACACCGGCAATTAAAGTACCAGATGGTTTTAAAGTATTGCTACCTAACTTAGGACGAGTACCACTTCTGTTAATGTTATTTTGGCCAGCACTTTCATAAGTATCATCCATTCCGTTTTTCAATTCCTTTAAAATATCTTTACGGTTTTTGTAGAAACTTTCGCCAGTTGCAGCATATTTATTAAAAACATTTCTAAACAAAGTTGCGTAGTTTCCGCCGCCATTTCCATCATTTAAAGCGTTTACTTTTGTTTCATATAAACTAGCACCAAAACCAGCACCAACATAAATATTGAAACCAGTTTTAGCTTTGTGGAATCTTACATTGTTCAAAGTAAAAATACCTTGTAAACTTAAATCCTGCACTTTTGTTTTGTAATTGTAAAATACGTAGTCAGCATTACCAGTGGTAGTAGTTGTGGCGTTTGCATTTACGATAGGACCAGCTTGTGTACGCAATGGTGCAAAATAACCAGCATTTCTCCATGGATCATTTTTGTAAAAGTTGTTAGAACCTTTCCAGTTCATACCCTTACCAATACCATTAACATATTGTAATCTTAAAGAGAACAAATAACCCAATGCTTTTCTTACGTGAATTCCAAAGTTAGGCGCTGTAAAAGGACGAGATGAAACGTCACCACTCACAGTAAAAATACCTGTACTCACACCAACTTCCCACATGTTACGAGGTTTAGCTGGAAATGAATAGTTGTTATTCCAGAACTCGTTTTGTTGACCCATTTTTTTGCTTGGAACAACTGATGAATCGTAGATGCTGTATCCACCATTCATATAACCGTTGTTTGCACCCTCAGTTTGTGCAATCGCACTCACCGAAACAAGCATTAAAAGGGTTACTAATAATTTTAACTTTTTGCTTACCATAACTTAATAATTGTTGAATTTTCGAAAATTTTCTGATTGATTAATTGCAAATGTATACAACTGTGTTAAATGTACAAAGTTTTTTTATCATTTCTTTATAATTTAACCTTGGCGTAATTTGTTATCTTATGACATCATAATCACTTGGTTAGTTGCATAAAACGAAAAAAAATATATTATTTACATAAAACACACATTATTACCAATAAGCTATCTTAAATTGCCATTTTAAATCATTGGATGAAAGGTATTACAGCAATTATTGGTGAGGAGTTAAAAGTATTTGAATCAAAATTTTCAGATGCGGTTAAAAGTAATACCCCCTTATTAGATACGGTGATGAAGTACATCATCAAAAGAAAAGGCAAACAACTCCGCCCCATGTTTGTGTTTTTAAGTGCCAAATTACATGGGCCCATAAATGAAAGTACCTACCGTGCAGCTGCCTTGGTTGAAATGTTACACACAGCCACCCTTGTGCATGATGATGTGGTAGATGAATCAATGGAACGCCGAGGTTTTTTTTCTATAAATGCAGTTTGGAAAAATAAAATTGCGGTTTTGGTAGGCGACTACCTATTGTCAAAAGGCTTATTACTTTCAACTGATAACAATGAGTTTGAACAATTAAGGATATTATCTGGCGCCATTAAACAAATGAGTGAAGGCGAATTGTTACAAATTGAAAAAACCCGAAAATTAAATATTGACGAAGCTGTATATTTTGAAATTATTAAAAATAAAACAGCTTCACTTTTATCATCTGCCTGTGGCGTAGGAGCTTATAGCACCACCCAAAATAAAGACATTTGCGAACAAATGAAATTATTTGGCGAAAAAACAGGCATCGCCTTTCAAATTAAAGATGACTTATTTGATTATGGTACCGATAATGTTGGCAAACCCACCGGTAACGATATTCAAGAAAAGAAAATGACCCTACCCCTCATTTATACCCTTAACAATGTAGATAATGCTACCATGAGAAAAATTATTTATATTGTAAAAAATAACAATCGAGATAAGCAAAAAGTACAATGGGTAATTGATACAGTAGTAAAAACTGGCGGTATACAATATGCTACTGAAAAAATGATGGAGTATAGAGATGCTGCCATTACCATTTTAGATCATTACCCCGATTCGCCTGTAAAAACTGCTTTAAAAGATTTGGTATTTTACACTACCGATAGAAAATTTTAATGCCGTGCAAAAACGTTGGAAAATACTACCCTTTAATGATGAAACCGTTACATCATTACACCGCTACTTAAAAGTAAGCCCTAGCATTTGTAAAATTTTATCGCAGCGTTCCATTACTACTTTTGAAACTGCGAAAGATTATTTTGTACCAGCCTTGAGTGCCCTGCATGATCCTTTTTTAATGAAGGATATGCAAAAAGCTGTTGATAGAATTATACAAGCTTTCAACAACAAAGAGCAAATATTGGTATTTGGTGATTATGATGTAGACGGCACTACATCTGTAGCTAGCATGTATAGCTTTTTGTGTGAGGTGTACGATGCCAATTTAATAGATTTTTATATTCCACACCGTTATAGAGAAGGCTATGGAGTGAGCAAAGCAGGTATCGACTTTGCAGCAGCTAAAGGTATTACACTAATCATTTGTTTAGATTGTGGCGTAAAGTCTGTTGAGCTCATTGCTTATGCCAAAACATTAGGTATCGATTTTATTGTTTGCGACCACCATTTACCCGGCCCCGTTTTACCAGATGCCGCCGCTATTTTAAATGCCAAACAAGCTGATTGTGCCTACCCTTACAAAGAACTGTGCGGCTGTGGCGTAGGTTTTAAATTAATGACCGCCCTTACACAACAATTGCACCTTTCTGAAAAAATATTATACAGCTATCTTGATTTAGTGGCTATTGCAATAGCTGCAGATATTGTACCCATGACAGGCGAAAACCGCATTTTGGCTTACCATGGCTTACAAAAAATTAATAGCAACCCCTTACCAGGCATTAAAGCATTGATGGAATTAGCTGGCATACAAAAAGCCATGAGTATTACCAACGTGGTATTTGTAATTGCACCAAGGGTAAACGCAGCCGGCCGAATGGATGATGCCAAAAAAGCTGTACAACTATTTATTGAAAAAGATGTTGAAAAGGCAAAAGCTTTTGCAGATATGTTGCATGCTGATAATAAAGATAGAAAAGAAGCCGATAGTACCATTACTGAAGATGCTTTGGAAATAATAAAAGAAGATGCAGCACTGCAACTTAAAAAAACTTGTGTTGTGTACAATGAACATTGGCATAAAGGTGTAGTGGGTATTGTGGCTAGTAGGCTTATTGAGCATTACCACCGCCCCACTATTGTATTAACCAAAAGTGGAGAACACATTGCAGGGAGTGCCCGTAGTGTACCTGGTTTTAATTTATATGAAGCCATTTATGAGTGTAAAGATTTATTAATTGCTTACGGCGGTCATTTTGCAGCAGCAGGTTTAACCTTAGCCAAAGAAAACTTAGCAGCCTTTACTGATAAATTTGAAAGTGTAGTGGCGGCCACTATACCTGATGAATTGTTGGTGCCAGAAATTATTATTGATGCACAAATTGACTTTAGTGAAATCAAAGAAAGCTTTTACAACATATTATGTAGAATGGAACCATTTGGACCAGAAAATATGCGACCTGTATTTATTACTAAAAATTGTAAGGATGCCGGTTATTCAAAAGTTTTAAAAGAAGCCCATATAAAATTTATTGTGCAACAGAACGATGTAACCGTAACAGGTATAGGATTTAATATGGCACATCAATTTCATTTGTTACAAAACAACCAACCTGTTGATATTGTTTATACTTTAGATGAAAACGAATGGAATGGTCATAAAACCATCCAATTAAAAGTTATTGATTTTAAACCATCATCAACCCATTAAATTATTTTATTGCAACCATTTTTTCAATACCTCAAGTACTTTTTTTACATAGCCCGTAACTGGAGTATATCAATCGCCATCCACATTATTCGAAATGAAATAAAAGGTGAAAAAAAATATGGCATTAATACCACCGGTGCAGATGAATTAAAATCATTAGCAAAAATGGGTATTGATATTACACATGCTACTATTTACATGCCTGTGTCGTATGATGTTATTGAACATTTTTTTGATAAGGCTCATATACAGCAATGCCAACATTTTTTAGATATTGGTTGTGGTAAAGGCAGGGCTTTGTGTGTGGCTGCAGCTATGGGTGCTACCAAATTGAGTGGTATTGAGTTATCAAAGGCATTGTTTATGGAGGCCAAAGCAAACACAGCTATTACACAACAACAGTACCCAAATACACAAATCAATTTATACCATAACGATGCTTTTTATTTTGAAATTGCAGCTGATGTTGATTGTATTTTAATGTTCAACCCGTTTGATGAAGTGATTATGAGTGGCGTAATGGAAAATATTGATATTAGTTTGGCAAACAATCCTCGTAAAATGACCATTATTTACATCAACCCACTTGAAAAACAAGTATTGCAATCATTTGGTTACAAACAAGTATACTACTACAAAGAAAAAATATATTTAGAGGGCGCCATTTTTGAAAAATAAAATAGCCTACACAAAGTGCAGGCTATTAATATCACAAACAAATAGACTTTAGTTTTCCATTATTTCAACACTGCGGCTGATGAATTGTGTTAAATTTTTACCAGTTAACAAACCTTGTGAAAGCAACGCCAAATCAGCAAGGTTACGCACTAATTTTTCTTTTTGTGCAGCTTCAGTATTACTTAAAATACTTCTGAATATGCTGTGGTTACCGTTTACGGTTAACGTTACTTCATCTGGCATTTGAGCATAAAAAGCAGCCATACCGCCACCTACAGCAGCCATATCTTTCATTCTACGCATTTGCTCTGGCCTAGTAGCGGTTACAGGTGGTGCATCAGCACTTAACCCTTTTACTTCTACGGTTATATGAAGTCCGTCTTGCGGTTGTTCAAATAATTTTTTCAAAGTATCGGCTTCATCGTTGGTTAATACGCTTTCAGCAGCATCGGTTTTATCAATTAAATTATCTGCAATATCAGCATCTACCCTAGTGAAAATAAAATCGTTCCACTTCATTTCAACAGTGTTGATAAATGCCGCATCTACCAAGGTTTCCATCTTTACCACTACATAACCTTTGGCATTGGCTTGGGTAATGTAAGCATCTTGCTGTACCGGATTGGTACTATATAAAATAACCTGTTTACCATCTTTATTTTTTTGTGCTGCAGTAGCTGAAATATATTCTTCTTTGGTATAGAATTTACCTTGGGTATCTTCCATTATAAAGAAACTATTGGCTTTGTCTAAAAACTTATCATCGGTCATCATACCATACTTCACAAATAAACCTAGGCTCTCCCATTTTTGTTCGAACTCGGTACGTTCGTTTCTAAAAATTTCGTCTAATTTATCAGCCACTTTTTTTGTGATATGGGCATTGATTTTTTTAACGTTAGGGTCGCCTTGTAGGTAACTTCTACTCACATTTAATGGAATATCCGGACTATCAATTACACCATGCAACAACATTAAAAACTCTGGAACAATGTCTTTTACCTCATCTGTAACAAATACTTGGTTGCTATATAATTGAATTTTATTTTTTTGTATTTCGTGGCTTTGTTTAATTTTTGGGAAATACAAAATACCAGTTAGGTTAAACGGATAATCAACATTCAAATGAATCCAAAATAAAGGTGTTTCACTGAAAGGATATAGCTCTCTGTAAAAATTTTCGTAATCTTCTTTGGTTAAATCGGCTGGCTTTTTGGTCCAAGCTGGTGTAGTATTATTGATGGCTTTAGGCTCAACAAGCGCCTCTCCTTCCTTAGGTGCTTCAACTGTTTCGTTTACATCTTTAAAATAGATTGGTACAGGTAAAAACTTACAAAACTTTTCAAGCGTTTCTTTTACTTTATAAGCGTTTAAAAAGTCTTTACTTTCTTCGTTAATATGTAAAATAATATCGGTGCCTCTAAAAGCTCTTTCGGCAGGGGTTAATGAAAACTCTGGACTACCATCACACTCCCAACGTACAGCGGCTGCGCCTTCTTTAAAACTTTTGGTTACAACGGCTACTCTTTCACTTACCATAAATGATGAGTAAAAACCTAAACCAAAATGCCCGATGATGTTGTTTTCGTTTTGGCCTTTGTATTTTTCTAAAAATTCTTCTGCACCACTAAAAGCTACTTGGTTGAGGTATTTGTCTACTTCCTCTTCCGTCATACCAACCCCTCTATCACTGATGGTTAATGTTTTATTGGTAGCATCGAGTGTAATATCAATACGCAATTCGCCTAAATCGCCTTTTGCTTCGCCGATAGATGATAATGTTTTTATTTTCTGCGTAGCATCTACTGCATTACTGACAAGTTCACGGATAAAAATGTCATGCTCACTGTATAAAAATTTCTTTATAATAGGGAAAATGTTTTCTGTTTGTACCCTAATATTACCTTTTTGCATAATAAATGAACGTTTTGTTTAACTAACCACTATCTGTCAAATAGAATACCACAGGCATATTGCGGAAAATCTGTCAGTTGTCGTAAACTAATTGTTACTTCATGTAAATAGCCATTTTTGCTTGCATTTTTAGTTTACTTTCGCACCTTAAAAAAATAATTTATGAAGTATGTTTACGCAATTGTAATGCTTTTTGTAAGCATTATGTGTAATGCACAAACAGATGTGAGTTGGGACTTTGGAACCACCGCAGCCAATGGCAGTCCATCTGCCGGTGTACCTGTTACAAACCTTACTATTAGTGCTTTAGCGCAAGGCAATAACAATGGTACTACCACTTTGCTCACCACTGCCAGTGCCTCAACAGGTTATACAGGCGCTAGTGGCCAATTTAATGCAGGTGCAGCAGCAAGAATTGGCGCTATAAATACTGCTGCTTCGGGAAGTGCTTATTTTGAGTTTAGCTTAACCCCAGCTGCTGGCAGTGTAGTAACTCTAAATAATATAAGCTTCGGTACAAGATCAACTGGTACAGGCCCACAAGCTTATACCATACGTACAAGCAATGATAATTACGTTGCAGATGTAGCCACGGGCACCATCGCTAACAACTCTGCTTGGTCATTAAAATCAAATACAACCAATATTTCAAGTGGAACAGGTGCCGTAATCACTTTTAGAATTTATGGACATAATGGCGCAGGTTCTCCTGGCGCAGGTACCGCCAACTGGCGTATTGATGATTTAAAAATAAATGTTACCGTTGCAGGTGGTGGGGCTGATGTTACACCGCCTACCATTACTACATTAACACCTGCTGATAATGCTACCAACGTTTCAACAGGTACCAATTTAAGCATCAACTTTAGTGAACCAATTATAAAAAATACAGGTAATATTATCATCAAAAAAATAAGTGATAATAGTACAGTACAAACTATTGATGTAACGAGTGCGGCAGTAACAACTACTACCAACAACGCTAGCATTACTATCAATGCCTTACAACCCGGTACGGCTTACTACATAAATATTGATGCAACAGCATTTAAAGATGCAGCAGACAATTTATTTGCAGGTATTAATGATAACAGCACATGGAATTTTACAACAGGTACTACTATTTACAATTATAATTTTAATACTTGTACATCGGCTTTATCTGATGGTTTTACTGCCTTTAGTGTAACCGGACCACAAGTATGGGCTTGTACCACTTTTGGACACGATGCTGCTAACCCAAGTGCTAGTGCAGCGAATGGCGTACAAATCAATGGTTTTGCTAGTGGCTCAAATGTTATTAATGAAGATTGGTTGATTAGTCCTGCATTCAATTTAGTAGGTACCCAATTCCCTTTATTATCATTTTGGAGCAGAACAGCTTTTAATGGTACTCCTTTAAAATTAAGGGTATCAACCAACTACCCTGGTACGGGTAACCCTAATAACTTTACTTGGGTTGATTTGAATGGTCAATTTCCTGTACAAGCAAGCGATATTTGGACGTTGAGTCAAAACATCAATTTAAGTGCTTATAAAACTGCGAATACTTACATTGCTTTTGTATATAACTCAACTGATGATGATGGGGCTAGATGGACTTTAGATGATATTAAAATTGATAACTCACCAATAGCACCTCCTGCTACTTTAACACCTAGTACAGGTGAAATTAATTTTGGGTTTGTACCAAACGGTAACGCCTTGGTGAAGACGATGAATTTTGTTGGCAATGATATTACTGGCGGTGTAACCGTAACAGCTAATGGTAACTTCTTAATTTCAAAAACCAATGGTAGTTTCACCAATAGCATTAGTTATACACAAGCAGAAGCCAATAATATTTCACAAACGGTATATGTTCAATTTACACCAACAGCTGTAAACCAAAACTTTACAGGTACTATAACTTATAGCACACCTGGTGTTGCTGATACAGTTATTGTAACCAGAGGTAATAGCATTGATGCTGCTAGTACTTTAGATGTTGTTAACTGGAACATTGAATGGTTTGGTTCAACAACTTTAGGCCCAACCAACGACAACCAACAAGAGCAAAATATTAAAACGATTTTGCAAAACTTAAATGCAGATGTATATGCATTAGAAGAAGTGGTAAGTGAACCAAGGTTGGCGAATATTGTGAGCCAAATGCCAGGTTATAGTTATGTATTGAGTAATTATGGCTCATACACCAACCCTAACCAACCAGGGGCTGGCCCATTATCAGAAGCACAAAAATTAGGCATGATTTACAAAACTTCGTTGTTCCCAGGTGGTGTAACTACACAAGCTTTGTTATCAGCTGGTATCAATAGTGCTGCTGATATTAGTAACCCTGCTTATAATTGGTATGCAAGTGGGCGTTTCCCTTTTATGGTAACAGGTACTACCACCTTAAATGGCGTTACTAAAACTGTACGTTTTGTAATTGTACATGCAAAGGCTAATACATCGCCTACCTTAACATCATATAACAGAAGAAAAGCAGGAAACGATTCATTAAGAACTTTCTTAAACAATAACTTCCCTAATGATAATATCATTATGTTGGGTGATTTTAATGATGATTTAGATTCTACTATTACTGCTGGTATAACGCCTAAATTATCATCATACAAACAATTTATTGATGATGCAGGTAATTACTTTTCACCAACATTGGCATTGAGTTTAGCAGGTAAAAAATCAACAGTAAGTTATAATGATGTAATTGATCATGTATTACTTTCAAATGAAATGAAGTGTAATTATTTAACAAACTCTGCTAGTATATTAACAGATGTTACGTCATTGGTAACCAACTATGGTACCACCACCACGGATCACTATCCGGTATATACTCGTTATTTATTTCAACCAACTTCAAGTGCTACAATCAGCTACGCAGGTACACCTTATTGCAGTAATGCAGGTACAGCTAACGTAACACTAACAGGTACCACGGGTGGTACATTTAGTGCGCCAACGGGTTTAGTTATTAACCCTACAACCGGCGCTGTTAACTTAAGTGCTAGTACACCTGGCAGTTATGTAGTTACTTATACCATAGCTGCTATTGATGCTTGTAACCCAGCATTTAGCACTACGGCAACTATTGTAATTAATGCAGCACCAAATGCTAGCTTTAGTTATGCAGGTACGCCTTATTGCAGCAATGCAGGTACAGCCAACGTTACTTTTACAGGTACTACTGGTGGTACATTTAGTGCACCAACGGGTTTAGTTATTAACCCAACAACCGGCGCTGTAAATACAACTACAAGTATTGCAGGTGCTTATGTGGTTACTTATACTGTAGCCGCTAATGGTGGTTGTGCCGTTTTTACCACTACTGCAACTATTGTAATTAATGCAGCACCATCAGCTACCATTAGTTATGCTGGCACACCTTATTGTAGTAATGCTGGTACGGCTACAGTAACTAGAACAGGTACTGCTGGTGGCAGTTATACCGCTGGCACAGGTTTAAGCATTAATGCAACTACTGGTGATATCAACATTGCTGCTAGTACACCGGGTACTTATACCGTTACATATACCATTGCTGCTAATGGCGGTTGTGCAACGTTTAGCACTACGGCTACTGTTACTATAAATGCTGCACCTAGTGCTACCATTAGTTACGCAGGCACACCTTATTGTGCCAACGCAGGTACTGCTTCTGTAACAAGAACGGGTACTGCAGGTGGTACTTATACAGCTGCAACAGGTTTAAGTATTAATGCTAGTACTGGTGATATTAATATTGCTGCTAGTACTCCGGGTAGCTATACCGTTACATACACCATTGCTGCTAATGGTGGTTGTGCTACATTTAGTACTACAGCTCCAGTTGTAATCAATACTTTATCAACAGCACCAACAGCTGCTACAACAAGTGCTACACAAATTTGTGGTACTTCTGGCACTGTAACATTAACGGCAGTAGGCGGTACTTTAGGTACTGGCGCTAGCTACAAATGGTACGCTGCTAGTTGTGGTGGCACATTAGTAGGTACGGGTGCAGTATTAAATAATGTTGTGGTTACTACCACCACCACTTACTTTGTAAGAATTGAAGGTGTTTGTAACACCACCGCTTGTGCAAGTGTAACTGTAAATGTTGCACCTACACCAGTTATTACTGTTACTGCAACACCTAGTACAGGTGTAACACCAAGCACTCCTGTAACCTTAACTGCTTCGGTAACACCATCAAATAATAATTATTTTTATCAGTGGGTTAAAAATGGTACTACTATTTTAAACGCTACTGGCAACAGTATAGTTGTAACTGCTAGTGAAGCAGGTAATTATGTGGTGAATGTAACACAACAAAATAGCTGTGGTGCTTCATCTAGCAATGTATTTGTAAACTCAGCCGTTGCTGATGTTGCTTTTGTTTTCCCTAACCCTAACCGTGGTATTTTTAATGTAGCATTTAATAATGGCGGTACCAATTTAAATGGCAGAACGGTTACTGTTTATGATAATAAAGGCAGTAGGGTTTTTGAAAAAGTATATAATAACAATGTTCCATTCAGTAATATGAAAGTTGATATTAGTCAACATGCAAAAGGACAATATTTTATTATTGTAAGAGATGCACAAGGCAAGAAGATTGCAGAAAGTACAGTAGTTGTTTTATAAAACAGTTACACCTTTCCATAAAAAAACGCCTCCAAATGGAGGCGTTTTTTTATACTTTAATAATTTCAATATCATCATCATGCAACAACGGAATATTTTTAAAACGCAAAATTATATTGGCAGTGGTTACAATGTCTTTTTGACAATACGTTGCTATTCTTTCTAAATTAATTTGTTGTTGTGCCGCATCTTGTTCATGAAACAAAGGCCCCACCATGCTGCCATCAATATCATCTTTTGAAGAGGGTACCCCCATTGCTGCTGCTAATAATTTTAAAGAGGTATAGTTTTTATAATCACCAAAACGCCAATATTGAAAAGTATCAACAATGTTGGTTTCCCATGGTTTCATATTTTGAAAATCGAGGTAGGCTGGTACTTTTAACTGGTTTACTAACAAACGCCTGCAAATAAATGGAATATCAAACTCTTTTATATTATGGCCAGCAAAACACCATTTGCTGTTAAAACTTTCTATTTTGTTGATGGTTTGTAAAAAGTTTTTTAAGATGGTGGCTTCATCATTTCCGTAAAATGATTTTACCCTCATTTTTAAATGTTGTTCTTTAATAAAATACCCAATACTAATGCATACAATTTTTGAAAATTCCGCCATTACACCCGCCCTATTTTCATAAAATGCAGCAGGGCTACTGTTGTCAGGCACAAGCCTGCTAACTTTTTCTGTCCATAATGCTTGCCACATAGGCGACAATTGTTCAAATGTTGGGGCTACTGACGCCGTTTCAATGTCAATTATAATAAGGTCTTCCGTACGAATATGTTGCATAGTTATATTAGATTAGATGATAAATATAATAAAAAATAAAAAACCGTCTAATGGGCTATTAGACGGTTTTTATATATGTGGAGTGCTATTATTAAAAAGTAATACCTGCTGAAATTTGAATAGCTTGGTTTTTCCAAGTTTGGCGGTCATCAATATTATTAATATCAGAAAAACCTATTTTGTAACGGGCACTTATGTTGACTAATGGGAGCTGAATCCATAAACCGCCGATACCGCTCCATTCACCATTTTTAAATACATCTCCTTTATTTTTTAAGCTATCAACTGTTTGGCTTAACAACGCTCCATATGAAGGACCAAACTGTAATTTCACTCTTTTTGATTCACCAAGGTTTATGTTCAACAATACGGGCACTTCTAAATAATCGAGTTTTGCTTTATGTTGGTTACCTCCATTAAATATATCATCATATACATTGTTGGGGTCGTTACTAAATTCAGAAGATGTTTGTACAAAGCTTAACTCAGGTTGAATACCCACTCTTTTAGAGAAATTAATTTGCATAAAACCCCCACCTTGAAAATTATAGTTAAAACCTGATTTGTATGCCTGGCCCGTAATTTTATTGATGTTTACACCAGCTTTTACACCAAATCGTAATAAACCTTCTCTTTCACTTGGAATAATTTTTTGTGCGGTAACGGCTTGCGTAGCTAATAACGTAGTAGCCACTACACTAGCTAGTTTCCATGATTTTACAAAGGATGTTATGGTTGTCATATATAATTAAATTTAGGGTGATATTACTAAAATCATACCAAGTTTACCAACGCCCATTACGCCAATAATAACCATTACCCCTACGCACCCAGTAACCTGGTTTGTATACTACTTTACCTCTTGGTGGTATGGCATAGTATCCTGGGTGGTATACATAGGTACGGCCACTACGAATATAATTACCATCTACCCAAACATAACGTGGACCCGGAGGCGCTGGCCTTGTAACCACGGCTACTGGTGGCTTTGCTACTACTACTCTTGGTGCACAACTGCTAAATATTGTAATGACAACAATTAAAATGCTCAATACCCAAGTTATTTTTTTCATACATCAAATTTTATTAGGTAGACTTTAATTTGAGTGTGAAGTTTAAAATTTGGATATTATTTTAACATTTAAGGTAAGGTAGTAAAATTGATACGTGGGCCATAGGTAGTGCCTTCACTATTGGTAGCATAGGCTTTTACGTAATAAGTTGTATTGGGCTGTAAGCCAGTAATAGCGGTAACAAAGCTACCTACATTGGTACCAACACTTGTTTTATCGTTTGCAGTAGTTGGGTTAATAGTAGTGCTCCAACACACCCCTGATGCGGTAAGTGGTGCACCTCCGTCTGACGTAATGGTACCGCCTGAATTTGCAGATGTACTCGTAATCCCTGCAGCAGCATCTGTTACTGTAACCGTTGGTGGTTTTTTGGTAGCGCCAGTACCGGTGTTACTGTTATTGGTATCATCTTTACCACATGCAGTTATTTGCAAAAGGCTGTTTAATAACATAAAACCTGCCGCTATTTTAATACCGTATTGCTTCATTTTTTATTTCAAAAATAGCTGATATAAATCAAAAATAAAACACAAAAAACCCGTTCAAGTAAATTGAACGGGTTCATTTTATGCGTTAATAAAGATTACTCTTCAATCTTCATTTTACCTTTAGATTTTGCAATTACTTCTTCTGCAACGTTGTTTGGTGCAGGTGCATAGTTGCTAAACTCCATGGTTGATGTTGCACGTCCAGATGATAATGAACGCAATTGGGTTACATAACCAAACATTTCACTTAATGGAACCTTTGCTTTGATTACTTGTACACCATGTTTGCTATCCATACCTTCTAACATACCTCTACGACGGTTTAAATCGCCTGTTACATCACCCATGTATTGATCAGGTGTTAACACTTCTACCTTCATAATTGGCTCAAGCAATACTGGTTTTGCTTTACGACCAGCTTCTCTAAAACCTTGCTTAGCACACAATTCAAATGAGATGGCATCACTATCCACATCATGGTAGCTACCGTCAAAAATTCTCACTTTCATGTCTACCATTGGGTAACCAGCTAATACACCATTGTTCATACAAGCGGTAAAACCTTTAATAATTGGGGCAATAAATTCTTTTGGAATACTACCACCAAAAATTTCGTTTACAAACTGCATACCGCCTAATGGGTTTTCTTTCAACCATTCTTCATCAGCAGGGCCAATTTCAAATGCGATATCACCGAATTTACCACGACCACCCGTTTGTTTTTTATAGGTTTCTCTGTGTTGTACACTAGCACGGAAGGCTTCTTTGTACGCCACCATTGGAGCACCTTGGTTAATTTCTACTTTGAATTCACGTTTCATTCTATCTACAATGATTTCAAGGTGTAATTCACCCATACCACTTAAGATGGTTTGACCAGTTTCTTCATCCGTTTTAACACGTAAAGTAGGATCTTCTTCTACCAATTTAGCAATTGCCATACCCATTTTATCAACATCAGCTTGCGTTTTAGGCTCAACTGCAATTGAAATTACCGGCTCAGGGAAGGTCATAGATTCTAATACAATTGGGTTATCTTCATTACATAAAGTATCACCCGTTTTAATATCTTTAAAACCTACTGCTGCACCAATATCACCTGCTTCAATAAAATCAACAGGGTTTTGCTTGTTCGCATGCATCTGCATAATACGGCTGATACGTTCGTTTTTACCCGTACGAGCATTTAATACGTAGCTACCTGCATCTAAACGACCAGAGTATGCACGGAAGAATGCCAAACGACCTACGAAAGGATCGGTCATAATTTTGAATGCCAACGCACTAAATGGTTCTTTAGGATCAGCTTTACGAATCAATTCAGCACCAGTATCTGGGTGTGTACCTTTTACCGCTTCAATATCTAAAGGACCCGGTAAGTAACGTACTACCGCATCTAAAGCTGTTTGAACACCTTTGTTTTTGAAAGATGAACCACACATCATTGGAATGATCGAAATATCAATTGTAGCTTTACGAATCGCTTCATGCATTTCTGCTTCGGTGATTGAGTTTGGATCATCAAAGAATTTCTCTAATAATTTCTCATCGTATTCTGCTACAGCTTCTACTAATTCTTGACGGTATTGATCTACCTCTTCTTTCATATCATCCGGAATAGGCACTTCTTGGAAAGTCATACCCTTATCAGCTTCGTTCCATACAATACCCTTCATGGTAATTAAATCTACCACACCTTTGAAGTTATCTTCAGCACCAATTGGTAATTGTAAAGGCACGGCTTTAGCGCCTAACATTTCACGAACTTGTTTTACCACGTTCAAGAAATCAGCACCGCTACGGTCCATTTTGTTTACGAAACCGATACGAGGAACTTTGTAACGGTTTGCTTGACGCCAAACTGTTTCAGATTGTGGCTCTACACCAGATACGGCGCAGAACAATGCTAATAAACCATCTAATACACGTAAAGAACGCTCTACCTCTACGGTAAAATCCACGTGACCTGGAGTATCAATAATGTTGAATTTGTATTGTTTGGTTTCAGGTGTTTTTTGACCTTGTACCATTGGGAAGTTCCAAAAGCAAGTAGTAGCCGCACTAGTGATAGTGATACCTCTTTCTTGTTCTTGAGCCATCCAGTCCATCGTAGCGCCACCGTCATGTACTTCACCTATTTTATGGTTTACACCAGTGTAGTAAAGAATACGCTCCGTGGTAGTGGTTTTGCCGGCATCAATATGCGCTGCAATACCAAAGTTTCGTTGATAACGTAAATCTGCCATTGTGTTTTATTTAGTATTAATATTTAAAAATTTGATATATAAAACATCCATTTGGGGGGATGATTTTTTTTTGATTGCACTTAACTTTTTAAAAGTTTTGTGAGTGTTTGCAGTATACTGCATAGTTTACCCGTAGTGGGTTAGGGTTGTTATGGCCTAACTGTGGGTGATATGTGTGGTTAAACTCTCATATAGTGCTAAATTGTTCAGCGCCATCCTTATTTGCTGAAGCTTTTAGCGCCGCAAATGTACAAAGGTATTTTTGAATTTCCAAATAGTAGGGTTGGTGGGTGAATAGGAGGTTTGTAAAGGGTACATTTTCATTATATATGGAAGCTCATTTGATAGCTTACATTATTTTATGCTGTTACATTATAATGTTCTTTTTTGCTGCTTCAAAAAAGAACCAAAAAAGGAGCCCCGTATTCGATGACGGCCCGAATACGGTTTGGTACCTTGATGGGGCTTATGTGCTACTGTAAACTGGGCGTAGGTTTTTCAATCATCGCTTTATTTTAGTTGGGATTACTTTATTGATTGTATTTTTTGTTGGTTGTCGTTTTGATAGCTTACCTTTTTTTTTGCTGTTGCATTGCAATGTACTTTTTTGCTTCTCCAAAAAAGTACCAAAAAAGGAGCCCCGTATTCGATGACGGCCCGAATACGGGTGGGTTCCCTGATTTGGCTTTTGTGCTACTGTAAACTGAACAGCGGTTTTTTAAATCATCGCTTTATACTATTTGGGGTAATTATTTTAGCTGTATTACTAGTTTATATATGCTAAAATTTATTTGCGCCCTTTCTCCGACCTTATAAAAATAAGGCGTTCAAAAATTTGAAATAGTGGAGCGTAAAAAAGAAAATGTTGAGAAAAGTTTCAAATGTTCATCAGGGCAATGGATGAACTGTTAACCGATGCTGCTGCTTAGCTTTTTTCTTTTTAGCGAAACGGTTCAAATTTTAGCCGTTTTTTATACAGTCTTGATTTTTTTTGTTACTTTTTTGTATCAAGACAAAAAAGTAAATAAGCTGTTTTTGGAATGATAAAATGGTGTTATGTAATGATATAGTTTTAGGGATGTAATAAATATGGAAGCCTTTTTTGTAAGAGCTGATAGCTTACTTTATTATTTGCTGTTGCATTATGATGTTCTTTTTTATTGCTCCAAAAAAGAACCAAAAAAGAAGCCCCGTATTCGATGACGGCCCGAATACGGGTTGGTTCCTTGATGGGGCTTTTGTGCTACTGTAAACTGGGCTGCGGTTTTTTAATCATCGCTTTATTTTAGTTGGGATTACTTTATTGATTGAATTTTTTGTTGGTTGTCGTTTTGATAGCTTACCTTTTTTTGTGCTGTTGCATTGCAATGTACTTTTTTGCTTCTCCAAAAAAGAACCAAAAAAAAAGCCCCGTATTCGATGACGGCCCGAATACGGGTGGGTTTCATGATGGGGCGGTTGTGTTACTGTAAACTGAGCTGCGTTTTTTTTTATCATCGCTATATGTTACTGGGCGTATAATTAAACTCAATCTTATTGAATGTTTACTCATATTATCTTGGGTACATCCATCTGACCTTATAAAAATAAGGCGTTAAAAAATTTGAAAAAGTGGAGCGTAAAAAAGAAAATGATGAGAAAAGTTTCAATGGTTCATCAAGGCAATGGATGAATTGTTAACAAATGTTGCTGCTTAGCTTTTTTCTTTTTAGCGTAACGGTTCAAATTTTAGCCGTTTTTTATACAGTCTTGATTTTTTTTGTTACTTTTTTGTATCAAGACAAAAAAGTAAATAAGCTGTTTTGGAGTAGGAAAATATGCTAAGCCTTTGTTTTTATTTACGCAAACCTATATTTTTACGTGGTTTTGAATTTTGATTTGAAAGCATATGAACAATGCTGTAACTAACGTTTAAATGATTAATAACATCTAGAAACACAGGCTTACAAAAGTGACGATGCGCATGATAAAAAAATAAATATTTTATTAAGGAAGGTACTGTTTGTGATTACAAATAACTTCTGCATTTTGTAATAAGGTGGCGTTTGGTTATTAATTTAAAACTAAATTAGCATATATACAATCGCCTAAATGCTATTGTTACCAACATCTCTAAAACGATACATTATTCACTCAGAAAATTCACTATGAACATTTCTTTTATTATTACCATCTGCATTTTATTATTACTTGCCTATGTATTCGACTTAACAGCAGCCAAAACAAAAATACCTTCTGTAATATTACTGTTGATTTTAGGCTGGACAGTTAAACAAGGTTGCAATATTTTTGATATAAACACACCAGACTTAACATCAATTTTGCCAATTTTAGGTACCGTTGGACTAATATTAATTGTTTTAGAAGGTTCGTTGGAATTAGAGTTAAATATGTCAAAATTATATTTTGTAGGAAAAACGTCGTTGGTTGCTTTGTTACCAATGATTTTGTTCAGTTTTTTACTTGCTTATGCTTTTAAATATTTTGGAAATACAACATTTAAAGTTGGACTTGCCAATGCCATCCCTTTTGCAGTTATTAGCAGTGCCATTGCTATCCCTAGTGTTCAAAATCTTATTCCAAAAAATAAAGAATTTATAACCTATGAAAGTAGTTTATCAGATATTTTTGGCGTTGTATTTTTTAACTTTATTACCCTGAATGATAATATAGGTACCTCATCAGTTGGTCACTTTATACTTGAGTTAACTGTTATTTTAATTGTCACTTTTATTGCTACACTTACGCTAGCTTTTTTATTAAGTAAAATTAAACATCATGTAAAGTTTGTTCCCATAATTTTAATGATCATCCTTATTTATGGAGCTTCTAAAATTTACCATTTACCCGCTTTAATTTTTATTTTACTTTTTGGTATCTTTTTGGGCAATATTGACGAACTTAAAAACATCAAACTAATACAGCAACTTAAACCAGACATTTTAAATAAAGAGGTTCATAAATTTAAAGACCTTGTAACTGAAATTGCATTTTTAATTAGGTCATTATTTTTTCTTCTTTTTGGTTTTTTAATTCAGACAGAAGAATTATTAAATGCAGCAACTATATTTTGGGCTATTGGAATTACGATCACTATTTTTATTATACGTTATGTATTTTTAAAATTGTTTAAACTTTCTATAAAACCTATCATTTTTATTGCTCCAAGAGGGTTAATTACCATTTTACTTTTTTTAACCATACCCGTTTCACAAGCAATAAACTTGGCAAATAAATCACTCATTATCCAGGTAATTACTTTAACTGCTTTGGTGATGATGATAGGTTTAATGACAAATAAAAAAACTAGTACAACTAGTTAAATATTGAAAGAATAATAAATAACGATGCAGGTAACAGTAGGCGTTGTACTATTACTGTTTTTCAAATATTGTACTAACAAATAATTATTATTGAACTTCAATTTGAGGTCGATTATTTTTTTGTAAGACAACGAATGAATAAGAACCCTTTGCATTTTTGGTGGGCTACTTTTTTGATCCTTAAAATTTTTGCTGACTTATTATAATGTACATTTTAGCCTTTGCAAAAAGCACCAAAAAAGGAGCTGTAATATTTTAATCATCGCTTTATCTTATGAACTGTATTAATTAATTCAATTCCTACGCTAGGTATACTGCTATCAGCTTGCACCATTCCATCCGACTTTATAAAAATAAGGCGTTCAAAAATTTGAAATAGTGGAGCGTAAAAAAGAAAATGTTGAGAAAAGTTTCAATTGCTCATCAGGGTAATGGATGAACTGTTAACCGATGCTGCTGCTTAGCTTTTTTCTTTTTAGCGAAACGGTTCAAATTTTAGCCGTTTTTTATACAGTCTTGATTTTTTTTGTTACTTTTTTGTATCAAGTCAAAAAAGTAAATAAGCTGTTTTTGGAGTGGGAAAATAGTATTCATCTTTTTACTGTTTTTTCTGGCTACAACATTCAGAGATTTGGCAACAATTCTCCCTAAGAATTGTCAGACTTTTGTTTCATTATAAACAATTAAACTAAAATACAATGGCAACAAAAGTTTGGTTAATAACTGGAACATCAAAAGGTTTTGGAAGAGTTTGGGCTGAAGCAGCTTTAAAACGTGGTGACAAAGTAGTAGCAACTGCACGAAACATTGACTCATTAGCTTCATTAAAACAAGCGTATGGAGACGCTGTACTACCTGTTACTTTGGATGTGAATAATAGAGTTGAATGTTTTTCTGCAGTTGATAAAGCCGTTAAACATTTTGGACAAATAGATGTACTTATAAACAATGCAGGTTTTGGCCACTTTGGTTATGTTGAAGAAATAAGTGAAAGTGAAGCTAGGCAACAAATTGAAACCAATTTATTTGGCTCACTTTGGATGATACAAGCTGTTCTACCTATTATGAGAAATCAAAAATACGGACATATTTTACAAGTATCTAGTATTGGAGGTGTAATGGCTTTCCCAAGTTTGGGTATTTATCATGCTTCTAAGTGGGCGGTAGAAGGTATTTGTGAATCAATGAACCAAGAAGTTGCTCAATTTGGTATTAAAACTACACTTATTGAACCAGCTGCATATGCCACAGAATGGGCTACTGCTTCTGCAAGTATCAGTACACCAATAGAAGCCTACAATGGATTAAGAGAAGCTATGAAAGCTGCAAGTAGCACTATGACATCGGGTGACCCCAATGCGACTGCTGAGGCTATTTTAAAAGTAGTAGATGTTACGAATCCGCCACTCAGGTTATTCTTAGGAAAACTACCACTTATGATGATAGAACCTACTTATAACAAAAGACTGGAAACTTGGAAAGAATGGAATGAAATATCTGCTAACGCTCAATAAGTAATTATGAAAACAATCAAAAAAATTTTACTTTACTTATTAATAGCATTTTACTTATTTATGGGGTCTATGCACTTTGTAAAACCCGAGCAGTATTTTGAAATGATGCCCTCATGGCTGCCAGTACATAGCATCCTCATATCACTAAGCGGTGTTATTGAAATTGCATTGGCTTTATTGCTAATACCCAACACAACTAGAACAATTGCTGCTAAAGTGATTATTGCAATGCTGATTATATTTTTCTTTGCCATACATATACCTCAAAGTATCAGTTACTATACATCAGGCAATAAACTATTCATAGCTAGCCTTATTAGATTACCCATTCAGTTTTTGTTTATAGGCTGGGCTTGGATGTTTGCAAAGAAGTAATTATAGAACACAAATCATGAGTGTAAAGTAGAGAACTATTTTGCACTCATTACACTTTACATAACAACATGGCACATAAAATAACACATATAAAAATCAACACCGTTTCTGAACTACACCGCTTGATGGAGATCCCAAAGCCGCTGCATCCATTAATTAGCTTGATTAATATGGACAATGTAAAACCTTCATCCCATCAAGAAGCTGTTAACTTTATACTTAACTTTTATAGTGTTTCCTTAAAAAGGAATGTAAAAGGAAAATTGAAATACGGACAAAATTATTACGACTTTGACGAAGGCGTACTTGGTATGACAGCCCCTCAACAAATTTTATCAGTAAATAATGATGATAATTACAGGGTTTCTGGTTGGTGGCTGGTATTTCATAAAGATTTTATTTTAAATTATCCATTAGGCAAAGCCATTAAAAACTATGGCTTTTTTTCTTATGCCGTGCATGAAGCTTTACACCTATCTGATAAAGAAGAAAAAATGTTAGAAACAATATTTAAAAATATTGAGCAAGAATATCAAACGAATATTGATACATACAGCCAAGATGTGATGGTGACTCAAATAGAACTATTACTCAACTACTGTAACAGATTTTATAATAGACAATTTCTTACAAGAAAAGCAGTAAATAATGATTTACTAACAAGATTTGAAAACTTACTTCATGAATATTTTAACAACGATAAAATTATTCAACAAAAACTTCCATCCGTTCATTACTTTTCTAATCAACTAAATATTTCCCCTAATTATTTAAGTGATATGCTAAAATCATTAACAGGCCAAACTACACAAGAACATATTCACAACAAACTTATAGAAAAAGCAAAAGAAATATTATCAACTACGAACTTATCTGTAGGCGAAGTAGCATATCAATTGGGTTTTGAGCATCCTCAATCGTTTAGTAAATTGTTTAAAGGCAAAACAAATATGACACCGTTGCAATTTAGAGCAACTTTCAATTAAATAGACGGAAGCGTTATGCCTTCGTTCGTATTCTTATGATCAAAATATTTGATGTGCTACAATTTCGTTATATAAAGAAACGAACTATTGCGAAGCGTTTGTATTTATTTGTGGACTGCTGTTTTGATAGCTTTCATTTTTATGCTCTTGCATTATGTTGAACTTTTTATTGCTCCAAAAAAGTACCAAAAAAGAACCCACCTGTATTCGATAACGGCCCGAATACGGGTTGGTTCCATGTTGGGGCGGTTGTGTTATTGTAAATTAATAATAGTATTTATCCAATAAAGAATAAACTTTTTTAGGATGAGACAAAACTAAATTTTTGGTAAACCTAATTCGTCTAAGAATTTATTATGTGTATCTCTTGCTTTGGCTATGTCTTTGTCAAGGTCGACGAGTTTTTTATTTACTTCCTTCAGGTCAATAAGTTCTTCGTCTAACGATGTGCTTATATACCTTGATATATTAAGGTTGAATTCGTTTTTAATGATTTCGTCCATCGATACTCTTCGAGAATAACGGATTTCTTCTTTTCGGTCTCTGTATGTTTCAACTATCTTGTCAATATTTTCAGGCAGTAAGTTGTTTTGTCGTTTGCCTTTTTCAAAGTGGTCAACGGCATTAATAAACAATACATCGTCAAACTTTTTGCACTTCTTTAAAACCAAAATACAAACAGGAATACCAGTCGAGAAAAACAGATTTGCAGGGAGTCCAATTACTGTGTCAATATTTCCGTCCTCTAAAAGTTTCCTTCTGATTTTTTCTTCTGCTCCGCTTCTGAATAAAACGCCATGAGGCAATATAATTGCCATTGTTCCTTCTTTACTTAAAAAATGAAAACCGTGTAAAAGGAAAGCAAAATCGGCTGCTGATTTTGGTGCAAGCCCGTAACTTTTAAAACGAAAATCTTGTCCCATTTCTTCTGATGGTTCCCAACGGTAGCTAAAAGGCGGATTGGCTACGATGGCATCAAATTCTAATTTCTTTGAAGGATTTATTTCATTCAAAACCTCCCAATCATTGACCAAAGTATCTCCGTGATGAATTGTAAATTCAGTGTCTTTCACTCCATGCAACAGCATGTTCATCCTTGCTAAGTTATAGGTCGTAATGTTTTTCTCTTGACCATAAATCTTACCGATTGTCCCACCTGCATCTGTCATTTTTTTACGGACGTTAAGTAATAATGATCCCGAACCACTGGTAAAGTCCAACACCCGTTCAATCTTTTTCTTTTCACCATTGCTTGGGTCTTGGCTGTCAAGTATTACAATAGAAGAAAGTATATCTGAAATTCGTTGAGGAGTGTAAAATTCACCTGCTTTTTGACCAGAACCTGCTGCAAATTTTCCAATCAAAAACTCATAGGCATTTCCTAAATAATCAGCATCATCCCCTTTATCGAATTCTTTTATGCCTTCTGCAATTGTTTGAATGATATTACAGAGCTTTTTATTTCGTTCTTCGTAGTTCTTGCCAAGTTTATCCGAATCTAAATTGATTTCAGAAAACAAGCCTTGAAAGGTGCTTTCAAAAGATTCGTTTTCTATGTATTTAAAGCCATCTTGTAAGGTGCGAAGTAATTCTTTGCTCTGTGTTCTTGCTAAATCCGCAATATTTTCCCATAGAAAATCTGGCTCAATTACATAGTGAACCTTTCTTCGCATTTGCTTTTCAAACTCTTTTATGTCATTAGGATTATCGAGATACCACTTTCTAAGTGGTGAGACTGGAATATTTACAGTATTCTCAATGGCTATGACTTTATTGTCCTGATTGGCACGAAATTTCTTCTCAATTTTTAACTCTAATGCATCTTTTTGAATAGTAATAAAAAGATTGTTAGTGGGATAGTCTTTGCCCAATTCCTTTTTAGCTGCTGCTTCGTAGTTGTCGCTTAGATAGCGTAAGAACAAAAATGAAAGCATGTAATCTCGGAACTGGTCAGCGTTCATTGCGCCACGCAATTCATCTGCGATTTTCCAGAGTGTATTGCCTAATTGTGTTTGATTATTTTCTGTCATTGCCGATTTTAGAATTTGAAATTGTATTTGGTTTGTAATTTGTCAAAGACATCTTTGAACAAATCAATTTGCTGAGGGGACATTTCATTGAATTGGAAGCGATACACATTCTGATGAGAAAGTGAGTTAATCATTTCTAATGTTTCATTTGGATTCGCCACGTTGATCTCTGATAGAATAAAACCAACCCTGCCTGAACCTATGAAAGATGAAATGTTCTCAAGCAATTGCCTCAAAAGCACAAAATGAAAAATATAGAGTTTGCTATTCTTTGCTTCTTCTAAGGTTTGCAACAGATGGAGATGGAAGAGAAATACATCTTTTGTGTGATTTTGTAAATCAAAGTCATCTCCATTTCTGGTTAGGATTTGTGGCTTACATAAGTTTTTGTATTTATCGCTTTTTTCTCCTTTTCTTAATCTGTCAAACAGTATCGAGTATAGCCCAATATGGTGTGTAGTTATTATCAGTCTTTTTTGGGACTTTTCGATTTTATCATCTATAAGCTGAACGATTGAGTCTGCTGTAATGAAAATATTGTGGTCATCTAAACTTGATACTGGGTCATCAATAAAAAAGTGTGCATCTTTTTCGCCTGTCCATGCATCTGCATCAAATAGAGCAAGAAAAAAGCACCATACAAAAATTCTTTCTTCCCCTCTTGATATTTTTATGTTTTGTTCTTCGCCTCTGCCAAAGCGAATTGCATCAATTCCAATTTCAGGATTTGTGTTAATATCAAATGAATAGGTGTAGGATGGTAAATAACGTACAAGCTTCTCATCAAGCAGCGCTGGATTTTCGATAATAGAACTGAAGTACGGATTTAGGCTACTTGGTATTACCTCAAGTCGCATGTTTTCATTGTCGTTCGGTTCATCATTGTCCCATCTAAATAAATCCTCACTGTAAGCATTGTAATAAACTCCAGTATGTTTACCATCTTCTTTCTTCGTTACGTTTTTATATTCAACCGATAATTTTGTCTTTCCGGTTGAGTTGAAAGCATAGATTAGCGTAATAGGTTCGTTACTTTCTTTTAATTTTTGTGCTATCTCTTTTAAACTACTCATTCCGTTACTTCATTTACATTAGGAAACAAACCTTGCAATAAGCCTTTCTTGTGAAGTTGCAGTGCTTTCAACTTTTGATTTTGTGCTTTTATCAAATCATCAACAGACGAAAGTGTATCAGCAATTTTACCTTGTTCTTTCGGGTTTTTTGGAACTGGAAATTCATATTTGATAAAGTTCTTCCCATTGATTGAATTTATTGTTGCACCTAAATCTGCTCTGACTTGTTTGTCGTAATAGTCTGATTGGAATAACTGAAAGACAAAAGCAGGATTATTTGCTCTGAATACAGTCATGAACGCACCGTGAGTTGCAAGAGGAAGTCCTTCAGGAATAATTGCATTTTTTCCAATAAGATTTTTGGAACCATTTCTAACACAAACTAAAATATCTTTAGGTTTAGTTAGGTTAGCTCCGTTTATATCCTCTCTTACATAAACGCAATCTTTTAAATCTATAAGTCCATCCTGAATATTTGACGACCTTAAAACTAATAAACCTTTTTCACGGACATCTTCTGGACTATATGTAAGTCCATTGATTAAATAACCTAATTTACTTAGTTCAGTAACTTCCCACTCCCCACTATCCTCAAACTCCTTAAACCTAAATTTAGGAACGGTTTCGCCTGCTTGCGGCAACAGGTTTTGCAGTAAGCCCTTTTTGTGGTCTTTAAGCACTTCCAGCTTTTGGCTTTCGGCTGTGATAACTTCATCTAAGGAAGAAAGACAAGCAGCGATTTTTTGTTGTTCTTGCTCAGAATTTGGTGTGCATAACAATAAACTTTTTAATTGCCCTCCTGTAATCAACGGCTGCCCTGAACCAAAGACAAGTCTGTTTAATCCAATTTTATCAAGAGAATAAAATATAAAATTGATTAGGTCTTTCTTAATTAAATCAATTACTAATGTATTATCAGTTACGCCAAATTTCCCGTTGACTTTATTAAGCTGCCCTGCATTTGCTCCAACCCTTGCTACTAAAATAAAAGCACCGTCATAGTTTGCGTTTTCAGATTTCCCAATAATTCCAGTTGAACCATAAAGGTCATATTCACCTTCAATTGCATTTTTATCTTTTCCCGAAGAAATGCTTAAACAAAACTTTTCAAATGATTTCTTATTCCATTCCCCATCATATTCAAACTCAGGAAACCTCAGTTTCGGCATCAATTTATTTTCGTTGTTGTTACTCATACGCTTTCAGTCCTGATATTTCCCGCCCTTCGGCTTTCTTTTTTAAAATAGGTGTCAATTCGTCCATCAATGCCAATTCTCTTTTGGTGCGTTCCTTCCAACCTAAATCCAAAGGTTCAAAGAGTTCACTCAGTTTGTCGGCATCAAAAATCATTCGGCTAATGATGGCATCTGTAAATTGCTGCAAAGCCGAAACATCTAAGCCATTATTGTTGGCTATTTCCGCTAATCGTTGGGTAATTTTTGCTTCCTTAAAATTTTGATAGCCGTCTTTTATTTCATGCTCGTTCAATGCCTTACCAACTTCCAATGTTTTGATGTAGTCAATAATATCTTCCTTTTCTTCCATCAGGTTGGCACTGCTGCTCAACACACCAATGAGTTGGTCACGGGTCATTTTCTGCTTTTTCGGTGTGCCTTGTGTGTATTTGGCAATCAGGTTCATGATGTAATCATAATCCACCACCGAAGAAGCAAACAACACAAATTCAAAATCTAATTGCTGAATGTTTTCAGGGGCTTTGTCGCCTTCTTTTTGCTGAATTTCTTTCAGTTGTTTGGCAATTTCTATATACGAACTGCGGAATGAACGCAATTGCTCTTCGGGCATCAGCTCGTCAATGGTTGCTTTCTGCTCTTCGTTTAAATCGGTGTATTGGTCAAGCTGTGTTTTCAGGCGTTGCACTTCTTTAAAGCGGTTGATAAACTCCACACGGGCAACATCGCCTTTAATGTTGTAAACTTCTTGTGGCTCTGCTGCAATGTTTTTATCAGTCATCCATTTCTCCATTGCCTTCACCGCCTCTTGATACTTTTCAATCACTTTAGGAGCAGGGTCAACCAACCAAATTTCTTTTGCCCGTCCGGTATCTTCTCCGCTAAATAGGGCAATGGCTTTGTCCACTTCATCTTGCTGTTGCCTAAAGTCTAAAATATTTCCGTAAGGTTTGGTATCATTCAAAATACGGTTGGTTCGGCTAAATGCCTGTATCAATCCATGAAATTTCAAATTCTTATCTACATACAAGGTGTTCAGGTATTTGCTGTCAAAGCCGGTGAGCAACATATCTACCACAATCACCAAATCAATTTTGTTCTTGTGCGGATAGTCGGCATTGCTAAATTTTTGAAATTTTATGCGTTGTTGCACATCTTGGTAATACAAGTCAAACTCGGTGATTTTATGGTTTGAGCCATATTGTTTGTTGTAATCGCTGATAATTGCTTCCAATGCTTTTTTCTTCTTTTCGGGTTCAACTTTGTTGTCGGCTTTTTCTTGTTGTAAATCTTCCTGCAATTGCTGAACGTCTTTGTTCCCTTCGGCAGGTGGAGAGAATACACAAGCAATATTTAAAGAAATGAAGTTTTCATCTTCTTTGGCTTTGCTTGCCTGAATATCTTTGAATAGTTCGTAATATTCAATAGCATCATTGATTGAAGCCGTTGCCAATAAAGCGTTAAAGCGTTTGCTATGTGTGGCAGCATCATGTTTTTTTAGAATAGCATTCGCAACTGCTTTTTTGTGTTCTGTGCTTCCAATGGTTACATTTTTTTCAGGCTTGAAATAGTCAATATGAAAACGCAATACATTTCTATCTTCAATAGCATGAGTGATAGTGTAGTTATGTAACGGGTTTTGGAAAATATCTTTAGTAGTTATATAAGAACCAACTGTTCCATCAATTTGCTTGTAAGTGGCATTGTCGTCAAAAATGGGTGTTCCTGTAAATCCGAACAACTGTGATTTAGGGAAAAATTCCTTTATTGCTTTATGGTTTTCGCCAAACTGTGAACGGTGGCACTCGTCAAAAATGAAAACGATGCGTTTGTCGCTTAACGGTTCTAAGCGTTCCTTATAGTTGTTTTTATTGTTTGGGTCTAAAGCCAAGCCCAATTTTTGAATGGTGGTTACAATTACTTTGTTGGCGTAATCTTCCGAAAGCATTCGTCTTACCAATGTTTCTGTGTTGGTGTTTTCCTCAACGCAACCTTCCTGAAACTTGTTGAACTCCTCACGGGTTTGTCTGTCCAAGTCTTTGCGGTCAACCACAAACAAACATTTTTCAATATTCGGATTGTCTTTGAGTAGAGTAGATGCTTTGAAAGATGTCAGCGTTTTTCCGCTTCCTGTTGTATGCCAAATGTAGCCGTTTCCTTTGTGTTCTTGTATTGAATTTACAATTGCCTTAACTGCATAAATCTGATAGGGTCGCATCACTAACAACTTTTGTTCGCTTGCCACCAATACCATGTATTTGCTAATCATTTGGCTCAAGGTGCATTTGCTCAAAAACTTTTCTGAGAAGTCGTCTATGTGTGTGATTTTTTTATTATCCTCACTGGCAAATTGATAAACAGGCAAAAATTGCTCATCAGCATTAAAGCTGAAATGAGAAGCGTTGTTGTTAGCAAAATAATAGGTGTTACTGCGATTGGTAACAATAAAAAGCTGCATAAAACAAAGCAATGAGTTCGTATAACCATTGCCTAGGTCGCTTTTGTAGTCCACAATTTGCTGCATGGCTTTTCGTGGGCTTACTTCAAGGGTTTTTAATTCTATTTGAACAACAGGTATTCCGTTAATCAATAAAATAACATCGTAACGGTGGTTGCTATTTTCTGTATTTATGCGAAGTTGATTGATAACTTCAAATTCGTTTTTGCACCAGTCTTTTATGTTTACCAAAGTGTAATGCAAAGGCGTTCCGTCCTCACGGCTAAAAGTGTTTATTTCACGTAATCGTTTGGAAGATGCAAAAACGTCTGAATTGATAATCTCGTCTCTGAGTCTGGCAAATTCAGCGTCAGTCAGATTAACTCTATTGAGTGCCTGAAATTTTTCACGGAAATTCTTTTCCAGCGAAGCCCTGTCCTTGATATCCGACCTGTAACTATATTTCAGATCAGTAAGTTTGGTTATTAAACTATCTTCTATTTGTTGTTCTTTTATCATTAATTGATTGTCAGAAGTTTAATTTACAAAGTAAGCGAAAAGTATTAGTGTGCTATTCAATAAATATTACTCCATAAAATATCAACTACAAGATTTAGGTTTACGTTAATGTTTTAAGTAACATAAAATGCTGGTAATCTTTTTAAAATATTTGGAGTGCTATTGGGGCACGTATATTTCACAAATTACAAAAATTAATCAAACAAATTTTGTTACTCACCTAAAATAGCAGTAACAATACTATCCGCATCCATACCTTTTAATACCATTTGATACACTCGGCCCGTCAGTTGTCCAAATGCACCAGCAATACGTTTATGTGTGGGTAATTGAGGGTAAATAGTACGTGCAATAGCAACAGCAGTAGCAAACACAGTATTACAACGCCGGCTTGCTGCAAACGCAGGGTCAGTCGCTACAACCGCAGCCGTTAAACTACTCTTTCGCCGTTCGTAATATTGTCCATTTAAACTAAAGTAAGTGGTGTTTTTTACAGTACCAGTAATGGGTATAGGTCCTTTCTGTTTGGGCATAGATTATGTTTATTCTAAACTAATAATTTTTATGGTTTAAATAATTGTCGTACACCAAAAATGAGCACAACAAACAAAATTTTAAAATACACTTAACAAACAAGCGTAGGTCTTAAAAAGCAATTATCGACTGTGTAGTTATCCTGCTATTTATGTCATTATACATAAACATATAATCCATTCAATAAAGTATTGAAAGCACTACCTAACAATTCAACAATAGCTTTGTAACAATCCACTTACTCCGTACCAACAGCTTTACAACAGCTATAATACAGCTATGGTACAGTTATATAATAGCTTTACAAAAATTCCCCATCTTACTTTGCCCATTTACCCACAAACAAATACGCTAATAAAGCGAAATTTAGTTTCGTAAGGTCACATACCAAGGTGTAGTCAATTTACATCCACCCCCCATTTCACACACAAACAACCGCATTTTGGCTACTTGCCTGTTTTTTTAATGGAACAACTTTGCATTTCACTATTCAATTAAAAAATATGCAATACAATGTATTAGGCAATACGGGTTTAAAAGTGTCAGCACTTTGCTTAGGCACTATGAATTATGGCGGCAAAGGCTTTTTTGGTTATATGGGTCAGCTTGATCAGCAAGCCGTAGCCGAACAAATTAAAACGGTAGTGGCTGCTGGCGTTAATTTTATTGATACCGCTAATATTTACTCCGAAGGTCTTTCTGAAGTAATGATTGGTAAAGCCATTAAAAACCTGGGTATCAACAGAAATGATTTGGTGTTGGCCACCAAAGTGAGGGGTTCTATGGGTGCTGGTGTAAACGATAGCGGCTTGTCTAAAAAACATATCATACAACAAGTAGAAGCTAGCTTGCAACGCTTGGGTACTGATTATATTGACCTCTACCAAATACATACTGCTGACCCATTAACACCCATAGAAGAAACCATTAGAACCTTAGATGATTTGGTACGCAGTGGTAAAATAAGGTATTATGGTGCAAGCAATATGGCAGCTTGGCAAGTAATGAAAGGCGTATCATACGCTCAATACAACCATTTAGATCGTTTTGCTTCGCTACAAGCCAATTACTCGTTAGATGTTCGAGATGCCGAACGTGAGTTGGTACCGATGTTGTTAGATCAAAAAATAGGTATGCTGGTATGGAGCCCCTTGAGTGGTGGTTTGCTTACGGGCAAATACAAACGTGGTGCAACAAAAGAGGTGGGCCGTTTGAGTAGCTTCCCCTTCCCTCCTTTTCATGAAGCAAGGGCCTATGATGTGTTAGATGTTTTGATACCAATGGCAGCAGCAAAAAAGGTTTCAGTAGCACAATTGGCCTTAGCTTGGTTATTACAGCAGCCTGTTGTAAGTAGTGTCATTATTGGTGCTACAAAAATTTCGCAGCTGCAAGATAATTTGGCTTGTGTAGCTATAACCTTCACCGCCGCTGAGTTACAGCAGTTGCATGAAGTGAGTCAGTTACCGCCTGAGTACCCCGGTAATGTGTTGGCATTAATGACGGCAGACAGAAGTACTGGCACTGATTTTTTAAAAGCTTAAATTTACAGCACAACCAGTAGTTAGTTCACTATTACTGTCTACTCAATTTACATGAAACCAACAGCACCCCATATCAAAAATATACCATCGGTAAAAGAAGCACATGCTGTGATGGGTTTGCCAAGCCCGTTACACCCCCTTATTACGATTATTGACCATGCGGCTACGAGCCATTACGAAGCTGCTCCACATGAAAAAATGATGTTCGGGTTATACAATATCAGCATTAAAAAAAGTTTTAAAGGCATTTTAAAGTATGGCAAAAACCACTATGATTTTGATGATGGTACGATGTCGTTTATAGCACCGAACCAAGTTATTGCTGTTGATGGAGATGCTGATAGAAATAGTGATGGTTGGTCGTTGTTATTTCACCCCGATTTAATTCGGCAATACCCATTAGGCAATGCTATTAAAAACTATGGTTTCTTTTCGTATGAAGTGCATGAAGCCTTGCACTTATCTGATGAAGAAGAAAAAACCATTGAAGGAATTGTGCAACAAATAAAGAAAGAAATTAGCTCGAGGTTAGATCTTTTTAGTCAGGATGTTATCGTATCAAACCTAGAATTATTATTGAGCTATTGTAACCGTTTTTATAACCGACAATTCATTACAAGAAAAATGGCAAACAATGATTTGTTGGCAAACTTTGAACGTTTGTTAGCGGCTCATTTTAATAATGATACCATTACTACTTTGCCTACGGTAGCAACATTAGCCAATGCCTTACATGTTTCGTCGGCATATTTGAGTGATATGTTACGCAATGTAACAGGCCTCAACACCCAACAACATATACACGAAAAACTTATTGAAAAAGCGAAGGCATTATTAACTACCACCAATGCATCAGTAAGTGAAATTGCTTACCAATTAGGGTTTGAGCATCCACAATCGTTCAGCAAATTATTTAAAAGTAAAACGCATGTAACACCGGTGCTGTATAGAAATAGTTTTAATTAATGATAAAGTAACAATTTTCTTAAGTGAATGTTGCACATTAATCACCATCATCAATTTATAAACTAATAGGTAAATACATATACAACAACTTATTTTATTAGTTTATATTTAGAAAAAAACTAGTTTGTGTATGGATAAACATCCAAACAATATTGATGCTTTGATGGCATTAGGTGCAGAGTGTTACGCTCATTTAAAATCACTTTGGCAACATACACTATTGGGCATTGCTGATAATATAACTTACAACCCTTCTTTGAACCATATCTTGTTAGATATATTGGGGGTTGGCTTGTTACCAACTTATCAGTTTTTACATACCCAACAACCTAGCTTTGCTGCATTTGAACAATGGATTTTGGCTCAAAATAGCGGCAACCTAACTGCAACTACTATTGCACAATGTCAACAATTATTTAGTGCAACGCTAACTTCAGCAATACCTACCAATGAAGCGGTACTATCTGAGGAAGATTTGGATTTTTGGGATACACATGGTTACGTTATCATTAAAAATGCCGTATCAAAAGAAGACTGCACAGCAGCATGTGATGCTATTTGGAAATATTTACAGATGGATGCTGCAGATAGCAATAGTTGGTACCAAGCTAGTGACGCTGTACAAGGTATTATGGTGCCTTTATACAGGCATGCCGCCATTGATGCTAACAGAAATAACCCTGTTATAAAAAAAGCATTTCAACAATTATGGGGGCATGAGGGCTTGGTAGTAACTACAGATAAATGTGGTTTTAATCCGCCTGAAACAGCAGCTTATACCTACCGTGGTATTGGTTTGCATTGGGATGTAAGTTTGGCCCAGCCCATTCCCTTTGGCACACAAGGTATTTTATATTTAACTGATACAGCTGCCCACCAAGGCGCCTTAACAGTGGTACCAGGGTTTCATCATCAAATTTCAGATTGGCTGTATCATTATTCGAAAGATACACACCCTCGTGATGATGATTTTACCGCTTTTGAAAAAGTAGCCATTGCAGGCAATGCTGGCGATTTCATTATTTGGAACCATTTGTTGCCCCACAGTAGTAGCGCCAATAAAGCCACTACACCAAGGTTGGTACAATATATTAATTGGTATGATCCTTTACAAAAAGTAGCCGATAGTTGGATTTGATTATTTACCAATACTAATATCATATCAAACCAACATTTGCTTTGGTAAGTACCGCCACCAAACAAATACGTGCATTTAATAAATTTCTTTTAGAGAGTACCTAAGCTGAAAATAAAATGGTAATAAACTAGTTTTTATTATAAAAAATTAACTTAAAACAACTAGTGAAACATTAATCATTCAATAAAAAACTTGCAAAGTAACTATGCTTAAAAGTTGTAATGAATACCCATTTCATTGGTTACTTTAAAATTATTAATTAAGTCAGGTAACATACTTTTATACTCTTGAATATTCCAATTTGACCTGAGCAATTTGAAATAATTTTCAATAGATATTTTAAAACCAATTCTTTTACGCCATGTTTCGAGGCTATCGATATTATATACAGGATAAAGCACTTGTTCTCCTTTATAATAAGCTAATTGTGTTCCGTAATATTGAAACCTATTATTGCTTACATTAATTCTATCTTCAAGTAAAGCCAGTGTTTCAAATAATTGTGGATCTTTTTTGTAAGCATCAACTAAATAAGGGTAATATTTTTCTTGTATTTGTAATGGCGCATGTTGTATAACTATTCCTATGGTTCGTTGACCAAAAATACCAACATCATTAATAGTGGGCCATTTATATTTATCAAGAAATGCAGTTACAATTTTTAAGTTTTGGGCATCAATTTTTTGTTGTTCTTTCCAACCTTTCTTTGTGAATCCGTAACCTAGTATTCTATTTTTTTGATCATCTATAAAAACTGACTTAAATATAGGTATCCACTTTTTCATAGTGTCATTCACTTTATCAAAATATGGATCTTTAAAAGACTGAATTAATTCCATTCTTTTTTCATGTTCAGCTTTGGCTTTTTGATATGCTTTAACCTCTTTAGATTGGCAACTAGCAAAAACTATTGCTAATAAAAATAAACCCTATTAATGAGATTTTGAATACTTTAAACAAAATTTTAAGCATTATATTATTTGAAGAACAATGATAATATTTCGTTTCTGATAATATTAGTTATAAATAAATTTTAAAAAATACTATAAAATCAAAATACTTTTTAAAATTAGTAAATCCTTGTAATTGTTTTAAAAGTATTGAAAAAATCGAATTGATCGTATTTAAAAACGGTAGATTAATTATTAAAATTTTGAAGAAGTATTTACTGAGTTAACAATAGCTTTACATTATTGTGATGTCCAATTTATTACATAATGTCTGATAAAAAATTACAGTGTCATAAATTATTTAAACTGCAATCAAAAAAAACTTTCTTGCATTGCTTATGCAAGAAATAAATATTATAAAATAAAAGACCGTTGTAATTAAATATTACAATCAATGAATTTTTCTATATTCTTCTGGAGTGAGCTTGGTAGTTTCTTTTACTTTACTGTAAGATCTAATTAATACCATTGACATAATCGTAATCAAAATAAATATCGATACAGAAATAATTTTTACTTTATTATTCATAATATTTTTTTTAACAATTTTTACAAATTCTCTCTTGTACACAATCATAATAAGCATTTATTTCTGCTTGAGTTGCAGGAGAGCCTACTGTTGAAGTAGGGGGACTACAGTGTATTGCTGAAGAAACAGCTACAGAAATATTTTCCCAAAAATTACAGTCATCCGCATTAACTGTTCCATTTGTATTTCGATGACATTTATCACCAAAATAAATAAAAGAATTTATTGAATTTGCATCGTCATTTTTCTCCTTCCTTTCTATTTGTATCAATATTTTAAAATATTCTTCAACCTTAGCTTCACTGTATTTTTTGCATAAAATCTTTGAAGCGCTAACTATTATATCTAGTGAGTTTTTTATATCATTAAAATTATTTGATTTTAATGCAGATTTATACTCTATAATATTATCTGTAATACTTTATAGATTGATATCGGTTTTAAAAGAATCAATTGAATTGTCAAAAGAATTTTATTTAACACATGAAATAATAGTACAGACCAAAACAAAAAACGATAAATTTTTAATAGTTTTCATATTCCTTTTTATTAACAACTTCCAACAGATTTGAGGCGCTGTGGAATAAATAATAAAATTGTATTATTACTTCCGCCTATTTACTATTCAATACTATAAAGTTATAAAGAGCTGATAACAGATTGTAAATGATATTTAGTAAAATATGTAGAAATACATCTTTTGTATTAGATTTAGCTTGAACTACTTTGTAAATGTTTAATATTTTTATAAGTCGAAAATAAAAATTAATATTTTGTATACATTAGTTGATTGTAGTAATAAAAATAGATTTATGTAGATTTTAAACAAACAATACTTTTACAACTAATCTATTTACAATAAAAAATCATGTCACGTAAACGCAACCCCATTTCATTTCCCCTTATCATCATATTTATTATTATTGCAGCTGCATTATGGAAACTTATCAACTTTAGTAATTTCAGCATTCAAAAACCCGGCTTGGCATTGGTATATGCTATTTGTTTGATAGTGTTGTTTTATTTAATGCTAAAGCGTATTAACCATAAAGATGATGCTACTTCATAAAAAAAACGACCGTACATTTTTTTAATGTAACGGTCGTAATTCAATGTTTATATGAATTATTAAGCCATCAATATTTTATCTGGCGTAATCGGTAAATCGTATATACGCTTACCTGTAGCATTGTATATAGCGTTGGCTATGGCAGCTGCGGCACCAATGATACCTACTTCACCCAACCCTTTTGAACCCGATGGGTTGCTATTGACATCTGGCTTACCAATAAAAGCCACTTCAATTATGGGGGCATCAGCATTTACAGGAATATGATATGCACCAAAATCGTTGCCTATACCCGTGCCCAATGTTGCATCAATGGTTTGGTATTCAGTTAATGCCATACCAATACCGCCAACACAAGCACCTGATATTTGATTGGCTGCTGCTTTTTGATTTACAATAGTACCACCATCGGCCACACACACCATTTTGTGCATTTTTACTTTACCTGTTTTGGTGTTTACTTTCACTACACAAAAATGAGCGGCAGATGAGGCAAATGCAAATTGTTTTCTTTCTTCACCCGGGGCGGCAGTGGCCATTACTTCTACCACTTCTAAATTATTCTTACGCCAAATATCAGCAAACAATACTTTTACCGAAGGTTGTGCCTTTATAGTTATGGCATCGTTGGTTAATACGAGTTCGTCAACCCCTACGGTTTTGAAAGCGGTGTTTTGTTCAACAGCCCATGTGGCTAATTTTGTTTTTAACTGATTGCATACCGCTACTATAGCACCGCTGATAGATGATAAGCCCGTGCTGCCACCTTGACTAGGCGCTGGAGGTAGGTTAGAGTTGCCGAGTTCTACTTTAATTTTTTCTTTATCAATACCCAATGTACTGTATGCCATGTTTTGTACACCGGTGCCCGTGCCCGTACCAATATCCGTCATGGCGGTTTGTACCACTACCGTTCCATCTTTTGTCATTTGTATACTAGCACTAGCGCTGGTTCGGCCTGCATTCCACATACCTACTGCCATGCCGTATCCTATTTTCCAATCGCCTTCGGTTAAAGTACCTGGTGTAGCGGGCCTATTTTGCCATTGAATCATGCTGGCACCTTTGGTAATACATTCATCAATATAATGAGTGCTCCAAGGTTTACCACTATCAGGATCTATTTTCAATGCTAGGTTTTTTAAACGCAAAGCAACAGGATCTTGCTGTAATTGGTAACTCAATGTATCAATGGCACTTTCCACTGCAAAGGCACCTGTACAGTCACCTGGCCCCCGCATCCATGTAGGTGTACTGAGGTTGAGTGGTACAATGGCTGATTCTGTTTTAAGGTTTTCGATGTTATACACCAACCTTGATATTCGAGTAATGCCTTCGTTAAAATTATCGTACACGGAGGTACTGTGCTTGGCTTGGTGCCATAAGCTAGTAAACTTACCGGTAGCATCTGCACCTATCACTAGTTTTTGCCATGATGCTGGTCGGTACCCTACCAATGTAAACATTTGCGGACGAGTTAATACTACTTTCACTGGTCGCTTTACTTGTTTAGCTGCCATAGCAGCTGCCAAAGTGTTGGGCCATACTTTTAAACCTGAACCAAAGCCACCACCAACAAATTCACTCACTACTTGTATATTATCAACAGGCATTTTGTATAAGCCAGCAAATACCCTTTGCACATTGTTTACCCCTTGGTTTTTATCGTACAAAAGCAACTTACCATCATCTTGCCAATGAGCAATAGTGGCATGCATTTCCATTGGGTTATGCACTTCATTTTTAATGGTGTAAGTACCTGATACTTGTACACTTGCTAGTTGCAGGGCATCGATATTGCCCCTATCTTTACCAGCAGGTTTTAATGGTACGTTGGCATGGGCTTTATCAAAGTCAACTACAAAATTCGTTTCATTGTATTCGGCTGTAACCAATGAAGCAGCATAGGTAGCTTCTTCAAAAGTTGCTGCAATAACCAATGCAATAGGTTGACCTTTAAAAAATATTTTATCGGTATGAAAAATAGGCAAACTAAACCTACTGGCTTTAATAGCAGCTTCATCAGCCAAACCAGGTACCGTTTGTTTGTTGAGGTGGGTAATAATATCAATTACGCCATCAGCCATTTTAGCATTGGCCGTTTGAATGGTTTTAATGGTACCTGCTGTAATAGTACTCGTTACAAAAACGCCGTAACACATGTTCGGCAATTGGTACTCGGCAGCATATTTACCTTTACCTGTTACTTTTGCCATGGCTTCTACCCTACCTTCTGGCGGAGGTGTAGGCATATCAACATATTCATCAAAAAATTCCATATAAAAAAGTTATACAGTTAAACAATTTTGTAGGGCTGTTTCAATAGCGCCTTGCAACATCAACGTTTTAAAACCATTATTGGCCAAGGCCTTGGTTTCACTCACCGCAATAGTAGCGGCAGCGGTAAAATTAGCAGCGGTTGCTGCTTTTCCTTTTAAAAATGCTGCTGCTTTGTTCCAGCGCCAAGGTTGGTGTGCTACACCACCAGATGCAAGTGTGGCTGCTACAATGGTATTACCGTTTAATTGTAACCCTGCTGCTACTGATATTAATGCAAATGCATATGAATCACGATCACGAACTTTTACATAACTGTAATGTTTATTAAAAGGATTATCGGGTATTTCAATGGCATTGATGATAGCCCCTTCAGGTAAATTATTATCAGCTGCAGGGTTATTACCCGGTAAGCGATGAAAATTATTGAAAGCAATGGTACGTTGGTTATTGCTTTTATCAGTTATGATTACATTGGCATCTAATGCAGCTAAAGCCACACAAAGGTCTGATGGATGCACTGCAACACATTGATCGCTGTAGCCTACAATTGCTGCCATGCGTTGATCGCCAGTAAGGGCACTACATCCACTACCTGGCGTACGTTTGTTACAAGGCGATACAATATCGTAGAAATAAGGACAACGAGTTCGTTGCA
This sequence comes from Ferruginibacter yonginensis, assembly GCF_042651465.1. Taxonomy (NCBI): domain Bacteria; kingdom Pseudomonadati; phylum Bacteroidota; class Chitinophagia; order Chitinophagales; family Chitinophagaceae; genus Ferruginibacter; species Ferruginibacter yonginensis. The sequence goes on from NZ_JBHSCZ010000001.1 coordinate 1,132,941, forward strand.
ATAAGTTGCCTCCTGTTGAAGCCATATTGCGTATTTGAGGAGAAGCACCTGCTAATACTGCTTTGGCTACTAAAGGAAATTGAGCCACCACAATTGGGTGTTGGTGTAGGGCACTATTGCGTACCATAGCACCAATACGAATGCCCTTAGTTGTTCGTTCAATTTGGTTTGATAACGATTGTGTAACATCAATAACTACATCAGGTGTAGCAATGGCTTTTTTCATTAAATCGACCAAATTGGTGCCACCTGCAATATATTGTGTAGCAGCCGTTTTTTTGGTAAGGGCTTGCCGAACATTGGTTGGTTTACTAAATACAAATGGTTTCATATGGCTACTTTTTGAATAGATTCAACAATACCGTTATAAGCGCCGCAGCGACAAAGGTTACCACTCATAAATTCTTTTATTTCAGCAACTGATTTGGTGTGCCCCTCTTTAACACAGGCCACGGCCGACATAATTTGCCCCGGTGTACAATACCCACATTGAAAACCATCGCATTCAATAAACGCTTGTTGCATGGGGTGTAAAGTATCACCATCTGCAAGTCCTTCAATAGTGGTAACATTTTTACCGGGCAACATGGCAGCTAACGTAAGGCAACTCAATACCCTTTCGCCATCAATATGAACGGTGCAAGCACCGCATTGTCCGTGATCGCAACCTTTTTTAGTACCCGTTAAATGCAATTGTTCTCTTAACACATCTAAAAGGGTAGCACGGGTATCAGCACTAATGGTATAAGGCTTTTTATTGATGTTGATGGTGAGGGGTATCACCTCTTTGGGAGGAACAAAATAATTTTTTACTTCCTCATAGAGTGCTTTCACTTTTGATGGTATCAACGATACCGCACCCACCACAGATACTGACTTTAAGAAGAACCTTCGGGAGAAGGATTGTTTTTCCATACCATAATATTTGTAACAATTTACCAAATAAGTATGATAAAGCATGTACTATTTTTTTTAAAACAATCAACTTGCATTTCAACATATTCAATCAATTACAGCGGCTGTTGAATCGATATAAACGCAGTTCACCCTTTAATAATTTTCGATTTTTAAAGCAAAAAAAGTGTTTACGGAATAGCAAGGTTTTCAGTTTAAAGTATGATTCACTTAACTTAGTAATAGCATTATATTGTATGGTATTATCTGAATTTACACCCAGTTTATATTTAAGCCCTTATGTGAGGGTGTACCGTATTGTGCAATTCGAAATTAAGGGCCATGATTTACCTTTTAAAGCGTATCCACCTCGGCCAGAACAATGTTTAAGTTTTTACCCTAAAGACACAGAAACCGTTACCTATATAAACGAAGGCACTAGTTTTAGTAAGTTACGTACCGTGGTGATGGGACAGCAAACAGGCGTAACCCACCGGTTTGTTGGCCATAATTTCTTAGTATTTCAAGTTGTATTTGCTCCCGGAGGTTTATTTAAAATGACAGGCATACCTGCCGCCCTTTTGAATAATTGTTATTTAGATGCTTCCTTAATATTTTCGAAAGATATTACCTGTGTTAATGAACAATTGTTTGAAGCTCAAAATGAACAAACAATGGTTAGCATTGTAGAGCAGTATTTAAAACAACAGTTATACAAAACCAAGTTGGTTACACACCCTATTGATATGGTTGCGCCAAAACTTTTAACGTTACACGATGCTTTTACTATTGAACAACAAGCACGAACAGCATGTTTGAGCTTGCGCCAATATGAGCGTAAGTTTGTGGAAAGAATGGGTGTTTCACCGAAATACTACCAAAAAATTGTACGCTTTGAACATGCATTTCGATTAAAAAACAAGTACCCTTCATTAGATTGGTTATCTATAGCCATACGCTGTGGCTATCATGATTATCAACATTTGGCAAAAGACTATAAAACCCTTACCCAACAATTACCCAATGCTTTTCATGAAATGGATAGTGCTGCCCCCGAAAGACTTTTTGGTGAGGCAGATACCTATTAAAAATTGTCGTTTTTTTACCACCATCAGCTTCATTACGCAATCGATATTTGTGTAGTACAAATAAGCTATTTAAAATGAAAAGAAAACAGTTTTTATGGAGTACTGCAGCTGCAATACCTGCGGTTTTATTTGGTAAAAGTATGGCTGGTAACTTACCACCCAAACGCCCCAATAAAGGGTTTGTTGTTAAAGCTGGCAGCAGCAAAACAGGCAATGAGGTAATGTTGGGTGGCAAAAATGCCAACAATGTAAAAGTTGCTAGTAAAGATACTAATGGTGATTTGGCGATTTTTGAGTATATCGGTAAAGAAAAGGGTGGACCACCATTACATGTACATCCGCACCAAGATGAAATTTTTTTTGTGGTAGCAGGAACGTATCTTTTTCAAGTAGGTGATGAGCAGCATCGTTTACAAGCAGGTGATACCATTTTTTTACCTAGAACGGTACCGCATACATTTGCACAGCTATCTGATACTGGTCATTTATACTTTATGTTTCAACCTGCTGGTAAAATGGAAGTTTTTTTTGAAGCATTGGGTAGGTTAAAAGCACCACCAAGTGCGGCTGAAGGCGCTGCGTTGTTTGCTCAGCATGATATGAAAGTAGTAGGTGCTCCCTTAGCCTTTTAAGCCATCGATATGTTGCTATCAAAAAATTTTAATGATACAACCGTTTTATATAGGTAATAAAAAAGCCATTCAAAATTGAATGGCTTTTTTATTACTATTTTATGAAGCTTAAACTCTAAAGTGAGCAAATGCTTTGTTGGCTTCTGCCATACGGTGTGTATCTTCTTTCTTTTTGAAAGATGCACCTTCACCTTTACTTGCAGCTACAATTTCGTTTGCTAATTTATCTGCCATGCTACGACCGTTTCTTTCACGGCTGTAACGTACCATCCATTTGATACTTAAAGAAATTTTTCTATCAGGACGTACTTCAGAAGGAATTTGGAAAGTAGCACCACCAATACGGCGACTTCTTACCTCAACACCTGGAGTGATGTTACTTAATGCTTTTTTCCATACTTCGTATCCATCTTCACCTGTAATTTTCGCTACTTTATCTAACGCATCGTAGAAGATGTTGAACGCACCACTTTTTTTACCTTCCCACATTAAGTTGTTAACGAAACGAGTTACCAATTTGTCGTTAAACTTTGGATCGGGTGCTAAAGGGAGCTTTTTGGCTTGTGCTTTACGCATTGCTTAATTTTTAATTTGGGGGCTGAATTTCTTCAAGGTTTAAAACTTTACTCAACCCTATGTTTAATGAATAATTACGTTGTTAAAAAGCTACTTATTTCTTAGCTTTTTTAGTACCATATTTACTACGGCTTTGCTTACGATCTTTCACACCTGCAGTATCTAATGAACCACGTACGATGTGATAACGTACACCTGGTAAATCTTTTACCCTACCACCACGTATCAAAACGATACTATGCTCTTGTAGGTTGTGACCTTCACCCGGAATGTAAGCGATAACCTCAATTTTATTAGTCAAACGTACTTTTGCTACTTTACGTAACGCAGAGTTTGGCTTTTTAGGCGTAGTAGTGTATACTCTCGTACATACTCCACGGCGTTGAGGACAAGCGTCTAATGCTCTAGACTTGCTTTTAGCCTTAATAATTTCTCTTCCTTTTCTTACCAGTTGTTGTATAGTTGGCATTTATATAACCTTTTTTTTCGGACGGCAAAGGTAGGAGTAAGTTTTCAAAAAAGGAAATAAAACTTCGGAAAATCTGCATTTTTTTTCAAATAAAATAAAAAACCTTCATTTCTGAAGGCTTTTTATCAATAATCAATCAAGAAAAATTACAATTTTACCATCCACCCGTGGGTATCTGCTACTTTACCGTAACGAATGTTGTTCAAAGTTTCTTTCACTTTAGGTGCTACTTGTAATGTAGCGGTATCAAATTCCATTACATAATCTTTATAACGCAACTCTTTAATTAAAGAGATGGTTGCAGCCGTACCTGTACCAAATACTTCTTTTAAAGTACCTGCTTTATGGGCTTCAATAACTTCATCAATATTTAAGGCTCTTTCTTCTACCGTTAGGCCCATTTCCTTTAAAATAGTGATTACACTGTCTCTTGTAACGCCTTTCAAAATAGTACCCGATTCTAAATCAGGTGTAATGGCTGTGTTACCAATAATGAAGATAACGTTCATAGTACCACACTCCTGCACATATTTGTGCTCGTAAGCGTCTGTCCACAAAACTTGATCGTACCCTTTTAATTTTGCTTGTGCAGTTGCATACATTGCACCACCATAGTTACCAGCGGCTTTTGCAAAACCAATACCACCTGGCACGGCACGTACATATTGCTCTTCCACATAAATACGCATAGGGGTAGCATAATAAGGACCCGTAGGGCTTAAAATGATCATGAATTTGTATTTATCACTTGGTTTAACACCAATGGTTTCATCGGTACTAAACATAAACGGACGAATATATAGGGAGTGGTCTACTTTTTCAGGTATCCAATTAGCATCTAACTTCACTAATTGTTTCATGCCTTCCATAAAAATTTCTTCAGGAACGGTAGGCATTTGCATTCTTTCTGCCGATGCGTTGAAACGTTTAAAGTTATCGAGTGGTCTAAAAATATATGGCTCACCAGCGTCATTCTTGTAAGCTTTTACACCTTCAAAAATAGCTTGACCATAATGAATAGCCGCTAACGATGGCGCCATTAACAAAGGTTGGTACGGTTTAATTTCCACGTTTTTCCATTCACCATCTTCATAATCTGCTTCCAACATGTAATCCGTCATGTATTTACCGAAAGGAATATTTTCTAAATTGATATCGTTCAACTTGCTCCTTTCTATCTTTGTTATATTAAAATCTGCAGCTGCAATCATAATGATTAATTTTGCTGCAAAGAAACGAAATTTTACCAGCAAAAAAGACAGTATGAGTTTAGATAATATAAAATTGTCAACGACTACCATAAGTGATTTATATAAAAACACCTTAGTAAATACGTCGAATATTGAAAATTATCTAAAAAACGACGAAAATACCGTCAGTTCAAACAACAACTCTATACAAGAAAAAAATCTTATTCAAAACGCTACTATAAGCCCTGTTGAAAAAATAAAATACTTGGGTAATAATGGCAGGCATATTTTAATAGCAGTAGCAGATGCTGATAATGCCTTTTTAGATGATGAAAGTTTGAGTTTTTTAATTAATGTGTTGAGTGCTTGTAGTGTATCAATGGCTGATGTGGCAGTCATTAATACCCATCCCTACAGTGGTATACAACAAGCAGCCATTATAGAACAGTTTGCCCCAACTATTTTAATATTTGCTGGCACTACGCCAGCACAATATGGATTTCCTTTGCAGATACCTCATTATCAGGTACAAGCCTATCATCAACAACAGTTTTTGGTAACCCCAACGTTTAAAGCTATAGCGGCTGATGTTGCTCAAAAAAAGTTATTGTGGGCTGCCCTTAAAAAAATATTTTCCATTGCTTAATACATTCCCATGCAATTAATTTTTGCTACCAATAACCAACATAAAGTACAAGAAATAAGTGCTGCCCTTACAGATGGGTTGCAAATTATTACTTTAAAAGATGCAGGTATTGATATTGATATACCTGAACCACATGATACGTTAATTGCCAACGCCATTGAAAAAGCCACGGTTATTCATCAACTAACCCAACAAAATTGTTTTAGTGAAGATACAGGCCTTGAGGTAGCGGCTTTACATGGAGCACCAGGGGTAAGAAGTGCTCGGTATGCAGGTGATAAAGCGGATCATAAAAAAAACATTGCCTTGTTGTTAAAAAATATGGAAGGCATTGCTGAACGTAGTGCACAATTTAAAACGGTTATTTGTTTGGTTTTAAACAACGAACAATATTTTTTTACCGGTATTTGCGAAGGCCGTATTATTGATACCGAAATAGGCACCCAAGGTTTTGGGTATGATGCGGTGTTTGTACCTAATGGAAGTAATAAAACATTTGCTCAAATGGATATTGCCGAAAAAGGACAGTACAGTCATCGTAAAAAAGCATTGCAACAATTAATAGATTTTTTAAACCAATACCATGGCTAGAGTAAAAATTGATATTGCCACCCCCAGCCTATTTTCAACACAAATACCAGTACGCATTACAGATGTAAATTATGGTAACCATGTGGGTAATGATGCATTGGTAAGTATGGTGCATGAAGCAAGAATGCAATGGCTTACGTTTGGCGGTTTTAGTGAACTAGATGTAAAAGGTGCTGCACTAATAATGGGCGATTTAGCAGTTGCATATAAAAGCGAATCGTTTTATGGCGATATACTTGATTTCTCAATATCAGTGGATGGTATTACCAGCGTTAGCTTTGAAATATATTACCAAATAACCACTGTTCGTAATGGCATTACCGTTACAGTAGCGCAAGCCAAAACAGGTATGGTATGTTATGACTATACAGCCAAGAAAGTTGTAGCTATACCTGCTGCCTTTAAAAAGTTTTTAAGTCATTAAATATTGTTCCAAATTTGCCAATTGGCTTCTGCCTGAATGGCCAACATATCATACCCATTTTTTACCAATGTGTGTTGATGTAAACCTTGTTGTAAAAAAGCAGTGACGGCAGGCTGGTATACTAAATCATACAACAAATGCTGTGGCGTTAAGTATTGGTATGGTATAGCCGGTAATGAGCTAACATTTGGGTGCATACCTAGTGGTGTGCAATTGATGATAAGTAAGTACTGTTGTAGTATGGTTTTATCAATATCATTATAGGTGATGCTATTTTTATGCTGCTGTTTTGATCTGCTAACAATTACATAATCAATACCTAACTTATTCAATACAAATTGAACCGCTTTTGCTGCACCGCCTGTACCTAATACCAAGGCCTTTTTATGGTAAGGTTGTAAAAGGGGTTGTAATGATTGCTCAAAGCCAGTAACATCCGTATTATACCCGGTTAATTCACCATCATTAATGGTAATGCAATTAACGGCACCAATTTGTAAAGCCGTATCGTTTATATGCGTTAAGTAAGGCATTACAGCCTCTTTATAAGGAATGGTTACGGCTAACCCTTTCAGCTGTGGCGTTTGTAATAAAAGGTTAGGTAATGCAGTAATGCTGGTTAATGGATATAATTCAAACTGAGCATTTTTAATGTGTTCCGTTTGAAACTTATGTGTAAAATATTGCTTTGAAAACGAGTGCCCAAGCGGATATCCAATTAAGCCATATAGTTGCATATTGCGGAATGTTTATCAAAATAAAAAACCTTTTTGCTTGTATACACAAAAAGGTTTTTAAAATATTGTTTAAAAATGCATTACTTATCTAAATAAAACGAAAAAGTATCTCCTCTTAAGCCAATACGCATGGCTTCTAAAGCAATCATTTCTGAAGGCGCAATATTACCTAAGTTAACATTACAACCAATTAATTCTAAAAAGTATAACTGTTGTGCTTTTTGAGGTGCTTCCCATAATATTTTTTCGGCTGGTATTTGGGTTAAAATTTCTTGCACCAACCCTTCACGTACTTCACCTGAGCCTCTATAAATACCAACATTACCAGCTTCACGAGCCTCTGCAATTACATAACTTGCACCAGCACTTAATTCGGCACTCATCAATTCTATCCACTTATATGGCGGTATAATATGAGCAGCATCTTTACTACCTACTTCACTTAATACAGTACCATGTTTAATGAGTTTTTCAATATAGCCACATTTTTCAGTATGTGGTATGGTGATTGAACCGTCACTCACTTCCATATGTGTAACACCAAAATCTTTACACATAGCTATATAATCATCAAATTGATTGCGAATTACAAACGCTTCAAACAAAGTACCACCAAAATAAACAGGTACATTATGCGCTGCATACACGGCTAATTTATCTCTCAAATTGGGGGTTACAAAGGCGGTACCAAATCCTAATTTTACAATATCAACATGCGGACCAGCTACACTCATAAAGTTTTTAGCTTCTTCAACACTTAGGCCTTTATCCATCACCATTGTTATACCGTTGGTACGTGGTTGACTGGTACGAACGGGCATTTGAGAGAGATTAAAATTCATTTATACAATTTTTGCAGATCTAATAATTTAATTTTTGCAAATATATTTAAAGTAAAATAAAAAACCCTATAGAACTTATCGACTACTCTTTTTCTTGTAACGGGCTATTAAAGCCACTACTTGTTTGTTTTTTAAGATACGGGGATCGAGTTGTATAAATTTCTTTATAAACTTTGGTGCCAACATCATGGCATTTTCTAACACTAGCAAAGCTTCTTTTGATTTACCTGCGGCAAACAAAAACATGCTTTTATAAAATTGAAAAATGGGTTTATGTTCCGTTTGTTCGTAGGCGTAATGGGCATATTCAATACCTTCTTCAAACTGATTGGCTTGCAAGAGGCATTTCAATAATTCCGTCCACCCACTTACATTTTTTGGGCGCATACGTACTACATTACCGAAACAGGTTAGTGCTTCATCCATATTATTCATTTGCATGTAGCATTGCCCTAACGCCAAATTATAATCAGGTTGCATTGGGTTAGGTTTTAAGGCGGTATACAAACATTTTATAGCACTTTGCCATGCTGCTTCATTCATATAAGTACATGCAATTTTATAATGCATGCGTACATCTTGCGTATCTAAATGGCTGGCTTTTTTGTAATAAAAACGGGCTTGTGCAAATTTTTCGAGTCGATCGTAACAATGCCCAATTGCTTCATATATTACGGGCTCTGGCATGGAAAGCTCCAACACCTTTTCTAACATTTCAATAGACTCTTTGTATTTACGTAACCTTAAATAGGCGTCGCCCATATTGCGGTAAGCATTCTCAAATTTTTCGTTGATGGCCGTTACATAACTGTATGCATCAATAGCTTTTTCGTGCAATTTAATGCCTTGGTAAGCGGCGCCAAGGTTAAACCAAGCTAGTTCATTAAATGGTTGTTCTTCAATGATTTCTTTGTGAAGGGTGATACTTTCTTCATTACGACCGGTAAAATCTGTCCAAAAACAAATTTTATACAAAGCCTCTTCGTTAGCAGGATCTTGTTTGAGAATTAAAACCAAACAATCGAATACTTTTTCAAAATTTTCGTAATCGTCGTAAACATCTGCTAATTCAAATAACAAATCAATTTTATCATCGCCGTCAAATAGTTCAATGGCATTTTCTAATACTTCGGCTGCTTTTTGTTGCATATCGAGCGCTAAGTATGCCTCTGTTTTTAAAATGTATAAATTGCTATCGCTATTGTCAAGCAGTTCCGATTCATCGAGCAATAACAACCCTTCTTTGTATTGTTTGGTAACTACAAGCAAGTTTGCTTTCAATAATAATAAAGATGCTGTATTGGGATATTGGTTAATAGCGTATTCGCATACCACTAGTGCCGTTTGTAATTGATCTTTATCGTCAAAGTATTCAATTAAACGTTCAAAACCTTCTTTTTCTATAAATGAGTTAGGGCGGCCCATGCGAAGGTTATCGTATTGAATTAAAAGTTCTTTTATTTCCTCCCTATCATGTCTGTACCTATCGTTTTTCATCTGTCAATATTCTATAATGTAATTTAATCAATTCGATAGCATAAAAAAATTAATGCAAACTAGTTATCAACTAAAAAATAACATTTCGTATGAAAATAAATTTGTTTTATTATAAAATTAATTATATTTGTTATAGTTAGATTATGAAAAAAATCACAAAAATATTATTATTCACTGTTTTGTTTGCGTTGCAAATGAATGTAACCTTTGCTGATAGAGGCGTTGGTAAGAATAAGAATAATAACAAAGTGGTGATTAATATCAAAACTACTAACAACTTCAAATCTAACCTCAACTTCAATTTAAGAAACGGTATGAGTTATACCGGAAGTTTGAATACCAAAAATATGGTTAGTACCAATACTTATTCAAACACTTTTATTACCTACCAAAAAGGTAGTAGTGTGTACATATTACCTTACAAACAAAAGATTTTAGTAGCCGATGTTCGTCAAGGTTATACTGGTACAAAATTGATTATTAAGGTTAACTAATTTATTCTCCTCTTTTTAATTGTTGGTTCTCTTCGTATGTCATGGTTCTAAATCCAGCTTTAGGAGCATCAAATTTTGAAGCTAAAATACCTTCAAAACTATATTTCAATAAACTATATTTAAAGTTTAAGTTGCCTGAAGATAATTCGTATTGTACTGGTAAACCTGGCAATTGGGGAAATGCATTATTATAATTTTTATTAGCAATTATAATTGATGGGTCAAAATACACCGTGTATTGTTTACCATCAGCAGTGGCCACTGCCTTTTTACAGTTGTAGCCCAATATGTTGGTGGTATTATCATCAATCGTAAATTTCAAAGCACTGTTCGACTGATTTTTTTGTTCCCAATTGGCTTTTGTGGTAGTAATCATTAATTTTTGACCGCTATACTCTTTTAAAATATAACCTGTACCGGTTTTGTTATCAAAAACGGTTGTTTCAGTACCTGGAGTGCTCACCATTTCTGTTCTACTTCTATCTTTTGTAACAAACAATGTAACGGTAGCACCATTTAAGGCGCTTGCTACTTGCTTTTCACCTTTAGTACTTTCAATGGCAATTTGATACGTTATTACGCCTTCATTCATTATTTTTTGGGCAAATAAGCCAGTGGTTAAGCCACTTAAAATAATTGAATATGTAAATTTTTGGAACATAGTATTTGTTTATAATAAAGATAATAAAATAGTGTGCCGAAATACCTCCTAACTTGAATATAAAAAAGCTGCACTCATAAAAGTGCAGCTTCGTAACAATATTTTAACTTAATTAGTTTTTATTGGTTTTGTTTTTCAGCTCTTGCAATTTACGTTGGCTCTCTTGCATTGCTTCAACCTTTTCTTGAATTTTTGATTTCTTTACAGGCTTCTTTCTATTTTCATTGATTTGTGCTAAAATTTTATCGTGATCAATAACGTATTTCTGAATCACAATTTGCAATATCAATGTAATCGTATTTGATACAGTATAATACCAAGTTAACGCTGCAGGCAATTTATTGAACACACCTAGTAACAATACCGGGAAAATATAAGGCATGTACTTCATAAGCGGATTACTGTTATCCTGCATATTACTCATGCTATAAATAGAAATCAATAAACTGGTAGCTACGGCTGTAAGTGTAAACAAACTTACATGGTCGCCATAAAAAGGCACTTCAAATGGTAATTTTAAAATAGAATCGTACGACGCTAAATCATTAGCCCATAAAAAGTTTTTACCTCGTAAATCGATGTTACTTTGAAAAAAGTAGTATAACGACATAAAAATAGGTATTTGTAACAATGCAGGTAAGCAACCACCTAAAGGACTCACCCCTGCGGTACGCCACAATTTCATTTGCTCCATGCTAAATGATTGTTGATCAAGCTGGCCTGTTTTGTCAGTAAACTTAGCTTTCAATGCATCTACTTCTGGCTTTAGCACTTTCATTTTAGCTCCACTCAAATAACTTTTGTATAAGATTGGCGAAGTAATTAAACGAATTAAAAGCGTTACTAACAAAATTACAATACCCATACTTGCAATGTTGTTTTGCAAGAAATCGAACACCGGTAATAAAAAGTAGCGATTGATATATTTTACAAAAGAGAAAATACCTGTACCATAAGGCACAATATTTTGTAATTGATTATCGTATTTTTTTAAGATGTTGTAATCGCTTGGTCCGTAATAAAACTGTAAAGCTGTAGTAGCGTTTGCAGCAGCAGGTACAGCTACTTTTAAGTTAGCGGTTGTTCTAAATAAGTAGGTTGATGAATCAGCAGGTGTTTTCCATTCCATTGAACCTGATTCAAATTTAGTTTTGGCAATTAATGCAGCAATAAAAAATTGTTGTTTGGCCGCAACCCAATTAACGCTTTTGCTAAATGCCTTTGAATCGGGCTTTGCAGCGTATTCAAAATCAAAATTATCATTGGTAACAAAACAAACATGTGATTGTGTAAGTTCGTATTTGTGATCTTTTTCTACTTGACTTGCTTCTGATTGCCAGTTAATATTCATGGCATTTTGATCGAACCAATCATTACCTGTTGTAATAATATTTAAGTCGAGCATATATTCACCTGGCTTCAAAGTATATTGGTGCACCAATGATCTTGTACCTGATGTATCGCCTGTTTTAAATGATATGGTTTGACTATTATCAGCATTTTTGGTAACAGCAGTTGCTATGAAGTTGATGTTTTCTGTTTGTGCAGTACCCCCTATACCATTTTTAATAGCGTAAGAAAATTTATTGAAACTACCTGCTTGTAGTTGTACTAGGCTGCTATCGAATTTTTTATACTTTTTAAGTTCTACCAAAGTTGGTTGTGCGCCTTTAGTTGAAAAAGTAATTTTAACTACATCGTTTTCAATACTAACAGATTGAGGCTTTACGGTATCTTGCAAGAGGCCACTTGTTTGTTTTGCCAATTTTAAAGAATCCGCTTTTTGTGCATCAAGTTTTAGCGCCACTGAATCTACTTTTGGCTTTATTAAAGCCAATGAATCAGCTATACGTTTTGCAATAGCAGCTTGTTCTTTATCATAAGCTTGCTTGCTTTTACTGTTAATTACAAACATACCAATGAGTAAAGCTCCAATTAAGCCAAACCCTATCAGTGTATTCCTATCCATTCCCATTGTATTCAATTTTTATTTAAAACAGATCATGTGTTGTTCAAACAATGATCCACTATTTATTTTTTGCCTTATTGGCATTATGGGTGCAAATGTAGGTAAGTTTATGCTGTACTACCTATAAAAAATGCCTTCTTTGTAGAAGGCATTTTTAAGTTTATTTGGTGATATTATTTTTTAGCACCTGCTTTTGCAGCATTTGCTTCTTCTTGTTTCAATTGACGTGTCATTGTTACAGAAGCAATAGGAATACGAGGTGAGTTCATAATTTCCATGTTTTCCGCTTTAATATCTTCTACACGAATGTTTTCGTTTAATTGTAAAGCAGTAATATCTACTTCGATATTTTCTCTTAAAAACTTAGGTAAAGTTTTAATTTTAACCGCTTTCATTTTAGTTACCAATTTACCACCGGCTTTAACACCTGCAGGTGTACCAACGTACTTTAATGGTAAAGTAGCAATTACTTTTTTATCATCTACTAATTCTAAAAAGTCAACATGCGTTAATACATCTGTTACTTTATCAAATTGTAAATCTTTCAAAATACAAGTGTAGCTATTACCATCAACGGTAATTTTAGCTAACATAAATTCAGAAGTATACACGATACTTTTGAATGAAGATGCAGGAGCTGCAAAATTTACTTCAGTTTTACCACCGTAAATTACACCCGGCACCAATTTCTGAGAGCGAATTTGGCGGGTGGCTTTTTTTCCGCTTTCGGTCCTCAGTTGTCCTTCGATGTTAATTGTTTTCATTATCTAATTTTTTATGAGGTGCAAAAGTAATACATTACCTGCACATTTTGGCATTTATTTCAAAGTAATACAGTTCAATGACTACTATTTTGCGCCTCTAACCCTTCCACGAATAAACAAGCTGTTGATGCTTTTATTTTCGTAGGCATTACGTAAGGCTACTGCGAACAGTTCATCTACCGATAATATTTTGATTTTATCGCAACCTGGTTTCACGGGTATAGTATCACACACCACCAATTCTTCTAACACACTGTTTTCGATATTTTCGTAAGCCTTACCACTTAAAACAGGGTGTGTACACAATGCTCTTACGCTTCTAGCACCTTTTTCTTTCATTAACCCAGCGCTTTTGGTAAGGGTACCGCCAGTATCGCAAATATCATCTATCAATACAATATCTCTATCAGTAACATCGCCAATAACAACCATGCTGGCAATTTCGTTGGCTCTTTTACGGTGTTTGTCACAAATCACCATTTCACATTCAAAGTAAGTGGCTATTTCTCTAATTCTGTTGGCGCTACCTACATCAGGTGCGGCAAAAGTAAGGTTTGCTAAATTTAAACTTTCAATATAAGGGATGAATATGGCGGAAGAATCGAGGTGATCAACAGGTATATCAAAATATCCTTGAATTTGCGGAGCATGTAAATCCATGGTTACTACCCTATCAGCACCAGCAGCAGTTAACATATTGGCTACTAATTTTGAGCCTATGGCCACCCTAGGCCTATCTTTTCTATCTTGCCTTGCAAAACCATAATATGGTATAACCGCAATCACTTTGTAGGCAGATGCACGTTTTGCAGCATCAATCATCAACAATAATTCCATCAAATTATCTGATGGTGAGTAGGTGCTTTGAACTAAAAATACAAAGCGACCTCTAATACTTTCTTGAAACTCAACTCCAATTTCGCCGTCGCTAAAACGTTGAATATTTACTTTACCCAAAGGTTCACCAAATTTTTTGGCTATTTTTTCAGCTAAGTATTGCGAACCCGTACCTGAAAAAATTTTTACGTTAGATTGCATGAAAAAGTTTGTAAGATGATAAATATGCTGCGAAAATACACTTAGTTTGTGTTATTAATTTATACCCTATGGAAAAATCTTCTAACAAAAATACCACCATTAAAAATTGGGCTATTGATGACAGGCCTAGAGAGAAATTAGAACAATTAGGTGCTGATAAATTAAGTAATTCGGAACTATTAGCTATCATCATCAATAATGGCAATACAGAAAAATCTGCACTTGATTTGGCCAAAGACATTTTGAAGTTGTGTAACGATGAACTAGATTTATTAGGCAAATTAACCTTAGCAGATTTACAAAAAATTAAAGGCATTGGTATTGCTAAAGCGGTACGTATTGCTGCGGCATTGGAGTTAGGCAATAGGCGTAATGCTGGTGATATTATCAATAAAATACAGTTTAAAAGTAGTGCTGATGTAGCTAAGTATTTGAGTTACCAATTAAAAGATAAGTTACATGAAGTATTTGCCGTACTATTTTTAAACCAAGCCAATAAAGTAAAAGCTTTTAAGATAATAAGTAGTGGTGGCATTACAGGTACTGTTGCTGACCCTCGGGTAATACTACGACATGCCATTGAAGAAAGTGCTACCAATTTAATACTATGCCACAATCACCCCTCTGGTAATTTAACACCAAGTAAGGCTGACCATGATATTACGCAGAAAATAAAACATGCTGCCAGTTTTTTAGATATAAAAGTACTCGACCATATCATTGTAAGTGATGAGGGTTATTACAGTTTTGCAGATGAAGGGTTGATATAAAAAAACTGATTTCATAGATGAAATCAGTTTATAAAAATATTAAAAGCATTTGTTAAGCTTGACCAGCTGGGCCTCCGAAATTAAAAGGTATTTCAATAGCTTCTAAATCTTGGATGGTACCGTTTACTGCTTCAAATTTTTGTACATTTTCCACAATAGCTTTCATAAAGCGCTTTGCATGAAAAGGGGTCATAATCAAACGGCTTTTTACTTTGCTTTTCGGCGCACCAGGCATTACATTGATATAGTCGAATACAAACTCAGCATGGCTGTGTGTAATAATAGCCAAGTTAACGTAAGTACCCTCAGACATATCCTCTGAAATTTCGATATTTATTTGATTGGGTTGATTTTTATCAGACATTGTTTGTATTTAAAATTAGACAAAAAAAAGCTGCACGTTTTAACGTGCAGCTTTTAAATAATTATTTCAAATTAAAAATAAATTTGATCAGGATCGTAACTAAACTCTTCAGAAACTCTTACAGTTCTTGGTGTTACAACACCATTAATTGTAGTTGTTAAAGTGAAAGTATACTTCACTTTAAGCGTACGATTGTTGTTAGATGTGTAAACGAAAGCATTGACACCAGTAGGATCTAATGCTAAGTTCGTAATTGCGGTAGATGGCGCAGACAATGTACTTTGAGTAACAGCAGTTACTTGACCAGTAGCGTTTAATGTAAAACGTGGTCTGAAAAGAGCAGTACGTGCACCAGTTACTAGGTTGTTAACTTCTAAGTTAGGGTTTACTGCCCCTGCTAAAGCATATACATACTGATCAGCATATTCAACTACATTAGGAGTTATTTCCATAAGATACTCCGTTTTTAAGTTGTTAATACCAAATTGGTTTGCTGGATCAACTACTGAACTTTTGTAAGTGTAATTAGCAGTGATATCAGATGCATTGAAAGTTGAAGTTAAGTTGAAGTTAAAATCAGAATAATTAATCCAAACATCAATATCACTGTCAAAAGATGATATAGCACCTTGATTTGCACTTGTTAATTTAAAATTAACTGCATAATCATCATTAACGTTTAAAGCAGCTTTGTTAACTGTAAAGAATACAGGGAAAACTATTAATGGATCTGTAGATGCAGGCACTGTAATATCAGTTACAGTAATTGCATTTGCAGGTAATGGTGAGAAACCTGGTAAATTGGTCATAGTAACTTTTAATACTAATGGACCATTTAGCTTAGTTTCACGAGCTTGAGCGATTTTCAAAGTAAAAAACTTCACTGATTCAGTTGGTCTTTTAGTAAAATTAAAGTTCGCTACAGTATGATCATATCCAGCGCCGATGTTTTGTGCATCGGTATTGATATATGCTTTTTCTGAGATAGTAGTCAAAATTGACCCTTTATCATTTAGTAATCCACCTACATCTGATTTAGACTTTAAGCAAGAGCTAAAAGTGGCAATCATTGCGATGAATAAACTATATTTTATAAATTTCATATACTTTTTTATTTATAGGTGATGACTTAGTTAACGTCCCAGAATAATTTAGTTGTAAAACGATTGATATTTTGTGGAACATTCAATGAATTGTTATCAAACTCAGTTTGAGGGTATACATAACGAACTGGCTCAGGGTTAGAAGTAGATGCAGTAGTTCTCACACTTGCAGGAACCATTGTTACTACTGATTGACCAGAAACTTTTCTGTATTCAGCCCATTGTTCTAAACCATTGA
This sequence comes from Ferruginibacter yonginensis, assembly GCF_042651465.1. NCBI lineage: Bacteria > Pseudomonadati > Bacteroidota > Chitinophagia > Chitinophagales > Chitinophagaceae > Ferruginibacter > Ferruginibacter yonginensis. The sequence goes on from NZ_JBHSCZ010000001.1 coordinate 1,149,928, forward strand.
TATGTGTTAATGACAACCATTTTTGTCTTAAAATAGCAGAACGACGTGCATCAGCTGTAGTAAAGCTAGCAAAAGCAACTGCAGGACGCAACAAATATCTATCGCAGAAACCGTCAGCTACAGCATTTGCAGCAGTACCTGCTGTTGAAGGCGCTGCCACTGTTCTGAAATGAGAACGAATACCAGTTTCATATAAAGTTTGTGCGGATGCACCATTTACGGTAGTATTATACTTAGCAGCATACTCTGCTTGTAAGAAGTAAGACTCAGCAGCTAACATTAACATACCTGCCCTTGTACCAAAACCTACTTGTACTTGGAAAGCACCGATAGGACTGCAAGATGCGGTTGCAAAACCAGAACCTGCTCCTAATGGAACACCTACATAAGAAGCGACTGTTGCACCCGTACCAGTGATTGAAGTTGCAGCAGCATTACCAGTAAAAGTAGAACCTGATGGGTAAGCTAAACCTTGTAAACGGAAAGTATCAGCAGCACCAGTACCAGTTTTTAAGTAATTGATGACTACCGCATTCATTTTACGATATTGATAGTTACTTTGTACGTTGTTAACTTCATTGTAACCAAAGTTAGCGTAGAAAGGGTTCAATTTTCCACTTATGTTTTGGTAACCAGGTTGAATTAAAACATTTGATGTTAAGAAACCATTGGCAGCACGGGTTGCAAATTTTTGTTGAATGTAAGCATCTCTTGTACCACCCATCATGCTTTGACGCATAAGGATTCTTAATTTCACTGTGTTCGCAAACTGTATCCAACTAGTTTTGTTTAGCGCAAACATAATATCCTGTGATGTAAAATCAGTAGAAGTAGGCCATGTTTTACGAGCCATTCTGTCCATCGAGCTATCTAAACGATCAACTAAATCTTCATATATAGTTTGTTGGTTCGTGTATTTTGGAGTAATGTTACTTACACCTTTGAAAGCATCTGTATAAGGCACATCACCATACATATCCACTAGTTGTTGGAATACATAACACTGCATTACATCAGCTGGTTCTTTCCAATAAGAAAAACCTGAAGCATCTGCATTTTTAATTACATAATCGTAATCAGCTAAGTTATCGAACAAACCACTAAAAGCATTATAATCAGCTGATGTGTACTCGTAAGTTTTATCATTACCACCACCTGTAAAGCTGGTGCTGTGAGCGTAAATACCCGTCCATGTTCCTGGAACAATTGTTACGTTGGTACTTGCTTGGTTACGGTAAGTTGTACCAAGTGCCCCCGTCATAATTAAATCAACTTTTGGAACAAGGTTATTGTTTGGATCGTTATTTACATCTACAAACTTCTTACAACCTGTAAGGGCAACAAGCGCAAGTACTGTAGATGCTAATCCTATTTTAAATTTTTTCATATTTAATTTTTTTTAGATGTATTAATTAAAATACTAATTTAAGTGTTGCACCCATTTGACGTACTGGAGGTGTGTTTAAAGTAGTGTTAATACCTTGAGAGTTACCAGAAGTATTTGATAATTCAGGGTCAGTATACCAGTTATCTTTAGGTAATAATGTAATTAAATTACGACCCCAAACACTGAAACTTGCATCTTTGATGATTTTACGACCACCTAAAATTGATTGTGGGAAATCGTAAGAAATTGAAACGTCTCTTAACTTCCAGAAATCAGCTGAAGTAACAAATGCTTCACCAACACCTGATAAACCTCTTGAGAAACCAGCATCACCATAACCTTGGTAAATTGCTTTGTAGCTATCAACTGCCACGTTTGTGTTTGGAACTAACTTACCAGTACCATCATCAACTACTGAATTAGGCCAGATAAATTGTTGACGATTGTAAATAGCTGTAATTGCGCCAGAACCAGTGAAAGCCATATCAGTACCCAAATCATGATACAATAATGCACCACCTCTGTACTCTGCGTTCGCTACGAATGAAATGTTTTTGTAACGAATATTTAAACCAACACCTAAGTTGTGACGAGGTAAAGTTGTACCTTGGTTTACACGACCATCAGTTCTTAAAGGCCAACCATCGTTAGCATCAACAATTACTCTACCTTGAGCATCTCTTTGGAATGCAGTAGTTCTTAAGTAAGGGAATGTTTGACCTACAGTAGCGTTCAAACTTGCTCTATCATCTGGAGCTTGGTATTCGAAACTTCTTAAACCAGTTGCACCAAATAATTGATCAACTACGTTTGTGTTATTAGAATAGTTAGCAGAAACATTAATTGATAAATCTTTCGTTCTGTAAACGATTGCTTTGATATCAGCTTCATAACCTTTGTTCGTTACATTTGCTGCATTTAATCTGTATGAGCTAAAGCCAGAAGCTGGTGAAATTGCAACAGTTAAAGATTGGTCATTAGCTTTTTGTTGGTAAATAGAACCTTCTAAAACTAAACGATTTTCAAATAATGACAATTCAGCACCTACTTCTTTAGACTTAATTTCTTCGGGTTTTAAGACTGGACTAATCAACGTATTACCAACAGTACTACCCAATAAACCTGCATAAGGGAAACCACCAGCATTAGGGTAAATTTGTTGCAACTGATAAGCAGCAATATTATCGTTACCGTTTACGTTGTAGGCAGCTCTAATTTTGATATAATCAACTATTTTTGATTCTTTGTTTTTGATTGATGGAATCAATTCTGAAACGTTGAACGCAATATCTCCACCATAGGTAGAAAAATATGGTTTATTATAACCAATAGATGGTGCATAATACAAAGAACTAAAATCAGTTCTATAAGATCCATGTAAATAAACAATATCTTTAAACCCACCCGTTACATCTACAAAACCTCCAATTTTTCTACTTTGTGATTCACTGTTACCACCTGGAGTTAAACCAGTACCACTGTTTGTTAAATTATATAAATCAGAAAAACCAAGGCTTGCAGTTGATAAAGCAATATTTTTTGTACGTCCAACTACTGCTTGAGTTCCAGCCAAAACTCTTAAAGAGTAGTTGTTGAATTTTTTGTCATACACACCGAAACCATCAAATACTAAACGGCTACCAGTTGCTTGAGATTCACCATTACCACCTGGAATTGGTGTAGAACGAGCCACAAATTTACCCAAACCTGTTAAGAAACGGTCATAATCATTGTTATAATAGTTAACAAAACCACCCGTTCTTGCCCAGTTAGAGTAAGTATAGTTGTTTGAAGTAGTAGTTTGTGTTGTATTCGTTTGTGCAATAGCAACTCTACCTGTAAAAGTTAAATCACTAGTAGCTTTGTAATCTAACTTAAAGTTACCATTAAATATATAAGACTTTGTATTGAAACGATTGTTATCTCTTTCCCAATAAGGGTTGTTGTAATAATCATTGTAATAACCATTAGGCGTTGAGAATTTATCGTTTTTCCAATCCTTATAACGATCAAATGGTACCCAACTTGCTGAGTTTAAAGCAAAGAAATAAAAGTCAGAATTTGTTCTTTTAGCATTATCAAAAGAGTAAGATGCATCATAAGAAATACTGATTTTATTATATGTTTTGCTTGCATTCATTCTTAAGTTATTTCTTTCGTACTTATCGCCACCTACAATACCTGTAGTGTTTAAATTTTGGTAAGACAAGAAGAAAGAAGATCCATCACCACCAGCTCTGTAAGAGATATCTGATTGACGAGTATAACCTTGGTCCCAAACTCTTTTACGGATATCAGCGATATCAGAATAAGGTAATAATTGAATAGAACCATCTTGTACTGTACGACCTAAAGGACGAATTGAACCATCGTAAGCTGGACCATATTGTTGGTTTTCAGCTGGGTGGAAGTTTTCATTGTTGTTAGCACCGTAAGCTGAACCCGAACCAAAACCATGTTGTGTTCTTGGTAAGTAAGCTAAACTTTCAACGTTGATTGTATTTGTAAATGTAACTTCTGGTTTTCTGTTACCTTTCTTAGTAGTAATAACAATTGCACCATTTACACCATCAGAACCGAATAAAGTTGCAGATTGACCACCTTTTAATACGTCAATCCTTTCAATATCGTTCGGGTTAATAATGTTGATTGTGTTAGCAGGAACTGCCACACCATCTAAAACGATTAATGCGGTATTATTACCTGTAATTGAACGTAAACCACGAATAACGATACGTGGAGCACCATTTACAGATGAAGAGTTATTTTGAATTGATAAACCTGATACTTTACCAGAAAGTGCTTGCGCAACGTTTACTGGACGACCATTGGTTAATTGTGTTTGACTTACTGAAGCCCTAGAAGTACCATTTGACTTCGCAGTAGTTTTCAAACCAAGTGCACCAACTGTTACCAAGTTAAGGTCAGTACCTGCGGCACCATTTCTTGTTACTGAAATTACTAAACTTGTAGATGAGCCTGAATTAACATCTTTAGTTGCAATACCAACGCTTGAAATCTTAAGCGTAGCGTTAGGAGCAACGTTTGCTAAACGGAAATTTCCGTTTTGATCTGTAGCTGTACCAGCGTTAGTACCTACTACCCTTACGGATGCGGCTTCAACTGGTAAACCCTTCTCATCCGTAACTGTTCCGGTCACCACTCGGTTTTGTGCGAATGCCAACACTCCAAAGAGCATAAACATCACAAACAGTGATAAAATTCTTGTCATGAGCAAAAAATTAAGGTTTAATGAAATGTAAAAATAAGGATAAATTTTAAACGTAAAGAAATTGTTAATTAAAAAAATTAATAAATACTTAACTACAATATGACAGCGTAAGAACTGGTTACGCTGCATAATTTTTAAAAAAGTTAAAATTTATATAATGCCTGCAATTTTACTTCTGTTCGATGGTTTTGTTTTATAAGGTCTAAACCAGAGCCCACAGTGCTTTGATCAGGATAATAAAACTGTGCTATACGCCCCCAAACAGTGAGTTTTTTAGTTACATCATAATTGATATTCAAATAGTAGCGATACCCTTTTCCAGAAAAAACAGGTATGGAATAACCATACAATACATCATTTTCATAGGCATACAACCTGCTATTGTACCCATCGGTTTCAAAATATTGTAACCGTACATTGGCAGAAAATGGTTTCATTACAGGGTTAAAAATAAAATCGGTATACAACAAAAACCCTTTTTCGGTAGCAACCCCTTTTTTATCAAACCACACATGCTCTACCCTACTTCTAAAGGTGAAGCTGGGGTTGATTTTGTATGAAAATTGGGTTCGCCAATTTTGTTTAGGTTGTGGAACTACAGGGTTCAACGTTACGTCATCTGGATTAAAGTTGATTGATTTGCGTTCAGACTTAAACCTGGTATATATTTCAAATACTTTATTGGGCTTGTACGTAAGTTGAGCTAAGTAATCATTGCCCGTAGATGGTGCATCAACCCTAAAGCGTAACCAAGGAAACTTATAAAAATCTGCATAGGCATCAATACGCCAAGCACCTGATGGGCGAATGGTGATGCCAGAAAAGAAACCTTTTTCGTTATTTGGCAACGAGCTCTCCGTAAAAGCATTGGTATATAGCGATTGATACCCTTTTGAAATATTACGGTAAACAAAACTTAAATCAACATTTGATGCTGCACTTATCAATAAACCATTAACCGTTGCAATGTATTTTTTATTAGATGTGGCTGCTTCGCCAAAAAAATGAAGATTTTTATAAGTGTAGCTGTAATCAACGCTATAGTTACCAAAGTTACTGCCAGATAATGCGTATAAATTATAGGGTTCTGCTTGCTTTTGTAAAGGGAGTTTTAAATGATATTGTATGGCATTTAAACCTATATGCAGTCCTTTAAATTGGTAAGCCAAATTACCCCCAAAAGCAATTTGTGTTTGCACACCTTTATCTGCCACTTCACTTTTTGTTCTATGAAAGCCAGAGGTTTGTAATGAGGTAATTATATCGTCATCAGCATTCGTAGTATCGCCAGCAGAAAAATTAGCATCAACCTTTCTGTATGATCCAAAAACAGTAGCTTCCCAATTATTTTTAGCTAGGGTAATGCCTAAACCACGATGAAAATTGATTTCCCCTGCTGAGTTGTAAGGTCGTAGTACATCTGCTTGTCGTTTGGTAGCAACCACATCCGGACTTTTTTTGAAGGCCAAACTCATCCATTGCGTTAGCCCCTGCCCCATGTTTACGGTGTAATCGCCAATAGCTAATGATTTTATGATGCCGATATTACGAGCAAAAAAGTGTGCTGAATAAAAATCGAACCCTGCTTTTTGGTTGCCTTTAAAAAATTGTTCTCCAGCATCTTTTTCACCTACAACACCATACTGCAATAAATTTTTGTAGTTGTAACGATACCTTACAAATAGTCGCTGTTGCGAACCAGGGTAAAAACTTTTACCCGATGCAGGATCTACTAAATAACCAGCCGATTTTTCAAGTACTTGGGTTGCTCTTAAAAGCAATGTATGATCGCCCAATTTGAGTCGATCGCCCAATGAATTTAATAAATCAACATTGCTATTTACTGACACATAAGGCCTCAGGCGTTGTATGGTAGCTACATCCCAAGTAGGTATAGCTTGTAACTCATAAATATTGATAAGTTTACCAAAGTAGTTACGATAACTAATTAAGTTTTGTATTTGAATAGGCGTTAACAACCGCAAAGCATTTAACTGAGCAGCATTGGCGTAATTGAGGTTGATAGGATTTTTTTGGTATTGCAACATTTCTTGTTGGTACGAGTCATCTTCTGTTTCAACATCTGCACTATTTTCAGTTATGTTTTCAAGCTGTTGCTCCACCGTAGTATTGGGAACTGTTGTTTGCTTTTCAGGTTCAGGCACTTGTGCCCATACGCATTGGCAACACAATAGCCAACATCCCACAAAAATTAATTTCCTCATTTTTTCGCTTCTTTAAAGTTATAAATGAGCAAAACACCCGGCGACACACCGAGTTGCTGGTGGTAACTTGCGGCTACATCTATACGTATAGCATCATACTGAAAACCAATACCAGCATAACCTGTATTATTATCACTCCTAAAACCAGCTTTGGCAAAAAATTGTTTTTTAAAGCGATATTGAAAACCTCCGGTAACATTTACTGGTTGGTCTTCTTCCTTTATAATTTCGGTACTAAAATAAAAATTGTCAGATACATCATACCCTACGCCAAACTTATAGGCAGAAGCAATTTTTTCGTTACCTGATTTTCCTAAATTACCTCCAACTGGGTTGTATACATGTACCCCAACGTTTAGTTTTTCAGAAACATGCATAATAGCCCCTGCCTCAAAATTTACAGCACTAGCGCTGTTGTAAGTAGGTATGCGATAGCCATAGTAATTAAATTGCACACCAATATCAAGTTTACTACCTAATGAACGACCGTAAGCTACACCAACTTTTTGTTCATTAAAATTGGCAAACCCAGCATAATTGGCTTGTATACCGAAGTTGCCTAAACTTGTTGGGATGGCTAAGGCTAATCCGTAAACACTATTATCTGCCAACAAAAACCTACGCTCACCGTAAACCCCTACACTGGCAGCTTTTGTTTGCGCTAATGCAGCTTGGTTACTTGTAAACGAAAAAGCATCATTTTGTTTTGTGGTGTAGGCACCCAAACCAATGTAAGGCATACTAACACTGTAGCGCAACGATTGTGCAGCCGCCACAAAATGAAGACATGTAAAAATCAATAAAGCTACAATTGCATGTAAAAATTTTCTCAAAGCTATTTTTGTTATTTTTATAAACACCAAGTTATATCAATTTACTGAAACATAAACAGCTTAAAAGCCTTATCATAAGTGGTGATAGTTTTATACTTTTGCAGCATGGAAATTTTAAGCGGTAAAATAGTAGCTGAAGCTGTAAAAACACAAATTACAGCCGATACAATTTTACATAAAAATAATACAGGCATAACGCCTCATTTAGCTGCAATTTTAATAGGAAACGATGGCGCTAGTGAAACTTATGTTGCTAGTAAAATAAAAAATTGTGCAGATGTAGGCTTTAAAAGTACCCTTATAAGGTTTGATGGTGATGCTTCGCAAGCAGCCATTGAAGCAGCTATAGTTCAATTAAATAACGATACAGCAGTACATGGTATATTGGTACAATTACCATTACCAAAACATATTAATGAACAACAAATTATTAACCTTATTAACCCCTTAAAAGATGTTGATGGGTTTCACCCCATAAGCATTGGCAACATGGTATTGGGTAATGCTAGTTTTATACCAGCAACGCCTTATGGAATTATGTTGATGTTGAAACATTATGGAATTGATACGGTAGGTAAACATGCGGTGGTTATTGGTAGAAGTAATATTGTGGGCCGCCCTATGAGCATTTTATTAAGTCAGGCTACCAACCCCGGCAATTGTACAGTTACATTATGCCATAGCAAAACACAAAACCTCAAAGCCATTTGTAAAGAGGCAGATATAGTTATTGCAGCACTTGGTATACCCGGCTTTTTAAAAGCAGATATGGTAAAAGAAGGGGCCATTATTATAGATGTTGGTATTACAAGAGTTGCCGACAGTTCTAAAAAAACAGGCTTTGCAATAAAGGGCGATGTTGATTTTGATGCAGTAGCACCGAAAGCAAGTTTTATTACCCCAGTACCGGGTGGTGTGGGCTTAATGACAATTGCTGCACTGTTAACCAATACCTTAACGGCAGCTAAATTGGCAGCACAATAATTATTTTTATGTTGATGACAGATGATATTTTAACCAGCACTACCTTACCCGTAATGGAACACTTTTACACCATACAAGGAGAAGGTTTTCACCAAGGCCGTGCAGCGTATTTTATTAGGTTGGGTGGTTGTGATGTGGGGTGTGTTTGGTGTGATGTTAAAGATAGTTGGGATGCTAGCAAACACCCACAAATGAGCATTGAAAACCTTGTTGCCGCAGTAACTGCAACACCTGCTAAATTAGTTGTAATAACAGGAGGTGAACCATTGTTACACTCTCTTGATGTACTCACGAGTGCACTACAACATGCCGGACTAGAAACTAATATTGAAACATCGGGTTCATCGCCTTTATCAGGGCATTGGAGTTGGATATGTTTATCGCCCAAAAAATTTAAAGCACCTTTACCAGAAGTAGTACCATTTGCCAACGAATTAAAAATGGTGATTTTTAATAAATCTGATTTTGAGTGGGCGGAAACATATGCTGCACAAGTAAAAGACCATTGTAAATTATATTTACAGCCAGAGTGGAGCAAAGCTGCTACCATTACACCTTTAATTGTGGATTACATTAAAAACAATCCACAATGGCAATTATCGTTACAAGTACATAAATACATTAACGTTCCTTAATATTTGTTATTTAAGAAAATCTTATCAGCCCCTTTCAACCTTTTTATAGCATTTAAAATTTATCTTCAAATAATATTTAAATGTGCATACATGAATCGCTGTATAAGACTTTCCTTTACATTCTATATATTCATTTTTACTTTGCCTTTGGTTACGCAAGCACAATGGTATAACCCAGATAAGGTTAATAAAAAAGCCGCTACTATATTTGAAAAAGCTTACCAAGAAGCTATTGAAGGCAAGTACAATGAAAGTATTACCCATGTATCTGAAGCCATAAAAATTGATCCGCAGTATTTAGATGCTTACTATGCCCGTGCAAGCGTTTACACCATTATTAAAAATTACAAGGCCGCTGTTGGTGATTATGAAGCAGCAATACAAAAAGATACGGTATATGCCCGTGAATATTATCTATCGTATGCGATAGTGTTAGCAGGTAATGGTCAATTTGAAAAAGCATTGGCATTTACCAATAAATTTTTAGCAATACCTAACTTAAATGAGCAAAATAAAAAAGCCGGTAATACCAGAAAAAAAAGTTTTGAATTTGCACTACAGTTTGCCGCTGCTCACCAAAATGATGGTTACACCTTTAACCCCATAAATATGGGCGATAGCATTAACTCTGGAGCATTAGAATATTTACCATCAATAACAGTTGATGGTAATAAAATGATTTTTAACAGGCGTATTAATGGCGACGAAGATTTTTATGAAAGTATAAAAGTAAACGGTGTTTGGCAAAATGCACTGCCAGTTGCAGGCAAGTTAAACACCAATCTTAATGAGGGTGCACAAAATATTTCACAAGATGGTGAGTGGCTCATTTTTACAGGCTGCAATTATCCTGAAGGTTATGGTAGTTGTGATTTGTATATTTCTTACAAAAATAAAAATGGCACTTGGAGTGAAGCTGTTAATTTAGGCAGTAACATTAATACCAATGCATGGGAAAGTGCACCATCACTATCACCCGATAAACGTGATTTGTATTTTTCAAGTACACGACCAGGAGGTTTTGGAGGTTCAGATATTTGGGTATCGCATCGCAATGCTAACGGTAGTTGGAGCTCACCAGAAAACCTCGGGCCTACTGTAAACACTAGTGGTGATGATGGTTGTGCATTTATGCATGCTGACAACCAAACCTTATATTTTAATAGCAATGGGCACCAAGGGTACGGACAAAGTGATTTATTTGTAACACATAAAAATCAAAATGGCACATGGCAAACGCCACAAAATTTAGGTTACCCCATAAATACAATCGATGATGAAGGCTCATTGGTAGTAGCAGCAGATGGTATTACTGCCTATTATGCTAGCGATAAAGCCAATAATAACAATGGTTTAGATTTATATAGTTTTAATTTACCAAAGGCTTTCACCGCACATAAAACATGGTGGGTAAAAGGTAAAATCTTCGACAAAAAAACAAATATCGGTTTACCCTCAACCGTGGAGTTGGCCACTATTGATGCAGGCTGGGTAGTATCTACATTGCAAACAGATGAGGAGGGTAATTATTTAACCACTTTACCACAAGGCGAAAATTACGCTTTCAGTGTTAATAGAAAAGGCTACCTTTTTTATTCAGAAAATTTTAGTTTACAAAATAATATTGCGGACTCTGTTTACACCATAAATATTGCGTTACAACCTTTAGAAAAAAGTGCAAGTATAACCTTGAAAAACATCTTCTTTGAAAGTAAACTATCTACCCTACAAACAGCCTCATTTACTGAATTAAACAAAGTGGTTGATTTATTAAAAGACAATAGTAACCTTACCATTTTAATAAGTGGCTACACTGATAATGTAGGTAAACCTGCAGATAATATTGTACTCAGCCAAAAAAGAGCCCAAGCCGTAATTGATTATTTAATAAGCAAAGGGATAGATGGCAAACGATTAACAGGTAAAGGTTTTGGAGAAAACAACCCAGTAGGCAATAACAATACAGAAGTTGGGAAAGCTCAAAATAGACGTACTACTTTGTCGGTAATTTCAAATTGAATTTTGTAATATTGTTCATCTGAAACTTATGAACAACGATTTACTGTACCAACTAGCACTTACGCAAGTACCGCATATTGGCGATGTACGAGCCAAAACTTTAATTGAAGCATTTGGCACAGCTGAAGCCATATTTAAAGCCCCCAAAAGAAAACTTGCTTTACTAGAAGGCATTGGTGAAGTTGCCGCTACCACCATTACTAATTTTGATGATTTTAAAAGTTTTGAAGCTGAAATTGCTTTTATTGAAAAAGCACATATTCAACCGCTTTTTATTACAGATGCAGCATACCCTCAGCGTTTACTCAATAGTTACGATGCCCCACCATTACTATTTTATAAAGGCAATGCCGATTTGAATTACAATAAAATGATTGGCATTGTAGGCACAAGATCTAACTCGGATTATGGCAAACAAATTTGCGAAACGCTCATACAAGATTTAGCGGCACATGAGGTTTGTATCATTAGCGGCTTAGCATTTGGTATTGATACCATTGCACATAAAGCTGCCCTTAAAAATAATTTAAAAACAGTAGGTGTATTAGCACATGGATTAGATAAAATTTACCCTGCACAAAACAAAAACATAGCAGCTGATATGTTGATGCAAGGCGGTTTATTAACTGAATTTAGGAGTGGCACTTTGCCTGATAGACATAATTTTCCTAGCAGAAACAGAATTGTAGCTAGCCTTTGCGATGCCATTGTGGTTATTGAAAGCAGCGAAAAAGGCGGTTCATTAATTACGGCTGAATTAGCCAATGGTTATAACAAAGATGTATTTGCTTTTCCTGGTAAAGTTACCGACCAACGTAGCGCCGGTTGCAACTATTTAATAAAACAAAATAAAGCCGCCTTAATAACAAATGCACAAGATATTATTGATGCAATGAACTGGGGTAAAAGTGTTCCCAAAACTACATCACAGCGTTCGCTTTTTTTAGATTTAACGGATGACGAACAAAAAATTGTTACCATTTTAAACGAGGTTGAAAGCATACATATTGATCAACTGTATTTGAAAACGGGGCTGAGCAGTAGTAGTGTTGCCAATGCTTTACTGATGTTAGAAATGCAAGCTGTAATTACATCTATGCCTGGCAAAATGTATAAACTTTGCTAAAGCGAATAAGCAATTAATTTGTGGGGAGTGATGGCTGATTGGCTTTTTGTTCTTTATCTTTGCTCATGGCAACAAAAAAATCTCCTACAAAAAGTATTCCCAACAAATTTTTCGGCGAAGGACTCACATTTGATGATGTGTTACTCATGCCAGCTTACTCACAAGTTTTACCAAGAGAAGTAAGTATTAAAACCATGCTTACTAAAAACATAACCCTTCATGTACCTATGTTGAGTGCAGCAATGGACACCGTAACGGAAGCCAATTTAGCCATTGCTTTAGCTAGAGAAGGTGGCCTTGGTATTTTACACAAAAACATGAGTATTGAGCAACAAGCCGAGCAAGTACGTAAAGTAAAGCGAAGTGAAAATGGTTTAATATTAGACCCTCTCACTTTGTTGCCAGATGCTACTATTGGAGAGGCTTTACGCCTTATGAGAGAGAATAAAATTGGTGGTATCCCAATTGTTGATGCGCAACATAAATTAGTAGGTATTTTAACGAATAGAGATCTGCGTTTTGATATTAACAACAAACAAAAAGTAAGTGAGGTTATGACAAAAGAAAACCTCATTACTGCGCCAGAAGGTACAGATTTGAAAAAGGCCGAATTAATTTTCCGTAAAAATAAAATTGAGAAATTACCTGTAATCAACAAAGCTGGTAAGTTAGTGGGCCTTGTAACTTTTGGTGATATTTTGAAATTAAAAAATCATCCAAACGCAATTAAAGATGGGCATGGAAGGTTATTAGTAGGTGCCGGCGTTGGTATTACGAACGATACCATTTTAAGAGTAGAAGCATTGGTAAAAGAAGGTGTGGATGTAATTTGTTTAGATAGTGCACACGGCCATACCAAAGGTGTGATTGATACCTTAAAAACCATCAAAAAAACATTTAAACAAGTTGATGTTATTGCTGGTAATGTAGCTACAGCAGCTGGTGCATCGGCATTAGTAGCTGCTGGTGCTGATGCTGTAAAGGTTGGTATTGGCCCGGGGTCAATATGCACAACCCGTATAGTTGCTGGTACTGGTGTACCACAAATTACCGCAGTAATGGAAGCAGCCAAAGCTTTAAAAAATAAAAATGTAGGTATCATTAGCGATGGTGGTATTCGTTACACTGGCGATATGGTAAAAGCCATTGCAGCAGGTGCTACTTGTGTAATGATGGGGAATGTATTTGCAGGCACAGAAGAAAGTCCGGGTGAAACCATCATTTACGAAGGCCGTAAATTTAAACAATATAGAGGTATGGGCTCTTTAGGTGCAATGGCACAAGGTAGTAGCGATCGCTATTTTCAAGATGTAGAAGATGATATTAAAAAGTTTGTACCAGAAGGTATTGAAGGCAGGGTGCCATTTAAAGGTAATTTAAGAGAGGTAGTACATCAATTTACGGGTGGCTTAAAAGCAGGCATGGGCTATTGTGGAGCTGCTGATATTAAAGCATTACAAGCAAGCGGACAATTTGTGAAAATTACCAATGCAGGTATGAGAGAAAGTCATGCACATGATATTGCAATTACCAAAGAAGCACCAAACTACAGCAGGTAAAATAGTTTTGTAAAAAATGAGGAGTCGTTACAAATTTGTAACGGCTTTTTTTTGATTCATACCAAAATCAAGTTACAGCTTCATTATAAAAAAACTAATTTCGTTGCATATGAAAAATGTAACATCATACAGCAACTATTGGAAGCTTTTGTTAAGTTGCTTTTTAATATTTACAAACAACATTAAACTTGCCCAAGCACAAGATAGTAGTAGGATACAAATTTCTTTACTCACTTGTTCGCCAGGTGATGAACTCTATTCAACATTTGGACACAGTGCTTTAAGAGTAATCGATAGCAATAGTGTAACAGACCATGTTTATAATTACGGCACTTTCAATTTTGATGATGAAGATTTCTATTTAAAATTTGTAAAAGGTCAACTAAAATATTACGTAAATGTTGAAAATTTTAGCGACTTTAAATTCGCCTACATTGCTGAAAACAGAAGCATTACTGAGCAAATTTTAAACCTCACAAGTGCCGAAAAAATAGCGATTAAAACAGCATTGATAGAAAATATAAAAGAAGAAAATAAATACTATTTGTATGATTTCTTTTTTGATAATTGTACCACAAGGTTAAGAGATATTATTGTAAAATACCACCAACCTACACCAAACATGAAGGCAGTAATGCCTAGCAATTACACTTTTAGAAACGCCATTCATCAATACTTAGATAATGGTAACAAACCTTGGAGCAAATTGGGTATTGATTTATTGTTAGGTGCCCCTACTGATGCGGTAATGACCACCAACCAACAAGCTTTTTTACCTGATAATTTAATGCATCAGGTTTACAGTGTTAATAATAGCAAACTCACAACATCATCTAACAAATTGTTTGAAGTAAGTACAACAAAAATTGAAAGCAGTTTGTTTACACCCATGCTTTTGTTTTGTAGTATTTTATTGTTTTATGTGCTTTTATATTTCATTAATAATACATATGTTCAACGCTGTTTACAGTTTTTTGATTTCCTCTTATTTTTTATTGTGGGCGCTTTTGGTTGTTTGTTGGTTTTTATGTGGGTAGGTACTGATCATATTATGACCAAAAACAATTACAATTTATTATGGGCATGGCCATTTTTTTTAGTGTATGCTTTTGTAATGAACAGTCAATCTAAAATTGTAAAAACATGGTCGTTACTCACTAGTATATTTTTAATATTATTGGTGTGTTGTTGGTTTTTTGTAGCGCAACAATTCAACAATGCACTTTTACCATTAGTAGGGTTATTAATTTTTAGAACATGGAGCCGTATTGCACCAAAAAACAATCAACATGTCGCATAAAATTATAACAACCGATTTAGGGAGCATGAGCTATCAAATAGAAGGTAATGGGCCGGCTGTATGCTTACTTCATGGCTTTGCTGAAGATAATCAAGTTTGGCATAATTGTATACCTACTTTAAAAAATAATCATACCATTATAACCCCCAATTTACCCGGTATTGGGGCCTCTACCATTGTAAGCAAAGAAGCAATTTCTATTGATACGATGGCAAAAAGTATTAATGATATTTTAGTTGCAGAAAATATTGAACGAGCTTTTATAATTGGTCATAGCATGGGAGGTTATATTAGCTTAGCATTTGCTAAACTGTATCCTCACAAACTATTAGGCTTAGGGTTAGTACATTCAACTGCGTATGCTGATACAGCTGAAAAAATAGGCACAAGAAAAAAATCAATTGAATTTATACAAACGCATGGCGCTTCTGCTTTCATAAAAACCACTATCCCTAATCTTTTTTACGATATTGAAGTCTCAAAAAATGCCATTATACAACAAACGTTCATTGGTGATGCTATTGAGGCCAATACATTAGTTACACATTACTTAGCTATGATTGATAGAAAAGCTACTGTAGAAGTGTTACAGCAATGTAAAGTGCCCGTTTTATTTGTTATAGGAAAACATGATAAAACAATTCCGTTTTTAGATAGTTTACAACAATCTCATCTACCCAACACTTCGTTTGTACATATACTAAACAGCTCAGCACACATGGGAATGTTGGAGCAGCCAGCATTATTTAATGAAATATTGGCAAAATTTTTACAAGATGCGTAAAATACCTGCACAATCCGTACAACATTAATGCGTATTTTAGTATCATATACTTACTTGATGAAAAAACTGCTACTAATATTATTTATTTCTATACTACACCTACCTTTATTTGCAGCGCATATAACTGGGGGTGAAGTTATATATGATTATTTGGGGCCTGGTGCAGGTGGCAACAGTAGTAGGTATTCTGTAACACTTCGTTTGTTTAGAGACAACCTTTGTGTGGGTTGTGCAGTTATGCCTACAAGTGTAAGTATGGGTATTTTTGATAATGATAACAATACACAATTTGGTAACTATATCAATGTAAATTTAACCAGCACCTTTCCTTTGAGTGTAATTGCTGCACCACCTTGTTTAACCAATACCCCAAATTTTGATTACAGTGGCGGTATTTACACTTTTGAAGTGCAATTACCTATTAACACAAATGGCTACACCATTGCTTATCAAACTTGTTGCAGGGTAGGTAGCATTACTAATATTGGCAATGCTACAAATGTAGGCTCCACTTACATAGGTGAAATACCTGGAACAAACACTTTGCCGGTGGGCAATGATAACAGTGCTCGTTTTCGTACTGGCATTTCTATTATTTGCCAAAACAAAAATTTTATTTTAGATTTTAGTGCTACAGACCCCGACCCTAACGATGTGTTGGTGTACAGCCTTGTAGGTGCTTATGGTGGTGGACAAGCAGTTGATGCTAGCTTTGCAACACCTTCTGCTCCTCCATATGGTTTAGTGCCCTATTCAACGGGTTATAATGGGTTACAACCCTTGGGGCCAAACGCCACTATTAATGTTAACACAGGTATTATTTCTGGTATTGCACCAGCTGCTGGCAAATACATTGTATCTGTATTAGTAAAAAGCTTTAGAAACGGTGTTTTTATTGCTGACCATAGAAAAGATTTTATTGTAACTGTTGCCCCATGCGATTTTGCCAGTGCTGAATTGAAACCCGTTTATAATAGTTGCGATGGCTTTACATTTACTGTACAAAATTTAAATAGTTCAGCACTTAACTTAACGTATGATTGGGATTTTGGCGACCCAGCATCAGGGGCCAATAATACATCTAACCTCGAATTTCCTGATCCGCATACTTACACAAGTGCAGGTGATTTTGTATTGACGTTGATTGTAAATAAAAATACACCTTGTGCTGACACTGCAACCGCAATTGTTAGGGTTTATCCTGGATTTTTCCCTGCATTTGGTCCGCTACCTCCACAATGTAAAAATACGCCTGTACAATTTACAGATGCCACTACCGCTACCTTTGGGGCTGCTAATTTTTGGAGATGGGATTTTGGCGTAACTAACTTAACCAACGATACCAGTAGGCTACAAAACCCTACCTATACTTATACCACACCAGGTACTTACAACGCACAATTTATTGTTGAAACTGATAAAGGTTGTAGAGATACCTTATACCCTGTGGTTACTATTGTTGATAAACCTGAATTTTTTATATCGAGAGATACATTAATTTGTACAGTTGATACCTTACAATTAACCACCAATGTAAACTCGGGTAACATAACTTGGTCGCCCAATATTGCCATCAACAATGTAAACAGCTTTAACCCATTGGTTAGTCCTGATGTAACCACAACTTATACTGCAAATTATACTGATCAATTTGGGTGTTCAACCAGTGCATCAGTTAAAATAAATGTAGTCACCGATGTAAGTTTACTGGCCATTAATGATACTACCATTTGCCGAACCGATACAACAAGGCTCAACCTCAATACCGATGCTTTATACTTTACATGGACCCCTAGTAATGTAATCCAAAACCCAACGGTGCAAAATCCCATTATTTTTCCAACAGCACCAAGTACTACTTTTCATGTAGTAGCATCTATTTCAAATAAATGTTTTGTTGAGAAAGATATTGTGGTAAAAACAGTGCCTTATCCGGTAGCTAATATTACGGGTGATAGTCCTATTTGTTTTGGCAAATCATCGCAATTAAATGCAAGTGGGGGCAGTATATATTTATGGTCGCCTCCTGCATTTTTAAATAATGTAAATATTGCGAACCCCATTGCACAAACCCCCACACGTTCAGTACTTTATTCTGTAACAGTTAGAGATACTTTGGGATGCCCCAAGCCTGTAACTGCTACTTTTAACCTTGATGTCATAAGGGTTATTGCCAATGCTGGACCACAAGATACTTCAGTAGTGTTAGATGAACCTTTACAATTACAAGCAACTGGTGGTACTATTTACACATGGTCGCCAAGTACGTATTTAAATAATGTAAATATTTCAAACCCTATATCATTACCACAAAATAATATTACATACACTGTTAATGTTAGTAACAATATTGGCTGTTCAGCTACTGATACCATTAATGTTAGGGTGTTCTTTTTACCGCCAGATTTATATGTTCCAAAAGCTTTTACACCAAGCAAAGATGGTTTGAATGATATTTTTAGACCCATCGCTTTAGGCATCAGAAACCTTGAGTATTTTAGAATTTATAACAGGTGGGGTGAATTAGTTTATGTTACCAGTAAAATTGGTGAAGGTTGGGATGGCCGTTACAAAGGTGTACCACAAGAAACCGGCACTTTTGTATGGCAAGCCAGTGCTGTTGACTTTAAAGGAAGAAAAATTGTAAGAAAAGGTAATGTTATTTTGATTAGATAATGTTTTGGTACGATATTAGCTTTCTTAACAAAAATTTATAAATTTTATTGAATGAGTAAAACAGTCTTTGTAACTGGTGCAACATCTGGCATTGGTAAAGCTTGTGCTGAAAAATTTGCAAAAAATGGGTACGATGTTGTTATAACAGGAAGAAGAGTTGATTTATTAAACCAAGTAAAATCTCACTTAGAAAAAAACTACTCCATAAAAGTAACCGCCCTTGAGTTTGATGTACAAAACAGAGCGGCTGTTTTTACAAGTGTTGAAAATATTATTTCATTGCACCCTACAATTGATATACTAATAAACAATGCAGGGTTAGCACTAGGAAGAGATGCTTTTGATGAAGCCAATATTGATGACTGGGAAACCATGATGAATACCAACGTAACGGGGCTTTTGTATATAACTAGAGCATTAATGCCTCATTTAAAAGCATCGAAAGGCCATATCATTAACATTGGTTCAATTGCAGGCAAAGAAGTATATGAAAATGGCAACGCTTATTGTGCTAGCAAATTTGCAGTTGATGCTTTATCAAAAGCCATGAGAATAGATTTAGTAAAACACGGCATAAAAGTTACCAGTGTAAACCCTGGTGCTGTTGAAACCGAGTTTTCAATAGTACGTTTTAAAGGCGATACAACCAAAGCAAAAGCAGCTTACATTGGGTATACACCGTTGGTTGCTGCTGATGTAGCTGATACTATTTTTTATTGCGCCAGCTTACCAGCCCATGTTTGTATCAATGATTTAACAATCATGAGTACGCAGCAAGCAAATGCCACAATGTTCTTTAAAGAAAGTTAGTAATAATACGTTTAATGGTACAATAATTATCAAAAAACGTCGTTTATAGTTCTGTATTGTTGAAATATATCTTGAAAAACCATGTTCGCAACACTCTCTAAATTAAAATACTTACTGGTAGGTTTTACCTTGTTTGGTAAAATATGCGTTGCACAACCCATGGTGAAGCAAACAGCTGCATGTGAAAACAGCATGATTTTAAAACAGGTTGATAGCCTTAAGGCAGAATTTCAAAAGCAAGGTTTTATTGTAGTGAAAGAAGCCAGTATGCCCATGGAAAGCGAATATGAAATACCTGTTGTAGTTCCATTAAGAGAAGGCACTTGGTATAGGGTTATTTTTATAGGTGATATTACCTCAAGGTTGTATGAAGTAAGAATGTATGATTGGAATGAACGACAAGTAGTATATCAAAAGAAAATGTGGGGCGATGTTGATGGCAATATTATTAACTACGATTACATACCTAAGTTTACTGAATACCACATGATAAAACCTGTTCAAGTAAATAAGAAAAATAAAAATGTTTGTGGTTATATAATGATGTTTAAAAAAGTGATTAAATAAAGCTGCATTAATTGCAGCTTTATTTATTTTCAGCATCTTCTAATTATCTAACTTGTTTTTACCCTACCTTTTTCATCATCAGCAGCTCCTGTTTTGCGTAAGTTTAATGTTTTGCCCTTATTAAACCTGTAACTAAAACCGATAGTAACTACCCTACTATCTAAAACACTCACCCAATTTGCTTTTGAGTTAGCAATGTTTCTGATATCGCCACCTGGTTGGTTCGTAAAAAACAAATCGCTTACATTGATTCTTAAAGCACCTTTTCCTTTTAATATTTTTTGCGACAAGCCAACCCTTGCTTGCCATACAGGTATGGTTAAAAACTGTGCAACTAAAATTTTTGTTTGGTATGAGCCAGCTAACTCGGCACTTAAGTTTTTAGTAATAACAAATTGGTTAGTGGGCGCTATGTACCCATAAAATCGATGATCATCTAATATTTGCCCATACACCACCGATTTATATTGCATGTTTTTGTATGCAGCGTAAAGCTGTAAAGTCCACCATTTGGTGATAGGTAAGGTCGCATTAACATCTATACCATACACCACTTGTTTACCAAAATTACCAGGGCGGCTGTAGTAAATATTACCCCTTTGTTCATTTGTTTCTTGTATTAAATTGTTAGCAACGCTATAATCAATTGTAGTGGTAATTTTATTTTTATAGGTATGACTCACAGCTGCTGTAAAAGCAATAGTTGGTTGCAAAAATGGGTTACCTCCATAAAAAGTAAATCGATCAAGTGGATATGTAAATGGATTTAAATCTTGATAATTGGGCCTATTTATGCGCCTTCCAAAAGAAAAAGCCATTTGGTTTTTTTGAACGGTATCTAATTTGTATTGAATAAATAATGTTGGAAATACATTGGTGTAATTTCTTTTAAAACTACTATCCATCATTGTTGGATTACCAAATTGCTTACCACTGATTTGTGTATTCTCAATTCTGACACCAGCCTGAAGCGACAATAATTTTTGTTCTTTTGATACATTAAAGTATACAGCATTAATATTTTCGTTATAATTAAATTTATTAGAAAAGCTATAATTAGGTATTGAAGTACCTGCAAGCACATCAAAAAAATCAGCTATATTTTTCGATGTTACTTTACTTGCTTTTAAGCCAGTTTCAACTTTAGCATTGCTATTTATAGGATGTACATAATCAAACTTTGCAGATGCAATATTAATAGTTGCTGGTAATGATGAGGCTAATGTGGTGCTATTTATAAATACATTGTTGGGGTCAAACGAACTATTAATTAAATTTTGTGTTACGGTTGAAGTATAATTAATGTAATCAACATTACCTGTAAGTTCCTTACCCTTGTTATTAAATTTATAACTGTAGTTAGCGTTCACACTTGTATTATTCCATTTTTTATTTGAAGGATTGGTTGCTTTGATCAATGCCGTTGGTTGGGTATTATTATCAAGCACTTTAGCATTGTTTAGTACATTACCTGTTGCTGGATTTGTAAAACCACTTACAGCAATTCCTAATGTTGTTTTGGGTGTAACATAAAAATCAGCCCCTACCCTTGCATTGAAACTTGTTTGTCCTTTTTTTATAAATGAATTTTGGTTGAAAGTACTATTCAGTATTCCGTTGTTATCATAATAAAAGCGATTGATAGTTAAATCTTGGTACGTATTTACATCATTATAACTCATATTGGTAAATACATTTACTTTATTAATACGATAATTAAAGTTGATGCTATTATTGGTTCTAAAATAACTGCCCTGCCCAATCGCCACATTTATACCTCCGTTAAAACCCAATACCTTTGTTTTCTTTAGTCGAATATTAATGATACCTGCATTACCGGCTGCATCATACTTTGCAGGAGGATTGGTCATTAGCTCAATTGATTCTAATGTATTGCTAGATAGTGTTCTTAAATAATTTGCAACATCAGCGGCGGCTAAATACGTTGGTTTATCATCAATAAAAATTACCACTCCCTGTTTACCTTTTAATGAAATATTACCATTTACATCAACTAAAACACCTGGAGATTTCTCAAGTACATCTAAAGCATTTGTACCAGCATTACTAATCAATGCATCAGGATTAATAACAACCCTATCAATTTTTTGCTCAACAAAATTTTTAGTAGCGGTAACTTTTACTGTTGTCAAACTTTGGGCAATATTATTGAGCTTAATTGGTGCAAGTATAATATTATTATTCACTATCTCAATGGCATTACTGAAGTACAAATCAAAATTGCTATTACTTACATTTACTTTATAGCTACCCTTTTTTACAAATTCAAAAGAGAAAGCACCTTCATTATCACATAATACTGTTTTATAGATACTGCTATCATTAGCCTTAACAAGGTTTACTATAATACCTTTTGCATCAGCACTTGTTACAATTTTACCGCTTATTGAAAAAACTTGTGCATACACAACATTTGAAAAAACAGTGCATATAAAAATGGGTAAAATAAAAATACTTTTCATAAAAAATGGGTTAATACAATTATAAAAATTGTTTGTACATACAATTAAAATTAACTACATTGAAAGCCTTGTTTATTAATATACTATTGGAGCGTTACCATTGTAAACAAAATAAACGTAGACAAATATTAAAACAACTGCTTCTATCAATGATAAAATCATAGTTGTTTAATTATTCAATTGAAAATAAAATTGCACAAATTGTTGTGATTGTACTTGTAAAATCCTGCTATTTTCTCAAAAGCGATGAAGGTGTACAACCCATGTATTGTTTAAATGCTTTACTAAATGCAAACACATCTACAAAGCCGCATTCATAAGCAATTGCAGCAATTGATGTACCACCTTGTTGCAATAACTTTTTAGCAAATTGTAATCTTTTAAATAAAATATATTGATGCGGCGTTTGTTTATATATTGATTTAAACAACCTAAAAAAATGATATTCACTCATGCAAGCATACTGAGCTATTTGATTGATTGAAATTTTAGTAGCAAAATGATGGTCAATATAAAATTTACCTTGCTGTAATTGTTTAAAAAGTTGCCGCTTTGTAGCTGATTTTACTACGGGTATTGATTGAAGTTGTTTGTAAATAGGTTGTTGATCAACTACAATTTTTTCTGCTAATGTGTAGAAAAAATCAATAGGTAATTGTTGTACTGCAATTTGATGTAATGTTATGTATTGCTGAAAGTCGTGCAACGCTTTACCTACTGCTGTTGAACTAGCTTGGTATTGGTTTTCAATAAAATTGTCTGTACTTAAAAATAATCCCAAATCTATATCTGGGAAAGCGGAATCAGGTCTTTTAAAACTGGCAGCAACTTCATGTATAATAGCTGGAATAATATTGATACAAATACCCTTTACATTTTTAGCACTTTCAATTTCTACGTGTCCTAATTTTGTAGCATTACATAGCAAATAATTACCAGCCTGTACATCAAAAATTTCATTATTTAACACATAGCGTTCGCTACCTTCTGCCACGTATTTGATAGCAAACCCTTTGGAATGTACTGGTTCAAAAAAATTATGTAGTGATGAAAACACAATACTATTATCACTGTGTTCAATGCGTTGCATTATTTGCTGAGTATCACTAAACAAAGGATTATCCATAACCTTTTAATAATGTATGAAGATAATACCTTGTAGCAGCAATATCCAACAACATTTATATAAGTGGTTGTATATTTTAATTACTGGATTGCTTTTTTAACCAGTCGCCAATATAATCAAACACTTTACTATTAAACCTTGCAGCAGCATACGAAGCATATTGTGCTTGGTTGGCTTGCATTTTCAAAAATGTTTCCATTGAGCCAATTGCTTCAAAAGTATGAGTGGTGCCTGGGGCTAACCAAAACTGCCCCTTGCCAGGATGATTTTTATTTACCCAATCAATAAGCGCTATATGATCATCAGCATTAATTGCTGCAATATCACACTCACCATAAATAGCCAACACTGCACTATTGGTAGCGGCCCATGCTGCTTTTACATTCATTTGATTAAGCTCTTTATGCACTGATGCAGCCCTACCAGATAACCCTAATTTTGTTTTGGCGTCATAACTAATTAATAACTCCATTGCAGCCAACCCTTGTGGCGTAGCTGTAATTTGTTCAATTGTTTTATCAGTTAAAAAATAATCGTGAATGTATGGTAAAGCCTCATTAATTTGTTGTTGCAATTTTTGAGCACTTTCGCCATACATCATTTGTGGTTGCAGCAAATTAGCATCAAGCAAATAACTAAGCCAAGGTTTAAAAACGGTACCATACACTACCACTGCCTTTGGTTGGTATTTTTGTGCAAGTAAAGGTGCCGTTACACCACCCATTGAGTGGCCAAATAAAATAATGTTAGCAGTGTCAACATTGGCTAATTGTAATAAATTTTTATAACCAGCATCATACATGGCTAGTTCATCTTTAAAGCCCATCGTTTCACAGGGTTGCTGGTTGGTATTGTCGCCCATGTCAGCTTTTTCCATTCTGTATACTGCGAAGCCTCTTTCTACCAGTGCATCAATTGCTTGTTTTGTTTTATCAAGCGGCAAAAAATTATCCATACTGTAACATGGCAACCCTTGCAAAAAGTAAATAGTACCAATCGGTTTTTTATTTTTTAATGTTTTATAAATGGTACGTACGTAACCATTTTTGTATGGAAAAGCATCATAAATAATTTCAGCATTATCGCTTTGCTCGTAAGGCTTTGGCAATACTTTGGCTGCAAGTATTTTTTTTACTTTATTACGAACGATGGTTACTTCAATGTTTTCATCAGCCCTTAAATTTTTTGCAACTATTGGTAATGCTGTTGGTTGTGCAATAACAGTATTATTAACTTGTGTAATTATATCATTAGCTTGTATACCTAAAGCAGCGGCAGTAGTATTAGGAATAACATTTTTAATAACTACACCATTTTTATATTGTAATGCTACAGCTAAACTATCAGGCACAGTAGTGTAAAACCCCACACCTAATATACCTTTTCTATTAATTTTTTGAGCAATTAAAGGTTGTGCAATAAATAAAAGATTTAATAGTAGGAACAAGCGAAAGCAATTCATGATTTGCGAATTTTATACAACTAAAGTTAATTGAAGCTAAAAGATTGTTTTTGTAAAATCCTGCTAATTTGAATAAAAAAAGGTTGCTCATTATAGCGACCTTTTTTTTATTTGTTTGATGATCATTTTATTGTGATAATGATATTCTTACTTGAATACCTGCCCTTGTATTGGTAGTAGGCGCACTTGATGATATGTAAGGTTTTACTTTACGTTGGTCAAAATAAAACTTTAAGTTTACCCTATTGCTCAAGAAATAATCAACCGTTGGTGTAATGGTAATTTCTCGGCTACCACCTGTTGCAAAATTATTATCTTGATCGAGTCTGCTGTTAGCAGTAACATTATCTCTCACCCTGTAATCAATTCTAAAATTAATTTCGTTTTCTAATTTTTTACCACCTCCTAAAAACTTAGGCAAGGTTAAGCCACCTAATAATTTCAAACCTTTTTTACGATAGCCAGCACCAATACTAAACTCTGTACTGCGTTGTTCACTCAATTGGTAATCGTATAAACTCAAGCTCAACGTACGTGATTTTGCATATTCAAACTTTGCTTGAAATTGATTAGTGAATTGCATATCAAAACCTAGTAGCGGACTAAATTGTTCTTGTATACTTACATTAGGCACTAAAAAGAAAGGTATATACGCTTTTGAAACCGTGTCATAAAATGATGGGTAACCAAAACGTGATACATCTTGATATAACAAAGCCGATGTAAAACCATTCATACTTAAGCTGCCATTGTAACCATGCGATACACTGAAGCTATTGAAAATTTTATCTAATCCTTTAACTCTTGATAAACCATTATACGTAAGGTTCCAATTTGGTTTTGGCAAGATAGAACGGAAAGGGTTTGACTTAGTTCTACCATCTGTTTGTTTAATCAACGATACCTTTTCAGGATCTTGACTGGTGTATGCTGCAATAAATGATGGTATTAATACATCAACTGCATATTTGCCATAACCATAATAATATCCATCAGGCTGTAAACCGGCATTTGCTTGCTGTTGTGTATAAGGGTTTTGTTTACCCAACCTACGTGAAAGTACTACCCTATTATCTTGAAAAGTTTTGAAAGTTTGTGATACTCTGTTAGGATCAAACTTGCCAAACAATGTTTTAAATGCGATATAACTTACATCAAACCCACCTGTTGAATATGGAGTGAGGTGTAAAAATTGTTTGTTGTTACCACCTGTTGTATCAATAAACCTAAATGTTTCAGAATAATTTTTACTAAATGTTTTTTTGATGTTGACTGTTATATTCAAATCTCTTACAGGTTCAAAAACTGCACTTGCGGTTAATGACTGGTCAAAGTTTTGTTGAAACAAATAATTAAAATTAGAATCTTTAGTTATTAAACCAGCGCCTGCTTTTCTGTTGAGCCAGTTACTATCAATTTGTTTTCCTAAAATAAAATCAAAGCCTGGTGCTGCACTGCTAAAGTTTTGTCCGAAAAACCTTGTACTATCAGTATAACCTGGCAAACGAGTACTACCATTTTCGCCAATTGTAGCATTCACTTGTTTTAAACTGGTTAATAATTTACCAAAAATTTTAAGTGGTGTGTTTACATAAGGCAAGGCCGATTTGTCTAAAATTTTTCGGGTACGTAACACTTTTTTACTTGATTTAGTTACTACACTATCTTGCACTTTTGTATACCTATTGCGCCATTTATTTCGGTCTTCAATATTAGATGGTGCATCTAACTGGCGTAATAATTTCGACTTTTGGTATAACTTATTAAAATCCATTTGAACCGTACCTTCTTTTTGTTGACCGTTTTCTAAGAAGTTACCTAAGTTAACGGCTAATCTGCTAGCACCAATCCAACGATAATTCGCTTGGTATTTAACATTGGCCGTTACAAAATCTAACAATGGAATTTTTGAAATTGGTAAAGTGTAAGATGCTGAAACGGTTTGGTTAAACAAAGTATTACGGCCACCTTTAAACAAATTATTCAATAAAGAATCTCTTTTTTGTTTGGTATCAATTCTACCAGCTGGTTCATCAACCCTTGAGTTATTAGTGGCTACATAATCTAATGTTAAAGAACGGGTTAGGTTCCAACGCACAACATAATCTCTCTGGAATATGAAATACTTATCATAAGTTTCAGGCGTTTGGTATTTATCGCCACCAAAACTTCTTGGTTTAATGACACCAAACTGACGTTGTAAATCGGCCCTAAAACTAATTTGTGATGGCATTAAACTAAAGTTGAAATCTTTCACCAAATCGAGCCATCTTGTTTTTTTCTTACGCAATAGGTTTTTAAATGGTGTAATGTATTTGGTTTGTGTGTTATAGTTGTAACCCAAGCCTGCCCTATGCCTTGTAACATCATTAAACTCAATTAAAGGGTTATAGCTACTTGTTTTAATATATGAGTAACTAATATCAACATTTGAGATATCATAAATTTTTGGCTTTTTGTCGTTGGTTTTTATTTTACGAACATTGGTAAAGTTGACGGTAGTTGTTGAGTTAAAATCTATTGCAGTTTTACGAATTGAATCTTTTTTTGCACTTGGTGCTGCATTCAATTTATCTTTCAACTTGATATCTAAATCGAGCGGATCGTACTCTGGTGTACTTACAGATTGTGAGTAACTAGCAAACACAGGAATTTGTATACCGGCTTTTTTCGGCAACAACTTACCAAGCTCCAACGTAGTTGAAATATCGTATTGTAAGAAATTATCTCTATAGCGTTCATTAACACGTTGCTCTAGCGTACCAAAACCTCTTGTATGAAAATTACCTGATAATGATAATGTACCTAAATCTGCCAAAGTAAAATCAACCCTTGCTAATGCTGCGTAGCCGCCTTCTTCATCAAGTGATGATAAGCGAAGTTCGTTTACCCAAACTTCACCACATGCGACTGGTAATGCTTTGGTATTTTCAACTGCAATTAAAATACCTTTCACTTCTCCTAAGTTTGGATTACCTAAAACCCCATACGTTTGTCCGTTACTTTGAAGTCTTCTAAATATTTGATTAAGCGGCGTACTTGAAGAGTTACGTGATTGTTTTAATTTAGTTAGTACCGTTAAATCTAAGTCCAAACTATTTCGTTTTAACCAAAGTGAATCATTGTAGGCATCTGAATTGGCATTTAGGCTAGCAGCACTTGCTGGTGTTTGACTTAAAGGAATACGAATTTCATAATAGTTGTTAATAAAGTCGGTACCAATACGCACAATGGCAGTTAAATCTTTATCTCTCAAACTCACCGTAGCATTACGTGCCTGCTCTGAGTGAATATACATAGATAGTTTTTTGTATTGCCGTAAATCTCTATTGGCAAAAGTTTGAAAAACGCCTTTAGAGTCATTTCTTCTTAAATCACAAAACTGAATCGTCATAGCTTGTTCGTTTTGTAATAAGTTTACACCATTATTACTGAGGGTTTGTTGGCGCTGAATATCTTTTGGCGTTCTATATGGAAACGGCAATTTGGTATCGTTCTCTTCAATGTTTACTGAGCCAACGTTAAAAGCCGTTGGTGTTGCAGGGTTTGATTGACCCAATGTGTCAATTTCAAATTTATACCTACGCCAAATATTACGAGCCAATTGCAATTGAGCAAAACGTACCACAGCTGTATCAGCAAAATCAGTCATGTACATTCTAATAAATCTGATTGATTTAAAATCTTGAATGTTACCAATTTTTTTGTCGTAACTATTGATAGGAATACGAATTTGATAGAATGTTTCATTACGTGTAGTACCGTTAGGTAAATTAACCGCCACTACTTTTTTATCAACAATATAATTTTGACCAATCTGCATTTCGGGTGCAGTTGATGGTTTTAAATCAAATATGTATTGATAATATTCTTCTGTTTCGTTGAGGGTATTATCTCTATTAAAATCTTCAGCATCGGGGTATAAAGTTGCGGCAGATGTAAACTGCCCACCATTATCAATTGGTGAATTACCTTCAGGTGAATTATAATTTTTGTAACGAGCTAAAATACCATCAGTACCTGTGAATGATGCATTACGGTAATGTTTGTAATCATCACTCGATGGATCTAATAATGCATTTTGATAAGCTGCTGAATTGATACCAAAATTAGCTGCAATTGTATTCAGGTAAGCCTGTCTTTTTCTTACCTCAGCCGTATCGCTCATACCATCTAAACCAATATCTTGAAATTTACGATCGTCAGGGTTGTTGCTAAAAGCGTTGGTAACTTGTATGGGGTTACGTGGTACGTTGCCCCAAACCGTGGTATCTATGGGTGCTGGTGCGTTTGGCGTAGGTAAACCGTTTTCATAAAAACGACGACCATCTTTCAACACATCTTCAGAAATATTACCAAGGTTAAAATACAATTTACCACCAGCTGCTGTTGGATTATTAATAAACGGATCTTGAATCCAAGCTTCAATAAATTCAATATTAGCCGTTTCAAAATCGGTTTGATCAATATTACGCTGTAAACCACCCCAACGTTTGTTAGGTTGCAATAAATTACCTTGTGCATTTACTGACCCGATAGCATTGTCGAAGTTATATGGACCTCTTTCTCTTGGATAGTAAGCTAAATCAAAAGTTTGCAAAATATTTTCACCAAAACCGGTTGTTCGTTGAGGAAAAATTTCTTTTTGATATACTTGACGCACCCTAGGGTCGCTCAACAAATTAGCATCTGTAATAGGGTTATTGTTGGCCCTAAATTGTTGTAATATTGGCTCAATTTGATACCAAGCAATTTTTGCCCTATTTTTTCCATAATCAAGGTTGTTACTCAACGTTGCTTCAGGGAATAGTAATGTATTGCTGTTACGAGGTGTTGCACCAATAGGGGTTGATGCTAAACCCCAAGCAATTGCAGGAAAACGTAAATCAATACCTGATTTACTGCCTTCAAAATCATCAATATACACTACGCCATTTTCGCCCCTACCAATTTGCGGTGCATGCCCTGGTTTCAACATAGCCGCTTCAGCATATGCATTAACCGTTGATGGTGCTTTGGTTGAGTAAAACGGCAGCTTATCTAATAACTTGGTTAAACGAGGTAAATCTTTTTTATAGTTTATATCCAAACCGTACATAGCATTACGTATAGGATCTTCACCAATATTTACTTTGGTAAAAAACGGTCGTTCACTAAGGCGTACAATGGTTCCACCAAATGATAACTGCTCTTTTGCAGTACTCTTTGCCAAATAATCTAACCTGAGCCCTAAGTAAGAACGTTGTTGTAAACCAAATGACGCATTGTTTTCAAAATTAACTTGTACTGGTAAGCCTGAATTTAAAATAGCTGGATTGATGATTTTAATGGTACCTAAATCGTAGTTAATATCATAATCAATACCTTCTTGCAACACCCTACCACCAGCAGTTACTGATACAGAACCTTTAGGAATATTATAACCAATACTAATATCAGATGAACCTGATGTTTTTGCGGAGCCTTTTAATAAAAACCTGTTGAGGTTAGGGTATTGTTGTGCAACCGCTTTAATAGAATCGTACAATGCATAAAACAAAGTGTCACCAGCAGTGGTGGGTACTGTGTTATAAATTTGTGGTGCAATATCTCTACCAAATGGCTCTAACACAGGGAAAATAACCCTACTGTATTGTGAGTTAACGGTAAAGTTTTCAATAAAATCAAATACACCATCTGGCTGCGGATCGTTCTGGCTATTGAGCCTATCTAAATTAATTAATGAAATGATAGGTGCACCTTGGTTTTTATCGCCATAAGGCAAATAACGTTTGGCACCTAAACCTGGTTGTTCGTATAATACATCTAACTTAAAATCTTGTGGGGTTAATACACCATAACCAACCGAGTAAACGTTTTTCATCATCAAACGCCAAATAGGCAATGTTACACGTTGACTGGTAGCTTTTAATAATTTTAAAAACAATACTTTTTGTGTAGCAGTGGTACTATCTGGTGGTACATCTTCAGAAAACTCACCTACTTGGTAAATTTTTCCGTTAAAAGAATATTGAAATGCAACGCCCAACACTTCATCGGTTTGCAATGGTGAACTTAATGATAGGGTACCCAACTGGCGATTGAATGTGTAGGAGTTGCTATCTAGTTTTCTTGCAAAAGTTTTTTCAAAATCTTGTACCGGACTCAACCCTAGCGATAATAAATTACTGTAAATAGTTGCAGGGTTACGAGCATCGGGCAGGTTACGTATTTTAATTAATAAATCGTTCGTTTGGTTAGTAGGTATGGGTTGATTGTTCAACACATTTATGGTAGGCGGCTGTAAAAAAGGGTTGCGTTCTGCCAAATCCATTAAGCCCACTACATCTCTGGTTTCAGTTGTTGTACCATTACGGTTGGTAACCCAAACTTGTAATTTTAATACTTGCACTTGGCTATTAATAGCTGGTGCGGTACTCATTACGCTGTTGTAATTATCTTTAAAATATTGGGCTAATAAAAAGTGCCTATTTTCTTCATATTCATCTGCCTTAAATTCAAACGTTTGTGCGGCAGAACCGCCTTGTAAATTTACATTTTGGCGTTGCGATTTTTGATTCGCTAAAATAGTGGTAACATACAATTTACCAAACTGCAATTGTGTTTTTATACCAAATAATTGTTGGGCACCCGGTATTAATGTGCCTTTCGATGCAAAACTAACCGTACCTGCTTCAAAACGTTTTACAATATCATCATCACTACCAACATAGTCTAACTTTAATTGATTATCGAGGTTAAAATTGGCTAATGTGTTGTAGTTGATGGGGAACTTTAATTTATCACCAATGCTAGCGTTTACATTTAATTGGGCATTCAAATTAAAATCTAATCCACCACTTCTTCTTGCTCTTTCTGGTAATGTTGGGTTATCAATTAACTGACCTTGATAACCAGCGGTAATATCTACATTACCTTGTGGCGTAATATCAATTTTTCCGTTACCAAATAACCTATTAAACAGGTTATCGGTTAATTTTAATTTTGGCTTTAATAATTTTCCCCTGTTTAATAAGTTGGTAGTATTTGCCCTGCGTTGAAAATAGGCTTGTTCAGCTTGCCTGTTTCTGATGGCCCAAAATTCTTCAAAAGTATATGTGGTAGGCGTACGATAATATTTATCGCCTACTTTCTCATATACTGAATAAGTTCGGTTAATGGCATTGTACACCACCGAATCTTTTACATTGCTTGGGTTGGGTAAATAGTAAGTACCTCGGTTGGTAGATGAAACAGCATCGCCCCTACTATCTTTTATTGGATAAGGTAATGTAGGTGGTGGTGTGTCTCTTACACTATGTTTATATGTACGTAAAGGCTCCTTGTTACCGTTGTTGGTAGACATACCAAGTAACGCCGGTACTGTTGCACAAACGAGCAGTGTGAAAAATAATTTTCTTATAAGCAGCATTAAGATAATAAGTTAAAGTAAATCTAGTCTCAAATTGCTTTTAGGGCTTGTTTTATCAGGTGTTCCAATTTAGTTATGGTTGGTTCTGCGGTTATAATTTTTTTAACGGCCGCTTCAGCTTGTTTAGGTGCAATACCTAAAGCAACTAAGGCGTTCACGGCATCTTTTTCAATACTAAAGACACCTTTTTCCCAAGTTTGGCTGCTTGTTGTTGATTTGTTACCAACTTTATCTCTCAGCTCTAAAACCAACCGTTCTGCAGTTTTTTTTCCGATGCCTTTTACACTTTCAATTAGCTTTACGTTATTAGAAGTGATGGCGTTAGTCACTTCATCTGGCCTTAATGATGACAACATCATTCGAGCTGTTGCTGCACCTACGCCAGAAACGCTTATCAATAACACAAACATGTCTTTCTCTTCTTTATCAAAAAAGCCATACAACGTATGAGCATCTTCTTTAATTTGTAAATATGTGTACAACATACCATCATCTAAACCTTCAATAGCAGTATAGGTATTAAGGGTGATGTTAACCTCGTACCCCACACCATGTACATCAACATACACTTGAGAGGCGCTCTTAAAACTAAATTTTCCTTTGAGGTATGCGTACATAAGTTTACAAATGCGTCAGTTAGCGAAAATAAGGTTTTTTTTAGTTCAGCTTACCTAAATTTTACATGAAGCACAATTGATTTATATTTACAATTCAATAATCACACATTTTAAATAAAAATTATTTTCGAATGCAAAAAATTACTGCGGCAATTACAGGGGTAGGCGGCTACGTACCTGAGTATAAACTTACCAACAAAATACTTGAAACAATGGTTGAAACCAACGATGAATGGATTAAATCAAGAACAGGTATTGATGAACGCAGAATTTTAAAGGGAGAAGGTTTAGGCTCAAGCGATATGGGCGCTGAAGCGGTAAAAAATTTATTAGAAAAAACAGGCACCAACCCTTTAGATGTGGAGTGTGTTATTTGTGCAACCGTTACGCCAGATATGTTGTTTCCTGCAACTGCTAATATTATTGCAGATAAAGTGGGTTTAACCAATGCTTTTGGGTTTGATTTAGAGGCTGCTTGTTCTGGTTTCTTATTTGCATTAAGTACTGGTGCCGCTTTTATTGAAAGTGGCCGTTATAAAAAAATTATTATTGTTGGGTCTGATAAAATGAGCAGTATTGTTGATTATACCGACCGTACCACTTGTGTTATTTTTGGTGATGGTGCCGCTGCGGTGTTACTTGAACCAAATATGGAAGGTTTAGGCTTGGTAGATAGTATTTTAAAATCAGATGGAAGTGGCCGCAACTTTTTACACATGAAAGCAGGAGGCTCCGTAAAACCATCAAGCGTTGAAACAGTAATGGCCAAAGAGCATTATATATACCAAGAGGGACAAACCGTTTTTAAATTTGCAGTTAAAGGTATGGCTGATGTGAGTTATGAGTTAATGGAAAGAAATAAATTAACCGGTGACGATATTGCTTGGCTAGTACCGCACCAAGCTAACTTAAGAATTATTGATGCTACTGCCAACAGAATGGGCTTGAGTAAAGAAAAAGTAATGATCAATATTCAAAAATACGGCAATACTACAGCAGCCACTATTCCCTTATGTTTATGGGAATGGGAAAATCGCCTCAACAAAGGTGATAACATTATTTTAGCAGCGTTTGGTGGAGGGTTTACTTGGGGAGCCACTTATTTGAAATGGGCTTACAATACTAAGTAAAAGGTATTTCGTATTTAATGTGGGGAGTGAAAATGTTTTACATGTAAATATCAATGTATATGAAAAAAGTTATGGTTTTGATGTTGTTGTTAGGTGCTTTGGTAAATCATAGTTATGCACAACAAACAAGGTATTTAATAAAATTTAAAGATAAGGGTAGTAACCCTTTTTCTTTGAACAATCCATCGCAATACCTTAGTACTCGTGCTTTACAACGTAGAACAAGGTATAACATCGGCATTGATAGTTTAGATTTACCCGTTACGCCACGTTATGTTGATAGTGTTCGTTTAGCCGGTGCTGTAACTATTTTAAACACCTCAAAATGGTTAAATGAAGTAGCTATTAAAACATCAGATGCTACTGCATTAGCTAAAATCAACAACTTGCCATTTGTGGTAAGCGTTGTAGGTATTGCCTCATTTACTGCGGAAATACCTACGCCTGTAAACAAAAATTTAGGCACTTTAGACACCAATACAGCATTCGAAAATACAAATTCATTTATAGGCGAAACCACAGCTAATGTTTATAACTATGGCAGGTCAAACGGACAAGTACAAATTCACCAAGGTGCTTTTTTACACAACCACGGTTTTAGAGGTGAAACTATGCAAATAGCTGTTTTAGATGGCGGTTTTTTTCATTACCAAACCCTCCCAACTTTTGATAGTGTAAGAGCCAACAACCAAATTATTAACACTTGGGATTTTGTTGCCAACAATGCTAGTGTTGATGAAGATGATGCTCATGGTATGAACTGCTTTAGTACCATTGCTGCAAATAACCCTGGCTTATTTGTTGGTACAGCCCCAAAAGCTGCTTTTGCATTATTTCGTACAGAAGATGTTGCTACTGAAACTAAAATAGAAGAACACAATATGGCTGCCGGTTTTGAAAGAGCCGATAGTTTAGGTATTGATGTGTGTACAGTTTCATTAGGATATACCACTTTTGATTTTGCATCGCAAAACTATACATATGCCAATATGGATGGCAAAACAGCATTAAGTACCATTGCTGCGGATATTGCTGCTAAAAAAGGGATGCTCCCTGTAATTGCAGCTGGCAATGAAGGCCAATCACCTTGGCGTTATATTGCTGCCCCTGCTGATGCTGATAGCGTTTTAACTGTTGGTGCTGTTGATACATTGGGTGTTGCTGCTGCTTTTAGTAGTTACGGACCATCGGCTGATGGTAGAATAAAACCTAATGTAGCTGCTGTAGGGCGAAATGCTATTGTTGCTAGCCCCTCAACAGGTGCACCTGTATATTCAAATGGTACTTCATTTGCTACGCCAAATTTGGCAGGCTTAACCACTTGTTTATGGCAGGCTTTTCCTGAGTTTAATAACATGACGATTATTGATGCAATACAAAAAGCCAGCAATAGAGTGGCTACACCAAATGATAGAACAGGTTACGGCATACCAGATATGAAAAAGGCTTTCGTTGTACTACAAAAAAAATCATATACACAACAAGTTGCTATTTCAAACTGTACTGCATCGTTCACTTTAAATACTAAGTACGATGCCACTATGAATATTATTGTTGAAAAAAAATCAGCTACTCAAACCAATTACACAACCTTTAAAACAATTTTAGGCACAGGAAATTTCAGCAATAAAAACATTACTTTCACTGATGATTTAATGAATACTGCCGGTGCAAATAACAGCTACAGAATTAAAATAGAAATAGCTACTGATACCAGTTATTATTTAGATTCTCTCAATGTTGCCATACCAAATAGTTGTGCAAACCCTGAAAATAAAATTAGCATTAACCCTAACCCAGTAAAAAACAATGCTAATGTGGTTATAAGTAGGTCACAAACAAGCAATATCAATATTGTAGTTACCAATGCAGCCGGCCAACAAGTATATCAAACCAATTATAAACAAGCAGCAGGCACACAAATAAAAACCATTAATATGCAAGCAATGGCTAGCGGTATTTATTACATAACTATTTATGCTGATGATAAAAAAGTAAAAACAGAAAGCATATTTAAACAGTAAACACCGCAACAAACATGCTATCAGCTTGCTTTTGATAACCTTTTATATATTCCATTTGCAGTAATTGTAAATGGAATTTTTGTTTTAATTCGGTTACAATATTTTCATTTTCTTGGGCAAATACGGAGCAGGTTATGTAAAAAAACAGGCCACCTTTTTGCAAGTGCTGTATGGCTTGTGATGCTATTTTTAATTGTAATGCCGTAAATTTTTGCAATGTTGAGTTCTCAAAAAAATGCATTTGCTCTGGTGTACGGCTCCATGTACCACTACCACTGCAAGGAGTATCACAAATAATGATATCGAATTTTCTATCAGCCAACATACTTGTATTTACAGTAGCATCTATTACTTTGGTTTCGTAATTTTTTAAACCAGCTTCTTTAAATCGTTGTTTTAAATTATTTAATATTGAAGCTCGAACATCTGTAGCTAGTAAGTGAAACGGCCTTTGTAAAACATCTGCCATTAATATTGATTTACCGCCACTTGCAGCACAACAATCCCATATCTGTAATAAATGAGTTGATGATGCTAAAGGATGTTGTTTCAAATAATTAAATACCTGTTGCGAACTCAAATCTTGCACCACTGCCTCTTTATTAAGCGATAGTAATGGCTCAATTTTAGTACCCTGTGGCAATTCAATAGCATCATCATTTACCTGATTAAATGCTATTGCATTTGCTTTCAATTTATTGGTAACATTTTCGTGCCATTGTGGCCTTACTCTTATAAAAAATGCAGGTTGCTGTAACAATGATGCAGCAAATAAAAATGAGTCAATACCAGCTCCTAACATTTCATTAAATGCAAAAATATCAGTTAGTGCAATTCCTAATTGTTGGCATTTTGCTGCAACATCAAGTTGTACTGTTTCGTTGAGTGCCGGTGCTTGACTAGCTAGTAATTGGTTGGGTGAACTACTACATAAATAATTAGCCAAAACTATTTTTTCTTCAATAGGAGTTGATTTAAAAGCTTTGCCTACTCGAAAATATTGGTAACAAATAGTAGCTATTGATTTTCTATCTTTTGAACCATATTTTTTGTTCTTAGCAAAAAAATGTTGCAGTTGTAACGCCAAAGGCATGCCATGTTTTAAATGTTTTATAACTTCTGCAGCAGCTTTAATATGGGCAAAATAAAAACTCAAATCAATAATTTTAAAAATGAAAGTACTAAACCAATGATTTTAACATCCAAACCGGACAAGATGTATGCCCTGTGTTTCCCAAAGGTGCGTCAATAACTTTAAACCCCACTTTTTTGTAGAGTTTTTGTGCAGCTTCCATATATGGCATGGTTTCTAAATAACAAAATTCATAACCAAATTGTTTGGCAGCAGTTAAACATTGCTGCATCAATTGCTGGCCAATACCTAAGCCTCGAGCAGCTGGCATAAAATACATTTTTTGTAATTCACAATAATTAGCAGGTTCATTAATTAATGGGCCAATACCTGCGCCACCAATTACTTCACCTTCATGTACTACCACAAAATAAACGGAGTTTGGTTGTTGGTATACTTCAAAAAGATGATCTAAATAAGGGTCAGCATAAGCCGTACCTATTTTTGGTGCACCTAATTCCATCAACACATTACGAACGATAGCGGCAACAGCGGCATTGTCATTTACTTCAATTTTCCTTATCGTCATTTTATTAAAAATGATTTTAAAAAAAGAGGCTATTTCAAAAAATTGAAACAGCCTCTTTATATATTTTCAAACAAAAATTATAATTCTAATAAAGCATCTACAGGGTCTTTACCAAATAACAGCAATGATGGGTTTTCTAATAATTGCTTTACAGTCACTAAAAAGCCTACAGATTCTCTTCCATCAATTATTCTATGATCGTAGCTCAATGCAACATACATCATAGGTCTAATTACTACCTGTCCGTTAATAGCCATGGGGCGTTCAACAATGTTGTGCATACCCAAAATAGCACTCTGTGGAATATTAATAATAGGTGTGCTCATCATTGAACCAAAAATACCGCCATTGGTGATGGTGAAGGTTCCACCCGTCATTTCTTCAATTGTTAACTTATTATTTTTAGCTTTTGTAGCTAAATCAACTACAGCCGCTTCAACACCAGCCATGCTAAGGCTTTCAGCATTGCGTATTACAGGTACTACCAAACCTTTGGGTGCACTCACGGCAATTGAAATATCGCAATAATCATGGTAGATGATATTTTCACCATCTAAATAAGCATTAACGGCAGGATATTTTTGTAACGCATAGCAACAAGCTTTTGTGAAAAAGCTCATAAAACCAAGGTTTACGCTGTGTGTTTCTTTAAACTTATCCTTGTATTTTTTTCTTACCTCCATAATAGCAGTCATATCCACTTCATTAAAAGTAGTTAACATTGCGGTGGAGTTTTTTGCTTCCACTAAACGGCGACTAATTGTTTTACGGAGGTTACTTAATTTTTCAGGACGATCATTTCTGCTAAACATTTCAGCAGCTGGGTTACGACCAGGGTTATTTAAAGCATCCAACACATCTTGCTTAAATATTTTACCATTTTCGCCAGAAGCTACAATTTTTTTACTGTCAATTTTTTTATCAGCAATAATCGCTGCTGCAACTGGTGTTGCTTTTACATCAACATTTGCAGGCGCTGCTGCAGGCTCAGTAGCAACTTTTGCAACAGGTGCAGCGGCTTCAGCAGGCTTTGCAGTAGGCGCTGCAGCAGCAGGTTTTGGAGCATCAGTATCAATACTGCAAACAACATCGCCAATAGCCAATGTATCACCTTCTTTAGCAATTTGTTTTACGGCACCAGCTTGTTCAGCATTAATTTCAAAAGTAGCTTTTTCACTTTCTAGTTCAGCAATAACTTCATCTCTCTCTGCATATTCACCATCTTTCTTCAGCCATTTTACTAGCGTTACTTCGCTTATACTTTCACCAACGGTAGGAACTTTAATTTCGATTGCCATTAAAAATCGTTTTTTATAATTTGTGCAAATTTCGGATAAAAAATCCATTCGTTTTGCATTGATATTGTATTGTTTTACCTAAAAACGGTAAGTTACTTAATTGGGAATTTTAAATGCCCATAATAAAAAAAAATATTAAAATAAATTTCACGTTATTTTTTTATCTATACTTGCATATAACTATTAGTAATAACACACAACAGAATGAGTAAAAAAGTTTTATATACGTTAGAATACCCAGTACGTTGCTCTCCAGTAATTTTGTACGAATTTTTAAGTAGCGCATCGGGGTTGCAAGAGTGGTTTGCAGATAAGGTGGACGATAGAGATGGCATTTACACTTTCGGTTGGAATGGCACTGATGAAAAAGCAGAGGTAATTGATAAAGAAGAAAATAAATTTATACGCTACCATTGGCTACATGCCCCTAAAGATGAGTATTTTGAATTTAGAATTGAAAAATCTGAAGTTACCAACCAAACGATATTAGTAATTGCAGACTTTGCAGATAAAAAAGATATTAAAGACCAAAGTCAACTTTGGGAGTACCAAGTAAAAGACTTGTTTCACAGAATTGGTAGCTAAGGTTTTAAAAGTTCTGCCATTTGTTGGTAAGCCTCCTCCAAAAGTTGTGAAATATTTTTATTGGTGCTTATAGGAAATTGAACCGCTATTTTTAAAAATTTTTGATGTTGTAATGCCACCTTTTGTGTGGCATTTATTGTTGATGCAATTATATAATTTGTTGGCTCAAAATGATGCTCCCACTCTTTTTCATTTATACAAACCCATACGTTATTTTGCCCCAACAATTTATTTTTAATAAGATTTTGTTCAAAAGCTATTTTATAATCTCCTTTTAAATGGAGGGTAATGCTAAAAGCATGCCCCCACCAGAACATGGTACGTACAGCAGCTACATTGTTTTTTGAAAAATGTGCCGGGTAATCGAGCATTACATAAGGGAAACCCTCATAATTTTCACCTTTAAATATTTTGGGTGTAGCCGATAATAACGGCTCAAAATCAGCAAAAACAGGTGCAAAAAGCAATTGTATAGTAGGTATTTGTTCTGCAAACAAATGCTCCACAGTTTGTATAACTTTTCTTTTCGTTAAAATCACATTCTTATCAGCCGCCAAAGCTAGTTCGCCACTAGAAAGCATTACTTTTGTGTTGTGCATGTTGAAGGTATATTTATTAAAATTAACGCATCATAGTTTTGCTGATGATAAAAAAATTAGATAAGCTTATTCTCAAATCTTTTTTCGGGCCATTCATTGTTACTTTTTTTATTGCATTTTTTGTGTTGATGATGCAAACCTTGTGGAAGTATATTGATGATTTGGTGGGCAAAGGCTTACCCTTACTCACAATATTAAAATTTGTATGGTATGCAAGTGCTACGCTTTCATCATTAGCTATGCCAATTGCGATTCTTATTTCATCTATCATGACGTTTGGTAACCTCGGCGAAAGTTTTGAATTGGTGGCCATAAAATCATCCGGTATTTCATTGTTACGCTTTATGCGTCCACTCATTTGGGTTACTGTAGGGCTGTGCATTATTACGTTTTTATTTGCCAACTATGTAATACCCTACTCACAATTAAAATTTGTTACTCTGTATAAAGATATATTGGTAAAAAAACCTGCACTTAATATGAAGCAAGGAGTATTTTATACCGATATTGAACGTTATGCCATAAAAGTGGGCAAAAAAAATGAAGATGGAAAAGATATAGAAGATGTGCTTATTTACGAACAAAATAATGCCTTACAAGAAAACACCATCGTTGCAAAAGCAGGTAAAATGGATGTTTCGGCAGATAACAATTACCTACAATTTTATTTACAAGATGGTAATCGTTACCAAGAAAAAGGTGAGTTTAGAGATACCGCAACAGAGTATGTACGTTTAAAATTTAAAACCTTTAAAAAATTATTCGACCTCAGTTCTTTTAACCAAAAAGCAAGTGATGATAAAGAACTAAAAAATAATTTTAAAATGTTGAGTGCTGTACAGCTCGATAAAAATATTGATTCATTACAAAAATTTAAAGACAGTGTTGAAGTATCGCTCTTTAAAAATGTACAACTTACCACTCCTTACTTAAATGACACTTCAAAAAAATGGGCACAAGTTGGTAGCATAAACACCTCAGTTAATGATAAAATTTTCCCAGATAGTGTTGTTGATATTTTACATGAAAGAGCATTTTCAAAAGCAGCCGAATTAAAAAATACCATTTACTTTACCAATATTGAAAACGCTAAAAAAAGAGTTGAAATTATGAACCACAAATTAGAGTGGCAACGTAAATTTTCTTTCTCTTTAGCATGTATGGTACTCTTTTTTATT
Source organism: Ferruginibacter yonginensis (assembly GCF_042651465.1). Classification (NCBI taxonomy): domain Bacteria; kingdom Pseudomonadati; phylum Bacteroidota; class Chitinophagia; order Chitinophagales; family Chitinophagaceae; genus Ferruginibacter; species Ferruginibacter yonginensis. The sequence continues at coordinate 1,191,639 of NZ_JBHSCZ010000001.1, forward strand.
GGGGCTCCATTGGGTTCCATAATACGCAAAGGTGGGCTAGGTATGCCTTTGGTAGTAGCCATTGTTTTCTTTTTGCTATTTCATTTACTTAACATGTTTGGCGAAAAATTTGTAAAAAGCGAATTATTACCACCTTTTTGGGGTATGTGGTTGGCTGTTATTGTGCTTACGCCGGTAGGTATATTTTTTACATATAAAGCCATGCACGACTCTCAATTATTCAATAAAGAGCTGTACACAAAAGCTGGTAAAAAAATTGCTGGTTTATTCAAAAAAAGTAAAGCTATTTCACCATCAAAAATATAACGTATGCAACCAAAAAACAGCAGGCGCTCTTTCATAAAAAACGCAGCAAAAGGTGCCGCATTAGTAGCTATTAGCTCCGGCACTGCCAGTAGTTTACTAGCAGCATGTAGCCCCCAAAATAAACTAACCAGCAAAACTATGGTAACTACTGGTTTTGATCAATCACCATTACCGTATGCCTACAACGCATTAGAAAATGTAATTGATGCCGCTACAATGGAAATACATTACAGCAAACATGCAGCAGCATATAGCAAAGCTTTAAAAGAAGCTGCACAAGCTGAAGGAGTTGATGCTACACAACCACTTGAAACTGTACTAAACAACATCAATAAATATTCAGTAAAAATGCGTAACAATGCAGGTGGCCATTACAACCACGAAATGTTTTGGAAAAGCATGCAACCTAAAACCAATAATAACCAACCAACTGGCAAATTATTGACTGCCATTGAAAAAACATTTGGTTCATTTGCGGCTTTTAAAACACAATTTGGTGATGCTGGTAAAACAAGGTTTGGCAGCGGCTGGGCTTGGTTATATGTTGATGCTAACAAGGTATTAAAAATTGGCAGCACACCAAATCAAGATAATCCACTGATGAGCGTAAGCGATATCAAAGGGTTTCCATTACTTGGGTTAGATGTTTGGGAACATGCCTACTACCTTAAATACCAAAACAAAAGAGCTGATTATATTGAAAATTGGTGGAACGTTGTGAATTGGAACTATGTAGCCAGTCGTTTCGAAACGGTGTAGCCTTAAATAGACTCAGCCTTTGCAAAGCAACCATCTATAAACAAGAAAGAAGCTGAACAAAGGCTGATGAACTGCGTTGCAGTTATGGTGCAAATATAACTGCACATCGCTTTTTTTATTGTGTAAAAAGTATAAAATTTTCATAAAAAGTATTTCCATCTACACAAACAATATGCTCAAATAAAAGCTACTTTCGTAGCCGAATTATAACAACAAAACCTTTTACTAATGAATGCTTGGAAAGAATATCAAGAAAGTAACAAAGAACGCTTTTTAAATGAAATGCTCGATCTGCTTCGTATACCAAGTGTAAGCGCCAAAAGCGAACACAAAAATGATATGATCACTTGTGCAGAAGCTGTAAAAGCAAGACTGTTAGAAGCTGGTGCAGACAAGGTAGATATTTACCCAACTGATGGTCACCCTATTGTATACGGTGAAAAAATTATCGACCCCACTAAACCAACCGTTTTAGTGTATGGTCATTATGATGTACAACCTGCTGAACCTTTAGATTTATGGAACAGCCCACCTTTTGAACCTACCATTGTTGATGGTAAAGTTTTTGCAAGAGGTAGTTGCGATGATAAAGGCCAAATGTACATGCACATAAAAGTGCTTGAAACATTGGTAAAAACCAATACCCTCGAAAACAATATTAAGTTTTGCATTGAGGGTGAAGAAGAAATTGGCTCTCCTAACTTAGGTAAATTTGTATCGACACATAAAGAACTTTTAAAAGCTGATTGTGTTTTAATTAGTGATAGTGCTATGATCAGTTTAGATACACCAAGTATCGATATTGGCGTACGTGGTTTAAGCTATATTGAGGTTGAAGTTACTGGCCCTAATAGGGATTTACATAGTGGTGTGTATGGTGGTGCTGTAGCAAACCCAATAACCATTTTAGCAAAAATGATAGCATCATTACACGATGAAAATAATCATATTACCATCCCCGGTTTTTATGATGATGTGGTAGTTGCTACTGCTGAAGAAAGAGCATTAATGGCAAAAGCACCATTTGATGAAAATGAGTTTAAAACTGATTTGGGTATCAAAGAAATTTGGGGCGAAAAAGGTTATACTACCAACGAAAGAACAGGTATTAGACCAACCCTCGAATTAAACGGTATTTGGGGCGGCTACACAGGCGAAGGTGCTAAAACAGTATTGCCATCTAAAGCCTTTGCAAAAATTTCTGCAAGGTTGGTACCTAACCAAAGCTCAGATAAAATCACTGATATATTAATAAACCACTTGCAAAAAATTGCACCTGCTAACGTAACCGTAAAAGCTTCGTTACACCATGGTGGTGAGCCATATATGACACCTATTGATAGCAAAGCCTACCAAGCGGCATCAAAAGCAATGGAAACAACCTTTGGGGTTGCACCAATACCTGTACGTGGTGGCGGTAGTATTCCTATTTGTGCGTTGTTTGAGCAAGAGTTGGGTATCAAAATCGTATTCATGGGCTTCGGGTTAGATAGTGATAATTTACACAGTCCTAACGAAAAGTTTAACATCGCTAATTTTTATAAGGGCATTGAAACCATCCCTTACTTCCATAAATATTTTACTGAGTTAAGTTAATATTTAAACAAGCAAATTTAAAAGCAACATTACCAAAAGTAGTGTTGCTTTTTTTTGTGGGGCAATGTACCTTGTAGCTTGTATCAGCTTTGGTTGTGGCTATTCGCTGCTAATCCTCGTATACCTTATAGGCATACTGTGGGTTATTCGCTGCTATCCACCTGCCTTTCAGCAAAGGTTCATTTTTCAACAGATGAATTTTACAATGCACCATTTTTTTAAATTAATTTTCTTTTTTAAATAAGCAACAACGTTTTATCTACCTACATTTAAAAAAAGTTTATAAAAATTTTTAAAGCCATGGCACTTATCAACTTTACCAACAAAGGGCTCTATTGTAGCCAGGGCGATTTTTATATTGATCCTTGGGTGCCAGTAAACAAAGCCATTATTACCCATGCCCATAGTGATCATGCAAATGGTGGTTCTCAATCTTATTTATGCCATCAATTCACCACACCTATTTTACAATTACGTTTGGGTGACCACCACTATCAAAGTGTGCAGTGGGGCGAAGTCATAACAATCAATGGTGTAAAAGTTTCATTACACCCTGCTGGCCACATTATAGGTTCATCGCAGGTACGCTTGGAATATAATGGTGAAGTTTGGGTTTTTAGCGGCGATTATAAGTTAGAAGATGATGGTATTAGCACCGCATTTGAACCAATAAAATGCCATACATTTATTACAGAATGTACTTTTGGTTTGCCCATATACAAATGGCAACCACAAGCCAAAGTGTATAACGATATCATCACATGGGTTACCAACAACCATCAGCAACAAAAAACCAGTATCATACTTGCTTATAGTCTTGGCAAGGCACAACGTATTTTACAACCACTAGCCAGTACCAACATCCCTATTTACGGCCATGGCGCTATTACCAATGTACACCAAATGCTCAACAACAATGGGTGGCATTTCCCTACCATACATAAAATCGATGGTCAAACATCAAAAAACGATTTTATGGGTAATATCATCATTGCGCCACAAAGTGCTGATGGTACTAGTTGGATGAAACGTTTTCAACCCTACAATGTAGGCGTATGTAGCGGTTGGATGCAGGTACGAGGCAATGAAAGGCGTAACAATGTAGATGCAGGCTTTGTACTAAGTGATCATGCAGATTGGGATGGTTTACTTACCGCTGTAAAAGCAACAGGAGCTCAACAAGTATTCACTACACATGGTTTTAAAGCTGCCTTTAGCCGTTACCTTAATGAAAATGGTATAGCCGCTCAAGAGGTTGTTACACAATATGGTGATGAAACAACCAATGAAGATAACTTATCATCTATCACCAACTAATACATTATTTTATGAAATCATTCGCAGAACTAGTGTATGTATTAGGTACCAACACCAAAACCAATGATAAACTCAAAGCGTTACAACATTATTTTATAACAGCCCCTGATGATGATAAAGTTTGGGTAATTGCCATATTTAGTGGTCGCAGGCCAAAACGTATTGTTAACAGCACCTTATTACAACAATGGTGTATGGAGCTAACGCATACACCTTCTTGGTTGTTTAGCGAATGTTACCATACAGTGGGTGATTTAGCAGAAACCATTACGTTGTTATTAGCCGATAAAGCGTCAACACAAATAACAAAAAGTGAATCACTATCATGGTTTTTACAACAATTTATAGCTTTACAAAAAGCAGAAGAAACTGAAAAAAAATTATTTATACTGCACTGGTGGCAGCATTTAAATAGCACTGAGATCTATGTTTTTAATAAATTGATCACCGGTGGATTTAGAATTGGTGTTAGTCAAAAAATGATGGTAAATGCACTGGCCAATACAGTTAGCATAGCACCCTCCACCATAGCACATAAATTATTAGGTAATTGGAACCCAGCTGTAATAAGTTTTAACGATCTACTGCATGATAAAACAAGTAATGGTGATATTTCAAAGCCATACCCATTTTATTTATCATATGCTGTTGAAAATGACGTTACCGCATTGGGGAATATCAACGAATGGCAAGCAGAATATAAATGGGATGGTATAAGGGGGCAAATTATAAAACGACAAAACGAATTATTTGTATGGAGCCGTGGCGAAGAGTTGGTTACTGATAAGTTTCCTGAATACAATGCGTTTATTGATAAACTCCCCAATAATGTGGTGCTTGATGGTGAAATTATTTGCATTGATACTTCTGTAACAAATACTATTAAACCTTTACCGTTTGCCGTTTTACAAACAAGAATCGGCAGAAAAAATATTACTAAAAAACAATTAACTGAAGCGCCAGTTGCATTTATTGCATATGATGTGTTGGAATATGATGGTGTTGATGTTAGAGAAAAAACTTTGGAAGAAAGGCATCAACTATTACAACTAATTATTACAACCGTTCAACATCAAAGCCTTTTGTTATCACCTACAATAGTAACGCCTACTTGGACCCATTTAAAACAAATCAGAGAAAAAGCTAGAGAAATAGGTAGTGAAGGCATTATGCTCAAAAGAAAAAATTCGCCCTATTTAGTAGGAAGAAAAAAAGGTGATTGGTGGAAATGGAAAATAGATGCCATGACGATTGATGCCGTTTTAATATATGCTCAAAAAGGACATGGCAGGCGTAGCAATTTATATACTGATTATACTTTTGCTGTAAAAGATGGTGATGTATTAGTACCATTTACCAAAGCATATAGTGGTTTAACAGATAAAGAGTTTGCAGAAGTTGACCAATTTGTAAAAAAACATGCCATTGAAAAATTTGGCCCTGTACGTACTGTACAACCCAAATTAGTTTTTGAAATTGCCTTTGAGGGCATTGCTGAAAGTAAGCGACATAAAAGTGGTGTGGCACTCCGTTTTCCTAGAATGAGCCGTTGGCGAAAAGATAAAAAAGTTGCTGAAATCAATACTTTAGATGATTTAAAACAAATATTAAAAAACTACAATGGCGGCATTTAAATTCAACTAAATTTTACTTTTTATAAAAGCTCAAACTAAAAAGTTTGAGCTTTGTATCGGGAGTCCGCCTTTGGAGGAAACTGTCGTCCGCCGCGGCGGATATGAATCCAATGCTCTAATCAACTTTATTAATTTGGATGTTGCAATGTTTTAATAAAATCACGACCTACGCCTGACTTTAACCACTTTTCATGTTGCATCGCTTCGGCTTTATCTTCAAAATTTCGTTCATAAATTAACTGCCATGGGCGATATTTTTTGGTCCAATCATGCCCTAACTCATTATGCGATTTCATTCTTTCTTGCAAGTTGGAAGTGAAGCCGGTGTAATGTTTGTTATATGCAACTGAGTACAAAATGTAAACTGTAAATGACATAACACGAATTATTTTTGCATAAAAAAGCTCAAACTTTTTAGTTTGAGCTTTGTATCGGGGAGCAGACTTGAACTGCCGTCCGCCGCGGCGGATATGAATCCAATGCTCTAATCAACTTTATTAATTTGGATGTTGCAATGTTTTAATAAAATCACGACCTACTCCTGACTTTAACCACTTTTCATGTTGCATCGCTTCGGCTTTATCATCAAAATTCAGTTCATAAATTAACTGCCATGGACGATATTTTTTGGTCCAATCATGCCCTAACTCGTTATGTGATTTCATTCTTTCTTGCAAGTTGGAAGTAAAACCTGTGTAATGTTTGTTATATGCAACTGAGTACAAAACATAAACTGTAAATGACATGGTGCGAATTATTTTTGCATAAAAAAGCTCAAACTTTTTAGTTTGAGCTTTGTATCGGGGAGCAGACTTGAACTGCCGTCCGCCGCGGCGGATATGAATCCAATGCTCTAATCAACTTTATTAATTTGGATGT
>NZ_JBHSCZ010000001.1:1198225-1592112 GCF_042651465.1 Ferruginibacter yonginensis
GTAATGTTTGTTATATGCAACTGAGTACAAAACATAAACTGTAAATGACATGGTGCGAATTATTTTTGCATAAAAAAGCTCAAACTTTTTAGTTTGAGCTTTGTATCGGGGAGCAGACTTGAACTGCCGACCTTCGGGTTATGAATCCGATGCTCTAACCAACTGAGCTACCCCGACATTTTTTCCAAGTTTTCATTTCTAGCAGACTTGTACTGCCGTCCGCCGCGGCGGATATGAATCCGATGCTCTAACCAACTGAGCTACCCCGACATTTTTTCCAAGTTTTCATTTCTAGCAGACTTGTACTGCCGTCCGCCGCGGCGGATATGAATCCGATGCTCTAACCAACTGAGCTACCCCGACATTTTTTCCAAGTTTTCATTTCTAGCAGACTTGTACTGCCGTCCGCCGCTGCGGATATGAATCCGATGCTCTAACCAACTGAGCTACCCCGACATTTTTTCCAAGTTTTCATTTCTAGCATACTTGTACTGCCGTCCGCCGCTGCAGATATGAATCCGATGCTCTAACCAACTGAGCTACCCCGACATTTTTTCCAAGTTTTCATTTCTAGCATACTTGTACTGCCGTCCGCCGCTGCGGATATGAACCCGTTGCTCTAACCAACTGAGCTACCCCGACATTTTTTCCAAGTTATCATTTCTAGCAGACTTGTACTGCCGTCCGCCGCTGCGGATATGAACCCGTTGCTCTAACCAACTGAGCTACCCCGACATTTTTTCCAAGTTTTCATTTCTAGCAGACTTGTACTGCCGTCCGCCGCGGCGGATATGAATCCGATGCTCTAACCAACTGAGCTACCCCGACTTCATTTCAAAACAATACAAATATTATTTCGCAGTTTTGAGCGGCAAAATTACAATATTTAGTTAGAACTACCTCATTTTTTTACAAAAATATCTACAACCCATTGATTTTTATTACTTTCATTTTTTTTACCAACTTATTATTTGCATTACAACAAACATCCAAAACGCCAAAAATTGCCAATCATGAAATTAATTTGTTTTCTATTATTAATAAGTTACACTGCTACAGCACAAAAAAATTTCTTGATAATAGGCACCTATACTTCTGGTAAAAGTGAAGGTATTTATGTGTATGAATTTGATAGCAAAACGGCTGATTTTAAAAAAGTAAGCAGCATTGCTTCTCCCAACCCATCGTATCTATCCATAAGTAATGATCAAAAAAAAGTGTATGCAGTTTACGAAGAAGGTAATAACAATAATGTAGGAGGCAGTGTAGCCGCATATCAATTCAATAAAACAAATGGCACTTTACAATTACTAAGCAAACAACTTACTGGTAGTGATCACCCATGCTATGTAGCGGTTGATAAAACTGGTAAATGGGTTACGGCTGGCAATTATACAGGTGGTAGTATTTCTGTTATGCCTGTTGATGCAAATGGAATGTTAGGTAAAGCTACTGTTACCCAACATTTTGGGAGTAGTGTAAATGCACAACGCCAAGATAAACCACATGTACATTGCACCTATTTTTCAAAAGATGGTAAATATTTATTGGTACCAGATTTAGGTATTGATAAAGTAATGATTTATCGTTTTAATAAAAAAAATGGTACACTTACACCTGCCCCACAACCTTTTGCTACGGCTATACCTGGTGCAGGACCACGACATATTATCATTGCACCCAACAATAAGTTTGCATACTTAATGCAAGAATTAAGTGGCGTAGTAACTGCCTATAAATACAACGATGGAAGATTAACAAATATTCAAAATATTAGTGCTGCACCACAAGGATTTACTGGTTATATGGGTAGTGCTGATATTCATATTTCGCCTGATGGTAAATTTTTGTATTGTAGTAATAGAGGCGAAAGTAATAGCATCACTATTTTTAAAATTGATGCCACTACGGGTCGGTTACAATTTGTAAACAACAGCAGTTGCTTAGGTGAAGCCCCACGAAATTTTAATTTTGATCCATCAGGAAATTTTTTATTGGTAGCTAACCAAAAATCAGATGCTATCAATATTTTTAAGGTTGATAAACAAACAGGACTTATTATTAATACCGGTAAATTAATTGAAGTTGGCAACCCCGTTTGTTTAAAATGGATTACACAGTAAAACACCTACAAAGCTGATACATGCAAAAATGATGCACCTAGCCCAGATTGTAATGAAAGCCGTTCGCAAAAGCGGCTGTAATGAAAAGCTGGAAACCGCTGTTGCTATTGCAACTTATGTTGATGCTCCAAAAAAGTTACTTTTTAATACGAGGCACCCAAGCAACCTCTGGGGCTTGCAGTAAATGACCTACATAACGAGCCATTGTAAACAAATGATCACTGAGTCTATTCATGTATTGAATAACCAACGGATCAACAAATTCATTTACTTCTTGCAAATGCACACACAATCGCTCTGCTCTTCGGCATATACAACGGGCTACATGCAAGGTAGAAACAGCTGGGTGGCCACCTGGTAAAATAAATGATTTCATTTCGGGTAAAACCTCCATCATGGCATCAATATCTTTTTCTAAATATTGCACATCAGACTCGTTAAGGTCGGGTATTTTCAATGCTGACTCTTTTTCAGGATCGCAAGCCAATGAAGCACCAATGGTAAATAATCGATCTTGTACTTCTTTCAAAACCGAGTTACAATGTGCATCTGTTATTAAATCATTGCACAACCCTATGTAAGAATTTAGTTCATCTACCGTTCCATAACACTCAATACGAATATTGCTTTTAAGCACTTTGGTGCCGCCAATTAAACTGGTTTTACCAGCATCGCCTGTTTTGGTATATATTTTAAATGCCATGTTTATTATTGTGTGATCAAAGTTGGAGTTGCGTTGAGTTTATCGGTTTCAATTAAGCCATCTTTCAAACGAATAACCCTTCTTGCAAAACCTGCAATATCTTCTTCATGGGTAACCAATACAATGGTGTTACCATCATTATGTAAACGTCCTAAAATATCCATGATTTCATGTGATGTTTTAGAGTCTAAATTACCTGTTGGTTCATCAGCTAAAATAATGGCAGGGTCGTTAATAAGTGCCCTTGCAATAGCCACACGTTGGCATTGACCACCACTGAGTTCATTTGGTTTGTGGTGCATTCTATCTTCGAGCTTTACTTTACGTAATACTGCTTCTGCCCTTTCCATGCGTACTTTTTTATCAACACCACTATAAATTAATGGCAAAGCCACATTTTCTGCAGCGGTTAAACGAGGCAATAAATTAAACTGTTGAAATACAAACCCAATATCTTTATTACGAACACTGGCCAAATCATCATCTGGCATGCGACTTACATCTTTTCCATTTAAAATATACCTACCAGCAGTAGGCGAATCTAAACAACCCAAAATATTCATTAAGGTTGATTTGCCGCTACCACTTGGCCCCATAAGTGCTACATAATCATTTTTAAAAATATCCATGGTTATGCCTTTCAGCACAGGCAACTCTTGCTTTCCTAAAAAGTAACTTTTTCTAATAGCTTGTAATTGCAGTATGGGTGTATCTGTTGGCATGGGTTTTAGTTAAGTTTACTTTTTTATTACTTTAGGCACTACAAAATATGGCGCCTTTGATTGTGCTGCATTGTGCAATGCCGCTTCGTTAGAAATGCTACCTTGCAATACATCGTTACGCATTACGTTAACCGCATCCGTCATGTGCAACAATGGTGTAACATTATCGGTATTTACTTCGTTCATTTTTTCAATGAAGCCTACCATATTTTGTAAATCAACTTTAATTTTTTCAGCGGCGGCTTCATCAAATTTTAATTTTGATAAATGAGCCAATTTTGCCACCATTTCATTGGTAATTTCCATTGTACAAATTTATGGTTTTAAAAGTAGTGTAAGGTTGATTTTATATAGACGGAAAACAATGAATATGGATAATATGCTGAACTTTTTAAATTAATGATACACAAAGGTCAAAAATGGGCACTAGATTTTATTATCTTCGCCGCAATAAATACAACATGACGGAACTAATAAAAAATGATGATAAAAAAATAGTTATGAGTGGCATAAGACCAACCGGTTTTTTGCACCTTGGTAATTATTTTGGAGCTATACGCAACTACGTAAAAATGCAGCACGAGTTTGAGTGCTATTTTATGGTGGCCGATTTACACTCACTTACCACACATCCTGATACTGCTACACTTAAACAAAATGTATATAGGGTTATCGCTGAAAATATTGCTTGCGGATTAGACCCTGAAAAGGCTGCATTTTATTGCCAAAGCCATGTAAGAGAAACAGCTGAATTGTATTTGTATTTAAACATGCTGGCTTACAAGGGAGAGCTTGAAAAAACTGTAACTTTTAAAGATAAAGTAAGGCAAAACCCCGATAACGTAAATGCAGGTTTACTCACCTACCCTGTATTACAAGCGGCAGATATTATTATTCACCGTGCTAGTTATGTGCCCGTTGGTAAAGACCAAGAGCAACATTTAGAAATGGCTCGAAATTTTGCGAACAGGTTTAATCACCGCTATGGCCCTGTGTTTCCGGAACCTCAAGCATTTAATTACAATGCTGCATTGGTAAAAGTACCTTCTTTAGATGGTACAGGTAAAATGAGTAAAAGCGAAAACGAAGCTGCAACTTTATATTTGGCAGATGATGATGATACTATCAGAAAAAAAATTATGAAGGCTAAAACTGATGGTGGCCCCACAGAAAAAAACTCCGTAATGCCTGATTATATTGAAAATATTTTTAGTTTAATGGCGCTTGTCTGCAGTGCAGATAAAATTGCTAAATACAAAAACGATTATAACGAAGCCAATATTAAATACGGCGATTTAAAGAAAGAGTTAGCAGAAGATATGGTAGCTTTTATTACACCAATAAGGCAAAAAGCCAAAGATATTTTAGATGATGAAGCAGGCATTAAAAAATTGATGAAATTAGGTGCTGATAAAGCAAATGAGAGTGCTCACAAAACCATGAATTTGGTTAGAACAGCTATGGGAATGAATTATTAAAACATTGCGGTAATGAAATATTTACCTCATTAAAAAAAATTGTATTTTAGATAATGGCCAAAAATAAAAAACCAAAACATATTGCTATTGCAGGTAACATAGGTGCAGGCAAAACTACTTTAACTGAAATGTTGAGCAAACATTATAAATGGATTCCTCAATTTGAAGATGTTGACCACAACCCTTACTTAAATGATTTTTATGAGGATATGCCTCGTTGGAGTTTCAACCTCCAAATTTTCTTTTTAAACAGCAGGCTCAATCAACTTTTAGAAATTCAAAGAGGTACTGAAACCGTTATTCAAGATAGAACCATTTACGAAGATGCTAATATTTTTGCACCTAACCTGCATGATATGGGGCTTATGGGAAAACGTGATTTCGAAAACTATTACAAGTTTTTTGAAACCTTAAAAAGTATGGTACAACCGCCTGATTTATTGATTTACCTTAAAGCATCTGTACCAACACTTGTATCGCAAATACAAAAAAGAGGAAGAGAATATGAAGAAAATATCAGACTTGATTATTTAAAAAAGCTGAATGATTATTACAATGGCTGGATAGATAATTATAAAGAAGGTAAACTATTAATTATTGATGCAGATACAAACAAGTTTGCAGAAAATGAAAACCACTTCGGTGAAATTATTTCAGGTATTGATGCACAGCTGTTCGGTTTATTTTAATCGAGCAGCCTATTTTTCATGGCGTAAAAAACCAATCCAACTGAGTTTTTAACGCCAAAACGCTCCATAAGCCTGTCTTTTATTGCTTCAACGGTACGGGCACTAATAAACATTTTAGCAGCAATTTCTGTTGCAGTATATTCCATACATACCAACATCAACACTTCTTTTTCTCTTTCACTGAGCACAGCTTCGCTGGCTAACGAAGGGTTAAATTTTTGTTTGCTGTAATTCTTCTTTATTAAAATTCTATTCACAAAAGGGCTTAGGTAAAAGCCTGTTTTTTTAACATCATTAATGGCTTTGTATACTTCGGCTGGGTCAGCATTTTTTAATAAATAACCTGCAGCACCACAATCCATTAAATGGCCAACAAAGCGATCATCTTCATACATCGTTAATATAATCACTCTAATATTGGGGTATAATTTTGTAATGGCTTTGGTTGCATCAATGCCATCACGTAAAGGCATTTTTAAATCGCACAAAATAATCTCTGGCATAAATTCTGGGATTTTTTCGAGCAAATCATCCCCATTTTCAGCCTCCATTACAAATCGTAAATTGGTATATTGCCGCATAGAAAGTATAACACCCTTTCTAAATATTTTATGGTCATCTGCAATTGCAATTTTTATTTCTGGCAACATGTATGCAAAATAAACAAATGTGTTAAAAAAAAAGAAAATCTTTTGAAGATTATGCAATGGCATTTTTAGGAATCTCTAAAGTGATTTTGTAGTAGGTTTGACTAGCATCTAACTCAAACAAAATTTTACTACCCAACACTTTCATTCTACTAGCAATATTTTTTAAACCCAAGCCATTGCCTAAGTAGTTTAGTTTTTCATATTCAGCTTGTACCAAGCCTTTACCATCATGGTGTATTCTTATGTACACATTATTGTTGCTCACATTTTGGGTAAGATGAATGAAGCCGGCGTTGCTATGCTTTAATATATTATTGATCAGTTCCTGAACTACCCTAAATACCATCATTTCGCTTTCGGGCTTAAGGCGATCACGATAATCATGAAAACGAGCCGATGCTTTAATAACACCACTACCATTAATTTTTTGAAATAAATCGCTAGTAGCACTTTCTAAACCAAAGTTTTTTAGCGTTGGAGGCATTAAGCTATGGCTTATATTTCTGATGAGCTGTATAGCATCGTCAATAATTTGTTTTGCACTAAAAATACTTTGTATTTGTTGTGCTTTATCTTGGTTTACTAGGTTATCATTTAAATACAACCTTACAGTGGCTAAAAGCGGACCAGCATCATCATGCAAATCAGCAGCAATACGTTGGCGTTCTTCTTCTTGAAATCGTATACTTGCTTTTAAATAGATTTCTTGTTTTTCTTCTTCCAAGCGTTTCATTTCGTTATGATAACGAATAACTTTACGCTGGTGTATAGTAACAAAAATAATAATGACTATTGCTAAAATTAGCATAGCAGCTGAACCTATGAGCATGAGCTTGTTTCCAATAAGCGAATCAGACGCTTGCAATAAATACATATTCATCTAAGCGTTGGTTGAGTAATTTTGGTAAATATTATCGTCTAAAGATATATTATCGGGCACTTTTAATTCGTTGGTTTCTTTATCAATGTACTCAGTTGCTAATAATGCAAATGAAATAATTAAATCTTTGATAGTATTTACTACAAAGAATATTAATCGCATTTGAGTTAAAAATACTTTATCGGTATTATTGTTCACAAACAAAATATAAAAAAAGTTACCAGTGAAGTACAAAAATAATCCAACACATATCCAAAATGATATAGATTGGTACAAAGGATAATCCGTAACAATCTTCATTTTTTCGTAGAAATAATATATAAGTAGAAAAATAAAAATGATAAATTCTAAGAGAAAATGATAGTTATTTTGAAAGAATATTATGTTTACAATAGTAAAAATTGTAAAAACAGGCACCAGGCATATAATTAACCTTTTAAGTATAGTGGAACGTAATAAATAATAAAAAAATGAAGAGAGGATTAAATATTCAAGAACAATGTATGAATTAAGTACATACGCCGTTAAACCTGCTATTGAGTAATAACGAATAGTAATTAATAATGAAGCAGATATAAATAATAGGAGGGTGTAAATAAAAAAAGCCTTTAAGTATTTTGTGTTTATTTTCTTTGAAAAAAAAATACAAAATATTAAAGGTAGTAATTCTAATGAATAGATTATGTAAAATAGATTTTTCAGGTTTTGGTAGTTTAGGTTTTCCCAAATTTAACCAAACATTCACTATTTACAAAAAAATTCTATCCAAAGATTAAATCAAATACTAATTCTGATAAAGCGATTAACATTTTTTTAAGTTTTTTGTGGTTTAGTGAATTTTAAATTCTGATGTAAACTTGCAACTTTACGTACTATTACGCAACAGGGTGTGTAGAAATACGTATTTGAACAAAACCTACAAAAGCCTTTACCAATAAGCATTTGAGTATATTTTTCACAATTTACAAAACCAATAAAAAGGTAAAAACACATACTCAAAACAGTAAATTTACTATTCAAATATACGTAATATTACTTCGTGTTTTACCATAATTTTCTGTAACTTTCAGTTTTACAACAAAAGTTATTAACAGGGTGTTTGTAATAGTTTCGTAATAAAAAAAATATGCCCAATAAAAATTCGTTAAAACCGTATATATTTACTATTCTTTTAACAATATCTGTTTGATAAACAAATGGCGAACGCTAACCAAATCAAAATAGCCATAGCTGACGATCACAAAATTTTTCGTGACGGCATAAAAATGGCGCTATCTGATAAAGAAAATCTTAAAATACTTTGGGAAGCTGAAGACGGTAAGGATATGATGCATAAAATATCTATCAAAATGCCGCAAGTATTACTCATGGATATTAGGATGCCAGAAATTGATGGCATAAATGCCATTCAAATTTTACGTAAAGAATACGAATCAATAAAAATCATCGTTTTAACTATGTACGATGATCAGCAGATGATCAGTAAAATGATGGAAATGGGTGCCAATGCCTATTTAACCAAAACCACCGATCCAGAAGAAATTTATGAAGCCATACTCACCTGTATGAATGATGATTATTATTTTAATGATTTGGTGAATAAGGCTGTTATGGGGAAATTAATGCAAAAAAAGAATGTGCGCCAACATTATGCCGACAGTTTGCCCATTACATTTAATGAAAAAGAAATCAAAATTTTACAACTTTTAGCAGAAGATAAAACAACAGAAGAAATTTCAAAAATTATTTTCTTGAGCCCTCGAACAATAGAAACCATTCGCCAAAATATGAAATCGAAAGTGAATGCAAAAACAATCGGCGGTTTAATTATGTATGCTATGAGAAATAAAATAATAGAATAATAAAATTGAAACAAGTGTATGTGTTTCAAAATAACCATCAAAATAATAACATGAATCAAGAAAAACAGCCTATAAAAGTGATCATTGCAGATGATCATGTATTGTACAGAGCTGGTGTGAAAACCGCATTAAGTCAAAAAAAAGATATTGAAATTATTGCTGAAGCTGATAATGGTATGCACCTCATTAACGTACTAAAAACAATGAGTGCAGATGTTATTTTGCTCGACATTCAAATGCCTGTTATGGATGGCATACAAACTTTACCTGAAATAAGAAAAGTTTGTCCGCAAGCAAAAGTGATCATGCTAACTATGATGGACGATCATAGTATGATCACCAAACTAATGGAGATCGGCGCAAATTCTTACTTATCAAAAACAAGTGATAGTGAAGTTATTTACGAAGCGATTATTACTTGCCATAACGATGAGTATTATTTTAATTCGCTCACCAACCAAGCTTTACTTACTAATTTAAAGCAACGTAATGTGCAAATGCCACAACAAATGGTTACACCTGAGGCTCAACTCAACGAAAAAGAAACGACCATTTTACGTTTAATGTGTGAAGAAAAAAGTACTAAAGAAATTGCTGATATTGTTGATTTAAGTCCACGTACAGTAGAAGCTTTAAGAGATAAGTTAAAAGTAAAGACAGGTGCTAAAAGCACTGCTGGCCTTATTTTATATGCTGTAAAGCATAAAATAATTGAAGAAATGTAAAAGTGTTAATCATTTAATATTGAAATAAAAAATCTTCCTCCACGGAAGATTTTTTATTTTTATACCTATGCCTTACATCAATTACAATGGAAAAATATTTGAAGATGATACAGCTATTATAAAAGCCAATAACCGTGGTTTACGCTATGGCGACGGTATTTTTGAAACCATCAAATTAAAAAACAATCAATTAATATTAGCTGATGAACATTTTGCTCGTTTATGGAAAGGTATGCAAGCCCTACAATTCGAAATCCCCAAATTACTGCGTCCAGAATCATTAAATGATCAAATAATTCAATTAGCTAAAAAAAATAAATTAACAAACGCAAGAGTTAGACTCACCATTTTTAGAGGCGAAGGCGGCATATACGATGCAAAAAATAACACACCACAATACATCATTGAAGCCATTGCACTACCAGAAAGTGGGGATGTGTTAAACATGAACGGCTTACAACTCACCATATTTAAAGATGCTAAAAAGTCAATAGATGCATTTAGTAATTTAAAAACAAATAATTATTTGCCTTACTTTATGGGTGCCATGTTTGCTAAAAAAAATCACTGTAATGATGCCCTCATTGTAAATTGTAACGAGGCTGTTTGCGATAGTACTATTGCGAATATTTTCATCATAAAAAACAACTGCATTTACACCCCATCGCTCAAGCAAGGCTGTGTAGCAGGCGTAATGCGTAAATGGCTCATTAGTACCTTAAAAGCATTATCATATAAAATTGAAGAAACTTGTGTAACCATAGAAGATGTATTGAATGCAGATGAAGTTTTTTTATGTAATTCTATTTATAATATTAGATGGGTAGCAAGTGTAAATGAAAAAAATTATAGTTCAAATACCATACAATCAATCGTACTTACACTCATAAATAAATATCCTGGCATATATTGCTAAATAAAAAATAATCTTTAGAAAATGAAGCAGCAAGTAACCATATGTTGGTTTAGAAGAGATTTAAGATTAACCGACAATGCAGCCCTTTATTATGCATTAAAAAATCATAAAAATGTATTACCCATTTTTATTTTTGATACCAATATTTTAGATAAACTTTCTGATAAGAAAGATGCTAGGGTACAGTTTATTTATGATACTATTACTAACATTCAACAACAACTAAAAGCTACAAAAAGTAGTTTACATGTGTTGTATACTACACCACAAAAGGCATTTAACGAACTATTACATACCTATCAAATTGATGCTGTATACACCAACCACGATTATGAAAAGTATGGCATTGAAAGAGATGCAGCTATCAATAATTTACTAAAGCAACACAACATACCTTTTCATACCTATAAAGATCAAGTAATTTTTGAAAAAGATGAAGTAGTAAAAGATGAAGGCAAACCATATACTGTATTTACACCTTACAGTAAAAAATGGAAAGCTACCCTAACCAGTTATCAATTTAAACCTTACCCTAACGAAAAATATTTTTCAAACTTTTTAAAAATCAACCCAATAGATGTACCTACACTACACGACATGGGTTTTGAAAAATCAACCATCAACTACCCTCCCACCGAAGTGGCTGATACTTTAATAAAACATTATCAAATCCAACGTGATTTTCCGGCAGTAGCAGGTACTTCTCATTTGGGCATTCATTTACGTTTTGGCACCATCAGTATTAGGCAGTTAGCGGCACATGCTCAATCGCTATCAGAAACCTTTTTAAACGAATTAATTTGGAGAGATTTTTATCATATGATTACATGGCATTTCCCATACATCAACGAAGGAAAGGCTTTTAAACCTGCATACGACAAAATTCAATGGAGCAATAACATGAATGATTTTGAAAAATGGTGTGCCGGACAAACAGGATACCCCATTGTTGATGCTGGTATGAGAGAATTAAACAGCACTGGTTTTATGCACAATAGGGTACGCATGATAACAGCTTCTTTCTTATGTAAACACCTACTTATTGATTGGCGTTTGGGTGAAGCTTATTTTGCCAGTAAACTACTCGATTTTGATTTTGCTGCAAACAATGGTGGTTGGCAATGGGCTGCTGGTAGCGGTTGCGATGCTGCCCCATATTTTAGAATTTTTAACCCTTACTTACAAACTAAAAAGTTTGATGCTGATTTAAAATACATACGCAAATGGGTGCCAGAGTTTGAAGGCTTTAATTATGTACCACCTATTGTTGAACATACGTTTGCAAGGGATAGGTGCTTAGCAACCTACAAGGCAGCTCTTGGTAATACCTAAGGTAACGGTACCATAAAATCTGTTGTTAATAAAGCAGTTGTTGGTTTGAGTTGATGGTATACTTCCATCAACTTTTTTATGGCGGCTACACCTCCTGTACCGAGGTTAATGGAGTATTTATTCACATACAAATCAATATGGCTTCGCATTACATCTTCACTCATTTCTTGTGCATGCAACCTTATATAATCATTTAATGCAGGGTATTTTGAAAAAGCATATTCAATACTTTGCTTTATTAAAAAATCAATTTTTTGTTGTAGTGCAGGTGCTACAGTTTTCTTAATTACGATACCCCCTAATGGTATAGGCTGTTGCGTAACCTTTTCCCAATAATCGCCCAAATCAGTTATTTTATATAACCCTTTGGCTGCATAGGTAAACCTATTTTCATGTATAATTACCCCCAACCCTTTACCATCTAAAACAAACTGCTCAATTTCATCATACCGTAAAAACACTTTATTGGTAGCATGAGGGTATGCCAATGAAAAGAGTAAATGTGCCGTTGTATTTTCACCAGGCACGGCTATTAAAGCATTGTTTATAGCAGCTTCATCCATGGCGTTTTTTGATATCAACAATGGTCCAACACCGCTACCTAATGCACTCCCACTATTTAATAAGTTGTAATGTTGCAACACTAATGGCAACACTCCATAACTCAACTTAGTCACCATCAATTTTCCCTCAATAGCCCATTGGTTAAGGGTTTGTACATCTTCTAACACAGGTTCAAATTGTAAATTACCTGTATTAATTTTTTGGTTTACCAATGCATCAAAAATAAAAGTATCATTGGGGCATGGTGAAAAACCAATAGGTATTATTTGTGCATTCATAATGGAGTACTTTGTAATTGAGTAATAATTTGTTGCAGATGATGATTGAGTGAAGTAATAGATTCTTTTATTTTCCAATTCGTTTTTACTCGTTCGCCCACATAATTACTAATACTTCTCAACTGTAAAAAAGGTATTTGTTGTTGCAAACAAACGTAATGAAATGCGGCACCTTCCATTGTTTCAATATCAGCATCAAACTTCTTTAAAAATAAATTGGTTTGGGTAATTTGGTCAGATACTGTATTCACCGTAATGGCATTTACCCAAGGCAAGTTTACATCAATATTATAGTGATTATGCAACCATCCATTTTTGTAAGGCTGTTCATCTGCTGCAATGAAGCCTTTTTCGAAAAGCGTAAAAAATTGGTCACGTTCATATATACCCAAATCTGCAAAAACATCGTTTTTTACAAGTACTGTATCACCTAAAGCTATACTATTTTTAAAGGTACCAGCAATGCCAGCTTGTATAACCATATTGTATTGCTGGGTTAGCAAGTGTTGGGTTAACTTGTACATACAAGCTGGTGCCCCAACACCTGTTATCAGTACTTCTACATTATTTTGTTGCGCTATAAAAGGTGCAATTTCCATTGCTGTTGCAGCTACGACCAATATTTTCATTTACAGAAATTTTAATAACCAAAAAACAATTTTTAATATTGAAAACCATATTAAAATATCACCAATATTATCATCACTACTTTGTAAATTCAAAAGGCAAAGTTAGTTGCATCTGTTTTTAAATTGTTGTTAATAGCTGCTAACTTTGCAAATTAATATTGAAGGAACAATGGTGTACATTACTAGAATTGAACATTTTAACGCAGCACATAAACTCTTTAACCCTAATTGGAGTAAAGAGCAAAATGAAGCGGTATTTGGTAAATGTGCCAATGAAAACTGGCATGGGCATAATTTTAATTTACACGTTACCTTAAAAGGTGAACCTGATGCCGATACTGGTTTTGTGTTTGATGCCAAAAAATTAAGCAGTATTATAAAAGAACATGTAATTGATGTAGTTGATCATAAAAACCTCAATATTGATGTTCCTTTTATGAAAGATAAAATTTGTTCTATCGAAAATTTAATTATCGGTATTTGGAACCAATTAGCCCCACACTTGCCTGCCACTGCTACTTTACATGCCCTAAAACTGTACGAAACAGACCGCATTTTTGTAGAATATTTTGGTGAATAATCAAATTTAAATTTTCTATATAAATCATATTTACTAATTTTACTAACGAACGTTAGTTAAAACAACAACAACACCAAATTTGAACAATAAAGTAGCCGTTTTTAGAAAAGAGCATTTTAATGCTGCTCATAGATTGCATAACCCTTTGTGGGACGATGCCAAAAACACCCAAATTTTTGGAAAATGTAACAATCCGCACTATCATGGCCATAATTACGATTTAATTGTAAGGGTTACCGGTGTACCGCAAGCTGAAACAGGTTATGTGATGGATACCAAAATATTAAGCGATATTATTAAGGACAATGTTATAGACAAGTTTGATCATAAAAACCTTAATGAAGACTGTACCGAGTTTACAAACATTAACCCAACAGCAGAAAATATAGTTATTGTTATATACAATATTTTACGCCCATTAATTAATGCGGAACTTGATTTACACCTCAGATTATACGAAACAGAACGCAACTTTGTTGAATACCCAGTTGCATAATTAATAAAGAAAAATACACAATGGCATATAAAAAAGTAGAGAGCTACGATCAAAACATTACAGATGCTCTCATAAAAAATTATAAAGACAATATCACATTATTAGGAGAAGATGCTGAGAGAGAAGGCCTCATTAAAACGCCTGAACGTATTGCAAAAGCAATGCAGTTTATTACCCAGGGTTATACGCAAGATGCCAAAGCCATTTTAGATTCTGCTAAGTTTCATGAAGATGTGAGTGAAATGGTGATTGTAAAAGATATTGAATTGTACAGTATGTGTGAACACCACATGTTACCATTTTACGGAAAGGCACACGTAGCATACATACCTAACGGCTATATAACAGGGTTAAGTAAAATCGCTAGAGTGGTTGATGTATATGCCCGTCGTTTACAAGTACAAGAGCGTTTAACACACCAAATTTTAGACGCTATTAAAGATTCATTAAACCCATTGGGCGTAGCAGTTGTTGTAGAGGCTTCACATTTATGTATGATGATGAGAGGCGTAGGTAAACAAAATTCTGTTACCACTACATCAGCCTTTTATGGACAGTTTGAACAACATCAAACCCGTAGTGAATTTATGAAATTGGTAACGGCCAAATTGCATTAATAAATTCAACTAAATATATAAAAAAGCGATACCAATTTTTAAGGTATCGCTTTTTTCGTTTAAGCAACCTTTCAAAAATCAAATTTTACCTATATTTTTGAACCTTACTACTCACCAAAATTAAAATCATACATGAAACATGCATATGTATTTCCTGGCCAAGGTGCACAATTTAGTGGCATGGGAAAAAATTTATATGATACCAATGCCGCAGCAAAAGCATTGTTTGAAGAAGCGAATGATATTTTAGGTTTTCGTATCAGCGATATTATGTTTACTGGGTCTGATGAAGATTTAAAGCAAACCAATATTACCCAACCTGCGGTGTTTATACATGCGGTTGCTGCATTTAAAAATATTGAAAATGCACAACCAGCAATGGTTGCAGGGCACTCACTCGGCGAATTTTCGGCACTTGTAGCTAACCAAACCTTATCATTTGCCAATGCTTTACAGTTAGTAGCTATTCGTGCAGCTGCTATGCAAAAAGCTTGTGAAGCTAACCCATCAACTATGGCGGCAGTGCTCAATTTAGATGATGAAAAAGTGGAAGCTATTTGTAAACAAGTGGCTGAAAGTACAGGCGAAGTAGTGGTAGCAGCCAATTACAACTGCCCCGGACAATTAGTAATTAGTGGCAGCATTGCTGGTATTGATGCTGCATGTATTGCAATGAAAGAAGCTGGTGCCAAAAGAGCATTGGTACTTCCGGTAGGTGGTGCATTTCACAGTCCGTTAATGATGCCAGCTAAAGAAGAATTAGCAGCAGCCATTCATAACACCACTTTTAACGCTCCTATTTGCCCCGTTTACCAAAATGTGGTAGCTGCTCCGGTGGTTGACCCTCAGGCAATAAAAGCAAATTTAATAGCACAATTAACAGGCCCTGTACGTTGGACACAATGCGTACAAGCCATGATAGCTGATGGTGCTAATGAATTTACTGAGTGTGGCCCTGGCAAAGTGTTACAAGGTTTAATCGGAAAAATTAATAAAGAAGTAGTAGCTACTTCGGTAAGCTAGTCCACAGTAACAAACAAAAAAGGGTCGCCATAAAGCCGACCCTTTTTTTATTTATGAAATGAAATATATTAAATGCTCAACGTACTCAACACGCTGTTCATACTTCTTACCGCATCTGCACTTTTTACAAACAATGCTTGCTCTTCTTCATTCAAATTATAATCTATAATTTTTTCCCAACCGTTTTTACCAATAATTACTGGCACGCCAATACAAATATCGCTTTGGCCATATTCACCTTCTAAGTATACGCAACAAGGCATAATTTTCTTTTCATCACGTACAATAGCTTCTACCAAAGCTGCACCTGCAGCACCTGGTGCATACCATGCACTAGTACCCAACAAGCCTGTTAAAGTAGCACCGCCTACCATAGTATCAGCAGCTACTTTTTTCAATGTATCAGCATCTAAAAAATGCGAAGCTGGTACACCACTGTATGTAGCCAAACGTGTTAATGGAATCATAGTGGTATCGCCATGGCCACCTACCACAACGGCTTGTAAGTCGTTAGGGCTACATTGCATAGCAGTACTTAAGAAATAACGGAAACGAGCACTATCTAACATACCACCCATACCAATTATACGATGCTTAGGCAAACCGCTTTCTTTCAAAGCTAAGTAAGTCATGGTATCCATTGGGTTACTTATTACAATAATGATACAGTCTGGCGAATATTGTAAAATGTTTTTAGTAACCGTTTTTACAATACCTGCGTTAATACCAATCAATTCCTCACGGGTCATACCTGGTTTACGAGGCACGCCAGATGTAATAACGGCAACCGTACTACCAGCTGTTTTAGTGTAATCATTGGTACTGCCAATAATGTTGGTATCAAAACCTTCAAGCTGCGCCGTTTGCATTAAATCCATTGCTTTACCTTCGGCAACACCTTCTTTAATATCAACAATCACCAGTTCATCACACAATTGTTTACGGGCAATATTGTCAGCACAAGTTGCACCTACAGCACCAGCGCCTACTACAGTTACTTTCATTTTGTATAAGTTTTAATTATTTGATGTTTTTGTGCTGCAAAGGTAATTAAATAAGGTATATCAGCACTGCAATAAACCAATGTTTCACCTTAGAAAATAGGGGCTTTCAACAGCTGCAAAATGGGAACATTTGCTCCGGCTATTCGCTATACCTGCACCGCTTTGGCGGCTGCGGTGCCGCTACTATCCGGCAGCCATTGGGCATTGTAACATTATTCATCATAAAAAATGCAGTACCTTCTTATATGTACTGCATTTTTTATGTAACGTTGCTCGTTTATAATTGTTTAGCAATATCTTCAAACTTTGCATCGCTATTGAAGGCAGCTTTAAATTGCCCTTTTTTATCGTATAAAAAAATAGCTGGGTAACTTTGTACTTCAAAAAAAGTTCCTAAAAAATAAGGTACATCAACACCAACGGTTATGTTGGGGTATTTCGCCAATTGATAATCTTTATAAAATTTTTGTACATAACTATAGGCAAGGGGTGTACTCATCACAATCTGCACTTTTTTAAATGCATCAAAATGTGCCAACATATCTTCAGTTGCATGCAAACAATGATCGCACTCGGGGCTAAATACCATAATAATAGTAGCTTTCTTTTTTTGTAAAGCCTCTTTTGTAAATGCTGTACTATCAGGTGCTACCATTAATTTGAACGGTGGTATGGTTGTAATGCGTTTATAGGCTGGCTCGGCAGGTGTTTGTGCTTTCACAATGCTTGCACTACAAATAATTGCAATAAAAAATAAAATACGTGTCATGTTAGCTGTTTTATACTTTGCAAATTAGGTGATTCGTTTTTTATAGATCGTTAAAAAACATCAAGCCTCTTTACTTCCTTTTTCACCTACAAACCATTGATCTTTATTTTTAAATAGCACATTAAAAGTGGTAAGCGAACCATAGCAACGGGTAATGTATTGTTGTAGGTTCACCTTATCTTCATCTGTTAATTTTTTATGGCTGTTAACGTTTTGTTCCAAAACCCTTAATCGATCTCTCAACATCACTATTTTATGAAAAAAATCTTCAATAGGCACTTCCTTAGGTTTAAGTGTTTTATCTGCAGTTTGTAGTAATAATGTGCCTCCTATCCACTTATCGCCCAATGGCACTATTTCACCAACACCATTCCACATTTGTAAAATTTGAAGCAGCGATTGTTCAACAGCAGCAGTAGTTTCAATAGCTGTGGTTACATTTTCAGGTATAATTTCATCGAGTTGATCATCATTTTTATCTATTTCTTTCACTCCCACATGAATAAATGAAATAAGGTAAGTGGCATATTTTACGCCTACAATTACACCCGGGCCGTGCAATGTATGCTGTAACCGAGTACCAATGCCTAATGTTAGCTGTTCCATTAAAATACTTTTGTACGAAATTAATTGTTTGCAAATTGTTTTTTAAAAAGAAAGTATACAAATCAATTACATTTTATAGGAGCTATTAAAAGTAAGATGTTACAACAATTCGCAAAATAATATCTAAAAAATACAAAATACAGCAGGTATCAACTTTTGAAAATATTTTACGCTACTTTTGCAGCCAATTAAATTACATTAAAATGGCAACTACAGCAGACATGCGCTCTGGCCTCATCATTAAAGTTGATGGCAGCTTATACACTGTTATTGAATTTGGTCAAAACAAAACTGCTCGTGCAGCAGCAAAAGTGTGGGCAAAATTAAAAGGTGTTGATAACACCCGTACAATTGAACAAACATGGAACTCAGGTGAAACCATTTACCCTGTTCGTGTTGAAAAAAAGGCATATCAATATCTTTATAAAGATGATACCGGTTATAGTTTTATGGATCAAGAAACTTTTGAACAAATAACTGTAGCTGAAAGTATGGTAGATGCACCACAATTTTTGAAAGATGGTCAAGAGGTTATGGTATCTATTAACGGCGAAACTGAATTACCAATGGCAGTTGAGTTACCTGATAAAGTTGTTTTATTAGTTACTTACAGCGAACCAGGCATGAAAGGTGATACTGCAACCAAAACTTTAAAACCAGCTACGGTTGAAACGGGTGCTACCGTAAACGTACCTTTGTTTGTTAACGAAGGAGAGTTAATTAAAATTAATGCTAAAACTGGCGAATATGTTGAAAGAGTAAAATCTTAATACATTATATACACATTTAAAAAATGGATAATTATGAAAATAGTTATCCATTTTTTTTAAACAATTTTACGGCAATAGCAAAAATAAAAAAACCTATATTTTGTTCATTTTTAAGCCAAAAATGTACATTTTTGAACGTTTTAATAGCAAAAAAGCAGCATTTATTGAATTTTATGAAAATAAAAATTTGTTGATTTGTGCAATCATTTGCTATCTTAGCCGCCCATTTCAATATTGAAATTAACCAGATAATGAACTAATATGGACATTAAACAAATTCAAGAGCTTGTTAAACTAATTAACAAAACTTCTATCGGCGAAATTACCATTGAAGAGGATGGCACAAAAATCACCATCAAACAAAAAAAAGACCCTTCTCAAAAAATATACACACAAGCTGCACCAGCTAATTACAGTGCACCAGCTGCTGCACCAGCAGTACCTACACCAACAGCAGCAGCACCTGCAGCGGCACAAGCGGCACCAGCAGCAGCGCCAAAAGCAGATAACCTTATTACCATAAAAAGCCCAATGATTGGTACTTTTTACCGCCAAGCTGGCCCAGAAAAACCATTATTTGTAAACGTGGGTGATGAGGTTGCTCCAGGTAAAGTAGTTTGCATTATTGAAGCAATGAAGTTGTTCAATGAAATTGAAAGTGAAGTAAAAGGTACTATCGTAAAAGTATTAGTAGATGATGCTAGTCCTGTAGAGTACGACCAACCGTTGTTTTTGGTGGAACCAGCTTAATGTGCCGCCATTTGTTTGCTAACGTTACAACATCTTACATAGATATATACCCGTTGGTACAAATGAGCCATTTTCAAATTTTCAAATCAAAAAAACAAAATGTTTAAAAAAATATTAATTGCCAATCGTGGTGAAATTGCCCTTAGGGTAATACGCACTTGTAGAGAAATGGGCATTAAAACCGTTGCTGTTTACTCTACTGCTGATAAAGATAGCCTACACGTAAAGTTTGCTGATGAAGCCGTATGTATTGGTAAACCAGCTAGTGCAGATAGTTACCTCAACGTAGCACATATTATGGCTGCGGCTGAAATTACCAATGCTGATGCAATTCACCCCGGCTATGGCTTTTTAGCAGAAAACAGCAAGTTTGCTAAAATTTGTGGCGACCATGGTATCAAGTTTATTGGTCCAACGCCAGAAATGATCAACTTAATGGGCGATAAGGTTACCGCTAAAGAAACCATGATTAAAGCAGGCGTACCTGTTGTACCCGGTGTAGAAGGTTTGTTGAAAGATGCTGCACATGCTAAATGGGCTGCCAATGAAATAGGCTACCCAGTTATTTTAAAAGCAACAGCAGGTGGTGGTGGTAAAGGTATGAGGGTGGTTTGGAACGAAAGTGAAATTGAAAAAAACTTCGATAATGCCAAAACTGAAGCTGCAGCCTCATTTAAAAATGATGGTATTTATATGGAAAAGTTTGTGGAAGAGCCACGCCATATTGAAATACAAGTTGCAGGCGACCAATACGGTAATGTTTGCCATTTAAGCGAACGTGATTGCTCAATTCAACGCCGTCACCAAAAATTAGTTGAAGAGTCACCTTCACCTTTTATGACAGATGAATTAAGAGAACGTATGGGTGATGCTGCTATAAAAGCGGCAAAAGCAATTAATTACGAAAGCGTTGGTACCATTGAGTTTTTGGTTGATAAACACCGCAATTTTTACTTCATGGAAATGAACACACGTATTCAAGTAGAACACTGTGTTACAGAAGAAGTAATTAACTACGATTTAATTAAAGAACAAATTAAAATAGCTGCAGGCGAAAAAGTAAGTGGTAAAAATTATTACCCTCAAATGCATGCCATTGAGTGCCGTATAAATGCAGAAGATCCATACAATGATTTTCGTCCGTCGCCAGGTAAAATAACCGTGTTACACCAACCAGGTGGCCATGGCGTAAGGGTTGATAGCCATGTATATGCTGGTTATGTGATACCTCCTTACTACGATAGTATGATTGCGAAATTAATTACCGTAGCACAAACCCGTGAAGAAGCTTGCGATACCATGTACAGAGCTTTAAGCGAATATGTAATTGAAGGTGTTAAAACTACCATACCATTTCATTTACAATTAATGCAAAATGAAGATTTTAGGAGTGGCAACTTCACCACTAAATTTTTGGAATCATTTAAAATGAAATAATGCCAAAAGCATGTATAAATGTTTTCAAATAAAGATATTGAGCAATATTACGATGTAAGTGCTACACATTACAACAAAGTGTGGAACTTAAAAAAAAGTCGCTCATTACACTACGGCTATTGGGATGCTACTACCAAGCATTTTCATGATGCCATGATGAACATCAACAAAATATTATCTACTAAAGCCAGCATTACTAATACACACCATGTGTTAGATGCTGGCTGCGGTATTGGAGGCTCCGCACTTTGGCTTGCAAAAAATATAGGTTGTAAGGTTACAGGCATTAGCCTCAGTGCTAAACAAGTGGCTACCGCTAATCAATTAGCTTTATACGAACAAGTACAACATATAGCTCATTTTGAGCAACAAGATTTTACCAATACTACATTTGCTGATGCTAGTTTTGATATTATTTGGGCCATAGAAAGTGTTTGCCATGCCCCACAAAAAGCCGCCTTTATTTCAGAAGCGTACCGTTTACTAAAACCTGGTGGCAAACTCATTATTGCTGATTTTTTTAAGAAAGACCAACTTACATTAAAAGATGCACAACTTATAAAAAGATGGGCCGAGGGTTGGGCAATTGATGATTTTGATACCAAAGAAAACTTTCATGAAACCCTAATACAGAAAGGCTTTCATAATATTGATGTAGCAGATGCCACTACCAATATAAAGCCTTCAGCTAAAAGATTGTATTGGGCTTATTTCCCCGGTGTTATAGGTGGCTGGTTATACCGTATTACACATAAAAAAGTAACAACTTTTGGTAAAAAAAATATTGATACTGCATACTTGCAATACACTAGTTTACAAAAGCACTTATGGACCTATCAAATTTTTTGTGGTACAAAACAATAACCAATAGTTTATCAATACAATTTTTCCTTTTATAGCTATTCAATTGCAGTAAAAAATAAATATTTCCATTTTACAGCACGTAAATTTGTACCCCAACACCATACGTTTTTAAAAACTAATAATACGCTCTTGGATACAGCCATTTTATTAAAAGCATTTGAACAAATGTGCCAAGCAAAAGCTATGGCAGCAACATACGAAGCTAACAGAACCATCTGCAAATATGTACACAGTACTAGCCGAGGGCATGAAGCTATTCAATTAGCCACGGCATACCAACTGCTCCCCTGCGATTATGTGAGTCCGTATTACAGAGATGAAAGCATAATGCTAGGTTTAGGTTTTGAGCCATACACCTTAATGCTACAACTATTAGCTAAAGGAGCTGATGTTTTTACAGGCGGTCGTTCTTACTACAACCACCCCAATTATAGAGGTGCTGATAAACCTACCATCATTCATCAAAGTAGTGCCACTGGTATGCAAGCCATACCTACCACAGGTGTAGCACAAGGTTTAAAATATTTATCACAAATTAATACAGCACTTTACAAAAAAGGGAACAATAATGAAACACCTATTGTAATTTGTTCATTAGGTGATGCCTCAGTTACAGAGGGTGAAGTGAGTGAAGCTTTTCAATTTGCCGCTTTACACCAACTCCCAATAATTTTTTTGGTACAAGACAATGATTGGGGTATCAGTGTAACATCATCAGAAGCCAGAACCTGCAATGCCTATGAATTTGTGGCTGGTTTTAAAGGCATCAAACGCATTAGTATTAACGGCTACGATTTTGAAGAAAGCTATAACACCATGCAACAAGTAGTGCATGATGTAAGGCAACATGTTACACCTTATTTGGTACATGCAACTGTTCCATTATTAGGGCACCATACAAGCGGTGTTCGTAAAGATTTTTATAGAACTGATGAAGATCTGGCTAAACACAGCATTACCGATCCTTATATTCATCTTAAAAATAAATTAATACAACAGGGCATTGCTGAAGCTGTATTAAATGAAATTGAAAACAACGCAACTACATTTATTCAACAACAATTTGATAAAGCAGTTGCTGCTGCAGAGCCTAACCCAAGTAGTGTAAGCGATCATGTATTTGTTGCAACACCTATTACTGCAGAAAAAGGTGAACGTTCACCTGCAAACAAAGAAAAAGTATTAATGGTAGATGCTGCTTTGTTTGCTATTAGAGAAATTATGGAAGACTACCAAGAAGCTATTTTGTACGGGCAAGATGTGGGTAGACGTTTAGGAGGTGTATTTAGAGAAGCCGCTACCCTAGCCGAACAATTTGGCGACCACCGAGTTTTTAATACTGCCATACAAGAAGCCTACATTATTGGCTCTACCGTTGGCATGAGTGCTGTGGGTGCTAAACCAATTGTAGAAGTACAATTTGCTGATTATATTTACCCAGGCTTTAACCAGTTGGTAACCGAAATTTCAAAAAGTAGTTATTTAAGTTGTGGAAAATTTCCGATACAAACCCTCATACGTGTACCCATTGGTGCATATGGCGGTGGTGGCCCTTACCATAGTGGTAGTGTTGAAAGTACTTTACTTACCATTAAAGGTATTAAAGTAGTTTACCCTAGTAATGCTGCTGATATGAAAGGGCTTATGAAAGCTGCTTTTTTAGACCCCAACCCAGTAGTTATGTTAGAGCATAAAGGTTTATACTGGAGCAAAGTACCCGGTACTGAAGATGCTAAAAACATAGAACCATCAAGAGACTATGTAATACCATTAGGCAAAGCAGCAACTGTATTAGCTGCTGACGCAACCAAAATAAATAATGGTGAAACATGTTGCATCATTACTTACGGTATGGGTGTGTATTGGGCTAAAGCAGCTGCCACCAATTTTGCAGGACAAATAGAAATCATTGACCTCAGAACATTGTATCCGCTTGATGAAGCTACTATTTATGCTGCGGTACAACAACATGGTAAATGTTTAATT
The DNA here is from genome assembly GCF_042651465.1 of Ferruginibacter yonginensis. Taxonomy (NCBI): domain Bacteria; kingdom Pseudomonadati; phylum Bacteroidota; class Chitinophagia; order Chitinophagales; family Chitinophagaceae; genus Ferruginibacter; species Ferruginibacter yonginensis. Next base: position 1,222,679 of record NZ_JBHSCZ010000001.1, read on the forward strand.
TTGACAGAAGAACAACAAAATAATTCGTTTGCCGAAGCTTTAGCTGGCAGGGTTTCAAAAGCTTGTTTTAAATATTTAGATGCTGCCGTAGAAGTTATGGGCGCCCTTAATTTACCGGCTGTACCTATGAACGTAGCTTTAGAAAAAGAGATGTTACCCAACCCTGAAAAACTAACGGCAAGGTTACATCAATTGCTGTTGCAATAATTAAAAATTACTTGGCAAAGTTGCATAACCATTGCGAACGCTAAAAAATTGTTGTAATGTTATTAGTAACTTTTTCATGGTGGTTATTTTAAAATGTGATTGAATGATATATGGACCAACTGATATTAAAATAATTTAAACACACACTAATAAAAATTTGTTAATGAAAAATTACTTAGTAGTAGGCGCATCGTCGGGAATAGGACAACAATTAGCGCAAACACTTGCTGAAAGCGGTCATCAAGTATATGCTACATACAACAGCCACACACCTACATTACAACACAGCAATATTCAATACCATCCGTTCAATGTTATTGATGAAATAGGCACATTATCATTTTTACCTGAAGTATTAGATGGTGTAGTGTATTGCCCTGGTAGCATTAGTTTAAAACCTTTTGGTAGAATTAAGCCTGAAGATTTTACTGCTGATTATCAATTACAAGTAGGCGGACTCATTAAAGTATTACAAGCAAGTTTTACTGCACTCAAAAAAAGTACGGATGCTGCTGTTGTGGTATTTTCAACAGTTGCGGTACAAGTGGGTTTACCTTTTCATACGCAGGTAGCTTCATCAAAAGGTGCTATTGAGGGTTTAACCAAATCATTGGCTGCTGAATGGGCACCATCTATTAGAGTAAATTGTATTGCACCATCATTAACTGATACGCCTTTGGCAGCATCGTTGTTAAATACAGAAGATAAAAAAACGGCGAATGCACAACGTCATCCTTTAAAAAAAATTGGTACTGCTGCTGATATTGCAAATATGGCGGCCTTTTTATTATCTGAAAATGCAGGTTGGGTTACTGGTCAAATTTTTCATGTTGATGGTGGTATGAGTACATTAAAGATTTAAGGCACCATCAATCCATCTTTCATTACCACTACACGGTCACTCATTTGAGCCAAGGTATCGTTATGTGTAACAATTAAAAAAGTTTGTTGCATGGTATCTCTCAAATACAAAAAAAGTTCGTGCAATTCTTTCCCATTGGCACTGTCTAAGTTGCCAGTGGGTTCATCTGCCATAATAATTGCAGGGTTATTAATTAATGCCCTAGCAACGGCTACCCTTTGCTGTTCACCACCTGATAATTGACTAGGCTTATTATGTAAGCGATGCCCCAAACCTAATGTGGTGAGCAGTTCTTGTGCTTTATCGTTTACCACTTTTTTCTTTTTACCTGCAATCCACCCTGGTATACATACATTTTCAATTGCCGAAAACTCTGGCAACAAATGATGAAATTGAAAAATAAAACCAATTTCATTATTTCTAAACGAGGCAAGGGCATTGCGTTTCATTGCATCAACCCGTTGATTATTTAACCATACTTCACCGCCATCGGGCATATCAAGTGTTCCTAAAATATGTAATAAAGTACTTTTTCCTGCACCTGATGAACCAACAATACTTACAATTTCACCTTTAGCAATGTTTAAGTCAACACCTTTCAACACTTTTACATCGCCGTACGCTTTGGTAATATTTTTTGCCACTAACATCTGTCGAAAATAATTAATAAAAACGAGTTGTACATCATTGTATGTCAATATTACAAATGCGTTATCTAAAATTATTTAGGCAAGGTAATTGTTCATATGGCTTTAGCGGTTTGTTATATTAACATCAATAAAAATGATGTTTATAAAACACTTTTGGTTATTTCGTACGAACTGCTACATTTGCAAAAAATTAAACCCTTTACAGACGATGTTTTGGACACTAGAATTAGCATCTCATTTAGAAGATGCACCATGGCCGGCAACTAAAGACGAACTTATTGATTACAGTATTCGTAGTGGTGCTCCCATTGAAGTTATTGAAAACTTACAAGAGTTAGAAGATGAGGGTGACCTTTATGAAGGCTTAGAAGATATTTGGCCTGATTACCCAAGTCAAGAAGATTTCTTCTTCAATGAAGATGAATATTAATACTTACTAAGTACGTTCGTTACTAGTTAGCGCATTAAAAAACCTTTTGACAAGCAAAAGGTTTTTTGTGTTTTTTATACTTTCTTATTGTAAAGTAGTTATAAAGTTGGTACTACATCATTGATATGTTATGATGCTGTACCGACTACATTTACCATCCATTGTATACCATATTTATCTGCCAACATACCAAAATGGCTTCCCCAAAAACTTTCAGCGAAAGGCATTTCTACAATACCACCTTGAGCTAATGTGTTAAAAATATGCTCACCTTCTGCTTTATTAGCCGCCGTAACTGAAATGGTATAACGGTTACCCGTTACCAACTCTTGATCCATAAACTGCTCCCCCACATCGCTACCCATTAATACGGTGTGTTCACCAATAGGCAAACTTATTTGTATTATTTTATTAGCTGCACTTTCTGATAATGGATGTTCGGGATCACTTGGAAAATCTTTCATTCGCATAATACCGGTTATTTCACCACCAAAAACGGTTTGGTAAAATTGAAACGCTTCTTCAGTATTACCTTTAAAAAGTAAGTGTGGGTTAATTTGTGCCATATTCAAAAGTTTTGGGTTTAAAATAAAAAACTGATGATGAAGTTAACATTTCACCATCAGTTTCATATAAAAAATAAAAGCTATTTATTTTTCCATTTGGTCAATTACTGCACCGGTAACACCTGTGTTAGAAAAACCACCATCATGAAATAAATTTTGCATGGTAACCATTTTTGTTAAATCACTAAATAAGGTTACACAATAATTAGCACAATCTTCAGCACTAGCATTACCTAACGGACTCATTTTTTCAGCATATGAAATAAAGCCATCAAAACCCTTCACACCACTACCGGCTGTAGTACGTGTAGGCGATTGTGATACAGTATTAATTCTCACATGTTTTTTAACACCGTAATGGTAACCAAAACTACGAGCCACACTTTCTAACAACGATTTTGCATCAGCCATTTCATTGTAATCAGGGAAAACCCTTTGTGCAGCAATGTAGCTCAATGCCACCACACTAGCCCACTCATTCAAAGCATCATGCTTCATACAAGTGGCCAATACACGGTGCAAACTCATGCTTGATATTTCGAAGGTTTTTAAATTATGAACATAATCTATTTCAGTATAATGTTTGCCCTTGCGTACATTTAAACTCATACCTATTGAATGCAAAATAAAATCGAACCCACCACCAAAATGCTCTTTTGTTTTTACAATTAAATTTTCAACATCGTCCGCACTACTTACATCACAAGCAATTACAGGCGCATTAATTTTTTCAGCCAATTGGTTAATAGCGCCCATACGCATAGCTACCGGTGCATTGCTCAATACAATTTCAGCACCTTCTTCATGGCATTTTAATGCAGTAATCCATGCAATTGATTTTTCATCTAAAGCACCAAAAATAATTCCCTTTTTTCCTTTCAATAAATTATACATAGTAAGTGGGTTGTTTGATATGTTGTTTTTTACAAAAGCTAAATTAATTAATAATTTTTAAACCAAATTTTGGCGCTGTTTTCAGCTAAACTTTAGGTAACATTTGTTGGGGCTATTCGCTGCAAGTCCTCGTTGCACCGCCTACGGCTTTGCACTGTGGGCTTTTCGCTGCTATCCCCCAGCGTTTGATCGTTTGTACATGCAGCAACAGTGTACAGCCTTACAACATCATTTCCTTTGCGTTTTCAATAGCGGCTGCAGTAGGTTTTTCGCCACTTAACATTTGAGCAATAGCATGTACCCTATCGTTGGTATTGAGTAACCTTACAGATGTTTGCACTGCATTTTGTACCATTAGTTTGTAAACAAAATAATGAGCATCAGCCTTGGCCGCAATTTGAGGTTGGTGGGTTATGGCTATCAGTTGGTGAGTCGTGCTTAAATCTTTCATAATAATACCCACTTGTTTGGCAGCTTCGCCGCTTATGCCGGTATCAATTTCATCAAAAATTAAAACGGGTAGTTGTAACTTTTTAGCCACTAACGATTTTACTGATAACATCAACCTACTTAACTCACCACCACTAGCCACTTTATGCAATGGCTCAAAACGGTTACTTTTATTGGCATCAAATAAAAATTGTACTTCATCGGCACCAGTTGCAGTTAATGCCGTTTCATGCAACACTACATTAATTTGTGCATTGGGCATACCAATTTGTGTTAATAAGGCATTTACATTTTTGATAAAACCTGGCAGTTGTTTATTTCTGTTAACCGTAATTTTTTGGGCAATTGATGTTGCTTTTTGATGTAAGGCTTGGGTTTGCAGTTGTAACTTTTCAATAGCGTTACCAATATTTAACACGGTACTCAAACGTTCTTCAAGTGTTGCTTGTATTTCAAGTAATTGTGAGGTTGTAGTTACGCCATGTTTTTTAAGTAGTTTGTAACCTGCTGATAGGCGTTCATTCATTTCATTCAATCGCTCTGCATCATAATGAATACCATCATCTATACGTTCTAGTTCATCAGCAATATCTTGTACTTCTACCTGTGCACTTTGCAAACGTTGTTGCAAACCTTCAATATCACCATGGTAGGCTTTTAAATTACCAAGCTTTTGTGCCAGTGCTTTTAATTGTTGTGATAAGGGCTCCTCACCTGCTGCAATAGCACCGTAAATACTACTCAGTTGCTGTTTTACTGTTTCGGCATTGCTTAATAATTTCAATGCAGCTTCTACCTCTTCTAACTCATTTGGCTTTAAATGAATGGTGGTAAACTCTTCTAACAAAAATGTATTGTAATCAACTTCTTTATCGGCTTCGGCTTGCTGCAGTTGTAATTTTTCAAGCTGTTGTTTTGAAGTACTATATTGACCAAATACTTCCTTCAGCTGTGTTAACAAATCTGCATTATCAGCCAATGCATCAATCACTTCTCTTTGAAAATTAGTGGAGCCAATTTCGAGTGTATCAAACTGGCGGTGCAAATCAACTAAATGGCTGCTCAGTTCTTTAAGCTGCGATACGTTTACAGGGGTATCATTTACGAAACTTCGGCTTTTACCAGTCGCTGCAATTTCTCTACGTATAATAATTTCAGCATCAGCATCTAAATCATTTTCGGTAAAAAAGTGTTGTACAGCTTGGTTATGTTGCACAGCAAAGTAAGCTTCAACAAAACATTTTTTATCAACGTTTTTTAAAACCGTTGTATCGGCTCTTTTTCCTAAAACTAAATCTAAAGCACCCATTAAGATACTTTTACCTGCACCTGTTTCTCCAGTAATAATATTAAGCTTATCATTAAAATCAATAGTTAATTCATCAATGATAGCATAGTTTTGAATACGTAATTTCTGTAACATAATTGATGGCTCAAATTACACAATAATGCCAATACATCATAAAACAAGTACAGGTTTTAGGCATTTATTTTAAAGCGAATTTTAAATACTACTGCATGGGCGTTGCAGTAAAAGTGCCGAGCACCTTTTCATTATTTAACAAGGTTAAAGTATCAGTTTCTACTAACCACGTATTGGTATTTTCAAGCATTTGTAAAAATGACGTCTCTAAAATATCTGTATTTAAACATGCCATTTTTGTTGATACTAAAGGACCAATAGCGATTGTATTAAAACTTTTAAAACTAAAAGTGCCACTAAAATTATTACAGCCTGTGTTACCAGCTATACGTTGTTCGGTACCGTTTAAAAATTGTACAAATGCTTTAGATTGAACACTTTTACCATCAAGCGTTTGTAACATCCACTTTTTATTATATAATTTTTGACTTGTGCCTACCGTTATATCCATTGTATTTTCAGTATCAGGTATTGAGGGTTGGTTAATTTTTTTGGTTGAATCACAACTATAAAAAAATGTAGTAGTTAAAAGAGTTGCAATAATTAATAGCGGCTTCATAATATTTTATTTTATTTACTATAACAATGCTATTCAAAGCATAATAACATATTTAAAGTTCCTAAAAATTAGTTAACAAAAAAGCCTTGCAAACATTGCAAGGCTTTTAATATTAAGTTATTAGTTACTAGCTAAACATTTCTCTTACCTTATCAAAAAATGATTTCTCATTTTTTTCTGGGTTTGGTATAAAGTTTTTGCTGGTGCTCATTTTTTCTAAAATGGCTTTTTCTTCATCTGTTACATTTTGTGGTGTCCAAATATTTACCTGAATTAATTGATCGCCTTTTTCGTAACTATTTACATGTGGAAAACCCTTACCTTTTAATCTAAATATTTTACCACTTTGCGTACCTGCTGGCACTTTTATTTTTGCCCTACCATCAATTGTAGGCACTTCTACTTGTGTACCAAACACAGCATCAGGAAAAGAAATATGTAAATCGTACCCAACATTTAAACCATCTCTGGTTAAATGAGGGTGTGCTTCTTCTTCTATCAATACAATTAAATCGCCTGGTGTACCACCTCTTTCGCCTGCATTACCCCTACCTGTTACACTCAATTGCATACCTTCTTGTACACCTGCAGGTATATCAACGGTTACTGTTTCTTCGCCATAAACCCTACCTTCTCCTTTACAACTGGTACATTTTGCTGTAATGGTACTACCATCACCTTGACAATTTGGACAAGTGGTAACGGTTTGCATTTGTCCTAAAAAAGTATTTTGCACCCGACGAACTTGGCCGCTACCACCACAAGTTCCACAAGTTTGTAAACTGTTTTTATCTTTTGCACCCGACCCTGTACATGTTGTACATTTTACGTGCTTTTTTACTTTTATGGTTTTGGTAACGCCCTTTGCAATTTCTTCAAAATTGAGTTTCATTTTCACCCTAAGGTTGCTGCCACGGGTACCACGGTTGTTTCCGCCGCCCCTGCTTCTTCCACCACCAAAAAAGCTACCAAATGCATCATCACCCCCACCAAAAATATCACCAAATTGGCTGAATATATCATCCATATTCATGCCACCGAAACCTTGGCCACCACCTCTACCACCTGCAAAAGCGTTGTGGCCAAAGCGATCGTATTGTGCTTTTTTATCAGCATCGTTTAAAATTTCGTAGGCTTCCGCAGCTTCTTTAAACTTATCTTCTGCGGCTTTATCACCAGGGTTTCTGTCTGGGTGATATTGCATAGCCGTTTTACGATATGCTTTTTTTATTTCTTCTTGCGAAGCATTTTTTGATACGCCTAGTATTTCGTAATAATCTCTTTTCATGAAAAATAAACCTTAGCAATAACGCTAATTTGAAGTATTTATAAATTATTTTCCTACCACAACTTTTGCAAAACGAATTAATTTATCGTTCATATAGTAACCTTTTTGCAACTCATCAACTACTTTACCTGCTTTATCATCACCTGCTACTATTTCAGTAACGGCTTCATGTTTCTCCACATCAAAATCAGTATCAATACTTACCATTGGCACAATGCCTTTTTGTTGTAAGGTAGTACGTAACTTATTAAAAATAATTTGAACACCTTCTTTTACAACATTGATATCATCACTAGCAACAAGTTGTTTTTCGGCCCTGTCCATATCATCTGCAACTTCTAACAATGCTATCGCCATTTCTTTACCGGCTGTTTGCATTAAATCGATTCTTTCTTTTGCGGTACGACGTTTAAAATTATCGAACTCTGCTAAAAGGCGAATGTATTTATCTTTTTGTTCTTCAACGTCTGCTGTTAATTTTTCAATAGCATCGTTAGTATCGCCCTCTTCGCTAACAGCTTCAGGATTGCTTAAATGGGTGTTTCCTGGAATATCAGCGTCGGCATTAATGTTCATTTGAGCTTCATCCATTGTATTATTTGTATCCTGCATGTGTAATTACTTTTTAAAATGTGTGCAAATGTACAACAGTCAAACATTTTGCCAATGCAGGTTATCAGTCAAAATGACACCAATAAAATATAAATGATTAGTTTACGATAAGAATTTTGCCAGATTCGATGACAAAACCATTTTTATCAATCAATTGATAAATGTAAATACCTCTGTAAAACTTTTCGGCTTTTAAATCAATTGTAAGGAGAGAAGGCATATTTTTTACCTCATACATTTTCTTACCAATAGAATTTAATATTTGTATAGAAAATGACCTGCTGTAGCCTTTTTGAAATTCAAAATTGACTACAGTACTTGCAGGGTTGGGATAAGATTTTATAAATTTTGCTTGAGGGGAACCGTTGTCGTTTCCTATTTTAATTTGAGCAGAAGATGTAAAATTTATTCCAATAAGTAAAATGAATATGGTTATTAATTGTTTCAACTATGTAAAAATAGCAAAATGTTTAAATATAAAAAAATAACGAGTATACGCTTACATTATTGCAAAACGTATACCCATTTTTAAAATAAATAAAATTTTAACTCAAATGAGCCAATGTTGTATTGATGGCTTCAAAATTAGGTACATCGCCTGCACTTTCTAATACTTCAGCATATTGAATAATGCCTTGCTTATCAATGATGAAGGCGGAACGTTTGCTTACTCCTTTCATTGCCATATTAGTAAACGAAGCATATATACTTTCGTAAGCGGTTGAAACCTCTTTGTTAAAATCGCTTAATAGCGGAAAATTATAGCTTTGTTCTTCTTTGTATTTTGCTAAGGTAAAAACTGAGTCAACAGAAATACCTAATACGGCTGCATTGGCATTTTCATATTTAGCAATATCATCCCTTACACCACACAACTCAGCAGTACAAACGCCAGTAAATGCCATTGGAAAAAACAATAACAATACATTTTTTTGACCTTTAAAATCTGCCAAATTAACTTTTTTCATACCCGAATCAAATAAACTAAAATCGGGTGCGGTTGAACCTATTTGTAATGCCATAAAATATTTTTTTACAAATATACTTTAATACGCTTTGTGTGGATTGATTTTGTGCAACAATTAATGTTACAACATTATACAAAACAAAAACCCTGCTTTGCAGCAGGGCTTGTTATCCAAACAATCCATAAAACAAAAAACCGTTATTAAAACTTAGGGCATTTGGTAGCATTGAGGCTACTTCTAAATTTATCTAAAAACTTTTGATAGGTTAACGATAACTCAAAACCACCTCTACCGGTACTCACCCTCTTTAAACCTGATATATTTACATCATAACTTACTGCAATGGAAATAGGCCTTGTTTCTACCTTTACCACCGGTATAATAGCATCTTTTAATCGCATGTAGGCACCACCATGAATTAAAAATTTGGGGTTATCTGGGTCATCTAACTTTTGGGTATAAATGAGCCCCCCAATAATTTCAGTACTTACCCCTTGTTTTGAATAATCGCCCTGAAAAGTAACGTAACTGTAATCATTTGTACTCATACGAATACCAGCTGATGCTACCCATTTTGGTCGAGCTTCAATATTATAATCAGTATAAAAAGATGCCTTTTTTGATTTATTAAAGTGATGATAAGCTAAACCTATGTACAAATTATCATCTACATTATCGCCTAACTGAGTGTTTAAACTAACACCAGCAGTACCATCAAAATAACCGTATCCATTTTTGGTGAAAGTTTCACCAGTTGCCGAGCCTGGCACATAAGCTGTTCCATTAAATTGACTATTGGTAGTTATTTTACTTCTATCAATACTGCGTTGTACCCAACCAGCCATTAAAGCCATTGATAAATAGGTATTTTTTTCAGCACTGAGTGATTTGTGGTAATTTAACACAGGTAGTATTTGTGTAGATGTTAAATCAACCGTACCGGCTTTATCGTACAACACTTGTCCGCCCAATGTTACATAATCATCTGTTTCGCCTACACCTATTTTAAACTCAGCATTTACTGAGCCTGTATGGTAAGCATTTGTAACGCTGTTCCATTGTGAACGATACACTGTTTGCACCCTTACATCGCCAGAAAATAAGCCAGCCAAAGCAGGGTTACGTAATAAAGGCGTTTCAAAAATTTGAGAGAAATGTATATCCTGCGCCCTTACTAAAGTTGCCATGCTCAATGCAAGCATAGTAACAAGTAAATATTTTTGTAAAAATGGCTTCATACTAATAATTGTGAAATTATTGATTTGGATATTGGTTTTATATTAAACGTGTTTTTTATAAAATTGTTTTATAAAAAAGCAACTATTTATTAACAATTATAGTATCAAAGCAATATTGCCTTTATACATCATGGTAGTATTGTTTTCACATTGAATTTCAAATACGTACACATAAACATCGCTACCTAATTTTTTGCCTTTATACGTACCGTCCCAACCTTTACTAGCATCATTTGCAGCAAAGCTATAACGTGAGAAAACCTCTTGCCCCCAACGGTCAAAAATTCTTGCTTGTTTAATGGTAAATAAACCGGTACCACGTGGGTAAAAAACTTCGTTAGCTCCATCACCATTAGGGGAGAAAGTATTTGGTATAAATACATTTGCACCGTTACAAAGTACTATAATATTAACTGTAGCGTTGGCCGTACACCCACCAGCATTTGAAACGGTTACTTTATACTGCATATCAGTAGTTGGCCTTATGTTTATTGAAGGGTATACATTACTCACTACGCCTAAACTTGGTGTCCAAACAACATTGGTTACATCGTTTGAAATGGTTGGAGTTAGTGTAATGGTTTGTCCTACATTAATGGTTTTATCAGCACCAGCCGTAACTGTTGGTATTGGATATACTTTTACAGGGAAATAAGCTGTATCCTTAAAACAATTTTTATCATCAGTACCTACAACCATGTAGTTTGTAGTTGTACTTGGTGTTGCAGTAACTGTTGCACTTGTGGTATTATTTAAACCTGTTGATGGGCTCCAGATATAACTAGCAGCGCCAGAAACATTTAAAAGTGCTGACTGCCCTTTACACAAAGTATCGCCACTTCCTCTTTGCATTTGAAACGGATATTTTACTGAAACTTTTATAACATCCGTATTACTACAACCTTGTGCTGAATAACCTGTTACGGTATACTCTCTTACAGAATCTGGCGTAGCAATTGGTGTGGCACAATTGGTACAGTTTAGCCCAATTGATGGCGACCAAGTGTAAGTAGCTGCACCCGTTGCTGATATAGGTTGACCAGTACCTTGGCAAATGGTGATATCATTTACTGCCACTACTGTTGGTTTAGCAAAAGCTTCAACTGATACGGTGGCAGTATCTTTACAACCGCTGCTATTGGTAGCATACATAGTTGCCGTATATATGCCACTGTTATTAAATGTTGTTGAAAAATTAGGAGTGTTCCCTTGCAAACCATTACTCGTTTCATACTGATAGGTAACAACTGATGTATCAGCATTTACCAATGTTGCATTAAAACTTGCAGTGAGTGGCATACAACCGTTGTTTGGTTGCGTAAAACTCAACTCTGGGGTTTTTACAACTTTAATAGGTACTGTTGCAGCAACTGTATTGTTACAACCTAATGTTGTATTAGCTGTTAAAGTTGGTGTATAGGTTCCAGTAGTAGCATAAAAATGTGTTGGATTTATATCTGTTGAGGTAGTACCATCACCAAAGTTCCAAGTATACCCTATAATATTATCATTACTTATAGATGCATTTGTAAATTGAATAGAACCGCTGTTACATCTCAATGTAGTATCAACCGTAAACAATGCCTGTACGCCAAATACCTTAATTGTGTCTATACCTTGTATAGGAACAGTACAACCAGCAGCATCTTTTAAAATCATTTTTGGAATATATATACCTGGTGTTGCATAGGTATGCGACAACATAGAATCAGTTGTGGCAATTGTATTACCATCATTAAAATCCCAAATAAAAGATAATCTATCTTGTGTGGTTGCAGTAAAATTAACGACAAGTGGACTACAACCAGTTAATGCAGTATAAGTGAAATTACCTTGTGGACCTCTTACTACAATTCGCCTAGTTTTTGATGTTACACAACCACCCGGACTTGTAATGGTTAATTTTGAAAAATAAGTACCAGGCGTATTATACAAATGCGATGGATTGGCTACTTGCGATGTACTACCATCACCAAAATCCCAAACATAGGTATCATAATTGGTAGATGTGTTGGTGAATTGCACCACTAAAGGCGGACAAGTACTTACAGAATCACTCACTGCATAGTTAGCAAAAGGCGTATTTATTTTGATGTACTGGTTTCTAATTTGTTGTGAAGTACAACCATACTGATCTGTAATATCTAATTGTATAGTATAGTTGCCATCTGCTGCGTATTGATGTGTTGGCTCAATTTGCGTACTCGTATTACCATCTCCAAAATGCCACACAAATGTCAATCCTGGACCAGTACTTTGGTTTAAAAAGTGAACGGGTTTGTTAGGACAAGATACTGTATCAATACTTGAAAAACTTGCTTGTGGTTGCGATATTGTCAATAAATTCAATTTGATAATACTATCCAAACAACCTGCCGCATCTTTAACAATTAAACTAACAGGGTAAATACCTGGAGCATTATAAGCATGTTGAAATGGAGGTGCCGTTAAAGTATCAAAAATATTGTCACCATAGTTCCAATACCAATGTGTAATTGCATTTACACCATCTGTTATTGATTGGTCAGTAAAACTGATGCTACTTTGCAAGCAACTTCCTACTGATGATGGTACAAAAGCTGCAGTTGGACCATTTACTCTGATGTAATTTGGGCGAACGAGTGTATCAGCACAACCATTGCCGTCAGTGATAATTAAACGAACACTGTAATTACCTGGTGTTGTATATGCATGGTTAACGCTAGGACCTCCAAATGCTGTTGTACCATCACCAAAATCCCAACTATAGGTAGCAATTGACGGTTGCGCTTGTTGTGATGTTGCATTAAAAGTAACCGGTATGTTTTTACAAGTAATGGGTGAAACAGCGGTAAACTGTGCCACTTCATCAGCAATTAAAACATTATATACTTTGGTATAGTCGCAACCGGTTGTATAATTTTTTACAAATAATGTAACTGTGTAAGTACCCACAGCAGCATAAGTGTGTGTAGGTTCTTGTAAAGTAGATGTAATGCCATCTCCAAAATTCCAATTCCATTCATCCGCACCTATTGATAAATCCCTAAATGTTCGAGTATACTTATTTACGCAATTTGTTTGGAATGAAAAATTAGCAATGGGTGCTTTAATATACACAAAATTGTTGAGCACCAAAGTATCATTACATCCGTTATTTGATACAACTAATGTTACATTGAAATAACCGGTATCGCTATATTCATGGTTAGGGTTTTGCACATTAGATTGTGCTCCATCTCCAAAAAACCATTGCCACGTGGTTGTAGGTAAAGTATTGGTACTTAAGTTTTGAAAACTAATTGGCAAGTTGGCACATGAAATTCGTGGGGTTGCGTCAAAATTAGCGATTGGTTTAATAGTAGCTATAACGCCATTGTTTACAATTACAGTATCAATACAACCATTTGTAGTTGTAACAATTAATTGTATGTTGTAACTACCTGCAGAAAAAACATGGGTAGGGTTGGTTTGGTTTGATGTGGTACCATCGCCAAAATCCCATTGGTAAGATGCTATTGGATCTGTACTATTAATACTTCCAGCAAAAGTTACACTTAATGGGGCACAGCCTTGTTGCGGTAAATTATTTATAGATGCAACAATAGGTGCAATATTGATATAATTTGTTTTCACCAAAGTATCGCTACAACCGTTACTATTGGTAGTTATTAATGTAACAGTATAGCTACCAAAAGTAGTATAAGTGTGTGTTGGGCTTGTTAATGTAGATGTACCACCATCACCAAATAACCATTGGTTAGTTACATTACTTGTACTGGTATTATTAAATGACACTGTTAATGGTGCAGAACAAGAACTAGTTGTATTTGCTACAAATGAAGCGGTTGGTTTGGGTAGCACTGTTACAGAATGCGTTATATTATCAGAACAGCCTCCAAAGTTGCTAACCAAGGTAACATTATAAGTACCTGGTGTGGTATATATTTTTATTGGATTTATTTGAGTTGATGTTGTAGCATCACCAAATGTCCAACTAACACTAGAAGGGTTAGGTGTTGAAGTGTTGGTAAATGTGATTGGATCACCTACACAAATTGTTGCTGGTGTTGTAAAATCTGCATGTACTGTACCAACACTTAATAAATTATTTTTAATGATGGTATCTCTACAACCGGTGCTATTCGTCACAATGAGTTGTACTGTAAAACTACCAGCTGTTGTGTAAGTATGCGAAGGGTTAGCCGATGTAGATGTTCCCCCATCGCCAAAATTCCATTGATAGCTCAATACTCCTGTACCAGTTGATTGGTTTTGAAATATAATGGTTTCGGGTAATGAGCAACCCGTAGGGGTACTATTGGTAAAGGCAGCTGTAATTCCGGTATTGGTTACAATATAATTTGCCTTTGTGAGTGTTTTTGAACAACCTGTTGAATTTGTTATTATTAGTGACACATTAAAACTACCTGCTGCTGTATAAATATGTGAAGGGTTTTGTTGGGTAGAGGTATTACCATCGCCAAAATCCCAAAACCAACTACTAATAGAGCCACTTCCAGGTGTACTACCATCAGTAAATTGAACATTTAAAGGAAAACAACCCGTAAGCGGCGTTGCTGTAAAAGCCACCGTTGGTGCAGCGTTAACGGTTATATATTGAACTTTTGTAATTGAATCTTTTGTACCTGCAGCATTGGTAATCACCAATTTTACAGTGTAAGTACCCGGGGTAAAATAGGTTGTTGAAGGGTTTTGTAAGTTAGAAATTGTGCTATTACCTAAATTCCACTGCCATTGGGTTGCACCGCCTGTTGACTGGTCAGTGAAGTTTACTACCAAAGGAGCACAACCTGACACAGGTGTGGCTGTAAACTGAGGCACTAATTGTGCGTTGGTTACAATAACTATAAAAGTACACAATACTGTTAAGTATATATACTTTAAGAGCGAATTGGCGCCCATTGGATTAATTTTAAGTTTGTTTGGATGGTTGGATGCCGCAACCCGGCTTAAACCAATAACTTAAAACTTTGAAAAAAATTGTGTAAAATGTTTAAAATTCTATAAAAAAGCTATTTTTTAGAAAAATTCTTACAAAACCATGATTTTTATAACTACTTTATGACCAACAAAGTATTAAAATTCGTAAAGTGTTCCGTATTTTTTTGATGCATAATCGATGAAATATTTACTGTTTAAAAACGACCCTGTTGCTTGTTTACATAATTCTGCTGATGTATAAAACCTTCCATATGGGTAAATGTTTTTTTGTAACCACTCCCAAATTGCATTTGTAGTTCCATTTGCAATACTATTTTCTATTGTGGGATGTTGCTGTTGAATGGTATGAAAAAGTTGAGCAGCATATAAACTGCCTACACTATAGGTTGCAAAGTAACCAAAGCTACCATGGCTCCAATGTACATCTTGCAAACAGCCATGCACATCATCGGTAACTGTAATACCTAAATATTTTTGATACAACTCATTCCAATAACTAGGAATATCTTTTGCCTGCATGGTGCCTTCAATCAACAATTTTTCTATTTCGTAGCGTATCATCACATGAAAATGGTACGTTAATTCATCTGCCTCGGTACGTATAAATGAAGGTGCTACTTTATTAATGGCTTTATAAAACTCGTACACATTTACATCATTAAATTGTGTTGGAAATACCTTTTTTACTTGTTCAAAATGATGTTGCCAAAATGCTAAACTTCTACCAATATTGTTTTCCCACAACCTACTTTGGCTTTCATGAATACTTAAGCTACAATATTCACCTAAAGGCAGTCCGTATTGATTTTCGGGTAAACCTTGTTCATACAATGCATGGCCTCCTTCATGTATGCAACTCCATAACATGTTACTAAATTCATGTTCATCAATACGAGTGGTAACCCTTACATCATTGCTACTAAAATTGGTAGTAAAAGGGTGTTCGCTTATATCTTGCCTACCTGCTTCAAAATCAAAATGCATGGCCTTTAAAATATCAATACCTAGTTGCCATTGCTTATCTTTTTCAAAATGCTGGTGTAAAAAATCGGTATTAGGCGTTGGCTTTTTTTGTATCTGCTGCAACAAATGTGTGATTTGTGGTTGCAAATCTGCAAATAAGGCATCAACAATAGTGGTAGTAAGACTTCTATCAAATTCGCTCATTAAAGCATCGTAAGGATGTTTATCATACCCAATAAGTTGTGCTTCTTCTTTTTTAAGGTTGATGATGGTTTGCAGTGGTGCTTCAAAAACGTTGAAATCGTTGTGTTTACGAGCTTTTATCCATGCATGAAAACTTTTGTTTACAGCTTCACTCACGTTGCGAACAAAGTGCGATGGCAATTTTTTACTACGTTCATAATCTTCAAAACTCAATGCAACGTTTCGTTGTTGCTGTGCATTTAAAGTAACATCATTTTTTAAATGTTGTAACAAATGCCCCATTGCTTCGCTGGTAAATTGTTGGTGTGCCCATTCGGTTAATGTTGCTATTTGTCTACCCCTTGCATCATTTCCTTTTGGTGGCAAATAAGTTTCTTGATCCCATTGCAGCACCGCTCCAGCATATTTTATATCGCCAATTTTTTGAAGTTCCGTAACGTATTGTTGATAGCTAAATTGATTCATATTTAAAAGTAATCATCAAAAACGTACCTAACAAATTGAATGAAAATATATTATCAAACTACATTAAATTGAGGCTTTAAAGCATAACTATGATCATTAAAGATATTGTTGCATTTTTAGAAACCATTGCGCCAACCTCATTGCAAGAGAGTTATGATAATGCTGGCTTAATAGTAGGCAATGCCCAGCAACAATGTAGCGGTGCAGTTGTTTGTTTAGATGTTACTGAAGCTGTGTTAGATGAAGCGATTGCTCATCAATACAATTTAATTATTGCCCACCACCCCATTGTTTTTACTGGGTTAAAAAAACTTAATGGTAAAAACTATGTTGAACGTATTGTAATAAAAGCCATACAACACAATATTGCTTTGTATGCTATACATACCAATTTAGATAACGTATTACAGGGCGTTAATGCTGCAATTGCAGCAAAACTTGGTTTAACCAATACGCAAGTGCTACTGCCCAAAAATGCTATTTTACAAAAACTAGTTGTGTTTGTACCACAAACCCATGTATCAACTTTACAAGAAGCCTTATTTAAAGCAGGCGCTGGTAATATTGGTCACTACAGTGAATGTAGTTTTACAAGTACTGGTATAGGTAGCTTTAAACCTGGTGATAACACTAACCCGTACATTGGTACTATAGGTGAAAGGTATACTGCTGAAGAAGTAAAGCTAGAAGTGGTATTTGAAAGCTGGCAACAAGCCAACATTGTTACTGCTATGGTACAAAATCACCCTTACGAAGAAGTTGCATACGAAATTTATACGCTGCAAAACACCTATCAGCAAATTGGTAGTGGTTTAGTAGGGCAATTAACTACTGCTATCACTGAAACAACTTTATTAGCATTGTTAGGCCAACAATTTAACCCACATTGCATAAAGCACACACAAAAAACTGGTAAACCAATACAAAAAATTGCCCTATGTGGCGGCGCAGGTAGCTTTTTAATTGCACAAGCAAAAGCGGTAGGTGCAGATGTATATATTACAGCTGACCTTAAATACCACGAATTTTTTGATGCTGATAATCAACTCTTATTGGTAGATATTGGCCACTATGAAAGTGAACAGTTTACAATAGAACTACTATTTGAACTTTTGAGTAATAAATTCCTTAACTTTGCACTCCTTAAAACGGGTGTGAACACTAACCCTGTTCAATATTTCGTTCCATAAAAATTAAAAAAAGGCATAAAATGGCAGCAACTAAAGAATTTTCAGTAGAAGAAAAGTTGATTTCACTGGTACGTTTGCAAAAAATTGATAGTAAACTGGATGAAATTCAGGTACTAAAAGGCGAATTACCAATGGAAGTAAAAGATCTTGAAGACGAAATTGAAGGGTTACATGCACGCCAAACAAGGGTTGAAGAAGAAATTAATGGCATTACTGAGTTTATTGAGCAACGCAAAGCTGCAATTGTTGAAGCACAAGCTTTAATTAAAAAGTACGAAAAGCAAAGCGAAAACGTAAAAAATAGCCGTGAGTTTGAAGCAATCAATAAAGAAATTGAAATGCAACAACTCGAAGAAAAATTATGTGAAAAGCACATTAAAGATGCTAATATTGAAATTGCAGAAAAAGCAAAACAATTAGAAGCTGCTAAAAAAGCAGTAGCTACTAAAGAAGCTAATTTAAGTGGCAAAAAAGGCGAATTAGAAAAAATTATTGCAGAAACTGAGAAAGAAGAAACACACTATAACAAAGAAGCTGCAGCTGCTCGTTTACAAGTTGAAGAAAGATTGTTATTAAGCTACGATCGTATTCGCAAAAACTACCGCAATGGTTTATCTGTAGTGGCTGTTGAAAGAGATAGCTGTGGTGGATGTTTCCATGCAATACCTCCACAAAAACAAAGTGAAATTAAATTACGTAAAAAAGTAATGGTTTGCGAAAACTGTGGTCGTATTTTAGTTGATGCAGAGTTGAACGACGGTATTGAAGTAAAATAAATTAATCTTAAAACTACACATTCAAGAGGTTGCTTTAGCAACCTCTTTTTATTTAAAACAAATTTTTCTTTTTCTTTTTTTTAGGTTCATAAATATTTACAGCTTGTTCCACTAGTGCTAAAAATGCTGTTTGTAAATAATTTTGATGATCAATAGCAGCTTGTGTTATTGCTTTCACTTGTTGCCAACTAATATGTTTTACAAAGGGTGATAATTTTAGCTTTAAACCAAATAATGCAATGGCGGCAGCCAACTGGGCATCTTTAAAATACTCGTTTTGGGTTTTACTAGTAATACTGTAATTAACCATTTTGTATTGTTGTGTAGCATCCTTTACATCATGATACTTTAATTGCAAAGTGGCCATGTTAAGAAGGGAATCGTTACTATTGGGGATAATTTCAAATATGGCAAAAGTGCTGCTACCACTGCCAATTTCGCCACCATCTACATCACTTGTGGCATCTTGTATGGCTTCCCTTTTATTATCGAACCCTATAAGTTTATATTGCTGAACAGCATCAGCATTAAATTCAATATTGATAAAAGCATCATCTGCTACTGCATACATGGTTTCAGTAATTTCATGCACCAATACTTTTTCAGCTTCTTGCAAATTATCTAAATAAGCATAATTACCATTACCTCTTTTTGCCAATGTTTGCAGCTTTGAATCTTTTAAATTACCCATTCCAACACCTAAACAAGTTAAATAAATGCCTGTTTGGCGTTGTTTTGTTATTAATGCATCAAGGGCTTTTTCTGAGGTTTGTCCTACATTAAAATCACCATCTGTAGCAATAATAACCCGGTTGTTACCACCCGGTATAAAATTGTCTGACGCCAATTTATAAGCAGCTACTATAGCAGCCTCACCGGGGGTATCACCAGCAGCTTGCAGCTTTTCGATTGCATCAATAATGTATTGTTGTTCGCTACCAAATGTGGGTGCTAACCAAGTGCCTACTACCCCACCATACGTTACAATGGAAACTTTATCAACCGGTCGCATATTTTTTACAAACAGCTGAAATGCTTCTTTCAACAACGGTAACCTATTGGGCATATCCATGCTTCCAGAAACATCAATTAAAAAAACGATGTTACTAGGAGGTAACGTATCAATATTAATTTTTTGAGCACTAATATTAAGGCACAATAATTTGTTTTGGTTATTCCATGGGCAATCAACTACCTGATGCATTACTTTAAACACTTCATTTTTTGAAGGTTGTTGGTACCCAATATTGAAATAATTAATGAGCTCTTCTATACGAACAGCATCGGGTGGCACCATACTATTACCATTAATAAAACGCCTCACATTGCTGTACGATGCCTTGTTTACATTCAATGAAAAACTTGTGTGTGGAAATTGTTGTGCTTTTACAAACTCGTTTTCAATGAGTTTAAAATAGGTTTCATCACTTACGTATGGATTGTACCTTGTATTACGTTCCGCATTTTTAGTAAATGAAATAAGCTTGGGCTTATTGATAGCCACTGTTGCACCATCATTTTTTAAAATAATTATTAAAGGCTGTTGGGCTGTTATAAGTAAAGTTTGCTTTTCAAAACCAGCTAATACAACATCTATAGTATCAATTGTATTTTTCGATACCATTTCAAACATGCCTAACACGTTGGTGTAAGCCGTACTGCTATTTGATTTTATTGTTATTTTAACTTGCTGTAACGGTAATTTTTTGCTGTTATAAACTGTTCCCTTATATACATACTGGGCCTGAACTGTAATTGCAGCAAGCATGAGTAAGCAATATATTATTTGCTTTTTCAAGATGTTAGTTATGGTTTTACCGGTTAATTACACTGAGTAACTATGGCTTATTAATTAAAACGTATGCTTTACAAAAACATTGTATTCGGTGTAACGTAGTACTAATATAAGCAAATTATTTTTTTAGTGTATTAACAACAATTCTACTATCCATCAACCAACGTGTAAATTTCTTTAAGATTTCTGGCCAAGCCATCATAATCTAAACCATAACCTAATAAAAATTTATCAGGCACATTAAACCCTAAATAATCAATTGTTACAGGGTGTGCTAATGCTTCTGGCTTATGTAGTAAAGCCACAATTTTTAATGATGTAGGTTGTTGATTGGCTAACTGCGGTAAAAACTCATACAATGTTTTGCCAGTGTCAACAATATCTTCAATGATGATTACGTGCCTATCTGTTAAAGTAGCATCTAAACCAATAGAAGTGATGACTTGCCCAGTACTTTTAGTGCCTTTGTAGCTGGCCAATTTTATAAAACAAATTTCAGCATCAATAGTAAGCTCCTTAAACAGGTCAGAAGCAAACATAAATGAGCCATTTAAAATGGCTATAAACAAAGGTTTTTTACCTTCATAATCTTTATTAATTTCAGCACCCAACCGTTTAACTTGTTCATCTATTTGTGCTGCAGTTAAATAAGGAGCAAATTTTTTATCGTTGACTTGTATAATTGACATGTACTTTTTTATAAGATGTTAATTTGATATTGATGATGGCCTCAATTTAATTTTTGTTCCTTTTTTAATCATATCATTTTCGTTAAGACCATTGTATTGCGCTATCATTTTTAATTGTACGCCGTTGTTTTGAGCAGCATCGTACAAACGTTCATTTTGTAATACAGTATAAAAATCTCTATTTCCTTGTTTTGCTTTACGTTCAAGGTAAATCAGTTGATCGGCTTTTAATAAACCATCGTTCATCAAATCATTATAATCTAATAGCTTTTGCAAATCAATATTTGCAGCAGTTGCAATAGCCAATAGTGACATGCCTTTTGTTGCAAAAACCACTTTCAAACCATTAACTTTAGTATTGCCTAAATCAACAGGTGTAGTGCTGGTAGGCAAGGTTACCGGTTTAATATTGCTTGTAGATACAACGGGTTCAACCATTTCAACTACCGCTTTTTGCTCAGTAACAATTGGTTTGGTATTTACAGCAACATCTGTAACAGTACCTAATTGATCATACTGTTGTAAATTATATTTTTCAATATTACTAATTACAATTTGTGGATACTTAGGGTTGGTAGCATAACCTGCCTTTCGTAAACCATAAGCCCAGCCTTTATAATCGCCTGGCGCTAACTTAAATAAATCAGCATACCTTGGTGTATTGCGTAAATAATCGCTATGATCTTTATAGCTATCTAATGCTGTAGGGTATTTTCTAAAACATTCATCAGGTGCATCATCAGTATGTGTTACGCTTTCACCTTTCCAGGTGCTTTTACATTTAATGCCAAAGTGGTTATTTGATTTTTTTACTAAGTCACTATTACCACTTTCTGTTTCTAAAATACCCTGTGCTAATGTAACAGATGCTGGTATACCCACTCGTTGCATTTCAGCTATGGCGGCATCTTTATACATAGCAATATATTCCTCAGGTGTAATTTTTTGAGCCGCCGCAGTAACACCAAATGCAATAAAACTTATAATCAACAAAAATTTGTACATACTATTTCTTTCTTATTAAAGTAATACCATCTCTTATGGAAACAATTACTTGTTCCGTTCTTTCATCAAGGGCCACATGTTGGTTAAATGCATCAATTGCTTTTGCATTTTTTCCCGTTATATTTTCGTCCAACACTTGTCCGTGAAACAATACATTGTCCACTAACAAAAATCCTCCCTGTTTTATATAAGGCAAAGTTAATTCGTAATAATCAATATAACTCAGTTTGTCGGCATCAATAAAAACCAAATCCCAGGTTTCTTGTAACGTAGGTATAATTTCTTTGGCATTACCCACATGCAATTTAATTTGTTGCTTGTAGGGTGATTGACTAAAATATTGTTGTGCGGTATGTGCATCTGCTGCTCTTAATTCAATAGTATGTAACAAGCCGTTTGGCTGCAACCCTGTAGCCAAACACAAGGCGCTAAAACCAGTAAAAGTGCCTATTTCAAGCACTTTAAAAGGCTGTGCCATTTTACTAATAAGTTGTAAAAATGTGCCTTGCACAGCCCCACTTACCATATGTGCATGAGGGTGATTGGCATAGGTATCTTTTAAAATTTGTTGTAACAAAGCATCGGGTGCCGTGGTATATTTTTCAATATACGCTTCCGCTTGTGGGGCTACAATATCCATTATGCAATATTTTGAGGTGCTGCTTTTTTTGAAATGATGTATAACCCTGCAAATGTAATAAAGCCATTGAGCAACAATAATTCTGAACCAATTTGCACATCGCCTAACAATACTTTTTGGTAGGTATCAATTACAAAACATATAATAGGGGCCGCTATACAAATAATTGGTACTATGGTATCATTTACTGTTCGTTTGGTTAAAATACCAAAAGTAAATAACCCCAATAACGGACCGTAAGTGTATGCAGCAACTTTTAAAATTACCCCAATCATACTTGGGTTGTTTATTTTATAGAATACCAACACAAATAATAAAAACAACCCTGCAACGCCTAAATGCACTTGCTGCCTTAATTTCTTTTTAGCGGCATCAGTCATGCTTGTATTTCGTTGCATACCAATTATATCAATACATATTGATGAGGTTAGTGCAGTAATAGCTCCATCAGCACTCGGAAACAAAGCTGATATCAATGCAATAATAAAAATGATAGATACAAATGATGGCATGTGGTGTAACGCAATTTCCGGAAACAATTTATCACCAGTAACGGTTATGCCTTGCTGTGCTCCATACAAATGCAACAAGCCTCCTAAAAATAAAAACAATACTAATACCGAAACTAAAATGATGGATAGTGTAATTATATTCTTCTGCGAATCTTTCAAACGCTTTACTGATATGGTTTTCTGCATCATTTCTTGATCCATACCCGTCATTGTAATCGTAATAAATGCACCAGCTAAAATTTGTTTCACAAAAAATAATTTACTAGCTGGTTCTGTGAAAAATATTTTTGAGTACCCCTTTTCACCCATTGCTTGCCAAGCCTCTCCTACATTCATATTCATAGCATACAAAATATATACAACACACACTACTAGTCCAGTCAACATAAACGATGTTTGTAGCGTATCTGTAAACACAATTGTTTTTACGCCACCTTCGTAGGTGTAAATTAAAATCATCAATAAAATAATAAGCGTAGTTACCCAAAACGGCACATGTAACTCAGCCAATATAGCATCTTGCAAAATTTTTACCACCAAATACAAACGAGCCGTTGCACCTAAAGTTCTGCTTAAAATAAAAAACGATGCCCCAGTTTTATACGATTGAAAACCTAACCTCCCATGCAAATAATTATAAATAGAAGTGAGGTTCAATTTATAATACAGTGGCAGCAATACGTAAGCTACCACTACATACCCAATTAAATAACCAATGGCAATTTGAAAGTAGGCAAAAGCTTCTTTACCCACACCACCAGGCACACTTACAAACGTAACACCCGATAATGATGTGCCTATCATACCGAAAGCCACGAGCATCCAGTTCGAATTTTTATTACCAATAAAAAACGAATCGTTGTTACTATTTCTGCTAGTGTACCAAGCCACACCAAGCAATAATAAAAAATAGCCAGCAACAAATAATAACAAAATAATAGGCGACATATAATTTAAACTTTTCTAAATTTTAATTTTTGTAGGGGCTCATTAACCATTGCATACGTATCAACATTTGTTACCGCTATTCGTTGCAAGTCCTCATGCAGGGCACTTACATAGCCCATGCATTCCGGGCTTTCCACTGCTATCGGTGAGCCATGCAACATAGTACTTTATTCAACTTTTGTTGAATCACAAATGCAATATTGTTTATTCAAATAAAATTAATGTATCAAAGGCATGAAAATAGGCAAAATCTTTGTGTCTTTGCATAATAATTAAAAAAGCACATGAGTTATAAAGCAATAGCCGTTTTTTGTGGTAGCAAGGTGGGCAACAATCCTTTATATGAAGCACATACCATAGCATTAGGACAACTACTAGCCGAAAAAAACATACGTGTAATTTATGGAGGTGGTAACAAGGGGTTAATGGGCGCTGTAGCCAATGCAGCCTTAGCAAACAATGGTGTAGTAACAGGCATTATACCTGAATTACTGAAAGATAGAGAACATTTACATGGTGCCCTTTCAGAAACTTTTGTAGTAGATGGTATGCACAGCCGTAAAAAAATGTTATACGAAAAATGTGATGCTGCTATTATTTTACCGGGTGGCTATGGCACGTTAGATGAAGTATTTGAAATGCTCACTTGGAACCAATTGAACATACACAGCAAAAAAATATTCATTTTAAATACTGCTGGTTTTTATGATCATTTAATGGCACATGTAACCAAAATGTATGATGATGGCTTTTTATATACACACCCAATTGAGCAATTAACCATTATTAACCACCCCGATGATTTAAGACAGTATTTTTAAAAACGTTCTCTTCGCCTATTCTTACGACCTCTATCACTGTATTC
This sequence comes from Ferruginibacter yonginensis, assembly GCF_042651465.1. NCBI lineage: Bacteria > Pseudomonadati > Bacteroidota > Chitinophagia > Chitinophagales > Chitinophagaceae > Ferruginibacter > Ferruginibacter yonginensis. Next base: position 1,247,822 of record NZ_JBHSCZ010000001.1, read on the forward strand.
AAACAGTGCAACATTAATTCCTGCTCTAATAATTGGTGTTAATCTTCCAAGTTGATCTACATAAGGTGAATTTGCATTTTTAGCTACATCAAATAACACCGAAAAATAGTAAAATGACTTACCATCTTCATAACGACCGTTGGCAAAACCAGGCCCCACCAAAAAACTACCAACACTTCTTGTTTCTTTAGACGGTAAAAAATTACCATTATTAGCAGGTATATATTTTGATGTTAAAAAATTTTGTTCGTACTGTGCATGTGCAAATAAAAATTTAACTGGGTATACTCTTATAAAAGCACCGGGACCAATTACTGATTGGCGCAACTTATCGCCTAACTCAGCAAAATCTCTATACGATACATAATTATAATTCAACGATACGGCCACATCAAGGTATTTATTTAAACTATAACCAAAGTATGGCCCTACACCTACATTAAAACTACCCGAACCAAATCCTAATGCGACTGTACCCCCAGCAAATAATTTTGATTTATCAAACCCCTTTGTTGATACTTCGTCATCATCATCTTTACTCGATTGTGCAGTGACGGTGGCCAATGAGAAACTTATAAATAATATTGCTAACAATGCTTTTTTCATAAATACTTTTTTGAGATATGGTTAGATGTTGAAATGAGGGTTTAGTTTAGTGAGCATCAAAAATTTTTCCGCTATTTAAAATATTGTTTGGGTCAAATACTTTTTTAATACCCCTCATTATATGCAAAGTAATGTCATCAAAAACGATGGGTATATATTCTTTTTGTATTAATCCAATACCATGTTCGCCACTAATGGTACCACCTAATGACTTCACCAATTCGAACAATGCTTTTAAAGCTGGTATTACATCGGGGTTATTTAAACTGTAAATACTACCGGGCTTTTTAATACGTACATGTAAATTACCGTCACCTGCATGGCCATAACAAACCACATCAAAATTATACTGGGTACGCAAAGCTTTTACACCTTTAATAAGCGCAGGTAATGCAGCCCTCGGCACAACAGTATCTTCCTCAATAGTATACCCATCAATTTTAACAGCTTCAGCAACACGGCGACGTAATTTCCATAACGCTGCTTTTTGTTGTGCATCATCAGCAAAATATATTTCACCACAGTCAAAGTCCATTAAAACTGTTCCAATGGCTTCCATTTCTTTCATTAATACTTCAATATCATTACCATCAACCTCAATAATTAAATGTGCTGCCACATCATCGCCAATTGGTATGGTAGTATTGTCAATATATTTACTCACAATTCGTAGTGCATCTACCTCAACCAACTCCAAAGCACTCGGTGTAAAACCTGCTCTAAAAATAGCACTTACTGCTGCACCTGCTTTTTCTAAATCGTTGAAGGGTACTAACATCAACAAATCGTATTGCGGATGCGGTATCAGTTTCAACACAATTTTAGTTACAATACCTAAAGTGCCTTCACTACCTACCATTAGCTGTGTAAGATTATAACCTGTGGCATTTTTAAGCACATTGGCACCTGTCCAAATAATGTCACCTGTTGGTAACACTACTTCTAAATTCAACACATAATCTTTTACCACACCGTATTTTACTGCTTTAGGGCCACCACTATTTTCAGCAATATTTCCCCCAATAAAACAGCTGCCTTTACTACTTGGGTCGGGTGGATAAAACAATCCTTTTTCCTTTACAGCATTTTGCAATACTTCAGTAATAACACCTGGCTCTACGGTAACTTGTAAATTGCGTTCATCAATTTCAATAATGTTGTTCATACGTTCAAATGACAACAACACCCCACCAAAATGAGGTAAAGCGCCCCCACTTAAACCCGTACCAGCACCCCTTGGCGTAACAGGTATTTTGTGTTGGTTACAAATTTTCATTACAGCGCTTATTTCTTCGGCTGTACGTGGCTTAATAACGATGTCAGGTAAAAAATAAAGATTTTCTGTTTCATCTTTAGCAAATACATCTAAAGTTTCATGATCAGTAAACACAAACGACTCTCCCACAATTGCTTTAAACGCCGCCACATTTTGTTGAAAAATAGATAGCTCAGTAGTTGCTATAGACATGTAAATTTTATTTATTTCAAAGTTGCAAATAAATAGCAATCGCACAAAGAAAAGTTATGCGTAAAATGTTAATAGCATGGTATTAAAATCGAGGACAAAGGGTTTGCCTATCAACATTACCAGGGTAAAAGCCTTTTTTAATAATACTAAATTCAAAAGCACCTCTGTAATTATTGAAACTACGCAGTGTTGATACAGTAGCATCGTAACTAAATGTGAAGCTAATATTTTTTGTTTCGAAACCGGCAGTTGGTATTACAGCATCTTTATTACGATAATACAAACCAAATATGAGTTGACTTTCGCCATACTCTGCTAAATTATAATTAGCATTAATACCGCCGCTTAACTCCACTGCTTTTGCTTGCGTTGTGAAATAAACATTGGGCCTAATTATAACCCTTGGGTTCACTTTAAAAATACCGTTCAAAAAACCAATATGGCGAATAGGAATACGACCAGCATCTGTATTATCGCCAAAAAAAGTTTCTCTTGGTTTATTAACGTGCATTATAGAATACCCAGCGTTAATGTAAATATCTTCTTGTGGAAAGTAAGCATAGTTAACACCTGCTTGCAAATCAAAGTAATCAACATTAATGTTTGTAAAAGCTACAGTGGTTGGCAATGTGCCATCAAAGAAATTACCATTGAATTGGTCAGGAAATTTAAGGTTGGTAGGATCAACTCGTTTTGAAGCATAGCCTAAATTAAACCCAGCACTCAATAAACTACTTAGCCCTAACATTTGGTGATAAGCCACTGAACCATAAAATTTATCTGATCGCAAACTACCACTACCAGCTTTATCACTTAAAATTACACCACCAACACCTAACCAACCATTTTCTAGTTTATCTCTAAACAATTGAGCATCGGCCCAAGCACTCATAGTTTTATAGGGCGCATTTAAAATACTACTAAATTGATTTCGATAATTAACCCCCAACCTATAATCAGCATCAGGGATAAAGCCCGTGTTTGCAGGGTTTGTTGTGAGGGGCGAATTATAATATTGAGAAAAATGAATATCTTGTCCGTAAGCCACATCAATACTACACAACAGTGCAATAGCGCCAGTTAATTTAAGTATGTTTTTCAATAACCTCATCTCTAAAAATTTTTAACGTAACAAAGTAATATCACCTGTTTTCCTCACTTTTCTACCATCTGTCAATTCTGCATCTAACGTATAAGTATACACATCATTGGGTTGCAACTTGCCTTTGTAAGTTCCATCCCAACCTTGCTTTTTACTAGTTGATTCAAATATTAATTGACCCCAACGATTATAAATACGCCATAACATTTTACCGATACCAAAACCTCTTACAGTTACCACTGCATTTTCGCCAAACCTGCCAGGTGTAAAGGCATTGGGTACATCTAATAATGGATTGATTAACGTTTCTACCCTTAAATTAAACGTATCGCTACAACCTGCCACACTAAAAGCAACAAGTTTTGCATCAAAAAACCCTGTTGAATTGTACTCATGTTTTGGGGCAAAGGCTGTAGAGGTTTCACCATCACCAAAAATCCACAAATAAGTATCAGCAGCTGTTGAAAAATTACTAAAGCTTACTGGCACGTTCACTTGCGGTGGGTTAGGTCCCCAACTAGCCAATGCTTGCGGTTTTGGAACTATTTTAATCTCAAAGAATTCAGAGGTATCTACTTTATTACATGTAGTAGAATCAAACGCAATTAAGCGATAACGATAGGTACCTACATTTTGATATACATGCGTAGGGGCAAATGCTGTAGAGGAGTTTGCCGCACCTGATGCAGGGTCGCCGAAATCCCACTGCCATGATAAACCACCTAAAGAATTATTGCTAAATGGCGCTGTAAAAGGAGCACAACCCAATGCAGGTGCTGATGGACGAGCATCTACTAATGGATTAATTCTTAAAGTATCAAGAAGTGAATCAGGCGCATTACAAAAACGAGGATCAATTACAAATAATTTTACAATATAGGTACCCGGACCCGGATACACATGTGTACGCACAGGTGTTAAGCCTGCGGTATCTTTGGGTGAACCATCACCATAATCCCACACAAATGATTGACCCGTAAATGATGAACCTGCTGTTGAAGTACTCGTATTGGTGAACTCATAGGTGCTGCTCGTACAAGGATCAAGCTTACGTTTGGTAAAACTAGGTATAACCCTATTAGTACCAGCGTTAATGGTGATGTAAGATGTATCTCTAAGATTACAAGTATTTAAATCTTCTGCAATTAATCGTACTACAAAGGTTCCTGGTGTATTAAATGTAAAAGATGTTTGTGGTACAGTGGTGGTTTGATCAACACCTGTAGGGTTTGCCGAACTATTAAAGTTCCAATAGTAAGTAACTCCTTTACGTATCAAATCTTGAAAATTTACTGCAAAAGGCACACACCCAATGGTATCATTTACAATGCCATTTGCTTCTGATTGAATTTGTGCACCAACCCCTGAAAAGTTCATATCGATTTTTACTGCCGCTTCATTACAAGCACTGCTGCCATTTAACCTAGCCCATGCACCAGGCGTTGTTGGAAAAGTAACGGGTGGTGTAGAAACCCTGCCACCGCAGTTGGCACAAAGCGCTTGATAAATAATACCGTTTGCATCAAACCGACTAGTACCACCATCCACATGATCACCTAAGCCACCAAACTGACCAAAATGCGAACCAAACAATTGGTTTTGTGCATCTTTACGTAATACAAATAAGTAAAAATCAGCTCCATCAGCTTGCGGAATATTCGGTAATGGATCAATTTCTGGCAAGTTGGCTGTATTGCCTGTTTGATAATTTTGGTTATTATTGATACCACCACCCCAGCCAGATACATACACATTTTCACACCTATCTACTAAAAAAGCAATTGGTGAAATGCTTGGTGACGGCGCATTTTTTCCAAAAATGGTTGAGTATACATAATTGGACAAATCAGGCTGTAATTTTGAAATAAATTGCTTGGCACCTGGTACACTATAAGCTGCATTAAGTACCGGCCAATTACCTTTTGTAGTACCCATTACATAAGGGAAACCTGCCCTATCTATTTTTAAACCATACACCAAATCATCGGCATTGGTACCCAAATAAGTTGTTCTTAAAAAAGTTCCACCATTAGGAGGTAATACAGTTACAAAACCATCAATACCACCTTGGGCTGTTGTACCAATAGTACCACCAGTACTGCCATTAAGGTTGGTACTTTCTGTAGCGCCACCAATAAAAATATTACCTGTTGTAGGACTAACGGCTGCTACAAAACAAGCATCGTTACCGGTTCCGCCAAAATAAGTAGAAAATATAATGCTATTTAAATCAGCTGCAAATTTTAAAATAACCCCATCTTGTGCACCCCTTGCCGTTGCTTGTGCAGGCACAAACACCGGAAAGTTGGTTGATTGTGTACATGACGCTAAAATAACATTATTAGCAGCATCTAAAATAACTTCACTCCTTGCATCATCGCCATAGTTTTGTCGTAAACTTTGAGCACCTAAAGCGCCTAAATATTTAGGACGAATATTAACACCATCATCAGCTGAGCCACCCATTTTTACAGAACCAATTAAAGCATTGCCTGCTGCATTGAGCTTCGTTACTACTATATCGTAATTGGCGCCTGTAGCTGGTATCGCTGTTCTTCTTGGATAATTAGCCGAATTACTTCTGCCAGCAATAACTAAATTACCAGCCGCATCGGTAATCATACTATGTGGCTGTTCATTACCATTACCCCCTAAATAAGTTGCATAAAGCCTACTTTGTCCGTTGGGTGAAAATTTAAAAATAGCCATATCAACCCCACCAAAATCACCTTCGGGTGAACCTCCATTAAAGGTAGTTTGATAAGCCCCAGGCGATGTAGGATACCCAGTACCAAATGCAATACCACCTGCATAAAAGCTACCATCAGGACCAGGCGTTGCAGTGTAACCCCAGTTATCAACAGTACTACCGGTGAGTGATGAAAATATTAATTGAGGATCAATAATAAGCGTCGCAGAAGGGTCATAATCATCTACTTTAAAAGTAACTACATTATCCCTCAACACATATTTAGTAGCTACATCTTTTGAGCCGGCAGTGGTCGCTTGATATGAGTAAGGCGCCATTTCAGTAACATCACCAACTGGTGTAGTTATTATGAGCGCTTTATTTTTTATTTGTAAACCAGTAACACCATCATACCTTAAAGCGATTAAAGCAGGGTTACCTCCGGGGCGAACAATAAAATCATATTTTAAAGCATCACCAGCGGTGTAATACCTTACATCTATATTAGGATAAATGTTTTGGTAGGTAATGGCATTGTATATTTTACAATTTGATGCCCATTTGGAAGGATCATTGCCAATAAAATAATTGTTGTAAGATGATTGTGGTTTTTCTGGCTGTAACAAAGCTTTATCAGAAGCGCCCAAAAAACGTACGTTGTATACAAATGAATGAATGGTAAATGAATCTTGCTGTGGTACTTTCGGATTTTTTTGTGCAGTAGGGTGCGTAAACTCAGTGATTCTATTCATATCTGCCTCTTTATGCAGCAACACACTAAACCCTTTATTTTGTAAAGAAAATGAACCATTGATAAAATCAGTTTTGTAGGTAATGCTATTATCCCACTGACCTTTATTTTGAACAAAATTGAGTTGTGCTTTTACATCGTTACCGATCAAAAGCAATAAAGTGCATACAATAAATGCAACGGAATTTTTTAAAATGGTAATCAACGTATTTTTATTTTCAATTTAATTAAATAAACGTAAACACTCATCGCTTCGTTTTTTGTTTCTACAATGAAGACTCAATCTTTAACTTTCCATTACAAATTTTAGGCTATTTTACTCCATTTTGTTTTTCCTTTTTGCGATATGAGGAAATTCTTGATGCATTGGTGAGCTTCCATTTCAATGTCAGCATCTGCCGTTAACAGTTCTTCTACTGCGGCCCTTGCAAATTCAAGCATGGCTTTATCGTTTACAATACTAGCCAATCTAAAATTAATTGCTCCACTTTGTCGGGTACCTTCAATTTCACCTGGCCCCCTAATTTCTAAATCTTTCTCTGCAATTTTAAATCCATCATTCGTAGCCACCATTATACCCATTCGCTCACGGGCATCGTTAGAGAGTTTACTACCCGTTAATAAAACGCAATAACTTTTTTCAGCGCCACGGCCCACCCTACCTCTTAACTGATGCAATTGCGACAATCCAAACTTTTCAGCACTTTCAATCACCATAACGGATGCATTGGGCACATTTACGCCCACTTCAATTACAGTGGTGCTAACCATTATTTGTGTATCGCCACTTACAAAGCGTTGCATATTGGTTTCTTTCAACTCAGGCGGTTGCTTGCCATGCACCATACTGATCCAATACTTTGGTTCAGGAAAAAATGATTTTACTTCTTCGTACCCCTTCATCAAATTTTCATAATCGAGCTTACTACTTTCTTCTATTAAAGGGTAGATGATGTAAGCTTGTCGCCCTAATGCTATTTCACTTTTTATAAAATCCATTACCTGAGGCCGTGCCGTTTCATTGCGATGCGTTGTAACAATGGGCTTTCTTCCTGGAGGTAATTCATCCATTACACTATAATCTAAATCACCATAAGCGGTTAGCGCCAATGTTCTAGGTATGGGTGTGGCCGTCATTACCAATACATGCGGCGGAATGGTATTTTTTTCTCTTAACTGTGCCCGTTGTGCAACGCCAAATTTATGTTGCTCATCAACCACAGCTAAGCCAATATTTTTAAACTGAACTTTATCTTCAATAACAGCATGTGTACCAATCAAAATATGCAGCGTTCCATCAGCAGCATCTTGCAAAATTTGCCTGCGGTTTTTTGTTTTTACAGAACCTGTTAGCAAGGCCACTTTAACATCCATACCCTGCAACATCTCCACTATGCTATTGTAATGCTGTGTTGCTAAAATTTCAGTAGGTGCCATTAACACACTTTGAAAATTGTTATCAGCTGCAATGAGCATACAAAGCAGTGCTACCATGGTTTTTCCACTACCAACATCCCCTTGTAAGAGGCGGTTCATTTGCTTGCCGCTGCCCGTATCTTTCCTAATTTCTTTCAACACTCTTTTTTGAGCGTTGGTTAAAGTAAAAGGTAAATGGTTGTTATAAAATGTGTTAAAATAAGCGCCTACTTTATCAAATATATTCCCCCTGCTAAAACGGTTGCGTTCTAACTTTATTAGCTGCATACGCAGCTGTGCAAAAAACAATTCATCAAACTTTAAACGGCGTAACGCATGCTGATAATGTTTTTCTGAAACAGGAAAATGTATTTGCTGGTACGCATCGTAACGCCCCATTAATTTGTAGGTAGACAATAAATTTGCTGGTAGGTTTTCAGGCAAATCTTGCACACTTAATTTAGACAATAAAGCGGCGGTAAATTTTGCTAATAGTGTACCAGACAAGCCCCTCGATTTTAATTTTTCTGTTGAGGGATAAATGGGCTCTAAACTGGCTTTACCAGCCATTTTTTCGGCACTAAACAATTCTATTTCAGGGTGGGCAATTTGAGGGTTACCCATAAAAAAACCGAGTTTGCCAAATAACAAATATTGGTGCCCAATCACCAACATTTTTTCAATAAAGCTTATACCTTGAAACCACACCAACTCAATAAACCCGGTATTGTCTTTTAACTTGGCAACTAACCTTTTGCTGCGGCCTTCGCCTACAAGGTCAACACTCAATAACTTACCAGCCACATAAGCGTACTCGTTTGATGGCGTAAGCGACGCAATAGCATCTACCTTGGTTTTATCAACATGCCTAAATGGAAAATGATGCAACAAATCATGAAACGTGTGAATGTTCAACTCTTTACGCAACAGTTCTCCCCTTTGGGCAGATATGCCCGTAAGGTATTCAATAGGAGTGTTTAATATGTTGTTATTGCTGTTAATAGTACAAATATACTATGTACTTAGTTTGCGGATTATAACCACAACAAGGCATTTTACGAACGCTTTTTAAAATAACGTTTCTTTTTAAACCCACCTGATGGTTTTTTATTGATTTCGTATGGAGGCTGCTCCCCTAACACAGCAGGTATAGGCATTTTAGGCACTTCCTTATCAATAAGTTTTTCAATTTCGGCAAACTTGTATTGCTCTTTTACATTTACCAACGTGTAAGCGGTACCCTCAGCCGAAGCCCGAGCTGTACGGCCAATACGGTGTACATAATCTTCCCCATCATTCGGCACATCAAAATTAATCACCAAATCAATGTTATCAATATCAATACCCCTACTTAAAATATCAGTAGCCACTAATATGGGTAGGCGATTGCTTCGGTATTGCATTAAAATAGCTTCACGTTGCTCTTGCTCTAAATCGCTGTGTATTTCGCCTGCATTTATGCCATTACGTTTTAAATCTTTAGTTAGTTGTTTTACATTTAATTTACTACTGCAAAACACCACTACTTTACTAAACGATTTATCTTTTAACAAGTGAACAATTAATGGTATTTTTTGTTGATCATATACCAAAAATGCTTGTTGAATAATTTTTTCTGGCGGCTTGCTAATAGAAATATTTACCTCCTCTGGCTGCTGCAAAATACTCTTTGCTAATGCCCTAATTTTAGGTGGCATTGTGGCTGAAAACAGTAGGTTTTGTCGCTTTGCTGGCAAATGCTTTATAATAAAATTAATATCATCATAAAAGCCCATATCGAGCATTCTATCGGCTTCATCTAACACCAAATATTTTAAGTGATCTAGCTTTACATAACCCATTTTAATATGGCTCATCATTTTACCTGGTGTACATACCACAATATCGGCACCCATACTCAAGGCCTTTTTTTCTTGCACAAAAGCATTGCCATCGCCACCACCATACACAGCAATAGAACTGATTGAGGTGAAGTAAGATAATCCTTCTAAATGTTGTGCAATTTGTATAGCCAATTCTCTGGTGGGTACAATTACCATTGCGGTGATGCTCGTTGGATCATTGTTTTCACCCAAAATTCTATTAATAAGTGGCAATAAAAAAGCAGCTGTTTTTCCGGTACCGGTTTGAGCTGAGGCAATGATATCTTTTCCGGCTAAAATATGTGGAATAACTTGTGCCTGAACGGGTGTGGCGGTTTCGTAGTTAGATGCTTGAATGCCCTCTAATAAACGGGCATCAAAATTAAAATCAGTAAAATTCAAATTGTATATATTTTATGTGAAGATACTATATCTATAGCGAAGCCGAACAACCCTACACTTGTAAAGCCCTTTAGAGCTGGGTTTTAAGGTTATTAAGGTAGATGATGTTGAAGCAACTTATCTTTACAGCGTTTTAAAATGAGCATTATGATACTAGCCGGACAATACAATGAAATGAAAGTACTGCGTACTGTAGAATTTGGTGTATACTTAGATGATGGTAACGAAGGTATTTTACTGCCAAAAAGATTTGTACCAGATGGCTTGGTAGAGGGCGACACCATTAATGTATTTGTATACCATGATAGTGAAGATCGTTTAATTGCCACTACACAACAACCATTAGGCATTGTGGGTGATTTTGTAAAATTGAAAGCCGTTTCAGTAACACCCTTGGGGGCATTTTTAGATTGGGGTTTAATGAAGGATTTATTTGTACCGAAAAGCCAACAAATAACGGGTATGCGACCATTGGGTGAATACCTTGTAAAAATTTATAGAGATGAACAAACAGGACGTACCGCTGCAACAGAACGTATTGAACAATTTTTAAATAATGATGTTTTAACCGTTGCAGAAGGCGATGAGGTAGATATGGTGGTAATGCGTAGAACGGATATTGGTTATTTAATGATTATTAATAAACAACACACCGGTGTGTTACATTTAAATGAAGTGTACAGAACCATTGGTGTGGGCGACCATTTTAAAGGATTTGTTAAAAAGATTTACCCTGATAATAGAATAGATGTAGTAGCCGGAAAGAAAGGCTATACAAGGGTGGAAGATGAAACTACCAAAGTTTTAAGGCTACTCAAAGAAAACGACGGCTATTTACCTTATAATGATAAAAGCGACCCTGAAGCAATTTACCTGTTTTTTGGCATGAGTAAAAAAACATTTAAAATGACTACCGGTAACTTATACAAAAACAGAAAAATTAGTTTTGAAAAAACAGGTATCAAATTAGTAGAAGATTAATATTGATATTAAGCAGCAGGAAGCGACACTGTAAAACTGCTTCCTGCGCCCAAATCACTTTCAACCGTGATGTTACCGCCCAAAGCCTCTATAAACTCTTTACTGATAGATAAGCCCAAACCTGTTCCTTCTTTTTTACTACCCGGCACCCTAAAATAACGATCAAATATTTTGTGAAGGTATTGGTGTGGTATCCCCTGCCCTTCATCTTGCACTACAAATTGCACTATTTGAGCTACCTGTTGTACTGTTATTTTTATGGCAGCATTTTCGTAAGAGTAACGAACAGCATTAGAAATAATATTGGTTAATACCCAAACTGTTTTATCAAAATCAGTGATTACGTTTATATGATCAGCTACTTTTAAATGTATTGTAATTTGTTGCTGTGCTATGGCGGCTTGATTCGCCTCTATAGCATACTGCACCAACTCCTGAGCGTTGCATATTTTTGATGATAATTGTAGTACCCCACTTTCTACCTGCGACATATTCAATAACTCACCTGTAATTTTTAATAACCGATTTGCATCATCTTCAATACTTGCTGTCAATTTTTGTTGCTCAGTATTTAAAGTACCAACGGCCTTGTTAGCCAATAATTGTAAACTCATTTTAATAGCTGCAATCGGTGTTTTTAGTTCATGTGATACGGTTGCAATAAAATTTGTTTTAGCAAAATCAAGCTCTTTAAATGCTGTAATATTACTCAGCAAAATTACATTACCCATCAACTTTTCATCTTGTTCACCAACAGCAGTAATTTTAATAGGTATCACATCTTTTTCAAAATAACTTTCTTTGTTGTTGGCATAAATTTTTAAAGTTTGATTTTTTACATTGGTCTGTTCAAACACAGCTTGCATTAAAGTATGCAGCAAATCATTTCGTTGCGCTAGTTGCTGAATGGGTTGCTGTAACACATCAGCTAATTTAAGGCCACAAATTTGCAAAGCACTATCGTTTATAAATATAATTTGATGTGTTGCATTCAAGCCTATAACAGGGTCGTGCATGTTATTGATAAGCGTTTCAAAACGCTTTTTCTCCAACAGTAATTTTTCGAGGTTACTCGTTTTATAATCAGCCAGTTTTTGAGCCATTACATTAAAGGCAGTAGCCAAATCACCAAATTCATTTTGCTTATCAAAATGCAAACGCTGTGCATAATTTTCGGCAGCAATTTGTTGAATACTAGCGGTGAGTTGTTTAATGGGGTTGGCAATATTACCCGGCAAATTAAATAACAAAACAAATGCAATGATAAAACAAATAGCGCCCACAAAACCAATCCAAACCTTGGCTGCATCTGCCGTAGTGGCGGCAATGGCTGATTTACGCTTAATGGCTTGCATATTCAACAACATAATATCAGTGATAGATTGTTGTACTTTTTTATGCAAGGCCGTATCGTTATTATGAGCTTTTAATAGTGTTACGTTTTGTACCAATGTTTGGGTTAATGCAGCTTCACCCACTTCTGAAATATTATTTTGTTGTAAGGCAACATTTTCATTTAACAACTGTAACTGAGCTGTATCATTTAAACCATTATTAATGGCTGTAAGCATTTTTCTAGCATAATCAATAGAGTTGTAATTGGCTACTAAAATATTTTTTGACTCGTTAGCCAACTTATTTATAAAAAAAGTGCCTAATAATATCATGGCTACAATCATCACAAATAATGATCCTATACCCAATATTAATTTCGCTTTAATTTTCATTACAAAGTATTTACGTTAAATGCTAAAACGTGCAACATCAACTTAAAATTACCAAATCAATTTGTTGCGATGTTAAATGATGTAGTAAATCATTAAACACATTAGTGGCTAAAATTACTTTAAACAAATTGATATGTGGCTTACCAATACAAATAGTAGTGATATGGCGTTCCACACATTGTTCAATAATAGCTTTGGCAATTTTAGTATGTGCTACTTTGATAATTTCGGCACCAGATTCAGTGGCAAGTTTAAAGTTATTAATTAAATGACGTTGCTTATCTAAAGCAATGTTACCATCGCTTTCAGCAGGTGTTTGTACATATAATACATACCATTTGCTGTTGTAATAACTGGCTAAACGAGCTGTTTTTCTGATAACGTTTTTGGCTGTTTTTTCATTGCTGCTAATACAAGCTAAAAACCTTTCATGTTGTATGGATGTTACATTGGTTACCTCATTTTCTACTTTTCGTACCACTTGCGATGCTACTTCTTTTAAAGCCAACTCTCGTAATTGTAATATATGATGGGGTTGAAAGAAGTTTTTTAATGCAGCAGCTACTTTATCTGCCGTATATATTTTTCCTTCTTTCAACCTAGTTATTAATTCATCTGCTGTTAAATCAATATTCACCACTTCATCAGCCATAGCCAATACTTTGTTGGGTATACGTTCGTTTACTGAAATACCTGTAATGGTTTTAATAGCCTCATGCAAACTTTCAATATGTTGAATATTCATGGCAGATATAACGTTGATACCTGCTTCTAAAATATCCAATACATCTTGCCAGCGTTTATCATTTTTACTGCCCTCAATATTAGTATGTGCCAATTCATCTACAATAACAACTTCTGGCCTTAATGCAATAATACCTTGTACATCTAACTCTTCTAACGATTTGCCTTTATAAAATAATTTTCTACGAGGCACAATGTGTAAACCTGCTAACAACGCATGGGTCTCAATACGGTTATGGGTTTCTATATAGCCTATTTTTACATCAATGCCATTACGTTGTAACGCATGTGCTTCTTGTAGCATGCGGTATGTTTTACCAACACCGGCACTCATACCAATGTAAATTTTAAATTTACCTCTTCGAGATTTTTTTATTAAATCTAAAAAATGTTGTACCGATGTTGATTGATCTTCCATCATTTATAATTTAAATAACTTCAAATATTTATAATCTAAACAACAACGCAAATACTACCCTATCTTCTGACTTTACTAAATCAGGACGCCAATCTGCTGGCAATGGTGTAAACGTATAACCTGTTGGTGATGTTACCCCTCCTTTGCCAGCAAAATAAGGCACATTGGCATTACGATGTACATACTCTGCTTTTACTGAAATACTTTGGTTCATCATATACTCCACACCGGCTGATGCATCCCAACCTGCAAACTTATCGCCAGGGTTTGCACTAAATGGATAGGCACCTTCTGTTTGTGTGGGGTTGTTGGTGTTGGGTAGCGGACTAGCTTGACCAGTAGGGTACAATACCAAATACCTACCAGGGTTTTTCATAACACCACCACCAACTGTAACGGCTACTTTATTTTTAGCAAACCATATTCTATTATAAAACATAGCACTAGCAAAATATTGGGCTGGCCCCTGAGCCCCATCTTTAAAACCATTAACACCGCCACCTTTTTCAAAACCAACATCAGCTGTAATAGAAAAAGCCGCTCTAGTAATACCCTTACTAGTAGGATTATTATAGTAGCGCATTAAAAAACTATTGTCAGAATGAAAACGTTTTCTATTAGGAATACCAGCAGCATCTGCACCATAGTAATTATTGGTTAACATTTTTATATTACTGTTAGGCATGTAAGTGATGTTAGCACCAACGCCTGGCTGTTTATTAAAGCGACCATAACTTTGCCAGCCATTAATAATCCATGGTTCAATTTTTAAATGTTTGGTAGGATAAATTTGTACCCGTATACCATTAAAAAACCAAGGTGTATTGTCAGATGTAAAAGAAGCTTGGTACTCCCAATTTTCAGTTTGATAATAAGAATTTAAACCAATGTAGGAAAGAAACAAACCAGCATCTACATTAATACCGTACCATTTATTAATATGAAAACCTGCATAAGCTTCACTTAAATAACGGTACACATCTGCCAATTGATATTGCCCTCTATACGGACTCACATCATTACGTGGAATAACAATGGAACGGTTACCCATTTGTAACATTACCCTAGCATGAGCATTTTTATACATAAAATCGCCCCCTACATTTAAGTGCGATAATTGCACTTCGTTGTTACGAGCCAATGCCGTAGAACCCACTACGGTGTTGTCATTTGGATTATTAAAGGAGTGGGTATAATTAACATCTAACATAATAGATGGAACAAAATACTTGCCATGAAATACGGATGAATCCCTGCGATCACTTCCATTTTGCCAATTGGTTTCTATACCTTCAAAAGGTATTTTTTCGGTACTGTTGCTACTTTGTGCTTTGGTAGCTTGCGATGTAAATAACCATGCTGCTACTACTAAAAAACGTTTCATACTGTTTATTTATATTTTATTTATTTGAGTTGATCTAATGCGATGTTGATCTGTATTACATTTACTTTTTCTGTACCCAATAAACCAAACAAAGGCTTTTCAGTTGCTGTAATAACCAACTGCTGTAAATTGGGCACAGCTATTTTTCTGATGGCCGCAATTCGCTCTATTTGAATATTGGCAGCCTGTACAGATATATGAGGATCTAAACCACTACCACTTGCCGTAACAATATCAGCAGGTATTTGTGAACGTTGTACAGTTGGGTTGTGTTGTAAAAAAGTATCAATACGTTGTTGTATTGCTTGTAAATAGGCTGGGTTACTTGGCCCCTTATTACTGCCGCCAGCGGCAGCTGCGTTGTATTGTACTGCAGAAGGTCGACTATTGAAATAAGCATCACTGGTAAATGATTGCCCGATATTACGATAGTATTTTTTGCCATTGAAATGCACTACATCACCTTCACCTTTGTTAGGCACCAATTGAGCTACACCTAGCACTAATACTGTGTAAACACCCACAAATAATACCATACAAACGAGGGTTAATTTAATAGCTATAAAAAAATTTGATTTCATAATGATATTATTTAAAAAATAGGGAGACAAAAACATCAATTAATTTGATACCAATAAAAGGCACTGCTATACCGCCTAACCCGTAAATAAATAAATTACGCCTAAGCAATGCCGAAGCCCCAATTGGTTTATAGGCAACGCCTTTTAATGCCAACGGAATGAGTAATGGTATAATAAGGGCATTAAATATTACGGCGGATAAAATTGCGGTTTCAGGGCTATGCAAGTGCATTACATTTAAACTTTGTAATGCAGGAATTGCGGTGATGAACAATGCAGGTACAATCGCAAAATATTTAGCTACATCGTTGGCAATACTAAAAGTGGTGAGGGTACCCCTTGTCATTAAGAGCTGCTTACCTATTTCAACAATTTCAATCAACTTAGTAGGGTCGTTATCTAAATCAACCATATTACCAGCTTCTTTTGCGGCTTGGGTACCGCTGTTCATAGCAACACCAACATCTGCCTGTGCTAATGCTGGCGCATCATTGGTACCATCGCCCATCATGGCAACCAACCTGCCTTGTTGCTGCTCATGTTTTATGTAATTCATTTTATCTTCTGGCTTGGCTTCTGCAATAAAATCATCAACACCGGCTTTTGCTGCAATAAATTTTGCAGTTAAAGGGTTATCGCCAGTCACCATCACTGTTTTAATACCCATGTTGCGTAACCGTTCAAATCGTTCACTAATACCGGTTTTAATTATATCTTGCAACTCCACTACACCCATTACTTGCTGGTTAGCAGCTACCACTAAAGGCGTACCACCATTACTTGATATGGTATTTACTTGTTGTAATACTTCATCAGGAAAAGTATGGCCAGCACTTTCAACCCATTTTTTGATAGCGTCAGTAGCGCCCTTTCTAATTTTTGTAAGTTGCTGTTGTGCATTAAAATAATCAATGCCAGAGCTACGGGTTTCGGCGGTGAAGCTTATATAGACAGGCCGATGCACTTCAATACCATCAACATCGATATTTGCTAACTCAATAATTGATTTACCTTCTGGCGTTTCATCAGCCAATGAACTTAACACAGCAGCTTCAATAAACTTAGTTTCACTCACCCCGTTTGCTACATAAAAGTGAGTGGCTTTTCTATTACCGATGGTGATGGTACCTGTTTTATCTAACAACAACACATCAATATCGCCAGCGGTTTCTATTGCTTTACCACTTTTGGTGATAACGTTGGCACGTAAGGCCCTATCCATACCTGCAATACCAATGGCAGATAATAAACCCCCAATAGTAGTGGGTATTAAGCACACAAATAATGAAATAAATGCTGCAATCGTAATGGGCGTATGTGCGTATGCAGCAAAGGGTTGCAGTGTTACGGTAACAATAATAAACACCAACGTAAAGCCTGCTAATAAAATAGTTAATGCAATTTCGTTAGGCGATTTTTGGCGACTAGCCCCTTCTACCAAAGCAATCATTTTATCTAAAAAACTTTCACCCTGTGCTGTAGTTACCCTTACTTTAATATGATCAGACAATACTTTTGTGCCACCCGTCACACTACTTTTATCGCCGCCTGCTTCTCTAATAACGGGAGCACTTTCACCCGTTATGGCACTTTCATCAATAGTAGCTAAGCCCTCTATTATTTCGCCATCAGATGGAATGATATCACCCGGTTCACATAAAAATAAATCGCCTTTTTGTAATTGTGATGATGGTATTATTTTTATTTCATTCACATACATATCACCCACAATTTGAATAAGTTTGGCAGGCGTAGCTTCCCTTGTTTTACGCAAACTATTGGCTTGTGCTTTACCCCTAGCTTCGGCAATACCTTCTGCAAAATTGGCAAATAATAAAGTAATAAAAAGTACAGCAGTAACGGTACTATTATACCATAAACTACCCTGCTGTGTTTGCCCAGTGGCAATCCAAATACAAACGCCTATCATGATAACGGTACCAATCCATACTGTAAACATGACTGGGTTTTTTATCATTTTAGCAGGATGCAGTTTTACAAATGATTGTGCCAATGCCTCTTTAACAAGACTACCGGCTATTTTCGTATTTTTTGATATTGTTGTTCGCATGATGTTATTTTTTGTAATCAACGTAAGAGCGTTGATGGGGCTGCAGTGGCGACGCTCCGTTGAAAATTTGTACTACTATACTGCATTGCTGAACATATAACCAACCGTTGAAGTGTGCGACGCAACCAAAGCTACATAGCAGCACTACAGCTGGTTACCAAAGTATTTAATGCATGGAAAAATGTTCTGCAATAGGACCTAAAGCCAATGCCGGAAAAAATGATAAGGCAGCTACCAATGCAATAACTGCACAAATCATTAAACCAAAAGTGGCCGTATCTGTTTTTAAAGTGCCGTTACTTTCAGGTATATATTTTTTTTGGGCCAACATACCTGCAATGGCCACCGGACCAATTATAGGTAAGTAACGAGCCAGCAACATCACTATGCCACAGGCTATGTTCCAAAAAGGCGTATTGTCACCCAAGCCTTCAAAACCACTACCATTATTGGCACTGCTAGAGGTAAACTCGTATAACATTTCACTAAAGCCATGGTAACTAGGGTTATTGAGCCAGGCAGCATAAGCAGTAGGGTTATGGGCGTATACATGACTAGCCAAAGCCGTACCTGTTAATATTAATAATGGGTGCAACAAGGCAATCATCATTGCAATTTTCATTTCTTTGGCTTCAATTTTTTTGCCTAAAAATTCTGGTGTTCTACCCACCATTAAACCGCTAATAAAAACGGCTAAAATAATGAAGATGTAAAAGTTTAAAAAGCCTACACCTACGCCACCATAAAAGCAATTCACCATCATGCCCAACATGGTGCACATGCCTGTAAGGGGTGTCATACTATCATGCATGGCATTTACACTTCCATTGCTGGTAGCAGTAGTGTTAATAGCCCAATAAGCTGATGCAGCTGAGCCAAAACGTACTTCTTTACCTTCCATACTACCCATAGGCTGTGCAATACCCATAGCGGTAATGGCACTGTTACCTTTCATTTCGTTGATTACAGATGGAATTAATAAACATAAAAACCCGATTGTCATCACACCAAAAATTACCCAAGCCAGCTTACGTTTACGGAGTATAAAACCCATCGCAAAAATCATAGCAATAGGTATGAGCACCAACGAAATCGTTTCTACCATATTTACCAAGTAATTGGTATTTTCAAATGGGTGTGCCGAGTTAGGACCAAAGAAACCACCACCATTAGTGCCTATTTGTTTAATGGCTACAAACGCTGCTACTGGGCCACGACTTACTTGTACCGTATCGCCTTGTAAAGTAGTGATGGTATCTTTCCCAGCAAAAGTCATGGGTGTACCATTCAATACTAAAATAGTAGCTACTACTAATGCAATGGGTAATAAAATTCTAGTACAGCTTCTTACAAAATACTGATAAAAATTACCCAACTCGTTAGTAGCGGATGTTTTCATAGCCATAAAAACCACGGCACAAATAGCAATACCTGTACCTGCGCTGATGAACTGCCAAAGCATGAGAGAGAGTTGTCCTAAATACGACAAACCCGTTTCACCTGAATAGTGTTGCAAGTTGGTATTGGTGATAAAACTTATGGCGGTATTAAATGCTAAATCGCCGCTCATAGATGGGTTCGCATCAGGGTTTAATGGCAGCCAACTCATGTTGGTTAACACAAACATGGCGATGAGGAACCAAATAAAATTGATGGTTAAAAGAGCGATCAAGTGTTGTTTCCAATTCATGGATTTACGTACATCGATACCACTGATTTTATAACAAAAATGATCAATAGGATTGATGATAACATCTAACCAAGTTTTTTGATTTGATAATACTTTACCCATATAATTACCCAACGGAATGGCTAACAGTAGCAACAATATAAACATGGCTACAATGCCCATAATTTCTGTGTTCATATAAAAACTGTTTAATAGTTTGAGCATCATTTAAAATTTTTCTGGCTTTACTAATACATAACACATATAGGCAAACACAGCGATTGATATTATAAAAAGTAGGAGCATTGTTTATATATTTTCGAAATAATGAATGGCTTTATAAAAAATAAAAAAGAAGATGGTGGTAGTGATGATTAAAATGCTCGTCATGACTAATTGTTTTTGATGAGTTGATAAATAACACCAGCCAATACAATACAGCCATAAAATAATAATGGTAGGTGTTTGGCTTTTAGTTTTTGAAAAGGTTGTTGTTGCATATAAAAGTTGTTGTGCCAACGATAGGCAAATAAGCAACCACTTTATATAAAATATGCCCAAACACCTACCAGTACTGCATTTTAAAAAATGAAGTGGAAGTAGGCAACATAAAAAACCCTTTCAAAATGAAAGGGTGATCATATCAAAACGATAGTGTATTTAGGAAATATTATGTTCTTCTAACTTTCGGTACAAGGTTGTCAAAGCAATATTAAGCAGCTTTGCAGTTGCTGTTTTATTACCATTGGTATAATGAAAAACTTTTTCAATATGCAACTTTTCAGCACTAGCTAAATCAAATGTAGGTAAGTTGTTATTGATTTTACTACCATCACTTTTAAGAAATTCCATCGGCAGTGTATCCACATCAATAACGGATTGGGTAGCCACAATAACCGAACGTTCAATAATATTTTTTAACTCACGAATGTTGCCTCTCCATGGGTGTTGCTGTAAAGCGTTGATATATGGTTCGGTAAAAGATTGTAACCGCTTGTTGGTTTTATTTGCAAAAAATTGCAAATAGAAATTAGCCAAAGCAGGTATATCGCTGCTACGTTCAGTGAGAGAGGGCAATGCAATTTCAAAAACAGCGATACGATAAAAAAGATCTTGTCTAAAATTACCTGCATCTACCTCTTGTAATAGGTTTCTATTAGTGGCAGCGATGATACGAACATTTACTTGTGTTACTTTACTATCGCCTACTTTTAAAAAAGTACCAGTTTCTAACACCCTTAATAATTTGGCTTGTAGGGCCAAGGGCATTTCACCAATTTCATCTAAAAAAACAGTGCCGTTATGGGCTTCTTCAAAAATGCCCACCGCATCTTTAGTGGCTCCTGTAAAGGCACCAGCTTTGTGGCCAAACAATTCATTCTCTAATAACTCACTACTAAATGCAGCACAGTTAACGGCTATAAAATTATGGTTGGCTCTACTACTGCCATAATGTATGGCTTGTGCAAATACTTCTTTACCGGTACCTGTTTGTCCGGTGAGCAACACAGTAGCATCCGTAACAGCCACTTTTTGTGCCGCTGAAACGGCGTTTTTAATAGCTTTAGATTCGCCTAAGATAGTGTCAAAAGAGGTCTTACTACCCAAGAGTTTTTCGAGCCGCTGTACTTTTTTGGTAAGCGCTACTTTACTAAGTGCATTGTATAATAGCGGAATAATTTTATTATTATCATCACCTTTGGTGATATAATCAAAAGCCCCATTTTTAATAGCTTGTACACCATCTTCAATATTACCATATGCTGTTAATAGAATCACTTCAGCAATGGGTTGTGTTTTTTTTAATGCAGGTATAAGCTCAATACCAGTAGTATCAGGCAACTTTACATCGCAAATAATCACATCAATGGGTTGCGTTTGTAATTTTTTAAGCCCTGCCTTTCCATCACCAGCTTCGTGTACATCAAACCCTTCCAAGGTAATAATACGTGCCAATAACGACCGTAGTTTAGCTTCATCATCTATAATTAAAATATGGCCTTTCATGGTTGTCATACATTGTTATGAAAGTTCAAAGATATTGAGTGTGGAGAGGATTGAGTGAAAATAAATTTGACAACCAAATTAAATTGATAATTCTTTTTGATGTAAATAATTTTACATTATGCTTTCAGATACACATTTTAACGAATGTAGTATTGTTAAAGTTATTGAGCCATTTTGAACACATTAAATGCGACTCAAAAGCAAATAACATACTAGAATAATGGAGAAAACATCAATCAATGCTTTATTTCTTTGCCTAACCAAACACCGTATTTTTTCCATTGTTCATAAAAAATTATCCACTCACTAATCCGCTCTTCGAGATGTTAGCGAAGCGCATCTAGAAGTTTCAATAAAAAAGATATCTATCTTTCCTAACCCCTTCATATTTCCTTATCGGTTGGTGTCCTCACCAACCGAAATCAAAACGTCTATCTTAATCTCTATATTCAGTAATAATACCGCTCTTCGAGGTGTTATCAAAGCACATCTCAAAGTTTCAACACCGCTCTTCGAGATGTTAGCGTAGCGCATCTCGAAGGTTTAATAAAAGAGATATCTATCTTTCCTAACCCCTTCACATTTCCTTATCGGTTGGTGTCCTCACCAACCGAAATAAAACGTCTATCTTAATCTATATATTCAGTAATAATACCGCTCTTCGAGGTGTTATCAAAACACATCTCAAAGTTTCAATAAAAGAAATGTATCTTCCCTAAGCTCATCACACAGTATGTTAGCACAACACAACTCAAATTTCATTTTAAACAAATGTAGCACCATCAAACCTACAAATACCAACGCAAATTTTTCTACACAAATTTCTGATACCCTTGCACTAAATATTAATAATATTATATATATTTGAAATAAGTAATTAGCAATACGTCAACAAACCTAATAAGAGCAATACCCAGCCGTTAGGTACCATGTTGTTACACATTGCAGCCTATGTAAAACCAACAAACTGTTTGCTATATAGCGTAAATCATAGTGTGCTGCCCCCACTCCTACACTTGGTTATTTTAATTAATAAACAAAAACTACATCTTATGGCACGTTATCGCATTTTCCCCGACAATCTTACGAGTAAAAAATCTGAATTGCTCGATGCACAACCGCTCAACTATGTAAAATACCTCATTGGGTTTGCATGTGCAAAAAACGAAGGCTTCAATGTTGTAACAACACAAATGCGCTTTCTAAAAACCGAACCTTGGCAAATCATTAGTTCCAATATTCCAAGTTCGGGTGGACAAGTAGTACTAGAGCTAGGTTATTTTAACCCCGGGCAAACCTTATCGGTCTTTTGGGTGGTGAGGGCAGTAACAAAAATAGCATCACTATCAGTTTACATTATTAACGACCAAACAAAAGTAGTGAGAAAAATAGCCCCCTCAGGTGCGCCAAAAAAAATGGAACGTGGAGAAGATTGGGGCGATGAAAAAATCGATATTATATTATTCTAAAAACTACTTTTATGAAACTGCTACTCTCTATATTATTAAGCATAGCAACAACGATGAGTTTCGGTCAAGGCAGACAAGATGCTAAAAATCTATCAGAAAAACTTACGCCAAAATATACAAACGATAATACATCAATGGGCACCTCATACCTATTCGACGAAACCAACCCCAATGGGTTCGATTTATTATCTGCCAACGTTTCGTTTAGTGATAAAAACCAAACACAAAAAATTGGGTTTGCACCTTTTCGGCTATCGAATAAATATATCTTTTTGTTATCCAATTTAAGAATCAACCTTACCCATACTGGTGGGGCATTAACCAGTGGCTTAAGTGTAGGCAACGATAATGCAGCTTTTGAAAGCAAACGGGTGCAAAAAATATTTAACGACATTTATGCACCATCAAATTTGACAGATAGTGAGCTGCCTATTGCACGTCCACGTAGGGCAGATGAAACGCTAAAAGAATACATGGAATACTACAACACATCACCTGAAATGAAAGCGTTTCAAGATAAACTATTGGCAAACTTTGACAGCCGTAGACTCAAACATGTTTTTAAATACAGCGTTGGGTATAACATCCAGTTCTTCCCTGTTTTAAAAAGCGAATCAGCAGCCGGCAATTTCGATAGCTTGAATTACCATGCAACAAAAGCAAACAACTATTTCGCAAAAGGTAGCTATAGTTTTAAAAACGGGTTCATAAATATAAATGGCGGCTACAATTATTTTAATAAAAGAAAAGCAGCTGATTCTATACAACCAAAAAGGCGTTATGACGGATTTACGTTTGGTGCATCAATACGTATTCCCATCATGAAAAAAGAAAACTTGGTAAAGAAAGATTTTTATAAAAACAGTTTATTTGTACCCGGTATTTATGTAGGCTTTATTTACGATCGCATCAATTACAAAGGTGCAGAAGCAAAGTTTGCTGAAGACAATACAAAGTACAAAGCTACCACAACCATTACGCTTGATTTTTCCATTACACCTGCAGCCCAATTTAGGTTAGCATTTCCAATTCAAAAATCAGAAGTATTCAATACAAATACCAAACTAACCAACAACATTGCTATTTTACAATACAACTTTAAACTAATTAATTTAAACGATAATTGATAGTTAGGTGTCTGATTTAATCAATATTATTATTTATATTTGATATATGTGCCTAATAATCTGTAACCAAAAACAAAATCTAACAATACTCAACATTTAGCTATAAGTATTTAAAACAGCATTCAATTTGAGGATACTTTCAATATTACGTAAATCGGGATGTTGTTCATCATGCAATTAGCCCCCTTTAAAAATTATGTTTCTTAAAAAAATTAACGACCAAATAATTTCTTGATTATGACTAATCCATTTCTAGACTTACCTGAAGACCAAATCAGTGCTGTGCATGCCTTAGAAGGCAAAACTTTAAGTACAGGTTGGAAAGTAATTGAAAAGGCAAAAGCTAAACCGGGTTCAACTGGTGGCGGTTTTTCCGTTTGTTATATAGTTGAAAAAGGTGGTCAAAAAGGATTTCTTAAAGCATTAAATATTTTATCATTTCTGAGAGATGATAAAAAAGATGTTCTAAATGCAATGACCGAAATGTTAAACACATTTAATTTCGAAAAAGAAATACTAATTAGATGCGGAAATAGGAATCTATCAAAAATCTCCAAACTACTAGAAGCTTCTCAAGAAAATTTTCCAGGATACATTGCAGCAAATGTATATTATATGATTTTTGAAAAAGCAGATAGTGACGTAAGAAACCATTTAAATTTTACCAACGAAATTGATTTAGCTTGGAAACTTAGGTCATTGCATAATGTTGCTACTGGAATAAAACAACTTCACAGTATAGAAATTTCCCATCAAGACATAAAACCTTCGAATATTTTCGTTTTTGAAACTTTAATCTCAAAACTAGGAGACTTAGGTCGTTCACTTTGCCAAACATTAGCATCGCCACATTCCGAACTGGATTTTGCAGGTGACAATAGGTATGCTCCACCTGAAGTTTTCCATAGATTTATTCTACCTGATTGGAAAGACAAAGTATTTGCAATTGATTGTTATTTACTCGGAAGTATGGCGTCATATTACTTCACTGGCCAAAGTATGACAGCCTTATTATCTACAAATCTTAGTAGACAAATCAATATCTTGTCTTTAGATTTTGAAAATGCTTTGCCATATTGGCAAGTTGCTTATGATGCGGCTTTAAATACAATTAATCAGCATCTAGTAGGATACAATCAAGCTGAGAAATTAATCGAAACAATTAGAATGTTATCTAATCCAGACCCACGAAAAAGAGGTCATCCTAAAAATTTTAATAATAATGGAAATGGGAACCATTTTCAACTAGAGAGATTTGTCGAAATTTTTAATTTACTTGCTACTAAAGCAGAATACAATTTAATCAATTAAAAGTGGCTCATTTATTCGAAAAAAAAGATAGGCATGTAATTCCCAATTGGAGAAGTTTCGATAATACAGCGAAACTTGGCGAGCTAAATGGAAGTAAAGGAATTGAATTAGTTTCTACATTCAAACCAGACATTTCAGATTTACTTGACGATTGGACAGAAATTGACAACCAAACAATAGGTGTAGCTGGTGATATACTTGGTGTTGCCTTAGTTAGCAATCAAAAGTCTGACCCCAAAATAATTGAAATTGCAAAATTTGTTTTACAAAACGAAAATGTTTCACCAAAAGCTTTGTCTTCCGCCGCAAAAGAAATCCTCAAGCCTTCACAAGACAAATTAATAAATTTAGATTTTAATACTATTGAGTTATTTCAAGACCCCACTAGTTTAATTATAATTCATAAAAAAATAAATGAACTAAAAAATAGATTAAAAAATAACCCAAAGAATTCTATTAATTGGATTGAAATAGGTAGATACTATGCAATAATTGGTCAGTCAGAAAAAGCTGAAAGAGCAATTAAAAACGCATTATTCCTTTCGCCAGAAAATAGATTCATATTAAGAAATATGGCTAGGTTTTTTGTTCATTTAGGAGATGGCGGAATTTCTTTTGCTCATGATATACTAAGAAAATCCCAATTAGTAAACTCAGACCCTTGGCTACTCTCAACTGAAATATCGCTTGCTACATTAAGAGGTCGTAATTCAAGGTTTGTAAAGCAAGGATTACAAGTTATAGAATCAGATTCTTTTCACCCCTTCAATGTTACTGAACTTGCAAGTGCATTAGCAACCGTTGAACTAAAAAATGATAGCCTTAAAAAAAGTAGAAAATTATTTGAGAAATCACTTAGAAAACCAAACGATAACTCTCTAGCTCAAGCAGAATGGGCGTCGCAAGAAGAGAACAATTTGTTTTCTCTAGACTCAAGCAAATCAAACCTAGCAAATTCATTTGAAGCTAAAGCAAGACATTATGCAGAAAAAGAAAATTGGAAAGAAGCTATAGAGTATTCAAAAAAATGGTTTTTAGATTTGCCTTTTTCTAAAGGTTCAATACTTTTTGGAAACAATATTGCTTTAAACAAGTTGAAGAATCATGATGTCGCTATTGAAATCGGCAAACTAGGTTTGCTTTCTCATCCTCATGATCCTCACTTATTAAATAACATAATTTATTCTCTTTGTTTAAATGACAAAATTGAAGAAGCTGAATTATTATTCCAAAGAGTAGACAAGTCAGACTTAACATCAAAAAGCATTCATAATATTTGCTTATTAGCTACTCAAGGCCTTTTAAATTACAGAAAAGGCAATCCTGAAAACGCAAGAGCATTATACTTGGAGGCGATGGAACTAGCTAAATCAACAGGCCACAAATCTTATATTTCAAAAGCTCTAGTAAATATGACCCGAGAGGAACTTTTATTGGGGCAACAAGACATGTCAGATGTAATTCCAAAATTAAAAGACATATTAAAAAAGACAGATGACCCAGATTTAGAAGAAGACATAAAGGAGGTTATAGAGTTATACAATAAAAAGTCGTGAAAGCACGAACGCAGGACATGGTTATTGCTAGCCAGTTGGGCTATACAAGCAAACCCCACTGACGAATGTGTTCCGCTTTACCGGCTCACTTGTATCATTTTAATTCGCCTGATGGTATCAGGTATAAACCTTACAACTGCTCAACCATTAACAACCGACATTCATTAGTATAATAATCAATAGCGCTGCTATATTTATAAAACTTGGTCTCCCAAATTAATACGTTTCTTACAAGTTTTTAATGGAAGTAGTTAAAACATAGTTTACGTCTTTTTGATGTATTTAGTACTACAGGTTAATAGTCCTCACTCACCGCCTTGTCTACCTTAAAATAATAAAATCAAATACTATTCTCCAAACTTTGTACTTTATTCAAGAAAAAAAATTTGCCCGAATTATCATTATTAAAAACAAACAATATCGAATTCCTTAGCTTATAAAATTCACAGTGCTAAAAAAAATCTACATTAACATCCACATTCATCATTACTAATTCATCATTCCTCCTCCGTAATTAATAATTCGTAATCCGTAATTCAACATCCCCCATACATCATTCCTAATTCATCATTCCTAATTAATCATTCGTAATCCGTAATTCAACATCCCCCATTCACAATTCCTAATTCATCATTCCTAATTCATCATTCCTAATTACCCCTCCCCCGGCTCCCCCAACTTCTCAAAAATAATCCTCACTTGTGCAATACTATAATATCTTCCTATCCTTTCTCCTATGGCTGCTTCAAAAGGTTTCAACCACTTTTTAAAAGTCTTATCACATACGCCATATAATTTGGCTAGATCAACAGGTGAAGAAGGTTTAATACTGGTAGTTTTTGTTGTTAATTCAGTTTTCATAACAATTATTTTGGTACTTAAAAGTTATTGAACTGCATCAGTTAATGTATTGGTCTTTTAATTGTATACTAACGCAGTTATTCGTTATTTCATTTTGGTATAATGAAATTATTTACCAATCATTGTTAATCAAAATTTTACGTTCTAAAAAATTGTTAAACAAAGTATCAACGGATAATGGTTGCTTTACTTAGAGTACATAAACGCTAAAGCATAATATTGCAGTTACATATTTACGCATAGGGTATGCTGAACAAGACAAAGTAAGTGGAGAAGACAATCAAAGGCGTAAACAGTACAAATAATGAAACGAAAACAGCTTGTGTTTTTTTGACATTCGTAACTAATATCTTACATCAATTATATATGCAGATAAAAATCTGCCTTATCTTTCTTCGAGATGCGCTACGCTAACATCTCGAAGAGCGGAAGTATGCTTAATACAAATAAAAGTAAGCGGAGTAGGCAATCAAAAGTGTAAACATACAGATAGTGAAATATAAACAGCTGGTGTTTTTTTAACATTCGTAACTAAGCTCTTACATCAAATCTATATGCAGATATTAATCGGCCTTATCCGCTCTTCGAGATGCGCTACGCTAACATCTCGAAGAGCGGATTTTGGTTGTATCTACAAAATTAATGAGCGTATACTTACGCAACGTCCAGCAAGGGCCGAGACGTTGCTGCGAAGGATTGAGTTGCAAACTCATTACAACTATCCTATAACTTTTATTCTCTTTACTTATTCAGGAACACTTATCACAACGGGGGAACAGTAGAACCACTACCCCACTACCACCCTATCTTACTTTAGTTAAAAAGTATTTTGTATTTCTTGTAAGTAGCCTAGTCTTATTTTTGAGTTGTTCAGTTCCATATAGCTTATTACCTACTAATATAAACTTCTCTTTATCATAAAATATATAGCTATCAAGTGCAAAAGGTACATCTAAAGTTATTTCAATATGGTTAATTCTGCTTGATTTAATATTTTGCCATTTTGAAGTAACATTATTGCTAAGTCTTACTTTGAGCTGCATTAATTCCCCTACTTTTATTTTACAATCACTGTCAAAAGTAGGCATACAACTTTTAGAAGTATCGCCATTAATTAATATCTCTGCGTCCTTAACAATATCTCCTGCAGTATTCTTAACCCAATCTATTCGCAAATACTCTGAACTAGTTTTAATACTATCAGCTTTTACTTTAACAGGTAAACTATTTTTTTGAATAAAACTATTTAATGTAAGTGTATCTTTTTTTATTTCCCATTTGCCTCCTGAAGAAAAACGTTGAAGATGATTGCTTAATAAATAAGTATAGGTTCTATCTTTTTTTAAAATTAGAGATATAACACCATCATTACTTGGTGAAATATATCTATACTCGACAAAAATATCTTCACCTATAATTTTACTTTCTTTATTTTCCTTTTTATTAGTATAGAATAAATTTAATAAAGGGAATAAAAATATTATTGATAAACTTTTCATACAATTATCTATTTTTTAAAGCATCACCAAATACATATGTTGCTGGTCGTGGTGGGTTTGCTTTTGCATCCAAAGCGTTTACAGCTTTTAAAACATCACCAACTGTAAGATTTACATTTGCTAGATTACGAGTAATGTAACTTTTTATGTAGGTATCATTTGTATAGTTTAGAAAAACTGCTGCTGGAGTGTTTAATGTAAGTTGTGCCTCTTTGCCTGACAGGTATGAATATGTAGGATTTAGTTGATTTTGTTTAAACCAATCAAGGTTTACTTTCTTATTAAAAAGCATTGAAGTAGCAGCTTTATTTGACAATGCAAATCCATTTTTATTTGCTACAACTTCATCCATAATATCATACAATGGGTCATTACTTCTAGAACCAACCAATTCCCCAATCAGATACCCATACCCATGCCTAATCTCATGTGCCATGTGTGATATATTTTTTTCATTCTTACCCATTCTTATCGCAATCCTATTTTTATCAGCATCATATCTTGTATCGGCTGCGGCACCTTTTTCTGGAGACTCACTACTAATATTAAATTCTACATCTGATTTCTCCATTTCATCCCATTGACTATCCATTTGTGAATATGTATTAAACTGAGAAACCAAGGACTCCATTTCTTTGTCCATTTTTTCACCCGATTGAGCAAGACTCAGAATTTTAGAGAGTGCATCATAACTTCGCTGTGTATTTTCCTTACGCATATCATTATATGTATTTTCAACAGTAGAATTAGCAAATGTAAAATAGTTACCCAACCAATCTGTATTTCTTATTGGATTGTTTCCCATCATTACGTAAGGGCTTTCGTCATGAGTTGAAACTGGGTCTACCTGTAAAAACCTTCCTATTTGTGGGTCTGCTGTTCTATAAAAAGCTTCATAGTAATTTAAGCCAAAATCATTCTCCTGTTCTATACCGTTAAATTTGTATTTGTTTTCTAATGAAGTTGCAGCTTTAGATGAGATGCCACTCATCGTCAACCCGAATGGATAATAATGCGTCTCCTCCAAAATAGCACCTCTATTATGTATCACTTCCATATTATCAAAATAAACATTAATATTACTTTCGTTGCTACAATAAAAGTAAATATAACCATTTTTCGGTATTGGTATATTAGGCATTACATGGCTTTTTAAACCACCTGCGGTATTACTACTTACGGCGTCATAACCACTGTTCACATACTTAAACTGCTCATCAAATATAATGTATGCAATACCTGCTTTTACATTGTTACTACTATTGGGGCTATTACTATTGATAAAACTATTTAAAGGTGCTACCGTACCACTGGTATTATTGCTTAAAATAGTAGTGGTGGCTCCATGGGCATAGGCTGTATTACTACTACCGCCTACTCCTAAAAAACCTGTAATTAAGGCAGTAGCATCCAAAGGTGCATTGTTAACAGTACCACCATTATACTGATAATACGATTTTGCCAATAAGCTTAATTGATCACCAGCCATTACTTTCAGCACCATACCCAACCCAGTTTTATTGGTAGCGGCATTGGTTTTGTACATTTTTATACTAGTAGCCCCATTATTACCAAAAGTTTGGGGGTTATTGGTGCCGTTATCGTTAATATAATGATTACCTGCTGGTTGTATTTCTTCAACATATGCACTATTAATATCGTAATAGGCTTGTTCATTCACTAAAGGGCTATTGGCACCATTGCCTTCTAAAGTAGCAGTGGGGTAATGGTCAACCTGCTGTTCCTCCGTTAACACCATTCGCACATTACCCAAATGATCTTTCAACATATAATCATATACAAAAGTGGCTGCTTGGGTACCTTGCTGCGGTTTAAAACGTATCCTTCCTTCTTGCTGTGGTGCAAATTGTAATGCATTATTTTCATATACTAAACCGCCTATATAATCGGTAACGGTCGTTTTAGTGGGTGTAATGGTATTATCAGTTACGGTTTTACGAAGTTTATTACCTAGCGCATCATATACATATCTAATAGTTCCTTTATTAGGTATGGTGATCAACTCTGGTAAATTCAAATAATTATAACTAATAGATTGAATATTTTTATTGGCATCACTTTGCATATTACCATTAATATCATAGGAATAATCAACAGCTGTTTTAGTACTTACATCATATTTAAAATCACCAAGTTTACTGGTATTATCATTTGCTGCATCTACTACAGCTTTGAGCTTATTACTATTTGCAAAATAGGTATAATTCAGTTGATCGATAAACGAAGAGCTATTGATTTTTAATCCCTTTTGTTGCATGGTAAGTATATTACCATTGTCATCATAGGCTAAATTACTTACACTAAAATCTACACCTGACTCCTTACTAAAAATACCATTATCTTTTTGTAAAAAATCAGCGTAAATCAACCTGTTAACAGCATCGTATTTAAAATTATATAACCTACGTATGCCATCTCCTTTACTACGCCATTGCATATCACCTATATTACCATTGTATTGAGGCGTAGGCGTTACAGTTACGGCCTCAGCTTCAGTAATATTAGTAAGTTGGTTGTACCCTAAGTTAAATCCAAAATAATGACTGTTATTTAACCCTTTAGTATAATCTTGATTTACGCTACTAAGCCACCCCCTAATATTATATTGATATTGTAAATTTTCTAATCCATTTTGACCATAATTCGGCGCTAGCTTTTTATTAACCAATTGACCAATTTTATCATAATGTAATGTTGTAGTGGTATGCCATGTTTGTGGTATAACGCCATTGTTCACTAAGCTACCTCCAATAATATCATCTTGTTGTATAGGTCTATTTAATACATCATAAATAGTTTGTGTGGCATGAGTTAGTGTTTCAATGGCCGTTGTATTTTTCTCAATTTTTTGCACACTAACTAACTGCTTGCCAAGCCAATCATATTGCTGAGTTTGTACCACAATACCATTGCTCAAATGGTTTCCTCTAGTTTGTATAACCCTACCCTTATCATCAAAATAGCTAATAGCATTCAAGTAGGTGGGAGTTCCCATATTCAATACCTGCGTTTTTACACCGGTGATTGCATTTCTATTAACTGGAACTTTTTCAAGTGGTAATCCCCCTGGCTGTGTACCCAAATTTAGGATAGGGGTGGCTTGTGTAATATCAAAGTTGATAAGCGTATTCGGTAATCCTGATGAAGCGATCCACTCATAGTCATCATAATAATTTACGGTAAGTTCCTCGGAAGCATAATTAGCTACATTCGGATATTGCACACTATTATAAGCTGCCGTTAAGTGATAATTCAAATCATTGTAGTGTGCATCGTCTACTATTTTACTAGTACCAATTACCCTATTTTGTACATCATACAAAGTAACAATCCATTTGTGCTGCAGCCTTAAATTCGCATCTTGCGTCATAACAAGTCGATCCCTGTTATCATATACCATACATACAGGCCCAGCACCAGGCACCTGCTTTCTAATCATTCTATTTCGCTGATCATATTGATACCTAAAAAATTGCTCTTTCAATAAATTATCATCCATTGCATTGATCCCACCTAAAATAGCTTTTAAGCCCTCAGGCTGTAACACAGCTCGTAAATTATTTTGAATATCATAAATATAATAGGTACATAACCAACCTTCATATCCGGCACCACTTCCATTGTCATTTTCAGCAGTTAACTGTACTTTTTTTAGAATAACCTTCCCCTCAAAATCTTTAAATTCAATAACTTGTTTATTATGCTCATCAATCGTAATGGTCTTATCTAATAAGCCTGCATCATAGTTTTTAATACTACTATAAATACCAAAGTTGTCAATATTACTTTCTGTAACATCCCATATTTTTACTGCATCAATCTCAGTATTAAAATAAAACTTTGCTTGCGTTGATTTATTCAAACCTGTCCACATGCCTGGTGCTGTGTTTTTTATCACCCTATTTAAAGGGTTATCTTCCCATATAGTTTTTGCATAAAAATAGGTTTCACCTACGTATTGATTGGTAGAAAATGAGGCCTGCTGCTCAAATGGATTTCTTTTAAAATAACCATTATTCACAGCAGCATTACCCCCAGCTGTATTGGCTACAAAAGGTAAATATTGCAAGGGTGTTCTTCCGTATTGATCAAATGAGTTTGCTGTAACTAAATCGGCACTTTGTTGGTCATTAGTTTGAAGTGAACCATTTTTTACAACAGTTTGCACATTTCTTCCCAACCCGTCTAAATATTGAGTGGTAATGATGGCTTTATCAATGTTGTTTAATACGTTTAGTTCAGATGTCTCTTGTGTTTTTTGTTGCGGTGTCCATACCCGAACATAACTAACAGGAACAGTTGCATCATATGGTATTGGTAGAGGCGCAACTTGCGCTTTTATTAAACCAACAGATAAAAACAATGATATAATGATGTGTGTAAACTTCATATGTATATTATTAAAATAAGGGTACAAAAAATATTAATAACTATTAATTGCATTGATAATTTTTAAATCTGTTGGTGCAACATTAGCTGAAAAAATGCCGACTAAATTACCTTCTCTATCAATCAAAAATTTATTAAAATCAGATGAAAATGCATTTCCATAAGCACCATTCTCAGAAATATGTGTAAGCCAATATGGTAATGAATGTATACTTGATTGTATAACATCCATTTTTTCTGTTATAATAAATGTGCTATGTATTTGCGAAGTACAATAGGTTTTTATAGCTGCATTGCTATTAGGTTCATTACCAAAACTATTAGAGGGTATAGCAATAATGACCAAACTATCACCCAATTGTTGTTGCAACTGTTGTAAACCAACTAACTGGTTTGAATAAGGTCCAGTTGTAGCAATATTAACTATTAAAACTTTTTTGCCAGAATATGTATTTACTGATACAACATCTCCATCGATATTTTTGTATTGTAAACTGTAAAAATTGGTTATTATAAAAATTAAGATACTCGATAAAATATTTGTTAACATATAGTTGAATTTAAAATTTAAGGACAAGGTGAAGGAGGTGCTGTCTGTCTACACTCTGCTTCAGGTGTACCACCAGGAGCGTAATAAGGAACTGATGTACCATCGCTAAAGCACCTTTTCCAGTCACATTCCCAGACCCATACCCACTGTCCATCTATTAATTCTTTATGTCGCATTTTTGATACTAATACTATTATGCCTTGTTCACAAACACCATTAATACATTGACCACTACAATTAGTTTCACTACATACAGTAGGCACACAAACGCCATTATTATTAGCATATGCTTGCCCATGTTGATTAACATCATCAATGGCTAATTGGTCAGCTGCAGATTGTGAAACTGTTGAGCTATAAGTATTCGCTGGCACAGCATAGGTTAAAGGTGCAGAAGAGGTACCTGAAGGACAATCATTTTTTGTAAATACACCTGAAGCAGCGGCACTAAAGTACCTAATAACACCACAATTTTCTGGTTGTCCTGCATAATTGTAACATATTTTCTTGATGATATTTTTATCAATATCTCTAACCAAATACAATCTTGAAAAACCATCGTATTCATAATAAACAATATTGTTATTAATATCACATTCACTACTAATACCAACAAATGGAAAATGAGTGATAGTTTTCATCTGAGCAGTAACAGGATAAGCTCTTAGCTCATCTATTTTTCCACTTCCGTTTACAGATATAATAAAACCGTTAATTCTATGCTCATATAAATACCAAACTTCATTACCTCTTTTAGTTGTTTTTATTAACTTAGGCCAACCTGGCATAGTACCAGATACAGTATATCCATTACTATTGTTACCCCAATAGGTAACTACATAAACATCACCATTTGTTCTTCCAAGAAATTCAAAATTTTGTTGTTCATAAATCTTTTTGCCAGTTATTGCTTGTGAAGGGTCCTCAATAATGTTGGCATTAATAACACCACTCCACGGTGCTTCGTCTGTATAATCTTCAAAAGAAGTGTAGTGTACATTTGAATTTGTATTAATTTCAGCTACAGGAAAACTATGATTATAGCCCCATAAATATCGATGCATAACATCATTTTCTTTACTTACTATAGTTGGATTTCCTTTTATATTATATGCATAATAATGTAACCGAGTTTCTACAGGGTTATTTAATGTAGCAACCTGAATTAACTCAGGGAGTATCAAATTACCATTGCTCAACCAATTTCTAAATTGTGTAGTGGTAGTATTTACGAGTTGGTTATTTTTTGTAACCGTTGTGCTCACTACAGTCCCTAACATATTTCGTTGAGCCATTGTTTGTAAAATAGTAGGGTTAGTATAGTCTAAGGGATATTTATATCTTGTAATAATTTCAGCTCCTTTACTATCCTTAGTTCTTGTTAAGGCAATATTAGTCATTAATGGTGCAATACCTGGCTGCTCCGTATATTCATAATCTATTACCTGCACTTTAGCAAGTCCATTAGCAAAAGTGGTAGTTTTTGTATGTTTTAATATAGGCCATTGCGAAACAAAAGTATAACTAGTTACATCAAATGGATCAGTAGTATTTTGCCAATGCAACTGACTTGTTTCAAATTTTCTTCTAACTATTTTTGAGGTATAATATTTTTGTGTATTCCTTGCTACGCCATAATCATGCTCTACTTTAATTATATTCTGTAATCCCTTATTAAAAGTAGTTGTTTCCAATTCGTAACCATAGGTAAAGTCGGCAATATGTCTCGGAACGTCTCTCACAGGGAAACCTAATAAAACATTTCTTTCAAAAGGAGAAGTAATATCAAATCGGTGTTCAACTCCCCCATTTTTAAAACCGATATCATCACTTTCAATAACGTATTCATAGCACAAAGGGTCGTTTACTATTGCGGAAGACACAAGCGTATTAGTACTTAAAGTAAGTGTATTAAAATCGCCTGTTGCATAATAGGTAGTAGTGGTAGCTGGGTTGTAACATAATAACTCATCTCTATAATATGAGGCCTCTTCGTATTCAACTTCAAAGGTACTGCTTCCAGAACTTTTGTTGAGTAAATCTTTAGATGCATAGGTATAATACTTCGTATTGGTTTGTTTAGAAAGTGGGTCATAAAATTCAATAGATTTTAAACGTACACCTCCTATTTCTCTATTCACCCAATCATAAGCTTGATCATCTGTTTCTGATCTATCGTATGTTAAATTGATTTCTCCAGCAAATCCTTGTTTTACTGAAATCATCAACTTATAATCGCCTGGTGTTAATGCGATATTGTTTGATGAGTTTAATGCACCCCCATCCGCCTCAATTGCATTTGGTGTCAACCCAATTAAAGTCCCAAAAGTACCAATACTATGATTGGTTGGAGTACCTTCATGTCCTCCACTCATACTAAGAGTAGCAATTTGATTTTTATAAACATGAAATATTCCACTTTCATAAACCCTTCTTTGTGGGATGCCATTATCGGAAAAACCTTGTCCACCAGCAGAAACTGTTACAATACTTTGAACAGGTTCCCACTTGGCAATAGTATTGGGTTCATAATTATACTTTTCATAACCTCCAGTTGGGTATGTTATTTTTTGCAACATGCCCATTTGAGCATAATATCCATTAAAATCTCGGTTTGCGCTTGCTGCAATACCCCAATTAGTATCATTCGGCCTATGTGCTAATAGTGTGGTATTTACGCTTCCGTTATAATAACCTAAAAAATCTTGTGAAAATGATAAATGTGATGGTAATCCTTCCGTTTGTGTATAATCAAGTTTATATCTTACAGTTTCTGGATAACTAACGCCTGGCATTGTATAGTTAACTTCTTTTAGAAAAAATCTTTTTACAGAAGCATCTTCAGCAGCAGTGATTCCATTGCTGGTTGGTAACATGGCTGGAAATTCATATACTAAATTGAATTCACGATGAAAATCTATTGAATTTATATTAATTTTCTTAAGATAACTGGTAGAGAATCCAAATGCATCATCAGGGGTATTGTCATATATAAAATCAGCAATTTGACCTTCAGAAGTCTCAATTTTTGTGACACCTAAATTATTGAATCTTACATAATTTACTTTCTTAACCAATTTTGATAAATCAGCAACAAATGGTATTCCAGTCCTCACGTTTGGAGTATTTTGACTTGGAACGGGTTCACAAGTTATTGATTGAGCTGGAAAATCGCCCCCTTTGGTCAATGATTCTGAAACGCCAGAATATCCAAACTCAAAAAATGAGTTATATGTATAGGTAACATATTTACCATCAGGCATTGTAATTTTCTTCAGATAAAAACTGGTTATAGTACCATTTCCTAAAACAATGCCACCTCTTAAGTTTAAATTTGAAGAAGTAATTCTTTCTTTACAACCCGTACCACCAAATTCATAAATAACACCATCTGTATTGGTTACAATAAATTTATCATAACGCCTAGGTAATGAACCACTAGGGTCTCGTATAACCTCAATTTTAATTTTTGAAAATGGAAATTGAATAATGTCTCCATTTTCATCAAATATAAATTTTGTACTTAAACCTGGTGCACTAATATAAAATTCATCTGCTTCCGAATCATAATGCCTCAAATTGCTAGTGACATCTTCATAATAAGCAATTTCATCTGCTAATGATGGCGGAGCACCATTTACACTAGAAGGTATTTCAGTTTTTCTAATAATACCATTATCATCATCTGGTTTACCCCTTACAACCCTGTTTAATACACCAATAGCACCTAAGCTCCATCCAAAACCTTCTTTACTAGAAGTTTGTCCTATTTTAAATCCACCACTAGCATAATTAAGCGAAATGGGGATACTTAAGCTACCGATTTGAAAAGTATTTAGTGGTATACTTGATGAAACCTTACCACTAAAAAGTGAAACATTACCATGTGCATTCTCAGTTAAGGAACTAGCCTCTGGACTCACAGGCAAAACCGCAGGCAACAATGGGGCTTGCGAATATCCACATAAGGTAAATAAAGTGAGAAGTGTACTAAAAAAAAATTGCTTCATTTAATTCCGGATTTATTACAAATGTTTTAAAATTCATACCCCACCCTAAATACAAATGGTTGAGTAGGTACTGCATGTTGGTTATGCAGCATATCATAAAATAATTTAAATTGTGTGCCTTTTACAAACTTATTTTTTATAGGCAATTTCTTGCCTATACCTAACAAGCCAGCTTGTTGCCAACCTGCTGTTTGCTGTAAGTTTCTAATGCTCGTAAACTGGTTGCCGTAATTCAGCTCATAACCACCACTTATCAAAAAACCCTTTTTCAGTTTCAAATCAATATAACTTCTTAGACCAATGCCTTCATGTCGTAAACGTAAACGTTGTATACTACCATACCCTAATTGGTAGGCGGCACCAATACCAATTTCACTGTTGTTATTTAATTTATAACCCAATGACAACGCAATATTAGCCTGCGAATTGGCTGCCCTACTAGGCTTACCAAATTGTACGTTACTGCCAAATACCAAACGCTGTTTCAAAGTTTTACTTTTCTGCTCATTGGGTTTAAAATCGGGCAATTCGCCCACATCGCCATTACCCCCATTTTTAAAAATTTCATTCTTCAGCTGCTGTAGTTGTGCCTGTGCAGCTTGCATATTTTGTGATACTTGAGCGGCCGCATTAGGCCCTCCTGCAGCAATCCTACCCTGTATCAACTGGTTTACACCAGCTCTAGTTTGCAAGCCTGCTAAATTAGCCGTCACAGCACCTGTACCATTATTGGCCGCATTGCCGAACAAATTAGTGAGCATACTATGCTGTTTAAAAAATTGTTTAAAAGCAGGTATTTTATCAATAATGGCTAAAGCGGTTGCCTCAAACTTTCCCGGCTCCTGAAACAAAGCCTTGTAGTTTTTTAAGGTAGCCGCATAATAGTAGGCCTCTTTATTAATTTTGCTGAGGTACTTACTCTTGCCTAAATGCTGCAAAGCCGCTTGCACCAATGCCTGTTTCCTAGCTTTAATTTGTTGTTGCATCACTGCACTCACTTGTTCAACAGAATCTAAATGGTTGATAGCGGTTTTTGCGGCACTAATAGGTTGTATAAATTTTTTATCAAGGGTGGCTTGTTGTGCAGCAACAAAGTTTAATTGAGTTGTGAGTTGATCTTGATAAGCATCATATTTGGCTTGGTAGCCTGCAATGCTTACCTGTCCTGCCTTGGCTGCTGCTAACATTGATGCAAAACTGATACTACCATCTGCAAATAGTTGTGCAGCAGTTGCAGGACTAGCTTTTTCAAGCAACGTTTTTATCTTGGCTTCCCACTTAGCTAACTTAGTAAGTGTTTTGATGGTCTTTGTAGTAACCCTATCTGTATAGGTAGTAATCTTTACCTTGGTGGAAGTAATATATTTTAAAGGAACTTTCGTAACAGTTACAACGCTATCAACAACCCTTGATTGTGCACCAGCATGGGGCACAATTTGTAGTAAAAACCAAATTAATGAGATGAGTGTACGAATACTCATAGGGCAGTTATTAAGGTATTAAAAGCAGGATAAAAATAGAAAGAAAATTGATATCACCAAATATTTCTGTATTAATTTTTGATGATGTACCAACTTTTATAACAGCAAATCATACTTAAAAAATTAAAAATCAATACTTTCTACTAAAAAATAATTTTGTAAAAAACAACCAACTATGATGTATTGCCGAATACAAATTTATTTATTCAAAAAAATAAAACCACATTAAAGTATTGATAAGCGTAATAAAGAATACTACAAAAAAATGCTGCAAAACACAGAACCAAAAAGCAACGCCATTTCAATACCATCCTATGTTTGTGTGGTAATTAAAATCTACCCACATGAAACAACCAACACTCTCGGTGCAAAAATCTGCATCCGATTACCAACACCAATTACAACAATTAACCAACACCGCTTTCTTTATTGCTTACACTGCTTTGTGGAACGCACAATATTTCAGCGCTGCTGAAATAGCTAAAACCAAAGCAGCCATCCAACAAATCATCAGCGAACAACACAACCCCATAAAACAATACAATAGCCTCATCCAACGTATTTTATTAACCCGGCAATATTGGCTATCACATCCAGGTCATACCATCCATAGTCCGAGCAATTTCTTTAACCCTCAAAACAAACTGGGCTATCACCAATCAGCCACTTGGTTTCAAACCGTACTACAAACCCGAGAGGCAATGCCACTCTTCAAAATACACCTCAAAGCTTTTGCGGAAGCAGCACATGAAATACTTACCACACAAAAACCTTCAGACTTCCATTACTGGCGTTCGTGGTTTGCTGAACAAAACAAACATACCCTCCTCAACTTATTACTCAGCACCATCGCAAACGCTCAAAATACCGAATTACAACTCGACAACGCAGCTACCGAAAACTGCAACATTGTCACTTTACAGAGAGCTTAGCAACAGCTTTAATACAGCTTTAATACAGCTATGTAACAGCTATGTGAAAGCTATCAAAAGTTTTACAGCGTAAGCATACCCATGCAACTGTAAAAAAGGCAGTAAACAAACCCCTACTGCCCTATTTTTTCACCAATAATCATCCATTATGGCAAAACAAAAAGGTATCATAAAAGTACAAGGTACCATCGGCGACATCACCTTTTCCAAATCACGTTTTGGGTACATCATCAAAGAAAAAACCACTTTAGATAAAAACCGATTCAATGCAGATCCTGCATTTACTCGTACCCGAGAAAATGCCAGTGAGTTTGGTAAAGCTTGTAAAGCCAGCAAACTCCTACGTACTGCACTATTTGCATTATTAAAAAATGCGAAAGACAGTGACTTACACACTCGTTTGGTTACACTTTTAATGAAAGTAATCAAAGCAGATGCTACCAGCACCCGTGGCTTCCGCAATGTAATGGATGGCGAAACAGAAATGTTACAAGGCCTTGAGTTCAATAACAATGCGCAACTCACCAATACCTTGTACACGGCCTATACGCCTACCATCAACAGGGCAACAGGTTTGTTAGAAATTGAAATACCTTCTTTCATTCCTGCCGATGCCATCATCGCTCCTGCTGGCGCTACACATTACAAAATGGTAGCAGCTGGTGCCGAAGTCAATTTTGAAGCAGGCAACTTCGTTTCTACTACCAGTAACAGTACCATCTTACCAATTGATACGCTGGCAAGTGCGCCCCTATTGCTGTCCAACCAAGTCACAGCAAACAGCACCAGCCCTTTGTTCTTAATCATGGGTATCCAGTTCTTCCAACAAGTGAACGATACCTTTTATGAACTTCGCAATGGTGCCTTCAATGCACTCAGCATCGTTTCTGTAAGTGGTATATAAACCACCAACTACCAACAGTAACCAACGCCTAGGCATTGGTTACTGTTTTCTAAAAAAGCAAGCATTTGTTCCTATCACTTCTTTTAAAACAATCCTATGTACCCAATTGATCAATTGTTGCAATACCTTGCTGCTTTAAACTACATAGTGTATACCCAGCCATGGCAACTCAACATAATAGGTGTTCGTGCTAGCATACAACCCAACAATCAATTTAATGATGTATTGGTAGTGGCGTATAAAAACCAAGTGCAACAATGGGTGGTACATTATTGCAAAGGCACCACACTACCGGGTAGGCATTGGTTAACACAACCCATCAACCCAGCAGGTACGGCTATTCTACAACCCAACCAATATGTGGATGCCTACCAAATCGGTTGGCACAGAGGTGCCTATAAAGCCTTGGTTCAAGTAAAACCAGTAACGGTTTATAGAGATACCAATCGCAATGAAGTGCCTGATACGGTGCACATGCGTACACAAACGGGTTTATTCGGTATCAATATCCATCGTACCCACGAAAAGCAACCCCCACAATGGGTCAATAAAAATACAGCTGGTTGTCAAGTCATGCAAAGTCGTACTGATTTTGATACACTCATGCAACTAGCTATCCAGCACCAATCATTGTATGGTAATCGCTTTACCTACACGTTAATTGAAGAAAGGGCTTACAAGCAGTACTTCCAACTTTTATAACTAAAAAAAATACAATGATAACAACACCCAAAAAAAACTGTTGGTGCCAACTGCTAAAAGATAAAGATGGCTGCTACAGCCTTCGTGAAATAGCCATCGCAGTCATGCTCATCGCTATGATAACAGCTTGGTTAGCTACCCAGTTTTTTCAAAAATCCATACCCGAGTTCATGTTTTATTCCTTTGCTAGCCTTATCGGTGCAGGCTGCTTTGGGTACTCCATTGAACGAAAGACCAACAGCTCCAACAGCACCGAATCATAAACAACCAACCGCCGTAGCACTGCACCAGCAGTAGCTACGGCTTT
Source organism: Ferruginibacter yonginensis (assembly GCF_042651465.1). Lineage (NCBI taxonomy): Bacteria > Pseudomonadati > Bacteroidota > Chitinophagia > Chitinophagales > Chitinophagaceae > Ferruginibacter > Ferruginibacter yonginensis. Next base: position 1,290,819 of record NZ_JBHSCZ010000001.1, read on the forward strand.
TTAACAGTACCCTAAATAATACCATCATGCGTTATAAAATAAATACCAAACTTGTAGGTATAAGCCTAATCATTATTGTTGGCATCATCTTATGCATAGCCACTTGTAATCGTAATAATAACGATGTACAATTACCTATACCGGTTTACATACCCAATACAGATAGCAGCAACCAAGCAATAGCTCATCAAATAAAACCATTGCAGAAAAGCAACCTACAATCTAAAATAATTGTACAGCAACAATACAAAAAGCTACAAAGCCATACCATCAAAACAAAACAATTGGCCGCCCAATTAGCAACACCACCTTCATTAAAAGTAGTGGATGATACTTGCAGTAAAGAAGCAATAACAACCTATTTTAACAATACCCAAGCCTACCTACAATACAATACTGCAAATGAGTTATTGGCAGACAGTATCATACAAAACCTACAAACCATTATTATCAAAGATGATAGCATCATCCAATTAAAAGACCAACAAATACAACAACTCAATAACGCTATAGATCAAACCAAACAACAACTCATTTTTCTCAACCAACAATACCAACAACTACAACAGCAACAAAACAAAAACCATAAACACCACAAACGAAAAATAGCAGCAGCCATCATAATCACAGCTGTAACAGCTATGGTGCTATCAAAATAAACAAACTAAAAAACCTATAAGATGTAAAATCTTATAGGTTTTTCCAGTAATAAAATAAACATTAAAAAAAGTGCAATAATAATAAGTAGTCTTTGAACAGATCAATACCTATGACACAAAGCATATATGCCTATACCCTATGGAAATGTCTCCAACAAAAAACTACGCCTCATTTATTAAGCTTCCTTCGTATTTAATAATTCGTAATCCTTAATTCAACATCCCCCATTCATAATCCCTCATTTATCATTCCTAATTCATCATTCCTAATTCATCATTCCTAATTCATAATTGAACATTCAAAATTACTTCCCAATACAAAACTTACTAAAAATAAAATCGAGTTTATCTTCATTACTCACTTCGCCTGTAATATCACCTAAGTAGTACAAAGCCGTACGTATGTCAGATGATAACAAATCGCCAGATAAGCCAGCATCCAAGCCTTGTTTGATATTGTGTAAAGCTGATAAAATTAATTGCAATGATGCTAAATGCCGAGCATTGGTTACAATATTATTTTCAGCATTGGTATTAGATTGTACGGTGGCGTTGAACAAAGCTTTCTTAAGTTCGTCAATGCCCTCTTTATTTTTTGCAGCAATATATTGTATGTTATTAAATTCAAATGTAGGGTGTTGACCTGCATCTGCTTTATTACCAACCAATAAATATTGCAACTGTTCTTGTTCAAATAGAGCCACTTGTTGGGCTAATGTAGCAGCGGTTTCGGTATGAACATCAAATATATACAATACCAAATCAGCCGTTCGCATTTTATCTAAACTCTTTTCGATACCAATATTTTCAATAACATCAGTGGCATTATCCCTGATGCCGGCGGTATCAATCAACCTAAATAAAATACCATCAATATTCATCACTTCTTCAATAGTATCTCTAGTAGTGCCGGCAATATCGCTTACAATAGCCCTATCTTCATTAAGTAACACATTGAGCAAGGTTGATTTACCTGCATTGGGTTTACCAATAATAGCAATGCTTACCCCATTTTTTATAACGTTGCCTAATGTAAAGGATTGTATTAATTGTGCAACGGCTTGTTGCAATGTATCTATTAATTCGTAAAATTGAGTACGATCAGCAAACTCCACATCTTCCATAGCAAAGTCAAGTTCTAACTCAATAAGTGCAGCAAAGCCTATGAGTTGCTCTCTCAATATTTGTAAAGTGTTTGAAAACCCTCCACGTATATTATGCAAGGCTGCTTTTTGAGAGGCAGCAGTGTTGGCTGCTATAATATCAGCCACCGCTTCTGCTTGGGTTAAATCCATTTTGCCATTCAAAAAAGCTTTTTGGGTAAACTCTCCAGCCCTTGCCAAACGAGCACCTTTAGCAATACATGCTTGTAAAATTTGCTGTTGAATGTAGGGGCTACCGTGGCAACTTATCTCAATAGTGTCTTCACCGGTAAAACTTTTAGGTCCTTTAAATAAGGCCAACACTACTTCATCAATTAACTGATCATCATCTTTTAAAAAACCTACATGTAATGTATGCGAAGGTTGTGAGTGTAAATTTTTTGACGGAAACAAACTATTCACAATGTCAAAAGCTTTGGCGCCTGATATACGTATAACAGCAATAGCACCCACTCCGGGTGCCGTTGCTATGGCTACGATAGTTTCATCCCAACCAGATAACTTGTTATTCATACCGCAAAGTTACGTAAAGCTTTATGGTATGTATGGCCATCGATTACAAAATATAATAAGCCGGTTGCTCTTTTACAGGTTGACTGCTATCGCTTGTTTTATTAAACAACTTATCGGTTAAAGTAGTGGTGTGTTGCTGAATAGTAACATCACTATAGTTTTCAAATACTGATGATGGCTGCATATTATTTTTATGAGCATTCATCAAATAAAGTTGTACTAAATTCTTTTCAATAGTTTGAGCGATGGAGGTCATAGGCGTATCAGTTGGCTTATTTTCAAATGGATCTTGCAAGTGAATCGCCATTTTTTCTATTAATAAAAAACAAGCTGATATTGCAATAACCAATGGTATTTCAAACATACCCACAAACTCAATAATACTAAAGGGTAGCAATATAATAAACAACATCATCGCCAAATGAATGTATAAACTGTACGTAATGGGGAACACCGTATTTTTAATACGTTCGCATTTTCCCATGGCATCGCAAAGACGGGTAATTGTTTTATCAATTTCAACTTGTTGAAAGCGATTGATCCAACCTTCATCTAACGCCAATTGAATATCCCTGCCCATCAAATCGAGTATGGCTGCTGGTTTATTATCAAATTGCTTGAGGTATGCCCATTCATTTTTATCAAGATATTTATCTAACCCCGTTAATGTTTTTTGATGGCGTAAATGGCGACCCAAACAATAGGTCCATGCAATTTGTCGATTAATAACTCGTTGTTTAAACGCCTCTAAATTATCATCTTGCACATTGGTAGGTGTAAATGAAATTATTTGTCGAGCCAATGTTCGAGAATCATTTACAATGGCACCCCAGATATGCCTGGCTTCCCACCAACGATCATACGCTTGGTTGCTCCTAAAACCTAACAATAATGAAATAACGGTACCCAATACAGATGGTACTGAAATTGGTATGGAAATATGGGTAAGTTCGTACACCCTATACAATACCGTTATAAAGATGGCATACAATGAAATAAAAATAATTTCATATTTTATTTTGCCAAACACATATTTAAACGGAATATTTTTTTGTAATAACATAAGTTACGTTTTAAATAAAAAAATCAACCTCACTAAATACTACGCTGTTACGGCTGTAGTATTTGCAATAGTTTTTGACGTAAAAACATAAGGCGAACTTGTAGTAAGTTCTTTCACTACTGGCACACCGCTCTTTTTAAATAAAGTAGTTGGGTTAATGCTTTGTGGATGTATTGACATATAATTATAAGCAACAGGGCAACAAATAAAATCAATATCTTTTGCATCAATAAAGTTGCGGAACAAGGCTTTGGTATTACCCTGCATACAGCTGATGTTTATTTTGTTGATGATGTTAGGGTAACTGTCTTTCAACTGTTTACAAGCTTGCCTAAATGGTTCGTTTATTAAACTGTACTCAGGTTTTTTGTAAGATGGCGATAGTAAATCATGCGGAGAGCTGGGTAATTCAAAAGCATGAAATAAAACAATGTTTACTTTTTTATCGCTTTGCTTAATTGCTTGTTCAACTAACTGTAGTGATGCCGCTGTAAAATCGGTTGGTATTAAAATGTTTAACATAATAGTGTTTTTAATACCTCAAAGTTGTAACATGAGTATTAAAGCCACCTAAGCATTACATTATATTGGTATTAAAATCACATTAAAATGAAATTAAAATATTAGAATGATTTTAATAATGGTAGTTGTATGGTAACCGTTGTTCCAACATTGATTGCGGAACGAACTGATATTTTACCTCTATGTAACTGTATAATATTGTTCGATAAAGGCATTCCAATACCAAAGCCATCATAGTTTTTTGTATTAGAAGCTCGGAAGAAAGGATCGTATATATTTTTTAACTCATATTGTGGTATACCAATACCACTATCTTTTATAATGATTTCGGCTAGTTGTTGTTGCACACTGAGTGCAATGCTTACAACATTATTATTTGAATATTTACATCCATTTAAAACAATATTACTAATAGCAATTTTTAATAAATCAGCATTACCTTTTATACTAACTGCCGCTTCATCTGTAGGTAAATGTTCAAAATAAATTTTGATGTTGTTTTGTGGAAGTATAGCATCGCAATTATTTTTTACTTCAATAATCAATTCGTCAATACGTATGGTTTCCCATAACTGTTGTTTACCATCAAAGCCCGTTTGTGCCAAAGCTAATAGCCCCTTGGTTAGCTGTTGCAACTTTTCAGCCTGTGTAATAATTTGTTGTAAACTTTGTTGATAATGTGCTACAGAACGTTCTTTTGCCAAAGCTAAATCAGCCTCAGCAACTATGGCTGTAAGTGGCGTACGTAACTCATGTGAGGCATTGCTTATAAAGTTATTTTGTATTTCAAAAGCAGCTTCTAACCTACCTAGCATTTCATTAAATGTACTCGTTAATTCTGCAATCTCATCTGAGCTATCTAATTCTTTAAGGCGAAAATGCAACTTACCTTCACTGATACTTTTTACACTATTAATAACACTACGTATAGGCTCAAAAGTTTTTTTAGAAAAATACATGCCTACACTATAAATAATAAGTACCCCTGTTGTAAGTGAAAACAATTTAATAAATAACAAATATTGCATCATTTTATTACCATATTCATTGGTAGCAGAAGCTACTACAATAATATCCGCATCTGCGTTTTTATAAAGAATACCAGCATAATTTACCCCCTTCATTTCATAAAAAACAGTAGCTCCTTTACGCTCTATAATATCTTTAAAAAATGAAATAGGTAATGGCCTTGTGGCATTTGTTATGGTTTTATTTTTTAATGGCAGGGTAGCTACCTTAAAAAATACGGCTTCTTCTTTAGGTAATTTTTCAAGGTATTGTTGCTTTAATTGTTTAAAGGCTTCGGTAGATGTTGTAGCTTCATCAAAGGTTAATTTTGCAGCAATTTTTGCCCTTAATTCTAATCGCTTTTCAAAATCATTATTAGCAAATGACTTAACAAAAAAGTATACCGCTACATTTAGTATTAAGAAAATGGTTGCAGTTAGTACTGTAAAAAGTATGGTGGTTTTGGTTTGTATTTTCATGACAGCATTTAAACTTTAAAGATGTAGCCCATACCCACCACTGTTTGTATAAATTTGGCTGCTTTATTAGTAGCTATTTTTTTACGTAAATAATTTACATACACATCTACCACATTAGTACCCATATTAAAATCTATACCCCAAACTTTTTCCAATATTTCCATACGTGATACTACCCTGTTTTTATTACGAACAAAAAATTCCAATAGTCTAAACTCGGTTGAAGTTAGTGCTACTTCACTACCATCTACCTCCACTACTTTATTGGTAAAATTTATAACCAACGTATCAAATTGAAATACATCATTTTCTTCTTTTGCCAATAAATGCTTCCTTCTATTGAGTGATTGTAGCCGAGCTTCTAATTCAATAAACTTAAACGGCTTTACCAAGTAATCATCACCTCCACTATTTAAACCTAGTACCACATTTTCTGTAGTACCCAATGCCGTTAGAAATAAAATAGGCGTATGGTTGTTTTGCGACCTTAACTGTTTACATATTTCAATACCACTTATGCCCGGCAACATAATATCTAATATAATCACGTCAAATTGATTGTTATGAGCCATTTCTAAGCCTGTTACACCATCCAATGCTACCGATACACTTAATCCATTTTCTGATAATCCTTTATTGATTAAACTGGCAACACTAGGCTCATCTTCTACTAATAATATTTTCATTGAATATAATTTAATACACTAGGCACACTGTGTAAATTTAATCAATAATAGCGTTGCATCATGCACCAACATTTGCCTTTACAGGTAACCAATATTACAAGTGATTTATTGTAGCCAGTTCAGCTGCATTCAATGTATCGAGGTAATAACGTTTGTATAAGCAGATGGTATGCTCATCAATAATATCAATTAAGTTTTTAAAAGAGGCAGTTGTAGTGGGCTTAATAATGAGTATAGGTTCACGTTTGATGCTGTTGGCTGCCTTCATTTTATTTGATAATAATGCACGTATACCTGTTGCTGAATAATCAGTTCTTTTTATAACGGCAGTTGCAAAATTACCTTCATAATAATAAACAACGTTATTGGCTGTTGGTATTATTGTAATGGCACAACTTTCACAAATAAGGTCATTTACATCAATCACAGTATCATTGGGGCTTACCATATCCATTGCCTTTGGTTGAGCCATAGATGTAGTGAAAACAAAAAAAGTAATTAATAAAAATCCCAAATCTACCATAGGGGTTAAATCTACCCTAGTTGCTTTTTTATGAAACTTTTTATTGGGTTGCTTTCTTTCGGAGCTGATATTTTCTGCCATAATAGTTGTTTATTATGGGATGATGTTCACCATTAAATTCCACACCGTTACACAATAAAAAAAGCTACCTCAAATGAGATAGCTTTTTTATTATTTTTAAATGAAGTGATTATTCTTCTGTTACAACGAAACTAATTGGTTGTCTACGGTAAGCCTTTACAATGTTACCATTTTGTTGTGCTGGTTTCCATTTAGGACCTTTCTTAATTACCCTGATAGCTTCTTGTTCCATACCATAACCAACAGATGTTTCAGGAGTCACGTCACTGATACTACCATCTTTAGCCACAATAAAGCGAACTACTACAGTGTAAGTACCAGCTGGTGCACTATTATCAGAAGCCACTTGACCATTCAAGTTTTTTCTAAGATAATTACCCCAAGCTCCTTGTCCACCAGGGTACTCAGCTTCAATTTCTACTTTTGTAAAAATCTTATCTTCTTCTACCGCTTGTGTTGGTACTTCAACCGCTTTCGAGTTATCTTCTACCGGTGCTTGTACAATTTGTTTGGTATTATCTACTTCTACAGTTTTTGTACTAATCGCCGCATCATCTTCAATTTCCTTGATTTTTTCATCAGGTTTGACCTCTTCATCTTTTACAATTTTTGGAGGTGTAAATTGAATTTGTTTGATTTCCGGCGGTGGCGGTGGCGTTGGTGGCGGTGGTGGTGGCGGTGGTGGAGGTGGTTCATCTTTTTTCACTTCTGCCATTTCGGTATCCTGTACATCTAATAATGAGGCATCCTTTTTTTCGCCCAACTTATTGGCCAAAACAGAACCTATTAAAAGTAATAGTACTAAAGATCCAACCGCAATCATAGCTTTCGCTATACGACCGTTGTAGGTCTTTCTTAATTCATAAGCACCATACGCTTTATTCTTTCCTTCGAAAAGGATGTCCAAAAAATCGGCGCTTAATATTTTGTTGATGTCCATAATAAAATTATTTTATAATAAGATGCAGTACTTGTTGAAATTCCACAAATTATTGTATACCATTTGCTTGTTCTGTTGCTTGAATTAATTTCTTTTCTGTATCAGAAATTTTATCTTCAGCATAGTGACCAGGTTTTACCCCACAAATGGTCATTTCATCTAAAATGTTGATAGCATTTTTAAAGGTTGACTTATCATCAGATTTAATTACATACATCAAATCGTCTTCTGGTGTACTTTTCTTTTTATCTGTTATAATTTGTCTTACATCTTTAAAATTGGTGCTTTTAAATTGCTCTGAAATTTTGTTAGGATCTAACTGACCAAAGTAGTAATAAACTTGATCTGCCTTACCTAATAAAATTGTCATTGCACCTGATTCTTTTACTTTCACTTGTTCATCTTTACTATCCTTTGGTTCGTTCATATTCATGGCCGTTGATTGGCTCATGGTGGTAGTAAATACGAAGAAGGTAATTAACAAGAAACCTAAATCAACCATTGGTGTTAAATCAACCCTCGTTGATTTTTTTACCGCTTTTTTTACGCCGGGTCCTTTTTTATGGCCGCCACCCGACGAAGTATCCATTTCTGCCATGTCAATATAATTTTATGTGTAACGAATTATTTTTCTCCGCCGCCACTTGCCGCTTGTTTAGCTAACTCAGAGCCAGCAGGCGGTGCAGCACCATTTGTTACAATTCTAAATTTAAAAATATCATTTGCTTTAAAGGCATCTTTAATACTCTTGAATGAAGGGTACAATGCATCATTGTCACCTTTCACCAAAAGCATTTCTTGTAGTTCCCTCATATCGCCACCTGCATACACATTGGTCACACTTTTAATCCAATCTTTCATTTCGTTATTAGTGCTATCGGTTGGTATACCGGGCATTCTTACAGGATCTAACTCTCTACCTGAAGCCAATGTACTTTTAATGGTACCTAATGGTTGACCAATGAATGGTTGTTTACCCCAAGCTTGCAATTCTGCAGGTGATAAACCCAAACCTTTGGTTAAGTTTACGTTGGCTAGAATATCAGCTTTCTTAGTATCATCACCTAGCATTAAAAAGGCTTTACCTTCTTTTGTTAAGGTTACTAATATAGCTTTATCTGGCGCTACTTTACTTGATACCGAATTAGGTGTTTTTACAGCTAACACTTCTGGCGGCTTTTGTTTGGTTGCCAATATAAAAAACGACAACAACAAAAACGCCACATCGCACATCGCTGTCATGTCAACAGCAGTGCTCTTTCTTGGTATTTTAACTTTTGGCATGTAATTGATTTTTATTGTTTTACTTAAGATGCATTACTGCATAAATTCCACACCAATTATTTGTATAATGATGCAAATGATTGTGTTAAAGTAAAACCTGATTCATCAATACCGTAAGTGATACCATCAATTTTTGTAGTAAACATGTTATAGAAAATGATAGCGATTGCTGAGGTACCAATACCTAAAGCGGTGTTGTATAACGCCTCAGAAATACCTTGTGATAATTTACCAGCAGCAGCACCACCACCACTATCTTCACCTAATGCAGAGAATGAACGAATCATACCCATTACCGTACCTAATAAACCTAATAAGGTTGCTACTGATGCGATGGTTGATAAGAACACTAAGTTTTTCTCTAACATTGGTAATTCTAATGAAGTTGCTTCTTCTACTTCTTTTTGAATTGCCATTACTTTTTGATCAGTACTTAATTCATTGTTAGTAGTCATTTCTTTGTAACGGTGCAAACCAGCTTTCATTACATTACCTACGCTACCTTTTTGTTTGTCGCACTCAGCTAAAGCTGCATCAACATTTTTATTTGCTAAATGATATTGCACTTTGCGGATAAAATCAGCGTTACTTGAAGTACCACCAGCTTTTGCAATAGTTAAAAAACGCTCAATTACAAACGTTAATACGGTTAACATACAACCAATCAAAATAGGTACAATAATACCACCTTGATACATTTTGTAAAGACCGCCTTTTGCGCCTTCTCTTTCTGGCCAAAAGCCATTACCTACAGCTGTTTCAAAATGAGAGGCATCTCCCAAAACAAAACGCCAAATGATGTACCCAACAACTACGCATAACAATGGAGCTAACCATGAAATTGAATTGCCAGATTTTTTTGCTTGTACGGATGTTACCGGTTTTACTGTTGCAGTTGGTCTAACGTCTGCCATAAAATTCAAGTTTTTGTAAGTGAAATTTAAAAATGTTTGTGATAAAAAAACAACTAACAAATTGTTTAAAAACAAAATGCCCCTCTTTATGTGGAGGCACAAGTTAATAAAATATTTGAAAGAATTTCTAAGGGTTAAAAATATTTTATTTTATTGAAAATAAAAATATTTTTTGCTTTAATAAATTATAAATCTTTTTTGGTTGTATTTGATTTTCAATTATATACATTGAATTTCAAACGTTTGAAATTTTATATGTTCCAACATTGTATTTTAATAATTAATAAAATAAAAAATTATTCATAACGCAATGCCACAATAGGATCTAATTTACTTGCTTTTACAGCAGGCAAAAGTCCTGCCAATAATCCCACTAGCGTACAAGTTATTACTGCAATACCGATCCACATCCATGGTACTACAAAGCCTGTTTTAAAAATGATCGCAACAATATTACCAACTAGTATTCCTAAAATAATACCAACTACTGCACCTAATAAACTAATGATTACACTTTCAAAAAGAAACTGTGTACGAATATCATTTCGTGTAGCGCCCAATGCTTTGGTTAAACCAATTTCTTTAGTACGTTCGTTTACTGCAACCAGCATGATGTTCATCAATCCGATAGCGGCACCAATTAAAGTAATAAATGCAATACCGATGGTTCCCTTCTCTAAAAAGCCTAAGTTGGTTAATAATGATTGAGCAATGCTATCGCTTTTATCAATAAAAAAATTATCATCATCTTTAACACTTAATCTTCGTATAGGCCTAAACGTTGCTGTTGCTTCACCTACGGCTAAATCCATCAACTTTAAATCACTCACCATTATGGCAACAGTATATGATGATGCTTGTGTAGCATATTGACGTCTGATATTATTTACAGTTGTAATAACGATTCTGCTTGTATTAAAAAATGCACTACTCGATTTTTCTTCTAACACTGCGATAACCCTAAATGGTATGTGATCAACATTAATAACTGCATCAATCGCTTTAGCATTGTTATCAGGAAAAAGTTTTTGTGCAACACCACTACCTATTACGCATACGTTACGACCAGCACTAACTTCCGCTGGCGTAAAGTTGCGGCCATACAAAATTTTATACCCATTTAATTCTAAATAATTTTCATCGCCACCAAATACACTCACATCAGGATTTGTTTTTTTTGAACCAGCATTCACCACAATATTATTGGTACCTCTTAAAGCAATACCCACTTTTGCTCCAGGAAAATTAAAACGATCTTTAAACAACCTTGCTTCATCAAATGAAATGGGAATACCGTTGTTTGATTTTTTTTCTTTTTGACCGGCTTTTGTTTTGGTTGTTGCACCACCACGTCCACCTCCAAAATTGATATTTCTATCTTTATACCTTATACCAAAAGAGTTTGCTCCCATAGTTGAAAAACTATTGGTTAAACCAAGACTAGCAGCTTTAATTGCAGTGATAATTAATATCAATGCAAAAATGCCTAAAGCCATAATAATAATAGTAATGGCAGTACGAAGTTTATTACCTTTTACATTTTTCCACGAAAGTGCCAATGAATCTCTATTAGTCATTTTTATGATTGTAGGTTAAAGGTAATACGCTACTTCAATATAAAGTGTAAGATTTTATAGACGGTAATGATGTAAATTGATGATTATTGTAACAAGCAAAGAAATGATCTTTTACATTTAAAAACAAGAGATTACTATTTTAGTTAAAATCTATATTTATTAATGTTTAACTAAAGGCTTTTCATTCAGAGAGTTGCGCATTAAATAGGTGATTACTTTGTGCTCAAGCCAATGATGTAATGGCAATAAAAAACCTATAATAACAATTTTAATTAGTAGCAGTGGCAAAGGTTCACCATGTGTTAAAGCATGTAATTGATGATCAATTAATAATATTATAAATTCAAATAATAATATAAATGATAAAAAGCCTAGTGCTCTTATAAACCAAGGCTTTACTTTAAACTTACCCATTGCAGCTAAAGCTATAAACAAAAACAATATAAAACCTACAATACCCATGTATTGTAAGTTATTTCTTCTTTCAGTTTTCAGTTGCTTTTCCAATGCCTCTCTTTCGTTTCGTTTATTTTCAATATCTATTTCAACGCCTAATAAATCATTCGCCTTCTGTTGCTTGTTGATGCTGTCATTTATACTAAAAAGTAATAACTTATTCAACACCTCTTTTTCTTTGTTTCCTGCTTTTATATACATTGAATCTAAGTATTCATAACAACTTTTTTCAAAGGATAGGCTTTGCATTTTTTTGGCTATCAAAACATTCTCTTCAAAATATTTTGCAGCTTCCATGTACTTTTTATTTTGTTCTAAATAATAAGCATATGATTGGTTCCAATTTAATACAGCACTTAAATTATTGGGGCTTATTTACGTTTTAGACAGCTGTAAATAATAATAGGCACTATCGTAAATTTTATCAACCGTAAAAATGACTCCTTTTAATCTATACAATTCGTATTGCATACCATACTTTTCATAATCTTGCAATAACTCTTTATTTTGCCTGATAAATGCAGGTAATTTTTTTAAGTCTTCTTGACTGATGATACTACTTTCAGCAGACAAAGTGTACTGCTTATAAAAACTACTTACCTTTTCTTTTTGTTTTAAAATGTTTAAATATTCCCTTGCTGATGCAAAATCTTTTTCACTTAAATATAAAGAAATTAAACTTTGGTAAATACTGAGTTCTTGGGTACTATCTTTTAACCTAAAGGAAGTGTTTAAACTTTTTTGGTAATAATCTTTAGCCTTTTCATTTTGCCCCACTTTTACGTAAAAATCACCAATACGTTTTTGAATAAGACTCTGCAGTTTATCATCTTTTAAAATTTCAGCAAGATTGAGTGCATGCATATATTTTTTAAAGGCAGTAAGGTTTTCATCTTTCTGCATTAAGGTATTGGCATGTGAAACTTCACAAAATATGATGATAGAGTCACTCTTTGAAAGTGCTGCATAACTAGAAGCTTCATCATTAAACTTGAGTGCTTCCGTAATATTGCCTTCATTGCGATAGGTTACAGCTTTTCGAACCAATAGTATGGCAACATTTTTATTTAATTGGGCTTCTTTACCAATTTTTAACCCTTTCTCAATGGCGCTTAAAGCCAAAGCCCTTCTTTCTGGTGTTGGAAAACTATTCCATTGATCAACAATTTTTATGCAATAATCAGTAATGATTGCTCTGTCACGACTTTGATCTGCAGTAAAAATAACTTTATTAATATACTCCGTTTCTTTAACAGGATTTTGTGCAGTGTAGAGTTTTGCAATACTTAAATATGCATCGCAGGTAGTATTAACATTATTAGCGTTCGCAATTTTTTTTAAGATACTATCTTCCTTATTCGTTAGGTTGTTTTGGGCAAATGCACCACAATTAAATGATACACAAAGAAGTAGCAATGAAAAATACTTTTTCATTGCAATAATGTAGTTTTTGGTATGAACCTATGAGTTAAAAGAAATCTACATATTAATGGTACATCCAGCCCACAACCAATTCAGGATTGATACCAATTATTAAAACCAAAGCAGCTGTTACAACCAACATAATTTTATAGCCAGTTGTAATGGCAACGTCTTCTACCAATGATTCTTCAGTAGCAGCATCTTTAAAGTACATAGCAATAATTACCTTAAAGTAGTAGTAAGCACTTATTGCAGCAAAAATAACCGCTACAATAATTACCCAAAATTTACCGGTATTTTCAGCAGCTGCCATTAACATAAAAAACTTACTTTGAAAACCTGCTGTTAATGGTACGCCTGTTAATGACAATAAAAATACTGTTGCACATAATGCCAACAATGGTTGTTGTTTTGCTAACCCGTTAAAACCATCAATAGTAAAATCCTTCATCTTAATTAAAACAGCAAAAATACCAATGGTAGCTAAACTGTAGGCAGCAGCATAAAGTAGCAAACCTTCTTTAGCTCTTTCATTTAAAGCCAACACTGCCAACATCATAAAACCAGCTTGTGCTATACTTGAGTAAGCCAACATTCGCTTAACGCTTTGTTGAAATACTGCGGTAATATTACCGATAAACAAGGTTAAAACGGTTATAAATACAATTAAGTTTTGCCATTGTGCTTGTACTTTTCCAAATGAATTTTCAAACAAACGAACAAATGCAAAAAAGCCAGCCACTTTTACAATGGTACTCATGAATGATGTAAATACCGTTGGTGCACCATCATATACATCAGGTGTCCAAAAATGGAAGGGAGCTGCTGATACTTTAAAAGATAGTGCAATTATTAAAAATACCAAACCAACTGCAATGAATACAGGTATTGGGCCTTCTCCTAATTGTATATTGTTAATAAAGAAAGATCCATTGTTATTACCGCCGTAAATAAAAGCAATACCCATTAATAAAATACCAGTAGAAAAAGCACCCATTAAAAAGTATTTTAATGAAGCTTCGTTGCTTTTTAAATTTCTTTTATCACTACCTGTAAGTATGTATAATGGAATAGAAAGAATTTCAATACCTAAAAATAGCAATAACAATGTATTGTAAGTTGCTACAATACTAGCGCCACACAATACAAAAAAGATTAAACCAAAGTATTCGCCTACATGCTCCCCAACTTGCTCAATATCTTTTCCATTAAGTAAAAAATAAACCAATGTACAAATCAAAATCACTCCTATAAAAGCTAAATTAAAGCTATTAACGCTGAGCATTTCTTTGGTATCAATGTTAAAAAACAGGGGACCACTACCAATATTAAATGCGTTAATTTCAAGTGCATTGGCAATAAAAACTACGATGATACCCACAATTGCAAGGTATTTTGGTGTGGTTTTGCTTTTTACAAACACACCTGAAAACATCATAATTACACCCCAAATTGCAGATAATAAAATTGCGTTCATATTTATAAAAAATTACTGATGCTTCTCTCATCGTAAAGATGATGCCCACATTAAAAAATATCATTTAATTCAACGTATCATTATCGAGCTAAACCTGATACTACTATTTTAGTTAAGTCGATCATCGGTTGTGGAAATACTCCAAAAATAAAAATCATTACAACGATTAACGACAACCCTACCTTAGTGCCCCAATTAATATCCACTACCTGTTCTGTAACGGTATTTGTAGAACCATAAAATACTTTTTGCACCATATTTAAGGTGTAAACGGCAGCTAAAATGATGCTTAGACCGGCAACCGCTGCAAGCCAAACACTATACTTATACAAACCTGCAAACATCATAAACTCACCCACAAACGCATTGGTTAACGGCAAAGCAATATTAGCGAAAGCGATAATAACTAATAAGATGGTAAGTACGGGTGCCTTGTGTGCAATGCCACCTAATTGTGATAATGATTTTGTACCTGTTTGTTTTTCAATTACATCAATTACAATCCACAAACCAATGATATTGATACCATGGCTAAACATTTGTATCATAATACCTTGTAAACCCACTTCGTTCATGGTAAATATAGCTGCACACATTAACCCAATGTGAGCAATGGATGAATAGGCGACGAGCTTTTTCAAATTATCTTGTACCATAGCAATACAACTTGCGTAAATGATACCTATCACTGATAAAATGATAACAACACATGCATATTTTTCTGACGCTAATGGTACTATTGGAATTAACCATTTAATTACCCCAAACAAACCCATTTTTACCATAATACCACTTAATACCATGGTTACCGATGTTGGAGATTGATCATAGGTATCGGGCTGCCAAGTATGAAATGGAAAGATGGGCATTTTAATAGCGAAGGCTACAAAAAATAACCAAAACAACCAATTTTGTGCGCCTGCTGTTAATGATGCAGTGTAAAATGATTGCATGGCAAATGAATGCATAGACTGTGAACCATCTTCAAAAAACCTTGGAGTGGTGTGTAAGTATACATAGATGATGCCTGTTAACATTAACAATGAACCTGCAAAAGTGTATACAAAAAATTTGAAAGTAGCTTGTACCCTTTTTTCGGCGCCCCACTTGCTACACAAAAAGTATACAGGTATTAATGCCAATTCCCAAAAGAAATAAAATAATAACGCATCTTTTGCAAGGAAAACACCCATTAAACCACATTCTGATAACAACATCAAACCAAAAAATGCTGCTGCGTTTTTGTAGGAATTTTTATTTGTTGCAATAAAAATAATAGGGAAAGCAATAGCTGTTAAAAGCGTTAATATTTTACCTGCCCCTTCAAGGGTAATATAAAAACTGGCTCCAATATTTTGCAACCATAAATAGTTTACTGCATTATAAGTTCTGTATGCATCACCAGTATAGCATAATGAGCTAAGTGATACGCCTAATACAAGTAAGGAGCCTAGCAATGCAATTGACTTTGCCATTGATTCGCTTTTAGCGAAAAAGCACAAAATGGCTGTTAACAATGGAAGCCATAACAATAATTCAGGAAAAGTGATATAAGTACCCAAAGCCTAGTTTTTTATAAAAAGTTGTATAATAAATAACAGTAACATACCAATAACCATCAGTAAAATATAAGCACCTACTTGTCCGCTTTGCAACCAACGTAATTGCCTGCTGCCATAGTTTACAAATTTACCAGTACCGTTTACCAAGCCATCAATACCTTTTTTCTCTATAATGTTATTGAAAAAGTTAGCAATAGCTTTTAATGGTTTTACAATTATAGTGTTGTATAATTCATCAACATACCATTTATTTTCTAACACTTTTGCAATACCCGTTGCTGGTGCAGTATTTTCTTCTTTATTGTACTTGCTATAGATAACTACACCTGCTATTAAAGCAACTAACGCTGCAATAACTGATACGCCCATTAACATCCACTCTGTGCTATGAGATAATTCATGCTTTGCTACCATGGCATTGCTATTGGCAAATACCGGTTCTAAAAATGCTTCTAATTTATGACCACCATGTGCCAATACTTCCGGTATACCTATCCAACCAGCTGCAATGGCTAATAATGCTAAAACAATTAATGGAAATGTTATGGCTAACGGACTTTCGTGTAAATGATGTTCTTGCTCATGTGTACCTCTAAATTTGCCTAGGAACGTCATTCCATATAAACGGAACATATAAAAAGCCGTCATTACTGCACCTAGCACACCAATTATCCAAAGTATAGGGTTGGCAGCATAAGCAGCTGCTAAAATTTCATCTTTAGAAAAGAAACCAGCAAAAGGCGGCATACCAGCAATAGCAATACAACCAATTAAAAAGGTGATATGTGTAGTGGGCATAAACTTTTTAAGTGCACCCATGTTACGCATATCTTGCTCACCACTCATTGCATGTATTACACTACCTGCGCCTAAGAATAATAAAGCTTTGAAGAAGGCATGTGTCATTACATGAAACACAGCCCCAGTGTAGGCCCCAACGCCCAAGCCCAAAAACATATACCCTAACTGACTTACCGTTGAGTAAGCCAATACTTTTTTAATATCATTTTGTTTAAATGCTATTGTTGCCGCTAAAATAGCTGTAGCTAAACCCACAATGGCTACCACATGTTGTGTAGTTGGGGCCATAGTGTACAAGATGTTGCTACGTGCAATCATATAAATACCTGCGGTAACCATGGTAGCCGCATGTATCAAAGCACTTACTGGAGTAGGACCAGCCATCGCATCAGGTAACCAAGTGTATAAAGGTATTTGAGCACTTTTACCCATAGCACCTACAAACATTAATAAGGTAATACCCGTAATATCACTAGCCGTTAACTTGGCTAAGTTGGTAGCTGCAAAAACTTGATCGTAGCTAACAGTGCCTAATTTTTGTAACAACCAAAATACCGCTAACAAAAAGCCCAAATCACCAATACGGTTCATGATGAACGCTTTTTTAGCGGCGTTGGTATAATCGTTATTTTTAAACCAAAAACCAATTAATAAGTAAGAGCATAAACCTACCCCTTCCCATCCAAAAAACATTATTACATAATTACCACCTAATACCAACATCAACATTGAGAAAACGAAAAGATTGAGGTAAGCAAAATACTTAGCAAAATCTTTAGTACGCTCTTCGTGCATATAAGAGGTAGAGTACACATGTATTAAAAAACCAACACCCGTAATAATTAATAAGAATAGAGAAGATAGTTGATCAATTTTAAATTCAACCGGTATTATAAACGATTTAATGTTTACCAAATCGAAATAATGGGCAACGAAAGTGTTGCCATTTTTCACCTGCAAAAAAGCAAAAATACTCACCGCAAATGCAGCTAAGATGGCACCGCTGGCAATAATACCAGTAATGGCTTTTGGTAAAAAGTTTCTACCAAGGCCTGTAATAAGAAACCCTATTAGTGGCAAAATTGGTATTAACCAAACGATTTGTAAAACATTGTTCATAAATAACGCTACTCTTTTATCAATTCGTAAAACAATATATCAAAATGAAATACTGTTATTAATTTTTTAACCTGTTCAAGAAATTAATATCGATGTTATGGGTGTTTCTATACAACATCACTATGATAGATAAACCAACACTTACTTCTGCCGCAGCAACTATCATTATAAAGAAAACAAAAATTTGAGCATCACTAGCATAAGTGGGTAATGCCTTAGCTGTTGCACTTGCGGCATGCATGTTTGAAAATGCCACCAACAATAAATTCACTGCATTGAGCATAAGTTCAATACACATAAAAACGATGATAGCATTTCTTCTTAACAATACCCCTGCTATACCCACAGAAAATAAGGTTAATGATAATGCGATATATGCTTTAATATCCATAATTATAATTTCACAAATATGCCTACACCAGCTGTATTAGTAGCAGGTGCAATTGAAAAAATATCTTTTACTTTCCTTTTTACAACACCATTAAAAATATCAACAGCTTTGTATGATGCCTTTTTGGTTAAAATTTTTGTAACAACCCCAGTTAATATTGATGTAATGGCTGGAGTTAAAACAGCTTTTACCGTTTTATCGTCAAACTTATTTTCAGCAGCTATACCTCTTATTGTACTGTAAGTTGCAGCTACTGTACCAGCAGCAGCCAAAACTTTATATACTACTAAGCCTGTTTTGTATGTTTTGTAAAGTTTCGTAACATCATTAATGCCCTTGCTATTAAATATGTTTCCTAAAACTTCTACTCCTTTTAATTTTTCACCCAGCAAACCATTTTTATTGATTTGTAATTTACCTAACGAAAACACTGGGTTAAAACCTTTTCTAACGGTTAAAATTTCTTTTTTACCTAGTAGTTCTGTTACCTTACCCAATACATCATCCACCTTAATTTGAGCATGTACATTGATCTGCATCGTAATGATGAAGAGGGCACTGCAAATAATTGATTTAAACGTCATGTTGATGTAGGTTTCTTTTTATTGAAAATGAATTTTAATCTTTTTTACCAATAACTACCGCACCTACCATTGCACTCAAAAATAATACACTACTAATTTCAAATGGCAACACATAATCAGTGAACAATACTTTGCCCAACGTTTTTATTAAACCTGCATTACCACCTGCAACCATTACGGGTTGTGCATTTTTAGCTGTCATTAATGCTGATAACAATACTAACAACAAACTACCGCCAGATATTATGCCAATAAATTGTAACCGCTTGTTCTTTGCTGGCTCACTTTCTGCATTCAGGTTCATTAACATCACCACAAAAAGAAATAATACCATTATGGCACCTGCATAAACAATGATATTTACAATGGCTAAAAATTGAGCGTTTAATAAAATATAGTGGCCAGATATGGCAAAGAAAACTACCACCAACCAAAGTATACTATTAACAGGGTTTTTACTGCTAATCATCATGATGCCACTACCTATAGCTAGCAACGATAATAAAATAAATGAAATTGTAATGATTCCCATTGCTATAAATTATGCCGTTTCTCTTTTTGGTCTGTTTCCTAATGCCTTTTCGTATGCCTCTTTATCAGTTACCGGGTTAGGTATCAACAGTTCTTGTTTGTTATATACAAATTGTTTTCTTTGATAATCAGCTGGTGTAAAGGTTTCGCTGAGGTAAATCGCATCTTTAGGACAAGCCTCTTCACACAAACCACAAAAAATACAACGCAACATATTTATTTCATACTTAGCTGCGTATTTTTCTTCTTTGTAAAGATGTTCTTCACCAGGTAAACGTTCTGCCGCTTCCATAGTGATAGCTTCAGCAGGACAAGCAACTGCACACAACCCACAAGCAGTACAATTTTCTCTGCCCTCTGCATCTCTATTTAAAATGTGTAACCCTCTAAATACCGGACTAAACGGACGTTTTTGCTCCGGATACTGTACTGTTGGGTTTTTAGTAAAAATATGCTTAAACGTAATAAACATGCCTTTTGCTATGGCTGGCAAATACATACGCTCCAAAAAGTTCATTGGCCTGCGATCTACACTTCTAGCTTTATCAGTTAATGCTTGCATAATTTATAATGTTTGCAAAAATAGCGGTTTAATATGCTTATTTGCTTGCGTTTAAATTTTTATTTTCCGAAATATAATATACCTGCACCAGTAGCTAACATATTGAAAATAGCTAGTGGTATCAATATTCTCCAGCCTAGGTGCATAAGCTGATCGTACCTAAACCTTGGTATCGTCCAACGTACCCACATAAACACAAAAATGAAGAATATAATTTTTATTAATAATGTACCAACACCAATAAGTGCTAACCAATTGCCCATATCTGTAGCATGTGCAGCTTCATCAAAAAACGGTAAATCGTACCCACCAAAATATAAGCTTGCCATAACAGCACTGCTAATAAACATATTGATGTATTCAGCAAATAAGTAAAAACCTAATTTCATTGATGAGTACTCTGTGTGGTAACCACCAATTAATTCACTTTCAGCTTCTGCTAAATCAAAAGGTGTACGGTTACACTCAGCAAAAGCACAAATAATAAAAATTAAAAAACCGAGTGGTTGGTAAATAATGTTCCAATGGCCTGCTTGTTGTTGCTGCACCATATCTTTCAAACTCAACGAACCTGTTACCATTAATAATGCAATTAATGAAATACCCATAGCCAACTCGTAGCTAATAATTTGTGATGCTGCCCTTAAACCACCCATTAAAGAGTATTTGTTGTTACTAGCCCAGCTACCAATCATAATACCATACACCCCTAAACTCACTACACCAAACACATACAAAATTCCGATGTTAACATCTGCAATTTGTAGAGGAATGGTTCTGCCAAACAATTCAACAGTATCGCCCCATGGTATAACAGCACTTGTCATAATAGCGGTCATCATTGCTAATGCCGGGCCCATTATGAACAATAATTTTGATGAAAAGTTTGGAATAATTTCTTCTTTAAAAAATAGCTTTAAGCCATCGGCCAATGGTTGTAACATACCAAACGGACCTGCCCTGTTTGGCCCTGGTCTATCTTGCAACCAACCAGCTACTTTACGCTCAGCAAATGTAGTGTACATGGCTATTACCAATGAGCCCATTACTACAATTACAATGAGGGCTAATTTTTCTATTATTAATGCTAATTCTATTGATAAAAACATGATATATGAATAAGTTAAGCCGCTTTAATTATATTTATTTTGATCTTGGCATATTTTTGAAATCGGTAGAGTGCGCTGGGCCATTAATGTCGCTCAACTCTATATCTTTAGCATTTACTTCACTTACATCATGAATATCCATCAATAATTTTGGATTTCTACCACTTAATACTTTGCTAATCGTTTCAGTAGGTTTTACCAAAGTTTTGTATTTGTTAGCCCCAACTACAGAGTGACGACTGATGGTGGTAACACCTTCTACTGTCCAATCTGATGTTGATTTTTTATCGAAACGGCAGGTGTTACAAATCCACCCGGTTTTACCATCATAACTTTGTACTTCACCCCATTCATCTTTACGAGCCGTTACCCTAAACACTTCATCGCCACGTAACCACAATGTTGCTTTACCACAACATTTAGGGTTTTCACAATTACGATGTGCATCAACTGGTTTGGTGAACCAAACCCTATTTTTGAAACGGAACGTTTTATCGGTTAAAGCTCCTACTGGGCAAACATCAATCATGTTACCACTAAAATCGTTATCAATTGCTTTTGCAATGTAGGTTGAAATAGCTGCATGATCGCCTCTATCAACCACACCATGTACACGTTTTTCGGTAATTTGATCTGCAACATAAGTGCAACGGTAACATAAAATACAACGGGTCATGTGCAGTTGTATGTACGGACCTAAATCTTCTCTTTTAAATGTTCTACGAGCAAATTGGTAACGAGTACCAGCTTTGCCATGGTCGTACCCTAAATCTTGTAAATGGCATTCGCCAGCTTGGTCGCAAATAGGGCAATCTAATGGATGGTTTAAAAGCAAAAATTCCACTACGCCATTTCGTGCATCAACTACTTTTTCGCTGGTAATATTTTTTACGATCATACCATCCATAACAGTGGTACGACAACTTGCTACCAATTTTGGCATCGGCCTTGGGTCAGCCGTTGAACCGGCAGCCACTTCTACCAAACAAGTACGGCATTTACCACCACTACCCTGCAACTTGCTGTAATAGCACATAGCAGGTGGTGTAACATCACCTCCAATCATTCGAGCAGCATTGAGTATGGTTGTACCCGGCGCTACATCAACCGTAATATTATCAATCGTTACTTTAAAAGTTGCAGGCGGTGCTGCTTTTATTTCTTCTGCCATAATTTTATTTCAATTGAAAGTATACATTTTTTAATGGTCGATAATTTTAATGATGTATACTCACTATTATCATTTCTATTCCCCATTACTTTTAGGAAACACTGTTAAAAGTTATACTGCTACTGGTACATGAATAGGATCGGCATAATGCCTTAAACCATAATTTTCTGTTAAGCACAATTCAGGGTTTAACACATGCCATTCAAATTCATCTCTAAAATGCCTAATAGCTGCTGCAACAGGCCAAGCAGCTGCATCACCTAACGGACAAATTGTATTACCTTCAATTTTACGTTGAATATCCCACAACAAATCAATATCCTTCATTTCGCCTTTACCTGTATCAATTTTTTTCAAAATCTTTTCCATCCAACCTGTACCTTCTCGGCACGGACTGCATTGACCACAGCTTTCATGGCGATAAAAACGAGCTAATGTGTAGGTGTTTTTTACAATACACTGGTCTTCATCTAACACAATAAAACCGCCACTACCCAACATTGAACCTGTTGCAAAACCACCATCGCTCAAGCTTTCATAGTTCATTAATCGCTTTTCGCCTTTAGCAGTAGTTAATAATAAATTTGCAGGTAAAATAGGTACAGATGAGCCACCTGGTATACAAGCTTTCAAACGCTTACCGTTGGGTATACCGCCACAGTATTCGTCGCTGTAAATAAATTCTTCAACAGAAATGGTCATATCAATTTCATAAATACCCGGTTTATTGATGTTACCGCAAGCAGAAATTAATTTTGTACCTGTACTTCTGCCCACACCAATACTTGCATATGCTTCGCCACCTTCATTAATAATTGGCACAACCGCAGCAATGGTTTCAACATTGTTCACCACCGTTGGTCGTTCCCATAAACCTTTTACCGCAGGAAAAGGAGGTTTAATACGAGGGTTCCCTCTTTTACCTTCTAAACTTTCAATCAATGCTGTTTCTTCACCACAGATGTAAGCACCTGCACCACGTTGTACATATATTTCACAGTCGTAACCACTTCCTTGTATATTTTTACCTAGCCAACCATTTTGTTTGGCTTCATCAATAGCTGTTTCTAATATATTAGTGATCCATGCATATTCGCCTCTGATGTAGATGTAACTTACATTACTACCTAAAGCAAATGAAGACACAATCATTCCTTCAATTAAAATATGCGGAATAAATTCCATCAAATAGCGATCTTTAAAAGTACCTGGTTCGCTTTCATCAGCATTTACTACTAAGTGACGAGGCACCCCTTCTGGCTTCGCAATAAAGCTCCACTTCATACCGGTTGGGAAACCAGCACCGCCTCTACCTCTTAGGCCACTTTTTTTTACCTCTTCCACAATATCTTCTGGCTTCATTTTAAGTGCTTTCTCCACACTTGCATAACCGCCTTCTCTTCTGTACACGTCGAAATGACGAATACCTGGCACCTGCGCTTTTGCTAATAATAATTTTTTACTCATATGCTCAAATTCGCCGCAGCGAACGTTTTATTTTGAAAGTTATAAAAAACTATAGTTCTTTTTTATAATCGTGGTTAAACATCCAATGTACCCCAAACTGATCTTTTAACATACCAAACTTAGCACCCCAAAAAGTGTCTTGCAATGGCATGGTGATGGTTGCATTTTCTGATAAACGTTGAAATGTAGCATCAATATTTTCAACCTCATCAAAATTTAGCGACAAACTAACTTGATCACCTGAGTGTACTGTTACACCAGGCGGACAATCACTTACCATTATTTTTAAAGCACCTGCTTCTAAAACGGCATGTAAAATTTTATCTTTCATGTCATCATTATCAGCCATACCAGCACCACCAAAAGTTTGCGATGAGGTAATGGTACCGTTCAATGCTTTTTCATAGAAGGCTAATGCAGCAGCGGCATTGCCATTAAAATTTAAATATGGTATAATTGCTTCCATAATTTTTAAACTGCTACAGTTCCGTTTCTACATTCTTGAATTAAAGCATCAACCTTTTCTTTGGTTAAATGTTCTTTATAATAATCACCCAACTGTAACATAGGTGCATAACCACAAGCGCCTAAACATTCTACCGTTTTAAGGGTAAACATGTTGTCGGCTGTAGTTGCACCAACACCAATGTTTAATTTCTCTTTAATATAATCGATAATATCATCGCACCCATTGAGCATGCAAGGGCCCGTTTGGCATACTTCTAATAAATATTTACCAACAGGTTTTAAATTAAACATGCTATAAAAACTAGCTACTTCGTATACTTCAATAGGTTCTATATGTAACAACGAGGCTACATAATCCATCACTGGCACATCTAACCAACCACCAAAAGTTTTTTGAGCCAAATGCAATACTGGCAACAAAGCACTTTTTTGTTTCCCTTCTGGATAACGATCAACCAAACGTTTTACTTCGGCTAGTTGTTCAGTAGAAAATTTTATTTCCATTCTTTATTATTTATACAGCTATTGCTGTGGTATTATTATGCGTCTAATTCTCCTGCAATTAAGTTTAAGCTACTCATGGTGATGATGGCATCGCTCAACATACTGCCTTTTATTATTTCTGGATAAGCTTGGTAGTAAATAAAACATGGTCTGCGGAAATGCAAACGGTAAGGTGTTCTACCACCATCGCTTATTAAATAGAATCCTAATTCGCCATTACCACCTTCAACAGAATGGTATACTTCACCCACGGGCATTTCAGTTTCGCCCATGATGATTTTAAAATGGTAAATTAACGCTTCCATTTTTGTGTAAACATCAGCCTTTTTAGGAAGATAATATGCTGGTACATCTGCATGGTACACTTCTGCCTCAGCACCTTTAAATTCCTGCACTTTTTGGTAGGCTTGTTTAATGATTTCGATACTTTGCCACATTTCTTGGTTACGTACTAAGAAACGATCGTAACAATCGCCAGTAGTACCAACGGGAATGGTAAAATCAAAATCTTCGTAACTGCTGTAAGGGCTATGAATACGTACATCATAATCAACTCCCGATGCCCTTAAGTTAGGACCCGTAAAACCGTAATTCAAAGCTCTTTCGGCACTTATTGGTCCGCACCCAATGGTACGTTCCATAAAAATGCGGTTACGGGTTAAAAGGTTTTCAAACTCTTTTAATGTTTTTGGATATTCAGCTAAAAACTTTTCTAATTTTTCGAAAGCAGTATTGGTAAAATTTCTTTCGAAGCCACCAATACGACCAATGTTAGTGGTTAAACGAGAGCCACAAACTTCTTCATAAATTTCATAAATAAGCTCACGGTATTGCATTACATATAAAAACCCAGTAAAAGCGCCTGTATCAACACCTACAATTGAGTTACAAATGAGGTGATCGCTAATACGAGCCAACTCCATTATGATGATACGTAAATAATCAACCCTTTTAGGTGTTTGTACCCCCAATAATTTTTCGCAGGTTAAATGCCAACCCATGTTATTGATAGGGCTTGAGCAATAATTTAAACGATCTGTTAATGGGGTAATTTGGTATAATGGTCTACGTTCTGCAATTTTTTCAAATGCACGGTGAATGTAACCTACAGTTGAGGTTGCCTTCATGACACGTTCACCATCCATCTCCAAAATATTTTGGAAAACCCCGTGTGTAGCTGGGTGCGTAGGACCTAAGTTTAAGGTAGTGGTTTGCTTTTCTAAACTACCTTCTGGTAAAATGATATGTTCACTCATAAAATTTCCGCTCTGCGGAGCTTTTAGATGTTATTGATCAATACTGTTATTGTTATGATGCGTTCTTACAAAAAAATATACATCAAACATTTTTACGATACTAAAGCCTGATAAAATCAAAGCAAAAAAATAATCTTTTTTTAATGTGGATGTTATGGCCTTTTCCCACAAAAAAACTGTAAATATGATCCAAAATATGGCTCCCATAATTTTAATGGTAACGATATTATTTTGGATAAACTGTTTCATACTTACCTACCAAACATTTCATCATCTTTATCAATACGTGTTTGATCTTCTAAAGGAAACTCTTTACGTAAAGGGAAATAATCCATCTCATCTACATTCAAAATTCTGATGAGGTTTGGGTGCCCTACAAAGTTTACCCCGTAAAAATCAAAGGTTTCTCTTTCCATGAAATTTGCCGCTTCAAAAATAGCTGTTGCGGTAAAAACATCAGGTTGATTAATATCAGTAAACACTTTAAAACGCAAGCGTATATTATCTTTTAAGTTATGAAGATGGTATACAACTGCTAATTCAGCCCCTTTATTATCAGGATAATGTACGGCTTGCAAATCAGTTAAAAACCTAAATTGCAATGTATCATCATCATACAAAAAACGCATTATTTTTAAGTTCAACTCCTTAGGTGCTACAAATGTGAGCATACCGTAGGGCTGATCCCAATGGGTGAGCACATCACCAAATTTTTCTATAAGTTTTTGTTGTACTATTTCGTTTGTTAAAGCCATTATGCTAAAAATGTAATGTTGTGTTTATTGAATTCCATAACTACCTAATAACTCTTTGTATTGATCGCTTTGACGACGACGTAAGCTTTCATTATGTACAAGCTCTTGTATTTTTAATACGCCATCAATAATAGCTTCGGGCCTTGGTGGGCAACCTGGCACATATACATCTACCGGAATAACTTGGTCAATACCCTGTAATACACTGTAAGTATCAAACACACCACCGCTACTAGCACAAGCACCTACGGCCATAACCCAACGTGGTTCTGCCATTTGTAAATACACTTGGCGTAAAATAGGGCCCATTTTTTTAGAGATGGTACCCATTACCATTAACAAATCGCACTGACGAGGTGAAAAACTCATACGCTCAGAACCAAAACGTGCAATATCGTAATGACTAGCAGCTGTAGCCATAAACTCAATACCACAACAACTTGTAGCAAACGGTAATGGCCAAATAGAATTTTTACGAGCCAACCCTACCACTTTTTCAAAACTTGTAGCCATAAAACCTTCGCCCATGTACCCTTCAGGAATACCGGCGAATTTTTGGGTGTTATTAAATTGAACTGGACGAGACATATTTTTTTATTTAACAGCAACAAGGTTGCTTACGTTATACAGTTTTCAAATCAACACAAACCTTAATCTTCCCACTTTAAAGCACCTTTTTTAAAGATGTAAATAAAGCCAGCTAAAAAAGAACCTACAAACATTATAACAGCTAAAAAGGTGTGCCAACCCATTGCAGGGTCCTTAGCAAACTCCCTAAAATTAACTGCATAAGGGTAAAAGAAAATAACTTCTACATCAAACAACACAAACAAAATAGCAATTAAGAAGTACTTAATAGCCATTGGTTGACGGGCATTTCCTTTGATTTCAATTCCACTTTCAAAATTGACAAGCTTATCATCAGTTTTACGCTTTGGACCAAACCTGCTTGAAGCGATGATCATTGTAGCTACAAAACCAATTGCAAAAACAATTTGCAACAGAATTGGCAAGTAGTTAATTGTACCATTTTCAATAACCTTCAAAAAGAAAAAATGCATAAGTTACCCTTTAATGTCACAAAAATAAGTCAACTAAAACAATATACAATCGAACCAAATAATATAATCTAAAAAAAAGCTAATAATTGTTAGTTAACGACCAAAATAAATGCTATTTCATTGAGTATGAATGTAAAAAAAGGTTCCAACAAATGATGTTGGAACCTTAAATTTTATGGTTTCTTTTTAGAAATTACTTTTTTTTTGGCGTTGCAGGCTTAGCCGGTGTTGCCGGTTTAGCAGGCGTAGCAGGTTTTGTAGTTGCCGGCTTCGTTGTTGGTTTTGTAGCTGGCTTAGCGTTAGGGTCATTTGCTGTAACGA
The DNA here is from genome assembly GCF_042651465.1 of Ferruginibacter yonginensis. Classification (NCBI taxonomy): domain Bacteria; kingdom Pseudomonadati; phylum Bacteroidota; class Chitinophagia; order Chitinophagales; family Chitinophagaceae; genus Ferruginibacter; species Ferruginibacter yonginensis. Next base: position 1,319,248 of record NZ_JBHSCZ010000001.1, read on the forward strand.
ACTCCTTATTTTTTATTGATTGAGCATCGGTTGGGTCAACAGCTAAAGCTTTATCAGCATACTCAATAGCGGCTTTTTGATCTCTCTTAATATTATATGAATATTGCATCATAAAAGTATAAGCACCAACCAATTGATCTTTAATTTTTGATTTATCAGCAGCTTTTTCACCTATTTCAATTGCTTTTAGGTAAGATGATGCCGCTAAACCTGTTGTCATGGTTGAATCAATACCTGTATTAGCTTTTGCAATCATATAATAACCAAAAATTTCATCAGGATATTTTGCAGTGTATTTATTGAATACCGCAACAGATGAATCGAATTTGCCTGCACGGAAATAATCGTACCCAGCATTATACAAATCAACATTGCTGTAATTCTTTTTTACAGATAAAACTTGGTTGAACCATTTAGCTGACTCTCCAAAGTTTTTTTGTGCACGATAAGCATTGGCTAATAATTTCAAATAATTAACCTTGTTTGCTTCAATACTATCTAAAGCTACTGCCTTTTCAATGTAGCCAGCAGCTTGTGCTTCATTACCTGGGAACTTTAGTAACACCAATGCATAAGATGAATAGTCACCGCCAACAATTTTATCAGGCGCTTGTTTTGTAAAATACTCTTCATAACTAGCTTTTGCATTAATTGAATCGCCCAAACGGTTATACGCCAATGCTTTTACACCATACAAATTAGGGTAAACATTAGTACCTCCTGCGCTTATACATTCGTTTGCTTTTGCGATAGCATCAGCAAATTTACCTTGTGCATAAATTAAACTTGTTCTAAAATAACATGCTTTAGGGTCATCGTCAGAAGCTGCTAACCATTTATCTAAATACTCAGCACTTTTTGAAACGTTGGTTTCGTAATAGTAGTTAAACAATGTTTTATAAACTGGTGCATAATTAGCATCAGCAGCAATAGCATCATTAAAATACTTTGTGTATAAAGCTTCTTGAGCAACCCCTTGTGATTGGTATAAACGACCTGTACGATAAATAGCACGTGCATATTTTGGGTTAATATCTAACGCAGCTTGGTAGGCTTGTACAGCATTACCACCATCACCAATTTTTCTGTAAGCATCACCTAAATTAGCCCATACTTCAGGGTCTTTAAAACCTTTTAAGGTAGTAGCTTGTTTTAATTTATCGATTGCATAAGCAGCATCACCATTTTTAATTTCAGGATCGCTGTTAGGTGCACCTACTGCATTTAATACATCAATACGCTTGCCACCACTAAGTGAAATAGCTGTTTCAAAACGATTTTTTGCATCGGCAGTTTTGCCTTCTAATAGCTCAACATTACCCATACCTGCCAATAATAAAGGACTATTAGGTGTTGCTGCTAATTTTTGTTGGTACAAGGCTTTAGCTCCTGCAACATCTTCTAAACCTATCATGGCTTGTCCTAAATAATAGGCAGCTGTTTCATCATTAGCATTTGCTGCTGATAATTTTTGAAAAACATCTTTAGCACTTTTATACCTTTCATAATATAAAAATCGTTTACCATCATCAATACTTTGTGCCATGGCAGCGCCTGCAAAAAGTACGGTTACCATAACCATTACAATTGATTTCATCTTTGTCATTGTCTCAATTTTAATTTAGAACTACAATTTTAAATAAATACTTGCAATAAATACGAAAGAACTAATCTTTAGGCAATTCATTGTTTAATTTAATGTTACGTACTTCAAAGTCCATCATCGGACCAAGGTAACTTCTTCTAAAAATCAACTGCCCTCTTTCATATTTTAAAAATGATACAAAGCCTGCGCCCAAGCCTGTATAATTTTCTTTAATGATATAATACAAACCACGTACCAAAGGATACCTTCTATTTAAGATGGTTTCTTGTGATGGCATTACGTAAGGTTTATCATCGCAAACCTCACATTTAACGTAAGCAATTTTTACTTTTTTTAACATGGCTACTTGGTTTGGCTCCTCGGGATTACCTATTCTGTTAACACCAATAAAACCAATAGCATTTTCATGTGTAGCAACATATTCAACAACATCGTCACTGGTTTTAACAGCCCTCACTACGCTGGTATCAAAAGCTTTACCTTTTAATACAGAATCTTCAATAAAGCGAACCGTACTTGTTTTATTTAAACCATCAAATACCAACGTTTGTGCCTTGTTGAAGTTGCCAGTTAGTTGTTGTTGTAAACGCTCTAAAGTGAACAATGTATCGCTGCTGTTTTTATTAACTATTATAGCCACAGCATCGGCTGCTACTTGGTTCCAACCTGGGTTAAAACCAAGAGAGTCCATCATGTAACGTTCTTCTTTTGGCAACAAACCACGAGTAACAATTACCAACCGTGTAGCACTGTCTTTAAAAAAATCTTTTAAACAATCTGCCTCAGATTTAAAATGAGCAATAATTTTTGTACCTGGGTTTGAAGCTTGGTACATATCAATTTGTGCTTGCAAAACTGGCGCAAATGATTCATCAACACTAACATGTATGGTACCTAAAGTAGGCGTATCAGTTATTTTTTCAACCTGTTTTTTTTCGGCACAAGCAACCAACAACACTAAACATGTTATTGTAACAAAAACCAATTTATTTTTTATTAAAATATGCATGTTAATACTCCCTAAAATAATTTTTTTTATACCCTCTAAATATTCTGAATAAACCATAAATACAACAAACAACTCCAAAAACGGTAATCATGGTAGGGTCGTACTGGTTTATAAATTTTTCAGTACTTTTTATAGGAAAAAGAAAGAAACACCCTGCCCCAATAAGCAAAATCCCCATAACGTAGTTGGTTAAACTACGCATGCGAACTATTGCTTTTTCTCTATCTGATAATTCATTTGGTTCAAATTCTTCCAAAGCCATATATTTATTTTAAAGTTGGCAATTTAATAATAAAAATGCTACCATATTAATCTGTTGTACTAAACTTAACAGGTATGGTAAAATAAACAGATACATTTTCGCCTTTTGTTTTACCAGGTATCCATTGTGGCATTTTCTTTAAAACCCTTATTACTTCTTCGTTAAATGCTGCACCACCATCTTGCACCGTTTCAAATGATTTTAGAGCTCCATCATAACCTACAACAAACCTAATTTTAACGAAAACACTGCCACCTTCTTCAATATCTTGAGGATTTTTAAGATTTCTCTCTAAAAATTTCCGCAAAGCGTCATTACCACCAGGGTAAGTAGGCATAACTTCTGCGAAACTGCTCGGCGTAACCTTATCTACTTTTGTTGTTATTGTAACATCACCGTCTCCAGTTTTTACATCAGTAGGTGTAACAAACACATGTGTAGGTCCTTTTACAGTATTTGTTTTATCATCAATAGCGACAGAATCAACTAAATTGGCAATTTTATCTGCCTTATCATCTTTTGTAATGACAACATTATTTACAAATTTTTGTGACGGTTTTGCTGGTGATGTTGCTAATTTTTTATTTACAGTAGTTTGCTTTGGTGGTTTTGGCTCCAAAGGTTTATCAACTGGTGGTTTTGGTGCTGGTTTAATGATATATGGATCCGTTATAATTGATGGCAGCTTCACTTTATCTTTTTTTATGAGGGTAAATGAATACAACACAGCAACCATCATTAACATGCTCACCATGGCTATGCCTAAACGGTTGTTGTAAAACTTACGAAGTGCATAAGCGCCATAGGTTTTGTTTCTATTTTCAAAAATAATATCTAATACATCGGCTTGTAAAATTGTTTCGCTTTTCATTGTTTGTTTTTTTTAAAAGTTATTAAATGCAAGCGGCCGCTTTAGTAGTAAGATGCTGCTGATACAATAATTCCATAACAGCTGCCAATTATATAATGGTGGCACCAATCATAAAAACATCATATAGGCTTCATACATCCTAATTATATTTGCAATATGAAAGTGTTAATGGTATGCTTGGGTAATATTTGTAGAAGCCCATTGGCCGAAGGTGTTTTAAAAGACAAAGCAAAAAAACACCAACTAAATTGGGTGATTGAAAGTGCCGGTACTAATGGATTACACAATGGTGAAGCGCCGCACCCATTAAGCCAAAAAGTTGCCCTGCAACATGGCATTGATATTAGGGATCAAGTTAGTAGAAGATGTACTGCTACTGATTTTGATGTGTACGACAAAATTTATGTAATGGCTGATGATGTGATGCACCAGCTAAAACAAATTGCAGGAAAAAAATTTGATGTTAACAAGGTTGATTATTTTTTAAATGAATTACAGCCCAATAGCAATGCAGCAGTGCCCGACCCTTGGTATGGTAATGAAGATGGTTACATAAAAGTGTACGACATAATCAATAAAACCTGCGATGCCATCATCGAAAAATATAAATAAAATTAAAATCGTTTTAAATAGTACTGTATAATGACAAAGCCCAGTTTACCGCAAGGCACAAGAGATTTTGGAGCTGCCATTGTTTATAAAAGAAATTATATTTTAAATACCATACGTTCGGTATTTGAATTATATGGGTTTGAACCGCTAGAAACCCCTGCAATGGAAAACCTTGAAACACTAATGGGTAAATATGGTGAAGAAGGTGATAAACTCATTTTTAAAATACTTAACAATGGCTTAAGTGACCCTAAAAATATTGCCAAAGCACAAGATGGTTTTGAAAAATTATTAGAAGGTAAAAATACAGCCGCTCTTACGGAGAGGGCTTTAAAATACGACTTAACCATACCTTTTGCAAGATATGTAGCCATGAATGCTGGCTCACTTACGTTCCCTTTTAAACGTTACCAAATGCAACAAGTATGGCGTGCCGATAGGCCTCAAAAAGGCCGCTACCGTGAGTTTACACAATGCGATGCTGATGTAGTAGGAAGCCAATCATTAATAAACGAAGTGGATCTTTGCCATATTTACCACCATGTATTTAATAAACTAGGTTTAGTAAACTATACTTTAAAGGTTAATAGCAGAAAAGTTTTGGCAGCATTGGCCACCATTGCTGGTGGTGCTGATAAAATGATTGATATTACCACGGCTATTGACAAACTTGATAAAATAGGCATCGAAAAAGTAAAAATAGAATTACAAGAGAGGGGATTGAATGCAGCTGAAATTCAAACTATTGAAACGTATTTGAATATTGGAGGTAGTAATGAAGCCAAACTAGCAGCTATTTCAAAATTATTTGCAGATAATGAAATAGGGCAACAAGGTATTGCCGAACTTAATTATGTAATGCAACATTGTAAAGATGTACATATCAACATCGACCTTACCCTTGCCCGTGGCTTAAACTATTATACTGGTATTATATTAGAAGCCAAAGCCCCAGAAACTGTAAAAATGGGCAGTATCGGTGGTGGTGGTCGCTATGATGATTTAACGGGCTTGTTTGGCGTACCTAATATACCGGGTGTGGGTGTAAGCTTTGGTATTGATAGAATTTATGATGTTTTGGATGAACTACAACTTTTTCCTGCTACCATTGGTAATACCACCAAAGCTTTATTTTTTAACCTTGGCGATGCTGAAGCAAATGCAGCCCTAGGTTTAATGCAACAATTGCGAAACCAACATATTGCTTGTGAGCTATACCCAGAAAAAGTGAAACTTGATAAGCAGTTCAAATATGCTGATAAAAAGCAAATACCTTTTGCCATCATTATAGGTTCGCATGAACTAGAAAACCAAACATGCATGGTAAAAAACTTACAAAAAGGCGAACAAGTTGCAGTACCTTTTACAGCATTAACAAAATATTTCGAAACTAATATATAACCAAAAGGTTACTTCCGCTCAAAAAAAAGTATAAACAACAAAACTAAAAACTATGCACAAACGTATGCGCTCCTTTTCTATAATGGCTTTATTGGCTGTTGTAGTATTTTCATCTTGCTCAAAAACAAACAAACAAGGAAGGTATATTCCTAAAAATGCTGGTATTGTAATGCATATAGATGGTGCATCGCTCAATAGCAAATTACCTTGGGAAGAAATTAAAAAGAATGAAGGCTTTCAAAAAATGATTGCAGATTCAAACATTTCTGCTTTTTCAAAATCAATTTTAGATAATCCAGAAAACAGTGGTGTTAACACAAAAACTGATATCATCGCTTTTGTAGTAAAAGATTCTGTTGGCGGTTATGTTGCTTTTGAAGGTAGCATTACAGACGAAGTTAAGTTTAAAAAAATGCTGACTGAAGCTGCTAAAGATGCAAAAGAAAGTACTAAAGATGGTTTTACTTTTTCATCAACAGATAAAGGTGTAATTGCTTACAATAAAGAAAAATTTATTGCTACTATTAACACTCCAGAAATCAGTGCTATGGATGGTTATAAAGAAAAACCTACTGATAGCTTAGGTAACCCATTACCATCTACAACACCAACAAGAGATATGGCTGCGGCAACCACAGCTTTAATTAATTTAAAAGAAGATAATAGTTTGGCCGTTGATGAAAAGTTTACTGAACTTGTAAAAACAACTGGCGATATTCATTTTTGGTTGAATGCTGAACATTTTAACTCAGCTGGTGCTTTAGGTGCTGCAGCAACAATGATTAACCTAACCAAATTATATAAAGGTGCAATTACTGCTGCTACTTTAAATTTTGACAATGGTAAAATTGTAATTGATTCAAAATCGTACGGTGGTAAAGAATTAACTGACTTATATAAAAAATACAGCGGATCTGGTATTGATAAAAAAATGATCACCAGCATTCCATCACAAAACGTAGCAGGTTTATTTGCATTAAACTTTAAACCTGAAGGTGTAAAAGAATTTTTAAAATTACTCAACTTAGATGGTTTCTTAAACATTGGTTTAGCCCAAGCAGGATTAAACCTCGATGATTTTATTAAAGCCAATAAAGGTGATATTTTATTTGCAGTAACTGATTTAAAGCAAGACACTATTGGCAGACCAGATGCACAAGTATTATTTGCAGCATCAATTGGCGATAAAGCATCATTTAAAAAATTAATTGATGCAGGTAATAAATTAGGTGGTAGTATGTTAGGCGGCAGCGAATCAGAAAAAATTGTTTTTAATACTAATGACAATTACTTCGCAATATCTAACAGCAAAACCACTACAGATAGTTATTTAGCTGGTAAAGCATCATCAAACTTTAGTTTTTTTGATAAAATAAGTGAAGGCCCTATTGCTGGCTATGTAAATATTCAATACATATTAACCAGCATGAAACCATCAGCTACTTCTGACAGTTTAACTAAGGTAACCTATGATGAAAATGTAAAAATGTGGGATAATGTTATTATTAGCGGTGGTAATTTTAAAAGTGGCGGTTTAACCCAACACATTGAAATTAACTTACTCGATAAAAATACCAATAGCTTGAAACAATTAAATGGATATGCAAGCAAAATGTATGTTATAGAAGAAAAAAAGAAAGCACAATATGCAACCATGTGGAATGATAATGACGTTATAATGGATGCACCTGCTACAGATACAACTGTAACAACTATTAAATAACCATACTAATTTTTTATAAAGCCGTCATTTATGTGACGGCTTTTTTATTTTTGTTTATGCTTTTATCGTTAAAAAATATAGTACCACACCATCTTGAAAAAGAAAAGGTTGCAAATTCTGCAGTATGGAACAAAACCATTGATATTACAAAAGGCAACCGCATTCAATTGGTAGCACCTAGTGGTAGCGGCAAAACATCGTTAATGCATTTTATATACGGCCTACGTAGCGATTATGATGGTGATGTTTTATTTGAAAACGAATCGCTCAAAAATATACACCCTACAAAATTAGCAGCTATAAGAGCCAACAAAATGAGTGTTATTTTTCAAGATTTACGGCTGTTTAATGAATTTACGGTGTACGAAAACATTGCCATAAAAAAACAACTATCACCCTTTGCTGAAGCAATGCCTATTGAGGCTATGGCTGCAGCATTAGGTATTCAAAATAAACTATCACAAAAAGCCGGCACTTGTAGTTATGGCGAACAACAACGGGTTGCCATTATTAGAGCCTTGCAGCAACCTTTTGATATGATAATAATGGATGAACCTTTTAGTCATTTAGATGAAGCCAATAGCATAAAAGCAATGCAACTTATTGAGCATGCTGCTGAACAAAGAGGCGCTACAATTATTTTAGCAGACCTTGAACCTATTTCATTTTTTAAGGCCCATCAACAAATTCATCTTTAGTAATAAAGCAACCAACAAATGAGCAACAGTACTTCCACCATAAACTACAAAACCATTGCGCCTTATTTAAATACAGGCAGTAAAACATCCAAAATATTAAGTTATACAGGTCTTGCAGTAGGTGTGTTGTTGTTATTGTGTTGCGTTCAAATGTTTATCAACATTAATCAATTACTAAGAGATAAAAATCCTCGTAAAAATGGGTACGACTATATTTCTGTAACCAAAACTATTACCAACGAAAATATGGGTAAGGAAAATAGGTTTACAAAAGAGGACATCAACAACATCAAAAAACAACCGTTTATTGAAGATGCAGCACCATTACTCAGTAACCAATTTAGAGCCAAAGCTAGTGCTGGTGATATCATCCCGTTTAGTACTGATTTGTTTATTGAAGCTATTCAAGATGATTTTATAGATACCGTTCCACCTTCGTTTACTTGGCAACCAGGTCAAGTTGATGTACCCATTATTTTTTCAGCAGATTTTTTAGAGATGTACAATGTGTTTGCACCGGCGCAAGACTTACCACAATTATCATCTGGCAGTATTGGCGCTATCAATATTTTTTTAGAGTGCACAGCACCCGATGGTACCAAGCAAACTTTTAAAGGACATATAGTTGCAGTAAGTGATAGAATTAACTCTTTTTTAGTGCCACAAAGTTTTTTAAACTGGGGCAATAAAATGTTTAGCACAGTGCCAGAGCAGCCGGCAGCAAGGGTATACATAAAAACGACCGATGCCAATAGTGCTGAGTTATTGAACTTTCTTGCACAAAATAACTACCATGTAAATAAGGATAAAACAAAATTTGGGCGCATTAAAACCACCTTACAAGCCATTGTAGCTGGCCTTGGAGGGTTAGCGGTGTTGGTGGTGTTATTATCAATATTGTTGTTTTCATTTTACTTACAATTAATGATCAGTAAAAGCAAACAAAACTTGCAACTATTGCTGCAGCTAGGGTATGCACCTATATGGCTGAGTAAAACTGTTGCTAAAAAATGGATACCCGTTTTCGCATTTATTATTGGCAGTGCATTCATAGCAACGAGTATTTTTCAATATTTATTTCAACAAAACTTTGCAGCAGGCAAAGAAGTGTTAAGTGCTTTTGTACACCCTTATGTGATAGTGTTAACCATACTTTTATACGCTGTTAGTATTTGGGCCAACTTTAGCTTAATCAAAAAACAATTGTACCAATTATAAATTTATACAATGTTTTCATAAATGATGGCAGCACCTTGTCCTACACCAATACACATGGTAGCTAACCCATATTTACTTTTTCGCTTTTGCATTTCGTGTAATAAGGTGGTACTAATGCGAACGCCACTACAGCCTAATGGGTGCCCAATAGCAATTGCACCACCATTCACATTTACTTTAGCAGCATCAATACCTAACTCTTTTATACAAGCTAAGCTTTGAGATGCGAATGCTTCGTTTAATTCAGCAATATCAATATCCGCAATAGTGAGCCCTGCTCTTGACAAAGCTTTTTGTGTAGCAGGCACCGGGCCAATACCCATTACAGAGGGTTCAACACCTGCTACAGCCATGCTTACAATTTTAGCTATTGGCTTTAATTGGTATTGCTCCACAGCTGCGGCAGATGCTAATAACATAGCTGCAGCACCATCGTTAATACCACTACTATTACCTGCTGTTACGGTACCATCTTTAATAAAAGCAGGTTTTAAAGTGGCTAATTTTTCTGCTGATGATAAACGTGGGTGTTCATCTTTATCAAACACAACGGTCGATTTACCTTGTACAACATTTACAGGTATTATTTCATTTGCAAAAGCACCAGCTTGGTGTGCTGCCTCATACTTAGCTTGACTTTCAACCGCAAATTGATCTTGTGCAGTCCTACTAATATTCCATTGTTTGGCAACATTTTCAGCGGTTTCACCCATAGTGTAGGGGTAATATAAATCGCTTAGTTGGCTGTTTATAAAACGCCAGCCCATGGTGGTATCAAAAATCTGTGCATTTCTATCAAAGGCGCTGGTGCTTTTTGGCATTACAAACGGAGCCCTACTCATACTCTCCACACCACCTGCAATCATTAATTCGGCATCGCCACATGCAATGGCACGAGCACTATCCATTATTGCTTGTAAACCACTAGCACATAACCTATTAACCGTGTTACCTGCAACTGTTACCGGCAAACCAGCCAATAATGCCGCCATACGAGCCACATTCCTATTATCTTCACCAGCTTGGTTGGCAGCGCCTGCAATAACATCTTCAATAGCGTTTACATCAATGGCTTCATTACGTTTTACCAATGCTTCAATTACTAAAGCCAGCATATCATCTGGCCTAACAGTGGCTAATGTGCCACCATATTTTCCTATAGGTGTTCGTACAGCATCAATAATATATACTGGTTGCATAGTCGTAATAATTTTAAAGTGTATCGCTTTTTTAAGAAATGCAAAGAAACAAATAAATTTTGGCAGCAGGTAATATTACAACCAAGCACTTGCAAAAGCTTGTAAAATGTTTGAATTATCTTTGCAATATGGCAGAAAAAGTAAACATACGTGATTTTGATTTAGCAGGCTTAAAAGCATATTTCGAAAAAATTGGCGATAAAAAATTTAGGGCTATTCAAACTTATGAGTGGTTATGGAAAAAAAATGCCCGAAGTTTTGATGAAATGAGCAACCTTTCAATAGAGTTGCGTAATAAATTAAAAGAAGAATTTAGTTTACCTGCCGTAAGTATTGATGCTACTCAACATAGTATGGATGGTACTTTAAAGTCACGTTTTAAAACACACGATGGGCATTTAATTGAAGGCGTTGTAATACCAACAGAAAAAAGAAATACGGCTTGTGTGTCATCGCAAATAGGTTGTAGTTTGGCTTGTGCCTTTTGTGCCACTGGCAAAATGGATCGTAAACGCAATTTAACGTTTGATGAAATTTACGATCAAGTAGCGTTGCTAAATGAGCAAAGCGAAAAAATGTACGGTACCAAACTTTCAAACATAGTTTACATGGGTATGGGTGAGCCGCTATTAAACTATAAAAACGTTTTAAAGTCAATAGAAAAAATAACTGCAAGCGACAGCATGGGTATGAGCCCTAAACGTATTACTGTATCAACTGCAGGTGTAGCAAAAATGATTAAACAATTGGGCGACGATAATGTACGTTTTAATTTAGCCGTATCGTTACATGCGGCTACTGATGAAAAACGTGATAAAATTATGGCCATCAATGAAAGCAACAATATTGCTGCATTGGTGGAAGCGCTGAACTATTTTTATGATAAAACTAAAAATGATATTACCCTCGAATATGTTTTATTGAAAGGAGAAAATGATACATTAGAAGATGCGGCTGAACTAGTAAAAATTTATAGAAAAATACCTACGCACCTCATTAATGTTATTGAGTACAACAGTGTATTAGGTATTGATTTTGAAAAATCTGATGAGGATAGTACACAAATTTTTACTGACTATTTAGTACAACATAAAGTAAATGTAAGAATACGCCGTAGCAGGGGTAAAGATATTGATGCTGCTTGCGGACAATTGGCCAATAAAGATAAATAGTTACTTATTATGAAACAATTGATTGCATTATTAATCATAAGTTGTATTTATGGCAAAACAATAGCGCAGGTTGATCGTACACCCACACCATCTAACAAAAATGAAAATAATAAAAATGATGGCATTATAGCCGTATTGAAAAACCTCAACCTCAGCAAAGAACAAGCTGCTCAATTAAAATTATTAAGAGAAAACATGTTAGATAGTATAGATGCTATTAACAACAACGCTACTTTAACTGCTCAACAAAAAAGAAGAAATATTTTACAAGCAAGGCTAGCTCAAAAAAAAGCAATTGATACTATTTTAACGCCTGATCAGTTGCTTATTTTCAACAAATCAATACAACAGCAACTAAAAGCTAGCAATAAATCAACACCAGGTATTAATGAATAAAATGCTTTAACGTTTTGTTGATTAAACTTTGTTTTCCGCTAATGGTCTATGATGCATAACAATAAAAAATAAAGACCATGAAAAAATTATTAGCATTATCATTTGTAGCATCTATATTTTGTTTCGCTGCAAACGCCCAAACAGAAAGAGCAGCAACACCTTCGCAAACTACTGAACGCCAAAAGGGCAAAAGAGAGAAAGGTAAAATGATGAAAGAATTAAATCTTTCCAAAGAACAACAAGCAAAAATGAAAACCAACAGACAAGAAATGAAGGCGAAAAAAGATGCTTTAAAAGCGCAGGATAATATTACAGTGAAAGAAATGAGGGAAAAACAAGCAGCTATTCGTGAAGAAGAAAAAGCAAAAATGGATGCTGTTTTAAATGCTGACCAAAAAGCGAAAATGGAAGAATTTAAGAAAAATCGTAAAGAAGGTAGAAAGGGTAGAAAAGCCATCAAAAAATAGTTTTTTTTAGTTTTGGTTTAACTATAAAAGGGATGTATTCAGTAACATGAATGCATCCCTTTTGTGTTACAAAGGCCACCAAACGGCGTTTTATCAATAAAAAAAATTACTTTTGCAATTCATCTACTGTTGAAAAACAGCATTAAATACAAATAAAATGAGTCAGGACGCATTTCGCAAGTTCATTAATCCCAAAAAGAACAGCGTAGTAAAAGAAGAAATTAGGCAAGAAAAAAAATTAGCCCGTCAAGAAAAAAGAGCCTTCTTCGAAAAAAAGAAAGAAGAAGAATACAAAGCTCGTCAAATTAAAAAAGGCATCATCGTAAAAGAAAAAGCACCAACGACCAAAGCTGGCAAAGAGGCCGCTAAAGTTGCTGCAAGCAAGCAAATTACCACTGATGTTGCCATGCCCTTAAACAAGTTTTTAGCACACTGTGGCATTTGTTCACGTAGAGATGCTATTGCTATTATTGCTGAAAATAATGTGAAGGTTAATGGCGTAATTGTAACAGAGCCGGGGTATAAAGTACAACCAACCGATGAAGTTATTTACAATGGTAAAAAATTATTCATCACTAAAAACTTGGTATACATTTTACTCAACAAGCCCAAAGATTATATTACTACTACTGATGACCCACAAGGCAGAAAAACAGTATTAGAACTCATAAAACAGGCCACCAATGAAAGGGTGTACCCTATTGGTCGTTTAGATAGAAATACATCAGGTGTTTTGTTATTAACCAACGATGGTGATTTAACACAAAAACTATCGCACCCAAGCTACCAAATCACTAAAATTTACGAAGTAAAATTAGACAAGCCTTTAACCAAAACTGATTTTGATAAAGTTGTAAACGGGTTAATTTTAGAAGATGGACCTGTAGTGGTAGATAGTTTGGCTTACGCTGATGCAAAAGACAAATCAATTATTGGTATAGAAATACATAGTGGTCGCAACCGTATTGTACGCCGCATTTTTGAAAGTATGGGTTACGATGTAAAAGCCTTAGACAGGGTAATGTATGCAGGCTTAACCAAAAAAAATGTAGAAAGAAGTAAATGGCGTTATTTGAGTGATAAAGAAATTAGATTGCTTAAATACATGAACGAATCTAAAGGTAAGGCTGCAAAAAATAAAACCAATACAACACCAGCTGCAACAACAGTTGTTAAAAAAACACCAGTTAAAAAAGGCAGCGATTATACCGAAGCTGAAATTGCAGAAGCTTTAGGAGCGCCTATTACACCTGCTCCCAAAAAACATCATTTTGTTAAGGTAGAAGGCCCTAAAAAACCACGTAAGTTTAAAACACACTCAGAAAAAAAAGCAAGTAAAAAGTAAAATTTTGGCAAAAAGTAAATTTGAAATCATTTTTGAGAATGATGATTTTGTTGCTGTGAATAAACCAGGAGGTATGCTAACTATACCTGATAGGGAACAAACTGAAAAATCATTAAAAGAATATTTAACTGATAAGTACCAACAAATATTTACCGTACACAGGTTAGATAAAGATACTAGCGGACTCATTTTATTTGCTAAAACAGATGTTGTCCATAAATACTTGTGTAAAATTTTTGAAGATAGACAAGTAGAAAAATACTACTTAGGTGTAGTGATGGGCGCCCCAATTGACGATGAAGGAATAATTGATGCTCCCATAACGGAGCATCTTACCAAAAAAGGCAGTATGACGGTACACCGCAGTGGTAAAGCCTCACAAACAGGCTATAGCGTTATGGAGCGAAATCAACATTTTTCATTAGTATCGTTTAGGTTATTTACAGGTCGTACACACCAAATTAGGGTGCATTGCAAACATATTGGTCACCCTTTAGCATGCGACCCTTTGTATGGTGATGGTAAACAAGTTTTGCTATCAAGTGTAAAGAAAAAATTTAAACTTAGTAAGCATGATGAGGAAGAAAGGCCCATCATTAACAGACTAGCATTGCACTCATATAAACTTGTATTTACTGATTTACATGGTCAATTGCACACATTAGAAGCACCAGCACCAAAAGAGTTTAGGGCATTAATGCAACAATTAAAAAAAGGATAATACTAAAAAGCGCCCATTTTACTGGGCGCTTTTTTTTAAAATAAACCATCAACAGATAAATAACGTTCACCAGTATCATAATTAAACGTAAGTATAGTTGCACCTTTAGGTATATCTATCAACTTTTTTGCAACGGCTGCCAACGAAGCACCTGATGATACACCCATAAAAATACCTTCTTCTTTAGCTGCACGTAAAGCGTAAGCGTAGGCTTCATCTTTCTCAACTGTAATAACACCATCTAAAATAGCTCTATTTAACACTGATGGTATAAAGTTAGCCCCCAAACCCTGTAGTGGGTGAGGCCCCGGAGCACCACCACTCAATAAGGGCGATAAGGCTGGCTCAACTGCAAATACTTTTAATTGAGGAAAATGTTGTTTCAATACTTCGGCAACGCCAGTTATATGTCCGCCAGTACCTACACCTGTAATTATATAATCGAGCCCATCTTTAAAATCGTTTAATATTTCAATAGCGGTGGTTTTACGGTGTATATCACTATTGGCTGGGTTATCAAATTGCTTCGGTATCCAAGCATGCGGTGTTGTAGCAGCAAGTTCATTGGCAGCATCTACTGCACCCTTCATACCTTTTTCTCTTGGCGTTAATACAAAAGTAGCACCATAGGCTTGCATAATTTTTCTACGTTCAATACTCATACTTTCGGGCATCACTAAAATCAATTTATACCCTTTTACAGCAGCCACTAAAGCCAAGCCAATACCGGTATTACCACTCGTAGGTTCAATAATTACACTTTCTTTATGCAATAATCCTTTTGCTTCTGCATCTTCAATCATAGCTAATGCAATTCTATCTTTTATACTAGCGCCAGGGTTTTGTTTTTCTAATTTTATATAAACGTTATAATCATCACCAAAAATTTTATTAATTTTTACGTGGGGCGTATGGCCAATGGTAGCTAAAATATTATTTACTTTCATGGTTGTTATTTTAAATTACAAAATTGAATGTTTCTGTTATGGGGCGATTATCTCTTACTTTAATTTCATTTTTTTGATAAACAACTGAATATGGGGGAACGCTATAAGTAAGCCACACGTTGCCGCCAATTACACTATTGTTACCTATTACAGTTTCGCCACCTAAAATGGTTGCTCCTGCATAAATAATCACATCATCTTCAATAGTAGGATGCCTTTTTATACTTGCCATTGCTTTTGATACATTAATAGCCCCTAGTGTTACCCCTTGATAAATTTTTACATTATTACCTATAACCGTGGTGGCTCCAATTACAATACCCGTACCATGGTCAATAAAAAAAGATTGACCAATACTTGCTGCTGGGTGAATATCAATACCCGTTTTACTATGTGCATGTGTTGACCATAACCGTGGTAAAATTGGTACACCTTGCAGTTGTAATTGGTGCGCAAACCTATAAATAGCTACAGCATAAAAACCAGGGTAAGCCAATAATACCTCTTTCAACGAAATTGCAGCTGGGTCAAAATTTAGAACAGATTCAGCATCTTGCAACAGGGCCTCGTAAATATTGGGAATACTATTAAAAAATGTAGTCTGTTGTTGATGAATGGTTGCTTCATCAGTTAATACTGATTGTAATAATGGTAAAAAATCAGCTTGAAGGGCTGTATAGGTTTCATGTATTGTTGCGGTGGAGTGTACGTTATAAATCTGTGGAGTGAATAGCCAATTGTACAATGCATCAATAAAAATTGCTGCATTTATTTTATTAGGGTAATTGGTTTCTGCACTTGTATGTTGCATCATTAACTTTTGTAAAAATTCAATTTCATTTAAAGGCATACCCTATTTTTATATTGTTCAATTAACTGCTGTTTACTAGTAAACTAATTTGGTATAGTTTAAAAATCTTTATTATTTTAGAGCAACAATCAAACCTAAAAAAAGCCCTCACCTTTTGGCAGGACTTTTTTTACAACTAACATTAAAACCAAAACATTCATTCAATTTTGATAGTGCCACATTACACCTCAAAATGGTATTTGTTTCAAAACTATAGCACAAATATACATACTCTACAATTTTAATAGACTAATATTTTGTGAAAATTAAGTTTAATTTTATTTTATGTTATCGAAGAAAACGCAATACGGTTTAAAAGCACTTGGTTATTTAGCAGAAAAACATGGTGAAGGCCCCATTTTAATTGCAGATATAGCTGCCCATAAAAACATACCCATCAAATTTTTAGAAAGTATTTTATTACTTCTCAAACAACATCAAATTTTAAATAGTAAAAAGGGCAAAGGAGGAGGTTATTTTTTAGCAGAACATCCTAAAAAAACAACCATCGCAAAAGCTATTAGAATTGTGGATGGGCCAATAGCTATGTTGCCTTGTGTAAGCTTAAACTTTTACGAAAAATGTAGCGATTGCGATGAAACACATTGCGGTTTAAGACGCACCATGGCCATGGTGAGAGATGCAACTTTAAAAGTATTAGAAAAGAAAACCTTGGTTGATTTAATTGATGGCGATTTAGTTGGATGACGCTCTTTTCAGCGTATTTTTTCCAAACTTATTTTTAAGGGCATCCATGGCTTTGTACAAATCTGTTTTCTTTTCGTTATTACCAAATAAACTGCCTTGTACAACATCACTTGTTAATTCGCTCAAACGTACGCCCAATAAGCGTATGGGGGCACCCTTTTTATGTAACTTATTAAATAATTCTTTTACAATAGGTAATATTTCATCATCTGCATCAGTATAATCAATGGTGGTTTGTTTTGATGTAGTTTCAAAATTAGGATACCTAATTTTCACTGCAACACACCCAGTTAGTTTACCATCTTTACGTAATTCAAAACAAATTTTTTCAGTGTATTTTACTAACTCACTGTGCAGAAAAGGTATATCGGCTATTGGCTCATCAAAAGTATTTTCTGTTGATATTGATTTTGATTCATGATAAGGAGCTACTTCACTCAAATGAATGCCATTACTTTTTGCTAATAAATCACCACCCCATTTGCCCAATCGCTCTTCTAAAACTGTTTGTGGTGTTTGGCTAAGTTGTTCAATGGTTTTAATACCCATAAAAGCCAATACCTTTTGTGTATGTTCACCAACACCTGGTATTTCTCCTACTTTTAAGGGCGCCAAAAATTGCTTTTCCATACCAAAAGGTATTTGCAAATAACCATTAGGTTTTGCTTGGTTAGTGGCAATTTTGGCCATCATTTTATTGCTCGATAAACCAAACGAAATAGGCAAGCCCGTTTCGTCCATAATTTGTTTACGCAAATCAATCGTCCATTGTGCAGGGTTAAAAAAAGTATCCATCCCAGTTAAATCAATATAAAACTCATCGATAGATGCTTTTTCAAAAAGTGGTGCTTTTGCAGCAATAATTTGTGTAACCCAACGAGAGTATCGGCTATACTCACCCCTACTACCTTTTAAAAAAATGGCTTGCGGACAAAGTTGTTTTACCTTACTCGATGGCATTGCTGAATGTACACCAAACTTACGGGCCTCATAGCTACAAGCCGCTACCACCCCACGTTCACGACCACCAACAATAACAGGTTTCCCTTTAAGTGATGGGTCGTTCAATATTTCTACCGACACAAAAAAGGAATCTAAATCAAAATGTGCTATAATACGTTGCTTGCTCAAATACTTTATTTAACCATATATTTCTAATAAACCCACTGGCACTTCTACATATACTTTTCTTGCCTTATTATCCATTCGTAATAAATTAGCTTCGTGTATGGGTATTAGTGCCTCATTATTATTATATAAAACAGTTACTAATATTTGGTGCGGCTGCTCAATTACTTCAATAATATTTCCTAAACTTTTATCAACATCTATTAACTCATAACCTAGTAAAGCAATTGGAGCTGCCTTAGCTGCAAATTTTTTAAAATCAACTTCTTGTAACCAAACATTTTTGGGTGTTAGTTTTCTTGCAACCTCTTTACTATCTACCCCTTCTAATTTAATATAAATTTCATCATCACTCTTAATAGAAGTAGCCTCAATAAAATGAGGTAAAAAATTGTTGGGCGTTTGTTCAATAAAAATAGCTTCTAAACCTTTTAAACTTGTTTTTTTACCAAGGCTATGTTGCAACACTAACTCACCCGTAAGGCCATGACTGGCAGCTAGTTTACCTATTTTAAAATATTCCATTGTTATCATTAAAGTGTAAAAGTAAGTTTGTTTTGCTTAAAAAATGGGGGCTATGTACAAAGGCAATATGGCAACAGTTGTTCTGGCTTTTCGCTGTACCTACACCGCCTTGGCGGCGGCTACGGTGCCGCTACAATCCAGCAGCCCATCAGCATTGGTACTATTTTCAACTATGCTGTACATAAAAAAGTCTCACAAAAATTGTGAGACTTCAATGCATTCGTATAAGTGGAACGGATCTACTTATTCTGCAGTGGGTGTTGTTTCTTCTGTCGCAGTGGTTGCATCAGCAGGAGCAGCTTCAATAGGTGTTGCAACAGCTTCTACTTTTTTAACTACTGGCACGTTGCGTTTGTCAATACGAGCTTTTTTATCAGCACCTTGACGTTTAGCAACATGAGCGTCATGCTCAGCACTCCACTTAGTAAATTTTTCCATTGC
This sequence comes from Ferruginibacter yonginensis, assembly GCF_042651465.1. Classification (NCBI taxonomy): domain Bacteria; kingdom Pseudomonadati; phylum Bacteroidota; class Chitinophagia; order Chitinophagales; family Chitinophagaceae; genus Ferruginibacter; species Ferruginibacter yonginensis. Next base: position 1,338,547 of record NZ_JBHSCZ010000001.1, read on the forward strand.
AGCAGCTTCGTCGAATAAGCCTAAGCCTACACCACGTAACAAGTGCTTAAGGTACAATACACCTTTAAACGAAAGAATACGGCGTACAGTATCGGTAGGTTGAGCACCTTTCTGTAACCAATCCAACGCTTTTTGACGGTCAATCTGAATAGTAGCAGGAACCGTTAAAGGGTTGTAAGAACCTAATTTTTGAATAAATTTACCATCACGTGGGCTACGGGCATCCGCAATAACGATGAAGTAAAAAGGTCTTTTTTTAGACCCATGTCTTTGTAATCTCATTTTAACAGCCATAAAATAGAAATTTTTTGGTTGTGAACAAATATGGTTAATCTCTTCCTTTGAAAAGGATGGCAAATATAACAACAGCTACAAACATATCCAAAACAAAAAATTTTATAAAACCTAAGCCTTGTGCTAAACACCCTATAAAATGATGTGTTTAAAAAAACATCTTTTTAAAATGATAACTATTAAAATATTAATGACCTTTGCGAAAATTTTTTAAATGCAAATACAGATTTTAAAATCAAAAGTGCACAGGGCTGTCATTACTGAGGCCAACTTAAATTATGTAGGCAGCTTAACGTTAGATGAAGATTTAATGGATGCAGCCAATATGATTGAGCATGAGAAAATACAAGTGGTTAATGTAAACAATGGCGAACGCATTGAAACATACTTAATAAAAGGTAAAAGAGGTAGTGGTGTTGTGTGTTTAAATGGCCCTGCTGCCCGTAAAGGTGCCGAAGGCGATGTGGTCATCATCATATCATACGCACTCATGGATTTTGAAGCAGCTAAGGCTTATAAACCGGTTGTTGTATTTCCAAAAGATGGCAATACTTTGTAGGTTGGCTATATTTTTTAAAAAAGTTTAAAAAATATTTAAAATCATTTGATTATTACAAAATAGGTTTGTATTTTTGCAGCCCTTAATCAAAGGAGAGATGCCTGAGAGGCCGAAAGGAACGGTTTGCTAAATCGTCGTACGGGTTACACTGTACCGTGGGTTCGAATCCCACTCTCTCCGCAAATCTTAAGGAAGTAGCTACGACAACAATAAGTTCGGGATGTAGCGTAGCCCGGTTATCGCGCCTGGTTTGGGACCAGGAGGTCGCAAGTTCGAATCTTGCCATCCCGACTAAAAACCTTCAATTTATTTTGAAGGTTTTTTTGTGCCCTGTAATCTAATTCAGATTTTTTAATCAGGAATGTGTCAAATTTAAACTTTGTATTTAGAAATTTCAACAGACTTTTAATTATTCTTTAAATAAAAAGAAGAAGCCTCATTATTAAAAGTTAGCACGGACATTAGCTTAAATTACTTCCATTTATCAATATAGACCTTAATGAAAAGAGGCTGACTCAATCTGAAAAGGCAGCCTCTATATATTATTCTTTAACTAAAAAACGGCAACATAAATTATGTGCAGGTAATTTTATATTAGGGCCTTTATTTGGTAAGAATCATCTTTTTAGAATCAATCAAAATTCCATCTACAAATAAGGTGTATATGTAAGATCCTGCACTTAGCTGTCCTCCAGTAATCTCAATTTTTTCTCCACTTTTATTATTCAATTCAAATGATTTTAGTTTTCTTCCATCTAAAGTAGTTATAATGATAATTGCTTTTTTTGAAATAGGTACACTATAACGTATAGTGGTTGTATTGTTAAAAGGGTTAGGTGTATTTTGATAAAGTTTTGCTTCCCTTCCATCTTGTGTTATGTATATTGAGCCTTCCATATTTTTATTTTTTAGAGAAGAAACTAATTCACGCAACTCATCCAAATCTTTTCTTAAAGATTTGTTTATTTCTTTTTGCTCATCGATATTTTGTTTTAAAGATTCGTTTTGAGCACTTAATTCTTGCACCGATTTTACAAGAGGTACTACAAATTGTGAGTAGGCAAGCCCATAATTATCTTCTTTCGTTTCAGGTTTATGAATTCCACTAAAATCATAGCCTACAGCATTAGCAGCTTTTTCAACCTCTTGTGCTATAAAACCACTTTGGCGAATTTTTGTAGATTTTTCAAAGTCTTTATTCAAGTAAAAAGCACGAATACTATCTGGCATATTTTGAGTTAGAAATTCTTGGTATTTTTTTGAATCAAAATTGTACACTACAGGGCGAAGTTGGTTAATAAATTCTAACCCTTTGACATCGAATGAATTAATATTCGATTTAAAACGTCCGTCAGAGGTGGTTATATACATTGGGCCTTCCACGAGTGTTACATTAGCATCTCCTAGACGAATTTTGTTGGAAATATTTACAATTGCTGAAGCTCCAATAGCTGAGGCATTATTTAAATTTGCAGTTGACACATTAGCATAAAAACCAAAAGCTGCATTAAGATTACCAACAGTATTTGTAATCAAAGACATCGAGCCACATCCTACATTATCCTCACCATCTGAATTTTTCAGAAGTGAGCGAAAACCTATACCAGTATTTAAATTTCCTATGTTATTATTCTGTAGAGTTTGCGACCCAACCGCAATATTTTGTTTACCAGTACTGTTAAAACCTAGTGCGGTATTGCCCAACGCTATGTTATCATTCCCTGACCTATTATTTGATAGTGCTGCAGATCCAATGCCTATGTTATAACTTCCACTAGTATTCAAAGATAAAGCATTAGAACCTAGCCCTGTATTCCCATCTCCTGTGTTTGATAAAAGAACAGCATAACCTATGGCAGTATTTCCCCCTCCTGTAGTGTTTGCATTAAGAGCCATAAAACCAACGGCAACATTTCCTTCACCAGTTTTATTATATTGCATTGCCGAGAAGCCATTGGCAGTATTGTATCTTCCAAATACGTTGTCGTTATTGATACCAGATTCTTGACCATAAAAAGTATTTGCTGTTAATGGATCGAATCGACCCGCTTATAAATTATTTACTCTAAAATTCAAAGCCTTATTATCAGTAGTACCAATAAAATTTGTGCCATCAATAGTTCCCGCATTACCTGTTAAAGCCCAGCCTAGACTACTGCCGCCGCCAATAGGTGTTTGCCATATAGCATTACCGAAACCATCTGACGTTAATACATTTCCTGCGGTTAGTATACCTCCGGTTATCTGCAATCCTCCGGAAATAACTTTGGTATTTGTTCCCGTACCTGCATAGACTGTAGTTACATTAGCATCGCCTAATTGAATTGAATTACTTGCATTCACAATTGCGTTACTACCTATTGCTGTGGCGTTGGTAAGTGCATCAGATACAACATTTGCAAAATATCCTATCGCTGTGTTATTTTTTCCTCCCCTATTAAATATTAGACTATTCATACCAACTGCGGTATTATTAGAACCAGTGGTATAATTTAATGAGCCATTCCCAATACCTGTATTGGCTTCACCAACTGTGTTAAATGAGATACTTCCGGAACCAATACCTACATTGAAATTACCTGAAATGTTTCCAGACAATGCACTCGAACCAATTTCAATATTAACTAGCCCTGTTTTATTATATTCTAGAGTCCTTTCTCCTATACCAACATTGTAAGAACCTGAAGTATTTTGTTTTAAAGTATATAAACCAATACCTACGTTACCATATCCAGAAATGTTAGAACTTAAAGGTAAAATACCAATAGCAATATTTGCATTTCCTCCATTCACTGGTATAGAATTTGAATTGTAAGATATATTTTGCTAATAGCCTTTACTTAACATTATTGATAAAACAATAAAAAGTTGTAGAAATGATTTTAACTGGGTTGTTTTAAATAAATGAAAAACGGTTAAATTAATTTTGATATAAAATAAGAGTTTAGATTAATAAGTTTTTTTTAATAGATATAAATCAAATAATTTGTTGAAATATTAAAAAAAAATATATAATAATTTTTTAACTCAACTAATTTTTTAAAAAAAGCGGCTACAAAATGTAGCCGCTTTATAAAAGGAAATGAGTATTATTATTGTAGTGGTAAATTAAAAGCCCCATTTGTAATTTGCAGGGTAGCCCCTGCCGTATTTTTTACAGCACCTGTAAATGTACCTGTTACATTGGTTGCTGTAATTGTATTTATCGTAACACTAAATGGCATTGTTTGAATAGAGCCATCAGTAGTAGCTGTATAATCAATACCTGTATTATCTGTATAAGCCACATCAAGTAGTATGAATTGTGCAAATTGATTCACATTATATGTGGATCCATTGATAAAATATGGTGCTTGTTTGGCAATATCTATATAAAACGATTCTTGAGAACCTGCTGCTGCATCACCATTAATTGATAGTAGAAAAAAGTTTCCAGGAGGTAATGGTGGAGGAGCTGCCACAACTGAGGTATCTGCACTGTTAATAAAATTAAATGTTTTGGTTACAGAGCCAATATTAAAACTTAATGTACCATTTGTAGATGGTGCAGAAGAATAAGTCTGATTCAAACTGCACGTTCCTGTACCACCCGTACCTGTTATGGTATATGTAAAAGTTCCCGCTGCACTAGCAGGACCGGCAGAAGCATACAAAGTAACATTTTGTGGCGTAGGAGAAGCTGCTAGGACCCCACTACCTGAAAATGTAACGTTATTCTGAGTGTTTGACGAAATAGAATAGGAACCTCCTGCGGTAGATGTTATGCTAATTATAACAGAATCACCTGCTGTGGAAGAACCCGCTTGATACGTTCCAAAAAACTGTGGTGTAGAACAATCGAAACTATAAGTAGCTGGTGTAGGTGCTGCTTGTACAGTTAAAGAAAACCCACAATTACTTGCCGGGGTTGTTGTATTTAAAGCATATTGAAAAGGACCTGCCGCAGTCGGTGTGCCACTAGCAAGCAATCGAATCGTTTGATTGGTTCCAACTGACAAATTCCCTGTTGATGAAAAAGAAACTCCATTAACCGTAGAAGATGTAATAGTGTAAGTTCCCGCAGTTGTAACATCCACTTTTACATCAACAAAATTAGCTGGGGTAGTCTGAATAGTAGCATAAAAATTATTGGACTGCGTTGCACCTGTACAGGTGGTTGGTGTACCAACAAGTGTATATACCGCTGTTGTAGAACCGCCACCTGTACCAGTAACGATTACATTTATTTGGCATGAACTTGTATCAAACTTTACTGTAAAAACATCTAAAGATGGCGCTACTGGTCTACCTGAACCTAATAGTCGAATAGTGTTTAAGCCAGCAACAGCAACTGAGCCTGAAGCACTGAATGAATAACCATTGATGGTATCGGTTTTTATTACATAAGCACCTGTATTAACTATATTAACTTGTACATCAACATAGTTGGTTGCATTAAGTAAAGTATCTTTTTGATAGGTACCATTAATTAGTACTGGTAAACAGTCACCATTTGTGTCTGACTTTAAAGAACCTGTTGCTAGACCAAGCTCTAAACTCAATTCTTTTTGACATGCAGTAAATACCATTGTGGCACTTAAGAAAAGGACAAGAAAACGTAGATATTTCATTTGTGCGTTTTTATTATTGTTTTTATGAAACCTGTGATTGATCGTCAGTTAAAGATGTTGTTTCAACTGTATGATGCTCATTTTGATTATTATGTTGCTTAAAAAACCTTTTTTGAAATATGAATATACTAATAATACCAATACTTATAGCTGCATCTGCAATGTTAAAAATTGGCCTAAAAAACTCAAATTGTTGTCCTCCCCAATAAGGCACCCAATTTGGAAAAGTACCGTGTATTAGAGGAAAATACAACATATCCACCACGTTACCATGCAAGAAACTGCTATAACCATTTTTTGAAAACTCAGCTAAACCACTATAATTGATATAATCATTTATTTCGCTGTTATATAACATTCCTTTATCAAAAATAATTCCATAAAAACAGCTGTCAATTAAATTACCAATTGCCCCTGCATAAATTAATGTTGCACAAATAACAAAGCCTTTGTGGTGTCTTTTTTTTAAAATTGAACCTAAGTACCAAGTACCAAAGCCTACAGCTATCAATCTAAATAAGGTTAATGCCATTTTACCCCAATTACCTCCAAACTTCCATCCGTAAGCCATGCCAGGGTTTTCTACAAAATACAATTGAAACCAGTTACCTGCAACTGGCTGGGATGTTCCAATAGTAAAATTAGTTTTAATATAAATTTTTAATGCCTGATCAACAAGCAATACAAACAGAACGATTATTACAATATGTATTTTTTTCATATAGAAGTAGCGCAAATATAGAAATTAGCTTTGAGTTTTTTTAAGATGTTTATAATATTAAGCACCTATTAATCTTCAAAATAAACCCTTTTAACCCTTTGAGAAATATTGGTAAGTATTTCATAAGGTATTGTGGTTGCCCATGTAGCCATATTGTTTACTGTAGGTTGCTCACCAAATACAATAATTTCATCACCTTCATTAGCATCTATACCAGTGATATCTAACATAGTCATATCCATACAGATATTGCCAATAACTGGCGCCAACATATCATTGACCAACATTTTTCCGTTACCATTTCCTAATAAACGAGGGTATCCATCAGCATAACCTATACGTACGGTTGCCACTTTTGTATTTTGCTGCACCATAGCGTTGCGATTGTAGCCAACACTTTCACCAGGCTTTACCCATTTAATTTGAGAGATGGTTGTTTTTAATGTTGCAACAGGCGCTAATTGTTGTTGTATAAATGGTGTTGCATCAACTCCGTATAAACCAATACCAAGTCGCACCATATCATATTGTAGCGTAGGATGCCTATAAATAGCCGAAGAATTAGCAATGTGTTTAATAAAAGTGTACCCAAGTGCTTGCTCCAATAAAGCTGCCATTTTTAAGAATAATGTTGCTTGATGTGCAGTAAAATCATCATGCTGAGCTGCATCGCTTGCTACTAAATGAGAAAATGCTGAAACTACTTTAACTGAATTTGTTTTCTTTAAAATATTACAAAGTGTTGGAATATCAGATTCATCGAAACCCAAGCGATGCATACCCGTATCTAACTTAATAAAAATTGGGTAATGCTTTATTTGTTTTTCATTTAAAAAAGCGATGAACTTTTGTAAAATATTAATAGAATAAATTTCTGGCTCAAGATGGTATTGTACAATTTTAGAAAAACCAGCTACTTCAGTATTCATAATCATGATAGGTAATTGAATACTAGCATTGCGAAGCTCAATAGCTTCATCTGCGTATGCTACCGCTAAATAATCAACACCGGCATGTTGTAATACATTTGCAATTTCAAAACCACCTGTACCGTAACTAAATGCCTTTACCATCACCATCGTTTTTACACCAGGCGCCTGCAATTTTCTGTATACGTTTAAATTATGTCGAATACTATTTAAATTAATTTCTAGTTGGGTTTCGTGTACTTTTTCTTCTAGCAAGGAGCTAATTCTTTCAAACTGAAATTTTCTAGCACCTTTTAATAATATTACTTCGTTTTGTAATTGCAGCTCTTGATAATTTGAAATAAAATCATTGGTTGTTGCATAAAAATGAATGTGATCAATTTGCTTAAAAAATGAAGCATTTTCACTTATTTGAGTACCAATACCAATAAACCTATAGAGATGTTTGTTTTGAAGAATCGATGCAATTTGTTGGTACAATAATGATGCTTCAACCCCTGTTTGTAATAAATCACTTAAAATAACAGTATGTTTTGCTTGTTGATTTTGTTGAGCTAAAAAATCAAGCGAAATAGCAAATGATTCAATATCTGCACTGTAACTATCGTTTATAATAGAACAATTGTGTAACCCTTTTTTAAGTTGCAAACGCATTTCTATGGGCCTAAGTTGCTCCATCAAAGGTGCCACTGAAGCAGCATCTACCTTTAAAATAACCAATACACAAAAACATGAAATGGCATTTGCAACAGAAGCATTATCAGTAAAAGGAATAATAAAGTTTACGTTGTTATTATAATATGTTAACTCAATAGAGGTTACGTCATTTTTCTTTTCAGTATTAATAAGTTTTATGGTAGCATTTTCATTTACACCCCAAGTAATGGTTTTTAAATCTTTATTTTTTTCCTCTTTAAACTTATTTACTTCATCATGCAACAAAACATCATCAATGTTATATACCAAAAATTTGGCTTGTGTAAATAATAATAATTTCTCATTTATTTTTTGTTGCATTGATGTAAACCCCTCGTTATGGGCGCTACCCATTGAGGTTACAATACCGATACTTGGATTAATTATAGGCTGCAGCAATGCCATTTCGTTAGGTTGTGAAATACCTGATTCAAAAATAGCTAACTCATCAGCAGCATTCATTTTCCAAACACTTAATGGTACGCCAATTTGTGAGTTATAACTTTTAGGACTTCGTACAATTTTGTATTGATAATGTAGTAATTGGTATAACCACTCTTTTACAATTGTTTTACCGTTGCTACCTGTTATACCTATCACTGGTATGTTAAATTGGTTACGATGATGCGTTACCAGTTGCTGAAGGGCATGCAACACATTATTAACTATTACAAAATTTGCTTGGGGCAAATCATCAAAAAAATGGCTATTTATATTTTGAGGCACTACAAAACAACGTACACCTTTATGATATAAAGTTGTTACAAAAGAAATGCCTTGCCTGTTATTACCTTCTAAAGCAAAAAAAATGGTAGATGATGGTATTAATAATTTTCTGCTATCGGTTAATAAATAATCAACGAGTACATCATTTACTTGATGAAATGATGTATTTGTAATAACATTTGTAATTTTTGAAAAAGTGATAGCCACTTAAAATTTAATTTTTATTATGAATCTATTACATCATCTGGCGTACCAGCTTTTTTGTGATACATTGAGTATACAATGCTTCCGCTAATACAAACTACAATAACGGCTAATGAGGCCCACTCTGGTAAGTGCAAATAATGCGCTGGCACTCCTGCATAACTTAACATGGGTAGCAACATTTTTACACCAATAAAAAGTAACACAATGGCAATACCTTCTTGCAAATAATCGAACTTGCTTGCAGCGCCTCTCAATAAAAAAAACAAACTACGTAAACCAAGCACTGCAAAAATATTGGATGAATAAATCAACATTTTTTTTGAAGGATCAGGTATTACTGAAAAAACGGCTGGTATAGAATCTACAGCAAAAACAATGTCAATTAAACCTAACATTACCACTACCATTGCAAGTGTGGTGAAATATGTTTTACCATCTTTTTTAATCATGAATTGTCCGTTCGCTTCATCAGTAGTTGTTCGCATTAATTTTTTAAGGAAGATGTAGGCCCAGTTTTTTTGAGGATCAAATTCATCATCTTCATCGCTTGCAAACATTTTAATACCGGTAAATATGAGAAAGATGCCAAACAAATACATGATCCACCCGAACCTTGCCACCAACTCACTACCTAATGCAATAAATAATATTCTAAAAACTATGGCCATAAGTATACCCAAAAGTAATACCCTCGAATAGTTAACTTCTTTAACCTTAAAAAATGAAAAGATGATGATAAAAACGAAGATATTATCAATAGACAACGACCATTCTAACAAGTAAGCTGATATGTAAGAGATTGCATCTTTTTTACCATTACCCTCAGCATTTTCCCACCAAATAAAAGCACAAAATGCAAATGACAAAGCCACCCAAAATAAGGTTTGAATAATGGCTGTTTTTAAAGAAATTTTTTGATTTTTTTTACTGAGTAAACCCAAATCAAAAACAAGTGCCAATATAACCACCACACCAAAAACCAAGTATATTATTTGTTGTTTATCCATTATGAAAGAGTGTATTTTCTTTTACGCAACCACTGAAAAATTAGGGCGAAAAGCATTACCGTAACAATTGGTATTACGATATTGATGGTTTGCCAAAATAGTTTTTGATCGGCTGTTTTTTTTGTATCTAATAATTTTACAGTGTAATCTTTTGCTTTTGCTTCAGATAAACCATCGTCGCCCACCAAATAGTTTAATGCGTTTTGTAAAAAAGCCTTGTTAGCGAAAGGAAACTCTCTTTGTGTATCAAATGTATACACATTCATTCCCATTGGTATTGGGTTACCCTTTACTACAGCGTTTAAAACCATATCACCATCTGCCACTATGATAATTTTACCCTCCGTTAACGACTGTGGCATAAAACCAATGTTATATTTTGCCAAAGTATCGCTCATTGCAGTTGATAACCTATTGGCAAACATCGATTTAAATTTACCTTCTAACAACACTGCAATAGGCAGGTTCGCTTTTTTAAACTTAGCATCATCAGGTGCATTTACATTTTCGGTTACACTAATTATAGCTGGGGAGCCAATGGTACGGGCATTTGCAGATGAGCTTAATAAAATGGTTTTTTTAATACCCTCTGCTTCAACTGTATCAATAGTATTGGCAAATTTTGCTGCAACATAACCAATACCCTTGTTTATTGGATGGTTTGATTTGCTATCAATTACAGGAAAATAATTCCAAGGTAGCAATTCAAATTGACCATTACCGCTAACATCGAAAGGTAAAAAATCGCATTGTAAATCCATCAACAAATCAGCATTTACTCTTGCACCATAATTAAAAAACAAATCATTTAATTTTAAATCTCTATCAAAAGCGGTAACCTGTCCTTTTTTTGATTGAAGACTATCTAACTCAGCATTCAGCCGATCAACAAACACCAATAACTTACCACCATTCATAACATATTGATCAAGCTTTAACTTTGCTTCATCAGAAAAACCGATGGTTGGTTTTACAATAACCAAAGCTTGTATTGCGGTTGGAATAAACTTTGGAGAATTTAAATCGAATGTAAATAATTGATAATCGGGTTTCAATACATTTTCTACTAAATCGTAGGTATTTAACCTACCCAAATCAGCTTCTCCATTACCAACAGCATAACCAATTATTGGTTTTTGTGTTTGTGTTATTTTACTAATAGCTTCAGCAAATTTATACTCTAACAAAGCTTCGGCACTGCTCAGTTCAGCAAAGTTGATGATGGGTGTTTTGCCCTTATACAATTCAACAGGAAAAGTTTTATCTTGATAATGTACCAATGCAAAAGGAAATACATATTGTTGCTGTTGCCCCTCTTTTACTTGGCTTGTTAGGTTTATAGGCAGTAACCCCAACGCTGTTAAGGTATCTGCATAAGTAACTTCAGTTGAAGGCACAACATCAGCAGGATCTAAAAAATTAAATTGTATTTTATTACCAGCTACTTCTTTAAACTCTTGCAATATATCATTACTAGCATTTCCTAATTGTTTAAAACCTGCATTGGAAGTACCTTTTAAAAATACATCTATTGATATATTACCTTCTATTGGCTTACGTAATAGTTTTTTGGTTGCCGCACTTAAAGTAAACCGCTTTTCGCTGGTTAAATCAATACGGGTATGAAATAATGCGGCCACATAATTTAACAGAAGCATTAAAACGATTACAATTGCCCACCAAAATTTAGATTGAATAATTTTCTTGAACATGCTTATTTTTTGCTAATCGTTTTAACAGTAATAAAAAGTGACGCCAATATAACCGATACAAAATAGATGATATCTCTTGTATCCACTACACCTCTACTAATACTTTTGTAATGAAAATCTATACCTAACATTTGAATATAATAGTCTAAATAGCCTGTAAATACTGGTATTTTGCTTATAGCATTAAACCCAATATATAGTATTAAACATGTAAATCCACTTATTAAAAACGATACTACTGCATTGTTTGTAAAGGCACTACAACAAATACTAATAGCTGCAAAAACAGCTGCCAATAAATATAGCCCAATATAACTACCGATGATGCCGCCTGTATCAATAACACCTTGAGCACTCAATGCTTTAATGGTAATACTGTATAAAATAGTGGGTGTTAATAATATCAATAACACTAATAAAACACCAGCATATTTACCCCATACTATTTGCCAAGCTGTTAATGGCTTTGTTTTTAAAATTTCAAAAGTGCCCACTTTAAATTCATCTGCAAAACTGTGCATAGTAATGGCAGGAACAATAAATATAAACACCCATGGTGCTAATTCAAAAAAGCGATCAAGTGTGGCATAATTATTATCTAAAAGGCTACTTTCTGGCAATAAAAATAAAAATACCCCACACACTAATAAAAATAATACCAAAGCAATATAGCCTGTTAGGCTACTGAAAAACCTATTAAATTCTTTTTTGCAAATACTATACATCATTAATAAAATATGTGCAATTTAAGATTTATCAACTGAAACGATTGCTAATAAAATAACAGTACTTTATTTACCGAAAAATGAACACCGTCTTTCAAACTACTACTATTTGACGAACATAATTATGTGAATTTAAACTTTAAAAAAAGCAACAATGTTGCAATAATAATTATCGAAAATTTAACAATTAGTTAAAGAAATCAATAAATTCATATCCAGATTATTAAAACTAAAATCAAATTAAAATGAAAAAACTAGTAGGACTGATTTGCTACTGTGCATTGTTCACAGTAGGTTGTACAAAATCATCTATTGATGAAACAACAGATGTTACCAATGGATTGGCTGCAAACGAAGCACCCATTACCGCAAGACATTGTGCCTCTCAAGATGTGTTAGAAGCTCAATTAAAAGCTGACCCAACTTTAGCAAGCAGAATGCAAGCCATTGAAGAAGCAAGTTTAAGATTTCAACAAAACCCTGAACAATTTAGATTATTAGCAAATGGTATTATTGAAATACCAGTTGTTGTAAACGTTTTATACCGTACAGCAGCTGAAAATATTTCATTGGCACAAATACAATCACAAATTGATGTTTTGAATGCTGATTATAGTGGTACCAACCCTGATGCTGCAAATGTGCCAACTATTTTTCAAGGTGTTAAAGCAGGTGATGTAGGAATTCGTTTTGTATTAGACCAAGTAATAAGAAAAGCTACCAATAAAACAAGTTGGACTACCAACGATGCTATGAAAAAAACATCAGGAGGCGGTTTAAACCCTACTAGCCCTACTACTAAATTAAATATGTGGTGCTGTAATTTAAGTGGTGGTATTTTAGGCTATGCTCAATTCCCTGGCGGTAGCAGCGCAACTGATGGTGTTGTTATGGATAACAACGCTTTTGGTGTTACCACAACAGGCGCACCATATAATAAAGGTCGTACCGCTACACATGAAGTTGGCCACTGGTTAAACTTACGTCATATTTGGGGTGATGCTCAATGCGGTAATGATTTAGTAAGTGATACGCCTTTACATACGGGTGCAAACTATGGTTGCCCTGCTGCTGGTGTAAGAAGCACATGTAGTGGTACACCTGTAATGATGACGATGAACTATATGGATTATACTGATGACTTATGTATGTATATGTTTAGCGCAGGCCAAAAAGCTAGAATGAAAGCAACATTTGCAACAGGCGGTGGTAGAACAGGTTTTGCTCAACCATAATTATATCTAAAACTTTAAGTTTACCAAAACTAAAAAAGCGAAAACATATTGTTTTCGCTTTTTTTATTAATCAATCATACATCCTCAACAAACTTTACACGGCAAAACTTTCACCGCAACCGCAGCTTCTGCTAGCGTTGGGGTTATTGAAAAAGAAACCTTTTCCATTTAAACCGTCACTAAATTCTAATTCAGTATTTACTAAATATAAAAAACTCTTTAAATCGGTAACTATTTTTACGCCTTTATCTTCAAACACTTGATCCATTGGTTTTACCTCGTTATCAAAATCCATTTTATAACTCAAACCACTGCACCCACCACCTACTACACCTACTCTTAAAAAATAAGACGCATCATCAGCAACACCAGATTCTTCCATTAAGCTCAACACTTTCTGTTTTGCTTTATCTGAAATATAAATTGCATTTTCTAAAGTTGCTGTTGAGGCAACTGCTGTTTGCGTTTCCATAACCATCCAATTTTTTCTTTTAACAAACTAAAACGTTCAATACTAGTGTACTACACTTTCTTCAAACTTAATTTGCTCTAAACCATTTTTTGCACGGTAATCGTTAATAGCCGCTTTAATAGCATCTTCTGCTAATACTGAACAGTGAATTTTTACCGGAGGTAAATTTAACTCCTCCACAAAATCCATGTTATCAACCTTTAAAGCTTCGTCAACACTTTTACCTTTTAACCACTCTGTAGCTAATGATGATGATGCAATGGCTGAACCACAACCAAACGTTTTAAATTTTGCATCAGTAATAATACCCGTAGCATCATCAACCTGAATTTGCAAACGCATAACATCGCCACACTCTGGCGCTCCTACTAAACCTGTTCCTACTGACTTATCTGATTTATCAAGTGTTCCTACATTTTTAGGATTTTGATAATGATCTATTAATTTTTCTGAGTATGCCATATCCTTAATTTTTAAAAACCTGTTTATAATTAATACAAAGCTATCGATAATCTTTACAAGCTGTACATTTTAGTGTGCCGCCCATTCAATACTGTTCAAATCAATACCTTCTTTATACATTTCCCAAAGTGGGCTCATTTCTCTTAGTTTGATTACTGTTTCGCTAATTGCTTTTACCGTGTAATCAATTTGTTCTTCAGTTGTAAACCTACCCAAGCCAAAACGTAGCGAACTGTGTGCCAAATCGTCGCCCAAGCCCAATGCTTTTAATACATACGAAGGCTCTAACGATGCTGAAGTACATGCTGAACCTGAGCTTAAAGCAATATTTTTATTAAAACCCATCAACAAGCCTTCGCCTTCAACATGTTTAAATGAAATATTAGCCACATGTGGTAAACGATGCTCTCTGCTACCATTTACATATGCTTCTTCCAATAACAACAAGGCATTTTCCAACTTATCCCTTAGTTTACTAATACGTTTTGCATCAGCATCCATCTCTAACATACACAATTCACATGCTTTACCAAAGCCTACTATACCTGGCACATTCAAAGTACCACTACGCATACCTCTTTCGTGGCCACCGCCATCCATTTGAGCCGTAACTTTAACACGAGGGTTTTTACGGCGAACATACAATGCACCCACACCTTTTGGTCCGTACATTTTATGTGCTGTAAACGCCATTAAATCAATACCATCTTTATTAACATCAACCGGTATTTTACCTACTGCTTGTGTTCCATCAGTAAATACCAAAACGCCGTGTTTACGAGCAATAGCACTAATTTCTTTCATAGGCATTACGGTACCAATTTCGTTATTGGCATACATAATCGAAATCAAAATAGTGTTAGGCTTTATAGCAGCTTCTAACTCAGCTAAATCAATTAAACCATCAGGTTTTACTTGTAAATATGTTACTTCAGCACCCAATTTTTCAAGGTGTTTACAAGTATCTAAAACGGCTTTATGCTCAGTGGTAGCTGTAATAATGTGGTTACCTTTTTGGGCGTACATTTCAAAAACCCCTTTAATACCTAAGTTATCTGCCTCAGTAGCACCACTAGTAAAAATAATTTCTTTAGGGTCAGCGCCAATTAACTTAGCCACTTGCTCCCTAGCATAATCAACCGCTTCTTCAGCTTTCCAGCCAAAAGGGTGGTTTCTACTTGCCGCATTTCCAAAATCCTCTAAAAAATAGGGTGTCATAGCTTCCAAAACCCTCGGATCCATTGGGGTTGTGGCATTATTATCCAAATAAATGGGCAATTTCAACATAATATCTTTCTTTAATTAGTGTAAAATTACTACAAAGGTTCTACTTTAGCGTTTCGAAATAAAGAATTTTAAAGAATGCTACAGCCTGAACACATTGGTATTGCAGTTAAAAATTTAGCAACATCTGTTCCGTTATTTGAAAAACTGCTGAATAGTCAGTGCTACAAAACTGAAACTGTTGAAAGTGAACAAGTAAATACAGCCTTTTTTAAAACTGGCGAAACCAAAATAGAGCTGCTAGAAAGTGCTACGACCGATGGTGTAATTGCCAAATTTATCGAAAAAAAAGGCGAAGGCATACACCATATTGCCTTTGAAGTAACTGATATTGAGGCAGAAATGCAGCGTTTGCAAAACGAGGGCTTTACCTTACTTAACGCAACCCCCAAAAAAGGAGCCGATAATAAATTAGTGTGTTTTTTACACCCAAAAGGTACCAATGGTGTGTTGGTAGAGTTGTGTATGACCCTTCCTTAGTTTTTTGGGGCTGTCAACTTTTCCTATAAATCGGCATTGGTTCGCTGCCCACCTACAATCTTTTGTTCGTTCCTCACAAAAGTATTTTCGGCTAAGCAGCGCAGCCATTCAACTTTTTTAGCTTTAAGGAGCAACTGCAAATGTGTTAAACGGTTATTGAATATTATTGCAGCCTGCTATATTTGACCATTCAAAAATTAAGATAGATGCTGTATTTTTTTATTTTGCTAGCCATTGTCATAATTGCTACTGTAGTTTTTTTGCAATCGCCAAAATTTGGCTCCTTACCAAAAGGTAAACGCTTAGCAACCTTACAGCAATTGCCCAACTATAAAAACAAACAATTTCAAAATATACACCCAACACCCGATTTGGCAGAAGATGTAACGTATTGGAAAGTACTCAAAGATTTTATTTTTAATAAAAACAAACACCTAAAACCAACACAGCCCATACCCTCAAAAAAAACAAACTTACATGCGTTGCCCATTAATGATGATGTATTGGTTTGGTTTGGGCATTCATCGTACTTTTTTCAAACTGATGGCATTAAATTTTTAGTTGACCCTGTATTGAGTGGTGCAGCATCGCCCCTGCCCTTATCGGTTCAAAGCTTCGCCGGTACTGATGTGTATGGCGTTCATGATATTCCCAATATTGATTATTTAATTATTAGCCACGACCATTGGGATCACCTCGATTATAAAACCATTAAAGCATTACAGCCCAACATAAACAAAGTAATTTGTGGTTGGGGCGTTGGTGCACATTTTGAAAAATGGGGGTATACTGCTGAACAAATCATTGAAAAAAACTGGAACGAACAATTTACCCTTCATCAGGGTTTTACTATCAACACTGTACCTGCTAGGCATTTCTCTGGCAGGGGTTTACAACGCAACACATCATTATGGCAATCGTATGCATTAAAAACACCTACAAAAAATATTTTTATTGGTGGCGATAGTGGTTACGATACACATTTTAAAACTGCTGGAGAGGCTTTAGGCCCCTTTGATTGGGCTATTTTAGAGTGCGGCCAATACGATTATAGTTGGAAATATATTCACATGATGCCGCATGAGGTGTTACAAGCTGCGGCTGATTTAAAAGCAACCCAATTATTACCGTTGCATTGGGGTAAATTTAAATTAGCCAACCATAATTGGTACGACCCTATTGTAACACTTACGCAGCTTTCTAATAACACCATACCCATTGCTACACCAATGATTGGCGAAACTTTACAACTACAGCAAACCCCTACCGTTCAAAAATGGTGGGAGCCATTATTATAAAAATGTGTTGGTAAATAATTGATTCATAGGCGGCATTTGTTGTTCAATTTGCTGTGTTTGCATCCATTGCAAATAAGCGGTTACTTTGTCAGGTTCCATAATACCCCAATTTTGTTCGTTGCCATAATATTTATTGGAGTATTGCTGGCTTGCCCTTAAAAAGTCTTCAGCATTATAAGGCGGCGGTACATGTTTTTTTAAAATAGCAACAGCTTCATCAATATGATTAGCTGCATATAAGTAACCCTTTTTGGTGGCTTGTAAAAAATTTTTATACGTATGTTCATTTGCAAATGCTACATGTTCATTTACTAACAATACGGGTGAGTATCCATAAGGGATACCATAATCACTCAATTTAAAATGGGTGGTAGCAATGCCTTCTGTTGCTGCGGCTACACCTTCCCAGTTATCAAAAATCCAAGTAGCAGCTGCTTTATGAGCTAGCAACGTATCCCAAATACCTAATTTATCAGGATAAATAATTTCTACAGCACCTTCACCGCCATCATTATTTACCATTTGCTGCACAATCAAATCTTCATACTTGGCTTTGTATGATGCATATTTTTTACCCACCAATTGTTTAGGTGAGGTAATGCCACTGTCTTTTAAAACTACCACACTACTAACATCTTCTTTAAAAATGGTAGCAATTGCAATCGCATTAAAAGGTTGCTTTTTGGTACGGTAACTAATTACACTTTCAAACGGACATAAAGCCACATCAGCTAGTTGTAATTCCACTTTTTTTGCTGGTGTAATAGCATAATTATCATCACTAGGTAATTGAAAAGAAACATCGATAGCCACATCTTTATAAAAACCCAACGCTGCTGCTATAATAAAACCAGTGTGGTTCGTATTTATCGTCCAATCAAGTGCTACTTTTAATTGCTGCATGGTGCTTCATTAATTTTTAGTGCTGTTTTTCAGTATTTCATCTAACGCCAACCGCTTTTTTGTTTTCAGCGCTTTAAAAAAACTAGGTGTTAAACCGGTTACTTTTTTAAACTGGTTTGAAAAATGACCTAAACTACTATAGTGCAATTTAGTGGCGATTGCTGATAATGATAGCTCATTGTAGGTAATTAATTCTTTGGCTCGTTCAATTTTTTGTACGATGATAAATTGTTGTATGGTATAACCAGTGGTTTCGCTAAACAAATTCGCCATGTAAGGATAATCACCTTCCAATTTTTCGCTAATGTAGGCAGAGTATGTTTTTTCAGGCGCCTCGTTAGAGTAATGCACCATATCAATGATAGCAGTTTTAATTCGCTCAATTTGAATCAATTTATTATCAATCATTAACTCCAAGCCCATTTTATGCAATGTTTTTTGTATAACACTTAACTGAGTAACATCTACATCGCCATCAATGTCCACTTCTCCTAAACCAACATTTTTGATTGTTAATCCTAACGCTGATAATTTTTCTTTTACCATCAACTTGCAACAATTACTCACCATGTATTTGATGTATAATTTCATAAATCTTTTTTGAGGTATATTGAAAAAACAATGCCACTCAATAGTGGCACTCAAAAAATTTAACGATTGCAAGTAATAAAACAGTTAATTAGGAAAGCGCTGCTGTTGTAAAGCATCAAAATCTTTAACATAATTAGGATGCTCTGTTTTTAACAAACGATCCCAAAATCGAAAATAAAGCCCATAATTACCTTTAAAATGATGATGGTGCATATTGTGGTATACAGAAGTGTTGAGCACTTTAAATAACACAGAATTTCTAAACCACTTGGGCGTTATTTCAAACCCTAAATGGCCATAAACATTTATGATAAATGATGATAAGGTGAACAAGAAAATGCTAAGTATATGCATAGGCATGGTGAACAATAAAATTGGCAAAATCAATGCTTCAGTAAAAGCCTCCAATATGTGAAAAGAATATGAAGCCCAAGGAGAAGGATTGGTTGATTGATGGTGCACCAAGTGAGTATATTTAAATATTTTTTTATGATGTAATAAGCGGTGCATCCAATAAAAATAGGTATCGTGTATAATGAGGGCCAACAATACATTTAAAGGAACCCACCATAACGGATAATCATGTAAATTTTTATACATTAATGTGTACTTATTTAAAGGCGAATAAACAAATAACATACCCACCAAAGCTATAACCACACTTGATTGTAGCGAATGTATAATTTCATTTACATATTGCTTTTTATTGTGTAATCGTTGCTGAATTTGACTACGATTGAATGATTGTTTAAAAAAGTGATAACATAAAAAAAAGGGTACTCCTGCAAAAACTACATACCTCAAAATAGTTATGCCATATATCTTCAAAAAACCAAAAACAAGCTCCATAAAAATATTTTTATAAAAGTACCTATTAGTAGAAAATATAAGATGTTATAAATGCAATAAAGTTTAAAACAAACAGATTTTAGTTTCAAAATAGATGAACGGTATAACAAAACACTTTTTACAATGTATATTCACTTTACAAAACTATTATACATGAAATTATTTTTTTGCGCTTTAGCATGTATTGCGTTACAATTTAATAGCAACGCTCAAAACAACGAAGCCTATTTTTTAAGTAGCCCAACCTTAACACCTGATGCACAAACCGTTATTTTTAGCTTTGAAGGCGATTTGTGGAAAGCATCTATTAAAAATGGAGAAGCAACAAGGCTTACAGCTATGCAAGGCTACGAAACAAATGCAAGGGTTTCGCCAGACGGTAAATTGGTTGCATTTACGGGACGTCAATTTGGTAATAATGATGTATTTGTTATGCCAATTGATGGTGGCAATATTCAGCAAATTACTTTTCACAGCGGTAATGATGAGGTAAGTAGTTGGAGTTGGGATAGTAAAGAGATATATTTTAACAGCAACCGTATGGGGCAAATTGCTGGTTATAAAGTAAATGCAAAAGGCGGTACACCAACCCGAATTTTTGGCGATTACTTTTTTCAGTATGATCATAATTTGGCAGCACACCCAACATCGGGAGAAATATTTTTTAATGATACTTGGGAAAGCAGCAACCAAGTTCAACGCAAGCGCTATAAAGGTGCATTTAATCCTGATATTCAGTCTTATAACATAAACACAAAACAGTATAAAAAGTACACCACTTGGGAAGGAAAAGATTTTGGAATTACGATTGATAAAAACGGTCGCTGTTATTTTATTTCTGATGAAACCAATGGCGAATACAATTTATATAGTTTAGATAATGGTAAAAAAACAGCCCTCACCCAGTTTAAAACATCGATAAAATCGCCACAAGTAAATGCAAATGGTGGTACTGTTGTTTTTGAAAAAAATTATCAATTATGGGTGTATGATGTAGCATCAAAAAATGAAAAAAAATTAAACATCACCCTTAACCGCAATAGCATTTTAGGTAAAGAGAAAGACTTTGAAGTAAGGGGTAGAATCTCCAATTTTGATATATCACCCGACGGTAAAAAAATGGCTTTTACTAGCCGAGGAGAATTGTTTGTAAGTGATGTAGAAGGAAAATTTACCCAACAAATAAATAAAGGCAATACTGAAAGAGCCATTGAAGTAAAATGGTTGAGCGATAATAAAACACTCTTATTTAACCAAACCATTAATGGTTACCTAAATTGGTATACTATTGGGGCCGATGGTAAAACTGCATTAAAACAAATTACTAACGAAAATAAAGACGGTCGCAATATTGCCCTCAATAAAGAACGTACCCAAGCTGTTTATTTATGTGGTAGAGATGAAGTGCGATTGCTTGATTTAAAAACGTTGCAAAACAGCACTTTGGTGAAAGAAGAAATTTGGGGCTTCCAAAATTCAGCACCAAGTTTTTCACCGGGTGACCAATATGTAATGTTTACAGCATTCCATGCATTTGAGCAAGATATAATGGTTCATAATTTACAATCACACAAAACCATTAACCTCACCAATACAGGCATTACAGAGGCAAGCCCTATGTGGTCGCCAGATGGCCAATACATTTATTTTGAAAGTGCTCGTTTAAAACCTGCCTATCCGCTAGGTCAGGATAATCCTCACATATACAGCCTAGCTTTAGAAAAAATAGATGAGCCTTTTAAATCAGACAAGTACAATGATTTGTTTAAAGATGAAAAGAAAGATACCACCAAAAAAACACCCACTGATGTAACGGTTTCTATTGATGCTGATAATATTATGAACCGCATTAATTTGGTGAGCCCAGCTTTTGGTTCACAAGAACTAATTGCCGTTTTACAAAAGGGCGATAAAACATATGTTTTATATAACAGCGACCACAGCGAAGGCCGTAACAGTTTATGGAAAACTGTAATTGAACCATTTGAAGAAAACAAAACTGAAAAAATAATTGGGGCTGATAGAACCTCAGATATTGTTGCCATAAGTGACAAATATTTTGTACTAGCTGGAGGAGCTATCAACAAATTAAATTTAGATGGCAATAAGGCTGACATCATCAACATCAGCAATACTTTCAGAAGAAATTTACAAGCCGAGTTTGCACAAATTTTCGAAGAAGCTTGGGCCAAAATGGAAATTAATTACTACGATGAAAATTTCCATGGGGTTGATTGGAAAAAAACAAAAGCAACCTACGCAACTTATTTGCCATACCTTAATACCCGAGCCGACCTTAGGGTATTGCTGAACGATATGTTAGGCGAACTCAACTCATCGCACCAAGGTTTTAATACATCGGGTGATGACGAAACCATTAGTTTACAAAATCGTACTATGGAAACTGGTATTATTTTCGAAAATAATAACCCTTATAAAGTAAAGTATGTTGTTAAACGAAGTAATGCGGATAAAAAAAATGTTGATGTATTACCTGGCGACGTATTGGTGAAAGTAAATAATGAAAGTGTTGATGAAAACATTGATAGAAATTATTATTTCAGCAAACCATCAATAGACAAAGAAATTACACTCACTTTTAAAAGAGGTATACAAGAGATAGTTACTAAAATACACCCTCAAGTAAACCTCTTTAATAATTTGTACGACGAGTGGATTCAAAACAACCAAAAACGTGTTGATGAAAAAAGTAACAATCGTATTGCATACAGCTGCATGAAAAATATGAGTACAAGTGAGTTAGAAAACTTTATAATTGATATGACGCAAGAACTCAATAATAAAGCAGCTTTAATACTTGATTTACGTTACAACACAGGTGGTAATGTTCATGATGAAGTATTGAAATTTTTAGCCCAAAAATCATATTTAAAATGGAAATACCGTGAAGGAAGTTTAGCCAACCAAAGCAACTTTGCACCAAGTGATAAACCAATTGTTTTATTGATTAATGAACAATCGTTAAGCGATGCCGAAATGACCGCCAATGGTTTTAAAGCACTAAAGCTAGGTACCATAATTGGTAACGAAACCTACCGTTGGATCATTTTTACAACTAGCGCAGGTTTGGTTGATGGATCATCCGTTCGGTTACCAAGTTGGGGCTGTTACACTTTAGATGGTAAAGATTTGGAAATAAATGGCGTACAGCCAGATATTAAAGTGCTCAATACATTTGAAGATAAACTACAAAATAAAGACCCTCAACTCGATAGGGCCATCAATGAAATCTTAAAACAATTAAAATAATATTATGAAAAAAATAGCTGTATTGTATATTCTTTCAAACGGACGAGTGGCTGCTATTAATAAAAAAGATGGTAGCATTGTATGGGAAATAAAACTAAAAACCTACGTAGGTAAAAGTTTAAATTACAGTATTGGTCAAATTACTGTTGAAGATGATAAACTTTACATTGGTGTTACTGGCATTTTAATATGCCTTAATACTAAAGATGGTTCTCTAGTTTGGTTAAATGAGTTAAAGGGTTGGGGTTATGGTTTTGTAAGTATAGGTAATGCTGGCAACGAAAGTAATGGTGCCCAAAGCATGCAAAATGCACAAGCTGCTGCAGTAGTTGCAACAACAGTTGCAACTACTGGCTAAATAGCTTTTAAGCCGCCAAAGCTAATTGCTTTGGCGGCTTTTTTTCAATTTTTTACTGCAAAAAAGGATTATTCAAACGCTCAGCACCAATGGTTGTTACTGGGCCATGTCCGCTGTACACCTTTGTATCATTAGGCAATACCATTAATTGTGTTTGTATACTTTGTATGAGCTGCTCATAGTTGCCACCAGGTAAATCCGTACGGCCAATACTATTTTTAAAAAGCACATCGCCTCCAATCACAAAACCTCCAGCTTCATTATAAAAACTTACACTCCCTGGGCTATGGCCGGGTGTAAAAAATATTTTCAAAACATCATCACCAATTGATAATGTATCATTTTCAGTAATATAAATAAAAGCTCCGCTATAATTATCAAACGGCATATTGTACATTAAACCGCTGGCAGGGGCAAAGTCTAATACTTGCTTTTCTAACGTATGTATATGTAAAATAAGCTGGTATTGCTCCGCAACGTATTTATTACCAAAAACATGGTCAAGGTGGCAATGGGTATTCACCAAAAGCTTTGGAGTTAGTTGTTTTTGCGTAATAAACTGCGACAATGCCTCTTTTTCACTGTCAAAATAACAACCCGGATCAATGATAATACACTCGTTAAATTCGTTATAAAGTACGTAAGTATTTTCTTGAATAGGGCTAAATTCGAATGATTTTACAGTGAGCATTTTGCTTATTTTAAAATGATTTTAATGGTAATATTTAATAAACTAATTTTAAGACTCAATATAATAGATAAGTATGGCAAAGTTCAGTAGAATATTTTTTATTTCATTGTTTTTCATATTAACCCAATTAGCCAGTAAAGCACAGGTAAATGCAGTTACTTTTGGTAAAAACAGGGTACAGTATAAAAAACTGAAATGGCAATATTACCAATCCCAAAACTTCAATGTATACTTTTACGAAGGTGGACAAGAGCTAGCAAAATTTGTAGTACAAGCAGCAGAAAAAGAGTTGCCTCAATTAGAAGCTGCTGCTGAGTATAGCTTACAACGCCGTGCCAATATTATATTGTACAATGATTATGCTGATAGAAAGCAAACCAACATCGGACTCGAAACAGATATCATCAGTGCAGGCAATGTAACCACTTTAGTTAACAACAAAATGGTGGTTTATTACGATGCCAATCACTACAACCTAAAGCGCCAAATACGCCAAGGCATTGCTGATATTATTACAAAAAATGTATTGTTTGGCGACGATTTAGGCGAAGTAGCTAGTAACCAAACTTTGCTTGATTTACCAAAATGGCTTACAGATGGCTATGTACGTTACTTAGGCGAAAACTGGAGTACTGATTTGGATGATGAACTAAAAAGTGAAATTTTAAGCGGTAACTACACAAAATTTTCATCGTTCGCATTTGATAAACCCGATATTGCTGGCCATGCATTTTGGTATTTTATTGAAGAGAAATATAAAAAAGAGAACGTAACGTACTTTTTATATTTAGCCCGTATCTACAAAAACTTAAACAAAGCTAGTAGGCAAATTACCAAACTCAGTTTTAAAGAATTACAGCAGCAATTTATGGAGTACCAAGATGATAAGTATTCTAAAGATGTAATAAAGCGTAGGGCTTACCCTAAAGGCAATTATATTGATGGTTTCGATATCAGTAAACGCCTTAATTATTATCGTTTCAATGTAAATCCTAACAAAAAAAATAACGATTACGTTGTTACGCAATTCAAAAAAGGTAAAGTTCGTTTGATTTTAAATAGTGGTTACGAAAACAAAACCTTATTAAAATACGGTACTCGTTCATACGAAGCAGAAATTAACCCTAGCTACCCTATTGTAGCATGGGACCCCAAAGGCACTCGTATTTCTGTAATTTATAAAACAGAAGGCAAGCTTAAATTATTTGTGTATGATGTATTGAGCAATTTTAAAACATACAACTACGATTTAACAGAAGAGTTTGACCAAGTACAAGATGTAAAATATATGCTTGATAGCCGTACGCTATTATTATCTGCTGTAAAAAATGGCCATGCAGATATTTATACGTTTGCTATTGAAAAAGATAAAGTAACCAAAATCACTAATGATGTTTATGATAATTTAGATGCATCGTTTGTGGCATTTCCAAACAAAACGGGCATTATTTTCAGTAGTAACCGCCCAAGCCCAGCTGCTAAAACAGGCGATACAGTGTTACCAAGCAACAACCGTTTCAACATATTTTTAATTACCGATTTTGGCGATAAACCTGAGCTTAATCAAATAACGCAGTTAACCAATTTAAAGTATGGTAATGCCCGTTACCCTGCTCAATACAATAATAATCACTTTACTTTTGTAAGTGATGAAAATGGTATCAAAAACCGTTACGCAGGTTTCTTTACCACAAAATCAGAAGGGCTTGACACATTGGTCATTATAAATGATGAAATTTTACGTAACCCAACTGAAAAGCAGGTTGATAGTACGCTTAAAGTGTTTAAGAAAACGGATGTGGATTCTGTTGCCATAGTTGCAGTAACGTCAGATTCAACATATACCTTCCCTCTAACTAATTACCCAAGTTCATTAGCAGAAACAAGAATTGCCGGTGATAATAATCAAGTAAGTGAAGTAACCAGACAAAGTGATGAAAAGATATTGTACAAACTTAAAATTGATGACAATACTTTAAGGCGCCGTAATGTAACTGCTCAACCTACTGAATATGCTAAAAAGTTAATGAGAGAAAGTAGGTTAACAACTACCAAAGCTGATATTCAAAGTAAAGATGCCACACCCCCAAGTGCTGAAACTATTAAAAAGTTAGAACAGCAAGATGTTTTTCAAAACGAGTTCAGCAAGCCGGATACGGATAGTTCAAAAACCAATAATACTCAGCCAGCGCCAACCCAAGTTTTAAAAGATGATGATAAGGTTTTAGAAAGAGTAAAACTGTATCCTTATAAACCTAAAAAGTTTTCAGTTGATTATGGTTCTGTTGCATTGAACAGCAGCATCTTACTCAATCGTTATTCACCTTACCTTGGAGGTTCAGGCCCAATTATGTTGAACAGTGGCTCACCGCTGAACGGCTTGTTTAGATTAGGCACATCTGATTTAATGGAAGATATTAAAATAAATGGTGGCTTTAAAATAGGCACTAATTTAAAAGATAATGAGTGGTTGCTTAACTATCAAAATTTAAAAAGAAGAATTGATTGGGGTTTAACCTATTACCGTAATGTACAGTCAATAGGGTTTCAAGTAACAACCGGCTCTAGTTCGCCTATATTTTTAGATGGTAAACAATATACCAACTTATACCAAGCCAATATTTCATACCCATTTGATGAAACTAAAAGCATACGTTTTAGTACTGGTATACGGTCAGATAATCAGTTTGTACAGGCCAATCAATTATTACCGATTTCATTAACCTTCGATAATAATAAAACCTTGTACCAAACATCGCATTTAGAATTTGTGTATGATAATAGCATCAATACAGCTATGAATATTTACCATGGTGAAAGGGCAAAAGTATATGCTGATTTTAATAGGCAAATTAGCAAAGTAAAATTTTCTGATGGACCAAACACATACAATATTGGTTTTGATGCTAGGGTGTACTATCCTATTTATAAAAACTTTATTTGGGCTGGTAGAGCAGCAGGTGATTTTAGTTTTGGTAACCAAAAACTCATTTACTATTTAGGTGGTGTTGATGGTTGGTTAATGTTTGGTAACAATGTAAAGAAAGATGGTAGCGACCGTTATTTTATTACCAACAATCCGCCAGCTACTGATCAAAACTATGCATTCCAAAGTTTGGCAGTTAACATGAGAGGCTTTATACAAAATATTGCTAGTGGAAACAATGCGGTGGTCATAAATAGTGAATTTAGGTTACCTGTGTTTACCACCTTATTTGATAAAACCATCAACAATGCCTTTATCAGAAACTTTCAATTAACACAGTTCATTGATTTAGGTACGGCATGGAACGGAACATACCAAGGCATTAAACGCCCTAACATTGTTTACTCAAACGGCGGCCCTGTTACTGTTAATGTAAAAGCAGGTGGTGTTGGTCCGTTTGCTGGTGGTTATGGGTTTGGTGCACGTAGCACTTTGCTTGGCTACTTTATTAAGTTTGATGCTGGCTGGCAAATGAACGGTTTCTTTAAAGGCAAACCAGTTACTTATTTATCACTAGGGTTAGATTTTTAATACAATTTTATATAGCATAAAAAAGTGGTCAACATTAAAAGTTGGCCACTTATTATTTTACAGTAGGTTGAGAACGATGTTTGAAATTTTTAAAAATTAACCAACAACAAGCGGTAAAAAATGTAAATACAATGGCTACACTCCAAGTACGTAAATGTTGCAAAGGATTAACACATCTGTCATAAATTTCTATTACTAAAACCGATGGTTGCTGCAATACATCCCAACTATTAAAACGCAAAAACCTGCCTAAATAAACACCAAAACCACTTAAAAATAAACAACCAATTATAATGATGTAACTCATTTGCTTTGTAACTATTTTTTGTAAATACATTTCAACATTTATCAATGATGATAAGCCCAACAATAAACTGGTAAAAGTGGCTGTAAAAAGTAACATAGCATCATACCAAATAGGTATTACAACCCGTTCTTTTAAATGAACAAAATCTGTAATTACATAAAACGAGTTGGGTAAAAACAATAGCCATGCAATAAAAAGTAGGGTTGTTTTAAATGAAATTTTTGGAAGAGCTTGCACGAAAAAATTACTTAAATAATACGGTACGAAAGCCAAAAAAACATTCCATATTAAAAATACATAAGTGACGGTTTCACTTAAAGCCACCCTTACCCCTAATAATACCAACATACAAGCTAGCAAAAGTATTAATGATGTATATTTCATTTAATTAAATTTATACGGTTTGAAATAAGATGATAATATGCTTACCAAAAATGAGTACGCCACAAATAGCAGCAATGATGCCTGTTACTAACACAGCGCCAGCTGCGGTATCTTTTATAATTTTTATAAGAGGGTGCAGGCTATCCGCTACAAAATCACAAGCTTTTTCAATAGCTGTATTAAAAATTTCAGCTGATAAAACAGCGCCAATATTAAGTAAAACAATAAGCCATTCTGCGTAGGAAAATGATAATAGCAACCCCATACAAATCACTATCAATGCTACACTTAATTCTATTTTAAAATTTTTTTCTGATGTAAATGCGTAGCGTAATCCATCAATAGCGAATAAAATGGATACAAATAATTTTTTCATGATGCGTTATTTGTTGAATATTAAATGTTGTAAATGTTCGGTAGGTTGCGGTACAATAGCAAACCAATCCCATGTACTTAAATCACTGGCCTGTTTACCGCTTCGATAGGCAATTCTAAACTGCCGCCAATACTCAGGCATGGTAATAAACCCATATAACACCGTAGCTATAACAGGAAAAGATACATGGCCATTACCCAGCATAAATGTTTGTAAGCACACTTCTCCTTCATCAGTAGTATCGTATTGTAATAAGATATGCTTTATATCATGTTTGGCATAATAAGGCAACAACTGTAAATTTCGTTGTACTAAAAACTGTTGTAACGCAAAGCCCAAGCTACCTTGTGGCATGGCTGAAAGTTGTTGCATACTGTAAGGAAAAGGCTTCGGCTTACGCACTATTTTTAAAAATGGTAAAGCCAAATGATGGGTTAAAAACACCAATAATGCAGATCGAATTTGTTTTAAAAAATGATACATGTTTTATTTAATTAAAAGTGCTTTGTATTTCAAAGTATTAATACAAAAAAAATTACTTAGTGGCTTTAATCATCGCTTCAAGGGCAGCAATATGCGCTTTAAATTGTTTTTCACCTAGTTTGGTTAATGTATAGGTAGTATTTGTTTTTTTACCTATAAAGCCTTTTTCAACTTTAATAATTTGGTGCTCTTCCAACGCTTTTAAATGACTGGCTAAATTACCATCTGTAATATCTAACAACTCTTTAAGGCTATTAAAATTTACATGGCTATTTACCATGAGGGCACTCATTATACCAAGGCGTACCCTACTATCAAATAATTTATTTAAAGCTTGTATAGGATTGTTCATAACGATTACGATGCTGAAGTATTTTTTTCATAAGTAGCCCACATATAAATACCATAAGCAATATGCATGATACCGAAACCCAATGCCCAAAAATATAAACCATACCCTTCAAACCAACAATTTACAATACCTAAAATAATTTGTGCATAACCTAAATAACGAATTTCATGCAAAGTATATTTACTAGCATTTACCAATGCCAATCCGTAAAAAATTAAACAACCCGGTGCTACTAAACCCAACGTGCCATGCCCTACCATATGCATTAAAAAAATAGCACCCACCAATAATGGTACGCTTACGTTGATCATTAAACGCTTAGCGGTACTGCCCCATAATGGCACACCCTGTTGCTTACTTTTACGCCATGTAAATATAAATGCTGTTGCAAAAGCCATTACAAATGTGCCCAATGCAATATAAAATAACCAAGTGTTTAACAAAACGGCATAACTATTGGCCATTAACTGCTCTGTTGCTAAACGTTCATTAATAAATAATGATTTTTGCAATGTAGTATAGGGATAGGCTAACCAAGCCCCTACCAATGCACAAATACCTGCACTAATGCCGCTCCAACCACTCAAACTAATAAAACGACTGCTGCGTTCCATCATGGTATTTATATGCTCAATAGCTGCTGCTGCTTGTTGTTGTTCATTCATAAAAAGCACTTTGAATAACAAAGTAAAAGAAAATTTCAATACAATTAAACCCACAGCTTAAAAAAAATAAAATGAAGTAAGTTTTAACAAAGTATATGACGTTGCATCATTTTACAAAATGCACACATAAACTTGCGAATAAAGGAGCCCATAACATAATGGCCAAAGTAATAATAAAAGTAAATAGTGTATCAGTAATTTTATAAGGTTTACCTGTAATACCATATAAAACTTGGTGCTTTCTATTGGTGGCGCCCCTATAGTGTAATCGCAATGTTTCTTTGTGTAGAAGTAGTGAAAGCCAATCAAAGAAGTGAAATAGTAAAAAAACAAGTATGGGCGTTGTTAAAAACCCAACACTTAGGTAAAAAAAATCACCATCTACTTTTAATAAAATATAAACCAACGTCGCTACTAAGCTAATACCTGGTATTATTAATTGTAAGGGTAATTTTATCCCAAAAAAATCAACTAATTGCAAAAAAGTAAATGATAAGAAAATGCCACTAAATAGTATGATTATTTCAAGAGTGGTCATTACTTATAATACATTACAAATTAAAAATTATCTAAATCAATTACTGTTTAATATATGCTGCATAATACTACAAGCCGCTTCAATAGTAGCATCGGGTATGTTTAAAGGCGGACAAACCCTAAAGGCATTACTGGCAAATAAAAACCAGTCGGTAAATACACCTGCTTCTATAAAAGCATCAATTAATTTTTTATTAGTGGCAAAATCTTTCGTAAATACGGCCATCATTAAACCTGCACTGTTAATATGCGTTATACTTGGGTGTTGTAGCAATTGCCTAAACTTAGCTTCTTTGGCTGCTACACCTGCTATCATATTTTCGTTGATTAAAGCATTAAAAGCCGCCAACCCTGCAGCACAACTTAATGGGTGACCACCGAAAGTATTAATATGACCTAACACTGGGTTATAAGATAAAGTATCCATCAATTTTTTATCAGCTACAAAGGCACCTAAGGGCAAACCACCGCCTAATGCTTTGCCCAGCAACAATACATCTGGCACTACATTAAACTGCTCAAAAGCCCATAACGTGCCGTTACGGCCAAAGCCACACTGAATTTCATCTAACACCAACAACGCACCAACTTCAGTACAACGATTACGCAATGCCGAAAGCCACCCATTGGTGGGTTTTAATATACCTGCTTCTGCTTGTATGGTTTCAGCAATTACACAGGCTGTACGTTCCGTAATATGTTGTAAATCATCAAAATTATTATAACGCAGTTGCAACACATCTGGCAACAAAGGCCTAAAAGCTTGTTGCCAATACTCACTACCCATTACACTTAATGCCCCTTGTGTACTACCATGGTAGCTATTTTTAAAAGATATGATTTGTGTACGGTTGGTAAAACGTTTTGCTAACTTCATAGCACCTTCGGTAGCTTCACTACCGCTAGCTGTATAAAAAACGGCATTTAAACTTGCAGGCAAATGTGTTGTTAAAGCCTTTGCATAAGCCACTTGTGGGTTTTCGACCAACTCACCGTACACCATAATATGTAAATAATCATCTGCTTGTTGCTTAATAGCATCTACCACTTTGGGGTGCCTATGCCCTACGTTACAAACACTGATACCTGCAATTAAATCAATATAAGCTTTTCCATCTGCATCCCACATATAACTACCCTCAGCTTTTACAATATTGAGGCATAGTGGCGCTTCAGAAGTTTGTCCTACGTGGTTTAAAAATAACTGTCTGTTGGTCATGCTGCAAAGTTATTGAATTGCCCTTGTTGCAAAAAGCAAAAAAGCCGAAGGGCTGCGCCGGGAGCCGAAAATCGTTTGGTGAGGCACGAGCCAAACATTGTAGGCGTAGGGCGAACCGCTGTTGCCATATTACCTAACTCCCAAAGCCCCTAACAATAAACATAAAGTAGTACTTTTGAAATAAAAAACATGGCACTTATATTACCGGTAAAAGGCGTATCACCCACTATAGGTGATGATTGTTTTGTAGCACCCAACGCTACTATTGTTGGCGATGTAGTAATGGGTAGCCAATGCAGTGTATGGTTTAATGCTGTTGTAAGAGGCGATGTAAACAGCATTGTGATGGGTAATAAAGTAAATGTGCAAGATGGTGCGGTTATACATTGCACATACGAAAAAACAAAAACCATTATTGGTAATAATGTTAGCATTGGGCATAATGCTTTGGTGCACGGCTGCACCATTGATGATAATGTGTTGATTGGTATGGGCAGTATTGTGATGGATAATGTAAAAGTGGGCAGTAACAGTATTATAGCTGCAGGTGCAGTAGTGCTTGAAGGAACGGTGATAGAAAAGGGTAGTATTTGGGCTGGTGTACCTGCAAAAAAAGTAAAAATGGTAAGTGAAGATTTGGTACGTGGCGAAATAAACCGCATTGCTGATAACTACATTATGTATAGCAATTGGTTTAAATAAAGGATGTATATTTAATAATGTAAATTTGAATTATGAAAAAAATTATACTTGCTGTTACGGTAATTACTTTAATAAGCAGTTGCTCTTTATTTAGAAAGAGTGAAAAATATGGTTGCCCTACAAGTGGCAGTGCTCAAGGTGCTGAAAAACTAGCATCTGGCGACCCTAAAGCTTTAAAAGCCGCTAGCAAATCGAAGTACAAAGGTGGCAAAAAGTTTTAATACAGTTTATCTTCAATGGTATCTTTTATAGTAAGGTAACTTGTGTAACGTTCTTCAGAAATAACCCCATCATTTACAGCCGCTTTAACAGCGCAGCCCGGCTCGTTATAATGCACACAGTCGTTGAATTTACAGTTGTTCATAACGGCCCTCATTTCAGGGAAATATTGCGCTAGTTCATGTTGTGGTACATCAACCAAACCCATTTCACGTATACCTGGCGTATCAATAATACTACCGCCTGTTGGTAAATCGAACATTTCAGCAAAGGTGGTGGTGTGTAAGCCTTTTCCGCTCCAATCGCTTACTTCTTGTGTACGTAGTAATAACTCAGGAAATACTTCATTAATAAATGTTGATTTGCCCACACCGGAGTGGCCGCTGAGCAGCGTAATTTTATTGGCTAATAAATTTTTTACAGCATCGATTCCTATTTTTTGTTGGATGCTCATTTTCATTATTTTATAACCAATGGCTTCGTAGCGTTGTTGTGCAGCTTCAAATTTTTGTTGTTCATCGTCTGTATACAAATCGCATTTATTAAAGACGATGATGGCTGGTACTTTATATGCTTCTGACGTAACTAAAAAACGATCAATAAAACCGAATGAGGTTTTAGGGTCTTTTAAAGTGGCAAAGAGTAATGATTGATCGAGATTTGAAGCTACAATATGGTGCAGGTTTTTGTTATGTGGTGAAACCCGATTGATATAATTTTTACGGTCGTAAATTTTTGAGATAACAAAGCTATCTTCTTCAGCATCTTCATCTAACTCCACCACATCACCAACCGCAATAGGATTGGTAGAGGTAATACCTTTAATTTTTAATTTGCCTTTAAGACGAGCATTTAAAAATTCGCCTTTATCGTTTTTTAAAATATACCAACTACCGGTTGATCTGTACACTGTTGCCTGCATAGTTGCAAGTTATAAATAAATGCTATGGAAATTTTCTAAAAACGAGGTAACGCAATAAAATTTCTATGAGTAAAAAAAAGGCTGCTCCAATGGCAAAAGGTAAAAATTTATCAGTAAAACGGGTAGTGGTGGTAATTTCAATTTTCGATTTTTCGAGGGCATCAATAGTAGCGTAAATGCCATTGAGCCCTTCATTATCTTTTGCCCTAAAATACCGTCCACCTGTTTCAGTAGCAATTTGGGTTAGTAGTTTTTCATCAATAGAAACCTTTACAGATTGCATTTGAACACCCAAAGGCGTTTGCACTGGCTGTGGCGCTAGGCCATCAGTACCTACACCAATGGTATACACTTTTACACCAAAAGCTTTGGCAATTTCTTTAGCTGTTTTTGGGTCAATTAAACCGCCATTATTTTCACCATCAGTTAATAACACCACAATTTTTGAGGCCGTTTTACTGTTACGTAGCCGATCAATACTGGTGCTTAAGCCAGAACCTATGGCTGTACCATCTTCTAATAAACCATTGTGAATGTTTTGAATAGAGGCTATAAGCACATTATGATCTGTAGTTAAGGGGCATTGGGTAAAGCTTTCGCCAGCAAAAATTACCACACCTATTCTATCTGTAGTACGTTTGTTCACAAAATCAATAGCTACGGCTTTAGCAGCTTCTAAACGGTTAGGGGTAAGGTCTTGAGCGGTCATACTACCACTCACATCAATACATAACATAATATCAATGCCTTCGCCTTCAGCATGCTGTTCATCGTTACGGGTTTGTGGGTTAGCCAATGCTACTATAATACAAGCTATGGCCAATAAACGAAATACAAAAGGTGTATGCCGCATACTTGCTTTAAAAGAACCTAACCCCTTTGCCGAAGTTGTTGATACTTTTATAGCTGCCGTTTGCTTATTATTTTTTATGTACCAAAAAATAAGTATTGGTATCAATAAAAACAACGCAAAAAAATAAGGTTGTGCAAAAATGATATTTTGAAAATAATCGAAAACCAAGGTTATTGTTTAAGAGATGATTGTTCTATTTCGTTGATGGTATTTTTTAAAAACGATAGTGCTACTTCGTTTTCTGTATAGCTCGGGTGATACTTAGCAAACTTAACTGCATCGCCTGTTTGCAGTGCTTCTGCCGTTTGTGCTGCGGTGGTTGCTTGCAAAGCCATGTTTTGCAAGGTACGCAACACTTCAGCCGTAGTGCTACTTTGTAAATTAGCTTTACTTTTTTTGCTACAATAATTTTTAAAAATGGTCGCTAATGATGTATGGTATTGTTTGGTAGATATACTTGCGTTTTCATTCGCTTTTTGTAGTTGCGCTAACGCCTCCATAGCTTCTTCATAAGCTGATAAAGCATTTGATAATACGGGTTTATTTTTTTTACGTTTGATGATGTATCGTATAATAAAGAAAAGCAATACCATACCCACCAATATAGCAGCACCAACATATACCCAAAACCAATCAAAAAATTCAACCTCTACAATTGATTTAATATCACGTGGGGTACCATTTTTATCAAGTGGCATGTAACCTACATTCACCCTAAAAGTATCAGTATACAATACTTGCGATGCGGTGTTAAGGTGATTTATTTTATAACTCAATGGAGGAAAGGTCCACGAGCCAGAATCGAAACTGGTAAAAATAATTTTTTGTTGCCATTGGTATTGCCCATTTTTATCAACAGTATCAACAGCCGTTTTTTGAACAACATCAAAATGTGATAAACTATCAGGTATATTGAATGCAACCTTATAAGTTTGATCAGGTAAGTTTATGCTGAACTGGTAGGTAATTTGTTCACCTATCAAAATATCTTTTTTATCAACAGCAGTTTGCATGGTTTGTGCCGAAGCCCATTTGACAATAAAACAAATGCAGCACAACAACATCAATTTTATATATTTATTGATTAGACCCATACTTTTATTACTTTCTTTTAGCAAAAAACTGTTGTAAAATTTTTACGTAATCATCATCGGTTCGTATGTGCAACAAATCGGCCCCAGCTTTTTTAAACGAAGTTTTGCAAATATCAGTTTGCTCAAAAAAGTGTTGTTGATAATGATACCGAACGGCTGCGTTATCACTATCTACCCACGTGAGCTTACCTGATTCACTATCCTGCAAGGGTAATAAGCCAGCCATGGGTAATTGCATATCCATTTTATCGTACACTTTTAAACCAATTACATCATGCTTTTTACCAATTACTTTCAAATCATTTTCGTAGCCGGTAGCCAAAAAATCACTTAAAATAAATGCAATACTTTTTTGACGGGTAGTGTTATTAAAATACTTGATGGCTTCATCAATATCAGTACCAGTTGATATAGGTTGAATACCAAGCAAAGTACGAACTATAAACAAGGCATGTGCCCTTCCTTTTTTTGCAGGGATATATTGTTCTACTTTATCACTAAAAAATATAACACCTACTTTATCATTATTATTGACAGCGCTAAATGCAATGATAGCCGCCATTTCAATAATTAAATCTTTTTTACGTTTGCCAACGGTTCCAAATAAATTGCTAGTGCTCGTATCTACCATGAGCATCAACGTAAGTTCTCTTTCTTCTTCAAAAACTTTTGAAAAAGGTGTTGAAAAACGAGCACTTACGTTCCAATCAATAAACCTTACATCATCTCCAGCGCTGTATTCTTTTACTTCTCTAAAGCTCATACCCTTGCCTTTAAAGGCTGAATGGTATTCGCCAGTAAATAAATGGGTTGTAATTTTTTTACTTTTAATTTCGAGCTCTCTTACTTTTTTTAAAATAGCAGCAGTAGCATCATTATTGGTAGATGCTTGTTGTATGGGTGTGTTTGGCACCGCTGCTGCATTTTTTTTTGAAGTAAAGAATTTCATTTTTGTAAATAATTAAGGTACCATTACTGCTTTTAAAATTTCGTCAATCACATTCTCTACATTGATATTTTCAGCTTCCGCTTCGTAGGTTAAGCCAATACGATGGCGTAGAATATCTTTACAAACATTACGAACATCTTCTGGCACCACATAACCACGTTTATTTAAAAATGCATAGGCTTTTGCTGCCAATGTAAGGTTAATGCTTGCTCGTGGTGAACCGCCAAAACCAATGAGTGGCTTTAATTTTTGCAAATTGTATTTCTCCGGAAAACGTGTAGCAAATACAATATCTAAAATATAGTTTTCAATTTTTTCATCAACATATACCTGACGAACCAACTCTTTAGCCGCAATAATTTCTGATGCTGATGCTACTGCATTGATGGTAGGTGCTACCAACCCTTGTGTATTTTGCCTAATAATTAATTGCTCTTCGGTTTTTGAGGGATACCCTACCACTACTTTCAACATAAAACGATCCACTTGTGCTTCGGGTAATGGATAAGTACCTTCTTGCTCAATAGGGTTTTGCGTTGCCAATACTAAAAAAGGCTCTTGTAATTTATAACTGGCATCACCAATGGTTACTTGTCGCTCCTGCATGGCTTCTAGCAAAGCACTTTGCACTTTTGCCGGGGCTCTGTTAATTTCATCTGCTAAAATAAAATTGGCAAAAATGGGACCCTTACGCACATAAAATTCATTTTTGCTTTGGTTGTAAATCATAGTACCAATTACATCAGCTGGCAATAAATCTGGCGTAAATTGAATTCTACTAAATTGGGCATGTATGGTTTGTGACAATGATTTTATAGCCAATGTTTTCGCCAAGCCGGGCACACCTTCTAACAATACATGTCCGTTACTTAACATACCAATCATGAGCCGCTCTACCATGGTTTGTTGCCCTACAATTACTTTACTCAACTCATCGTTGATACGACTCACAAAACCTGCTGCATGATTAATTTTTTCGTTCAACAGGCGAATATCTTCTGCGGTTTGTAACATATGCTATGTATAAATTTAAACTGATGCAAATTTGCAGTATAAGCTCATAAGAATAATGCCTTACAACATTTTTGCAACAAAATGTTTGTTAATATTTTATGTTCAAGTAATTGTATTGGTTTGATTGTATTCAAAAATGTGACCAAACATACCATCAACTCAAATATTTTCCTACAATGGGCATGCGCCTACCAACACCAAAGGCTTTGGGCGATACCCTTATTATGGGACAAAACTGGTTACGTTTGTATTCATTTACGTTCACCATTTTTAACACCCTATCAACTAAAGCTGCATCAAAACCTAGTGCTTTAATTTGTGCAGGATCTTTCTGTAATTCAATATATTGGTACAACACCGCATCTAACACCGCATACTCAGGTAAGCTATCGCTATCTTTTTGACCTGGTCGCAACTCTGCACTCGGTGGCTTGGTAATAATATTGTTAGGAATAACTTCTTTATGCCGATTAATGTAAGCAGCCAATTCATATATCTGCACTTTATAACAATCGCCTAACACACCAATACCGCCAGCCATATCGCCATACAAAGTGCCGTAACCAGTGGCTAATTCACTTTTGTTAGATGTGTTTAATAAAATATACCCAAACTTATTGGCAATAGCCATGAGTAAGTTACCCCTGCTGCGACTTTGTATATTTTCTTCGGCAATGCTAAAGGGTAAATCTTTAAACAAGGGTGATAGTGTTTGTAAAAAAGATTCGTACACATTTTCAATAGGCATTACATGGTATTCGTTTTGTAAATTTTTGCTCAGCTGTGTAGCATCATCAACCGAATGACCTGTTGAGTACGGCGAAGGCATTAAAATGGCAGTAACATTTTCAGGACCTAATGCTTCGCAAGCCAATGCTAATGTTACAGCACTATCAATACCACCACTACTACCTATTATTGCTTTTTTAAAACCCATTTTACCGAAATAATCTTTTATACCGAGTATCAATGCTTGGTAAATGGCTTCCATATTTAAGGCTGCTTGTAAAGTAGCCGGTACTAATTCTTTATCGGGTACATTGGTAGCTTGTTGCAACACTTGTCCTTCAATAGTACCATCATCATTCAATACAAAAGCATGAGCATCTTCTTTAAATGAAGCTAGTTTGCCACATAGGTTTGCATGCTTATCAAACACCAATGAGTTACCATCAAATACAATTTCTGTTTGGCTACCAACACCATTGCAATAAAAAAGGGGGATTTTATATTTGAGTACATTGGCTTTTACGGCGGCATGCCTGTCTTCATCATGCGTATAATCAAACGGTGATGCAGATAAATTCAGCATCACATCTGGCTGTAACGCCATTAACTGGTCCATCGGACAAACTGTGTACAGTGGATTATCGCCTAAGTTCCAAATATCTTCACAAATAGTAACGGCTAGTTTTTTGCCTTTATAGTGCACAATATTCCATGTAGTTGCTGGTTCAAAATAACGGTCTTCATCAAACACATCATAAGTAGGCAAACAAGTTTTATGTATAATTTGTTGTACTTTTTTATCAACCAAAAAGTAAGCTGCGTTGTATAAATCTTTTCCTTGAAAGGCTTCGTTTTTATGAGGAGCACCTACTAAAACAGCAATACCATCAGCATGTGTAGCAATGTTTTCAATGGCTTTGTTGCATTTTTGAATAAAATCATTGAAATATAAAAAATCTCTTGGCGGATAGCCACACACTGCAAGTTCACTGAATAATACCAAATCGGCTCCCTCTTTTTTGGCTATTGAAATGGCCTCAATTATTTTTTGTGTATTGGCTTCAATATTACCTATGTGATAGTTCTGTTGTGCTAAATATATTTTCATGTTCAGTAATCTGTTAATTCAATATTAACTTTACGTTGAAAAAGTTTTTATTTGTTTTGTAAAGTTAAATATTCAATGTATGCGTTTTATAATTAGTTTGATATTACTGGCTGTGTTATTTTCATGCAACAACCAACATAAAATACCCGACGTTAGTAATGTAAAAGTAACATTAACTACACAGCGTTTTGAACAATCTTTTTTTAGCATTGATACGAACCAAATAATACCACAGGTTGATGCCCTTATTGCAAAATACCCATCGTTCGGTGAAAATTTTATGGGTACTATTTTAGGGTTAGATCCTAAATGGTCTGCCGATACCACGGCGTTATTTTTAAAACAGTTTATTGTGTTCAACAAAACGGTATATGATACATCACAAAAGCTTTTCAGCGATTTTTCAACCTACGAAGCACAAATTAAAAAAGCACTTCAGTTTGTAAAATATTACTACCCACAATACAAAATACCTACAAAAATCATCACCTATATTGGACCGGCTGATGGCTACGGCGACATTTTAGATGAAGATGTTTTTTATGTAGGATTGCATGCACATTTGGGAGCCAACTTTGCCATGTACAAAACGGGTATGGTACAAGAAATTTATCCTGATTACATTACTGCTCGTTTTACGCCAGATTATATTGTGGTAAACTGTATGAAGAATATTGTACTAGATATGTACCCTGAAAAAAATGAAGACAAACGCTTGTTAATTCAAATGATTGAAAAAGGTAAACGCTTGTATTTACTCAATAAGTTTTTACCAGAAACACCCGAGCACCAACTTATTGGCTACACCGTTGCACAATTAAAAGATTGCTACGAACATGAAGCAGTCATTTGGAATTTATTTACCCAAAATAATTTTTTACAAACGGCCGATAATAATTTAATTAAAAACTACGTATCAGAAGGCCCCAAAACTGCTGAGCTTGGAGAAAAAGCACCAGGCAATATTGGTTCATTTGCTGGTTGGCAAATTGTAAAAAAGTATATGCAAAATAATACGGAAGTAAAACTTGATAGCCTAATGCGTATGGACTGTGAAAAGTTATACCAAACTACCAAATACAAACCTTAATTAAGCAGCTGCTTTTATTTGCATTTCATTTAATACACCTGGGCCTTTACCCAAATCTCTCATTACCCTAAAATGCGAAGCTAAAGCTGAAAACATGGTTGGGTAATAATTGTATGGCATATTAAACTCAGCACATTTTTGTTGTACAATTTTGCTGATTGCAGGGTAATGTACGTGACTAATTTTTGGGAAAAGATGATGCTCTACTTGAAAATTTAACCCACCAACAAACCATGAAATTAATTTATTGTTCATCGCAAAATTTGAGGTAGTTTTTAACTCATGCTCTGCCCAGGCACTTTCTAAATGTTTGGTTTCATCAAGAGCGATATGCTCAAACTCTGTATTTTCAACAACGTGGGCTAATTGAAATACGTATGATAAAGTTAAACCTAAAGAAATGTTTGCAGCAAGGTAACCCAATATCCATGCGCCCCAACCCCAAACCATGATAGGAATTACCATAAACACCGTGATGTAGTAAATTTTGGTGGCCCAAAAAATGATATGGTTTTTAGTGTTGAGTTTCCAAGCTTCTGTTGTATAAATTTTACGGCTGAAGTATTTTGTAAAATCCATGATAAACACCCAAAAAATAACTGATAATGAGTAAGCAAACGACATATAAATGTGTTGCACTTTATGAGCTGGCACCCATTTTTGGCTTTCACATTGGCGAATGATAGGGCTTTTAGCAATATCATCATCAATACCATCAACATTGGTATAGGTATGGTGAATAATGTTGTGCTTTTGTTTCCAGAAATAAGAGCTTGCTCCTAAGAAATTTGCAGACAAACCTAAAAAATCGTTTAACGTGCTGTTAGGTGAGTAACTACCATGGTTAGCATCATGCATAACACTAAAGCCAATACCAGCCATTAATAAACCACCAAGCACACATAGTAAAATTGCAGGTAATGCACTGATGTTGGTTAACATCAACACCAAATAGATACCTATAACACTGCTTAATAAAATAATGGTTTTTGAAAATAAACGCCAATCACCCGTTTTTGCTATTTTATTTTCGATAAAATAGGCATCCACACTAGCTTTTAGACTTTGAAAAAA
The DNA here is from genome assembly GCF_042651465.1 of Ferruginibacter yonginensis. Taxonomy (NCBI): domain Bacteria; kingdom Pseudomonadati; phylum Bacteroidota; class Chitinophagia; order Chitinophagales; family Chitinophagaceae; genus Ferruginibacter; species Ferruginibacter yonginensis. Next base: position 1,380,220 of record NZ_JBHSCZ010000001.1, read on the forward strand.
AGCATTATCCTTGTTGTTAAAAACGAGTTTCGCCATAATAAATAACCTCTATGGTTTTTAAATTATAAAGTTGAAATTAAATAAATTACTAATGATTGTTAGTATTTGCACTAAAGATACGTAAAAAAACAATTCGTTAGTTAAGCTTAAAAGGAGTAATCATTTCAAATGCAGGAATAGCCACCGTAAAAGTTTTTTTGTTGTGTACGTTTTCAAAGATGTAAGTGCCGTGCATTTTACCGGCATCTGAATTAAGGTTACAACCGCTTACATACTGGTAGCGGTCTTGCGGATCAATAACTGGTTTTAAACCTATAACACCTTCGCCTTCTACTTCACGTTTGGTGCCGTTGCTATCAAAAATAAACCAATGCCTGCTTAATAATTTTATTGGGAAAACATTGTGATTTTGCATGGTTACTCTGTAAGCAAACATATATTCGCTATTAGCAGGATTGCTATACTCTGGCTGATAAAAAGTTTCAACACTTACCGTAACACCTTCTGTTATTTTGCTAACCATCACTTAAATTATTTTTGATTGCTTGTAACCATTTTTTAATAACCACTGCAAAATTTTTTCTCTATGATCGCCTTGTACTAAAATTTCATCATCTTTTACGGAACCACCAGTACCACAGGCTGTTTTCAATTGTTTACCAATGGCTTCTTTGTCAGCTTTTGTGCCTATAAAATTTTCAAGTAGGGTAACCATTTTACCGCCACGGTGCTTTTTATCTAACTTAATTTTAAGTTTCTGTTGTGCAGGAGGCAATGTGGCCTGCTCTGTACTTTCGTTTGTTTCAAATGAAAAGTTAGGATCAGTTGAATAAACAACGCCAGTATATGATTGATTTTTTTTTGACATGATTTGCTGAACAATAAACTAATTTATAAAATAGTAGCGTATTTACAAAAGATAAGCAACTAAATAATAACTGCTTTTAAACTTAAATCTAAACTAACGGCTTGGTGTATTACTGCACCACTTGAAATATAATCAACGCCAGTGGCTGCGTACTCCGTAATATTATCGTAATTAATACCACCGCTTGCTTCTGTTTCGTATTTACCATCTATTAATTGTACAGCTTCAACAATACGTTCGGGTGAAAAATTATCTAACATAATTCTATCTACCTTACCTATGGCCAAAACCTTTTTAACATCATCAATACTTCTGGTTTCAACCTCAATTTTAAGGGATAATTTATTTTGCTGAACGTAATCAAATGCCTTGTTAATAGCGTTTTCAATACCACCGCTATAGTCAATATGGTTATCTTTCAACATTATCATATCGTACAAACCAATACGATGGTTGGTACCACCACCAATACGAACAGCTTGTTTTTCTAACAGCCTAAAATTGGGCGTAGTTTTACGAGTATCTAACAATTTGGTTTTGTAACCAGCTAGTTTAGCAACATATTTATGTGTAAGTGTTGCTATGCCGCTCATACGTTGCATGGTATTTAATACCAAACGTTCACATTGTAAAATGGTATGCACTTTAGCTAATACCTCAAAAGCAATATCACCCACTTGCATAGCATCACCATCTTTTTTAAATGCAGTAAAAACAGCATTGGGTTGTACTTGTTTAAAAATAGCTTCAGCAACATCTACACCTGCCAAAATACCCTCTTGCTTAACTTTTAATATGGCTTTTCCGTTGGCATTGGCATCAATAGCAGCTAATGTAGAATGATCACCATCGCCAATATCTTCTTTTAAAGCATTTGTTATTAATTGATGTAAAGCTTCGTTGTATGTCATGCTTACAAAGTTAAGTGGCACATATATTCAAAAAAGTTAAATGCAAAAAAAAGCTCCTTCTGTGAAGGAGCTTTTATAAAGTTGATGTGTTTACTTTTCAAACTTAATTTCTTGCAACACTTGTTTATCTGCCTTTTGTTTGAGGTTGATGGTGGTTCTAAAACTACCATTACTAGTAACCAAAGTACCTATACAAAACTGTGCCCCACCACTTTCGCCTTGGTGTACAATACTAAATGATTTAACGGTGTTATTTGCAAAAAAATCTCTCAAAACCGCCTCACCTTGTACCTTACTGTAACTATTATTTTTACCGGGTAAAGTAATATCAACCGTATTATCAAAATACTTGGCAATAGTAGCAGCGTTCCCAGCTTTAATACCGCTTATTACATCATTTAAACCTGTTAATACGGTAAAAGCAGCCATTACTGTTGCTATTGCGTTTAAAGTAAAAATATTTTTCATCTTAATTTATTTATATACCTACAATTGGCTAAAAGTATGCCAATAATTATTAAAGATTGTAAAATTACAAGGAATACTACACTATTAAATGCAATCAGTTAAATTTGTTTTATGCAACAGAAAAAATCAATTTTAATTATTATGGATGGATGGGGCCTTGGTAAAGATAAAGCCAGTGACGCCATTCAAAACGCTCAAGTGCCTTTTGTAACTAGCTTATATAAAAATTACCCCAATAGCACTTTGGTTACCTGTGGTGAAGATGTTGGTTTGCCACACGGACAAATGGGTAACAGCGAAGTTGGTCATTTAAACCTTGGTGCAGGTAGAATTGTGTATCAAGATTTAGAAAGAATTAACGTTGCCATTCGCCAAAAAACATTCGAAAAAAATGAAGCCTTACTCAATAGCATTAACTATGCACAAACCAATAACAAAACCTTGCATTTAATGGGCTTGGTAAGTGATGGTGGTGTACATGCACATATTGAACATATTAAAGCAATTACCTCATTGTGTGCAAGTAAAAATTTCAACAACGTATTCATTCATGCTTTTACTGATGGTAGAGATACTGACCCCAAAAGTGGTTTAGGATTTTTAGAAGATTTACAACAACACCTGAACCAAACAACAGGTACCATTGCAACTGTTATAGGTAGGTATTACGCTATGGATAGAGATAAGCGCTGGGAACGTGTACGCATTGCTTATGATGCCCTCGTGCATGCCACTGGCACTGTAACAAATGATATTTTTGCCGCTATACAACAGTCGTACGATGCTGATGTTACAGATGAATTTATAATGCCCCTTATTAATGGTAAAGCTGGTGACACTACTATTAAAGCTGAAGATGCCGTTTTATGTTTCAATTTTAGAACTGATCGTTGTAGAGAAATTACCGAGGTATTAACACAAATGGATTTACCACTTGAAAATATGCACACTATTCCATTGCATTATACTACCATGGCAAACTATGATGCATCGTACAAAAATGTATATGTAATGTATGATAAGGATAATCTTGACCAAACCTTAGGTGAAGTAATTGCAGCCGCTGGTAAAACACAGTTACGCATTGCCGAAACCGAAAAATATCCTCATGTAAGTTTCTTTTTTAGCGGTGGCCGTGAACAAGCTTTTGAAGGTGAAACAAGGGTAATGGTACCATCACCCAAAGTAGCAACTTACGATTTACAACCCGAAATGAGTGCTCATGAAGTAGCTGAAGCAGCCATAGTAAAAATTAATTCACTTGAGCCAGATTTTATTTGTCTAAACTTTGCAAATGCTGATATGGTAGGCCATACAGGCGTTTGGGAAGCTGTAATTAAAGCAGTAGAAGCGGTAGATGTTTGTGTTGAAAAAGTAGTAACTGCTGCGCTTGAAAAAGATTACTGTATTTTTTTACTAGCCGACCACGGCAATGCTGATTATGAAATAAATGAAGATGGTTCACCTAACACTGCACACACTCTAAACCCTGTACCATTTTTTGTAATTGATAAACATTGGAGGGGCACCGTAAAACCTGGTAAGTTAGGCGATGTAGCCCCAACCATTTTAAAAATGATAGACTTACCCATACCTGTAGCTATGACAGGGAACGTATTAATTTAATGAAATGTTATTAAAAAAAAGCCGCTAGAGATGTTACTAGCGGCTTTTTACTATTATTTACTTTTTTTAAAACTGAGCCCTTACACCCAATTGAAAATTTCTGCCAGCGGCTGAAAAACCTGAGGCGAAATAACGGTAATTCCTGTCAAAAATATTTTCAACTGAAATAGTTGCTTGTAAATATTTGTTGATGGTAATCGTATTTTTAAGGTTCAAAGTAAACCAAGCTGGCGAACCATCTTTAGTGGCATATACTGCGTTATCTTCTCCATCAGGGTTGTATTGGTCTAAACGCTTCCAGCCATTAAACAATACAAACAAATCAGTGTTCAATAATTTATTTTCAAATTGTACGCCTGCTTTACCAAACGTTGGAGGAATATGATCCAACGGCTTTGTTGCTACATTTCTTTTTACCAATGCATACGTTCCGTTTGATTGTTTTTCGTAAATGGTTGTTTGTTTTGTTTCATCTATTTTAAACCTGCCTTTTGTAAATGAAACGCCAGCATAAGCGTTTAAATGATTGTTGATGGTTGCTTGTAAATTAAATGTAGCACCGTAAATATAGGCGTTATTGCTATTTTGGCTAGCCAATACTTGACTCTTTACACCGTTGTAAACAATACTATCTTGTCCGTTTAATTGAAAAGGAGCTTTAATAATACCATTATCAAAATACGTGTAAAAACCTGTGGCTTCTATTTTTAGTACGCCATTAAATTGTTGCGCAATACTTAATTCAGCATTGTAGGTATACTCTGGTTTTAAATTGGCATTTGGTATTACAACTTGCCTTGCAGTACTACTCGATTCAAAAATTTTTGCTAAATCATCAATATTAGGTGCTCTAAATGCAGTAGATAATGCTGTTCGTATAGTTGTACTTTTAGTAGCGTTAAATACCAAGCCAAGGTTACCGGTAACAGCTACATTATTTTGTGTAATATTGGTAATAGGTAAATTGAAAAAACTATTATTTACAACATTACTTTTCAGTTGTACGTATTGTAAACGAATACCATCGTTTAACACAAAACGAGTATCCTTAAACTTATAAATATGCTGTGCAAATACCCCTATGTAATTCATGCTATTTTTTCCATCGGGGTACCTTGTATCTAAAGGCACAACGGCATTGGTTAACAAGTTGGTTCGAGTAGCTTTTGATGTTACATCATTCAATTGCATATCAACACCAGCTACCACTTCATGTTGCGTCATTAACTTTCTTGCACTAATGGTAGCACCAAATACTTTCAATTTTTCAATCCTACTATCAAAACGATCATAACGCTTATAATCCCTTTGCTGGCGACTTTCTTTAATATCTTGGTAATTGATATTTACTTTCAGTTCATCGAAAAAACCAATTTTTTGTGCTGATAATTCATAAGCAGTTAACAAACGTTGTTGCGGCCCATAATACCAATCTGCAAAACGTAACAACCCTCTATTTGCACCTGTTGTAAAAGTATCTTGTAACCGATCGTACCTTGGCACATTACTACTATTTGAGTATTGAAAATTTAAAGTATGTATAAGGCACAGAACAAACCGTACATATTTATAAAAAGCCCTTTTTTAATAAAAAGCCCTACTGTATTGACTTTCATAAAAAAATAGCCGATTTTGTTTTAAATCGAATCGTAAAATTAAGTACCATTTAGTAACATTGCACTCCCATTTTTAATCTGTTAACCCAAAAGTAAGTGCTATAGAGTACCATTTATATTAAATAAAGCCAGTTTAATTACCATTAAAAGCCTTTTAAATGCCCTATTTTAAGCCATTTACGGGATAGTGTTGCCCTTACCCTGCTGCTGAACGTTTTTGCGAAATATCATCATCTTTACCCATCTCACGTATTAAAGAATTTAACGTTGCGTTACTGTCTTTTAAAGCCGCTATCTGTCCTCTCAAAGCCTCAATAACACTATCTTTCAGCTCAATTTCCTTTAATAAATTATTGTAATTAGTATTATAAATTGTTTGGCTATCATTTAAGCTCCAATTGTTGCCTTTTTTTTGAGCATCCCCACCCAAATCCCCACCCAAATCCCCACCTTTTCTGCTGTTTTTAGCAAAGTTGTTTTTTTGCAAATCCCCACCTTCTAATAAGTCAAATTCAACTAACTGACTTAATGAAACGTCAAAATATTTAGATATTTTGATTAAATCTTCAAATTTTGGAAAACTTTTTTGGTTTTCATACATATTCCATGTTGTTCGCTTAAAACCAATACCATTAAGTATTTCGGACTGTGTGAGCCCTTTCTTTTTTCTTAAATACTTAAGATTTTTACCAAAAAATATATTATCCATTGTCAAAATATTTGGATGTGTCAAATTATTTATACTATATTTGTCTTCTAAGAGAGGACAAAAACAAGAACATAAAAATAGATGATAAATGGAGAATACTGTAAATAAAACTATTGATAGCGTAAAAAACAGCCCTAATCAGCTCGCAAATAACACCCACAAAAAGGAAGGTGGGGATTCTTTTAATTCAAAAGACCCACACAAAACAAGCCTTGTTTACAAAACTGCTGAGCTTATGAAATGTGATATTTCATTAGTATATAAAGTGCTTGCAGGTGAAAGAAAAAACGACCAGGTCTTTGCCTGCTACATGGAATTGAAGCATGGCGAAACACTACTAATGAAAGCAGTAAAAGAGTTAATACCATTCGATTTATAACTATTAAAAGCAACAACTATGGCACTTAAACAATTTGCGGTGGTAGTATTACCACACCCTGACAACCTAAATGAAATTGAACCTGAGTTTTTTGATGAATTCCATGATGCATTTACTGCACTTACTGAGGATACTGATGGCAGCCTGCGCCAACCCAAAAAGGCTGAACCAATGCGCATTGAAGTGGATGGTTATGTAAGAGAATTATGGATAGTAGAGCGAAAAGAACCTGAATTAGTAGGCTCAACATTCTTATAAATGCTCAAAAAATCAACCGAAAGCATTAAAAAATGCAACAAAATCGGTAGATGAAAACTTTAAAAAGTCAATAACAACGGCACTTACAAAGGATTTTAACCATAAAAACACACTGTTTTTTTATAAAAAAATGCTGTTGCTAGCTAAAACCACCATCTGAAAAAGAGCAGCTGGTTACTGTAAGCCCTGAAATGAGCTTTGGTGGTTTTTTAAAAAGTAAACTTTTAAAACAAATGGTACAATTAATTGATAATAAACCTTACCTGCACAAGGAGCTAATTACTAGCTTAGGTATCACAACAGAAAGGTACCTATGGAATGGCAAAAAGAAGCCAGCACATTGGGATATTCGATTGAATCCCGACAATAAAAAGCAAATGCTCATTGGATATGAAGCTTTGCTTGATGAACATAAAAATAAGATAGTTGAAAGTATTGGCAACCCATACGAATTGGTGGTACGCCAACCAATACTTTCGATGATTAAACATAAAACAGAAGCTTACCAGTTTTTTACTAAGAAAGGTTTAACGTTAAAAAGAGTACTACAATACACAAGAGCTGAGGCTATACTTACATTCTTAATCAACCATACCAACATTAAAGATATTCGCAAAACCTTTGGTATGGATGCGCCAGCTTTCTACAGCCACATTACTGAAATTATTGATAAGGAAAAGGTTAATGGCTTCAACATTCAATACGAAGGTCAACAGCAGCTCGATGGTAAATTTCCAAGCAGCTACTCAAAGCTTATAAAACGCAGTCGTGAGTATGCTGCTACTAATTATGATTTTAACTTTTTTGTACACCCAAATTTTGGCAATGCTCACAGGCTAAAAGTAACTGATGATACTGAGCAGCTTTTGAATGATATATATGTGTTGAATGAAAAGCCTAATTATACAAAAGTACACACCATATACACTAAGTTTTTAAAAGGTAAAATTTCACTTGTTAATAGAGTTACTGGTGAAGTATACGACCATACTCAATATAAAGAACTAAGTGTATCAACGGTTTACAGCTACGTATCAGCATGGGAAAACAAAGTGGTTACCCAAAAGAAACGCAGCTCTGATAAAATTGCTTACAACGATACTCACCGCCCATACGTTAGCTTGGAACGCCCACACTTTGCTGGCTCATTAATAAGTATGGATGATAGGGATTTACCTTTTAAAACCATCAATAACATTAGAGTTAAAGCATACTTAGCAATGGATGTTGCCAGCGAGTGTTTTATTGCGCATTCATTCAATGCTACTGATAAAGATTTAACCCTTGTATATGATTGCTTTACCAACATGTACCACAATCTTGAAAAGTGGGGCTACAATCAACCAGCTGAGGTTGAGGTTGAGCAGCATTTAATGAGCAGCCTTAAAGAAGGCATATTGAAAGAAGGTGCTTTATTCCCTTACGTTCGTTTTGCACAAGGTGCCAACCCCCAAGAGAAAAGTATTGAAAATGCATTTAGACGGGTAAGGTATACAGTTGATAAACAAGTTGATGGTTGGATACCACGACCATTTGCTAAAGATGAAGCCAACCAAAGTCGTACTGAAGATGATATTAAGACTGCCTACACACCCGAACAAGTTATTGCCATCGCTAAAGCAAATATTGATGAGTGGAACAACCAGTTACACTTCAACCAAAAAGAATTTAAAGGCTTAACAAGGCTTCAAGTGTGGCAACAAAAACAAAACGAAAACCTATTACCAATTCGCTGGCAGCAGGTGGCAAAATACTTAGGTAAAAAAACACCATCGAGCATAAACAGAGGTGAAATAAGGGCATTTAATAGCCTGTATGTTTTAGATGATATAAACCAAAGGGCTGAGTTAGAAAATGGAAAGGATTTAACCATAAATGGGTTTGAAAAGGCTAATGGCTCTATTGATGAAGTATACGTGTATAAAAATGATGAATTGATTTGTACAGCCTACAAAAAATTACGAACACAGAAAGCACGTATCGAGCAAACCGAAGAAGACAAAATAAAGATGGCTCACCAACGCAAATACATTGCTGTATTTGATGCCAAAGTAAAAGCCCAAAAGCAACAGCTCAACGAATTAGCCATTATCAACAACGATGCTATTAATAAAATTGATGTTGAAGATGTACAAATTATTGAAACCGTAAAAGAGCAGCCTGTAGAAATTGAGTTAAACGATAATACCGATTACCAAGCAATGGCAATAGATAATTTATAACCTTTTAAAATAAAAAAAATGCAAAGCAACAGCACTAACAACACCATTGATGTTCAACTAAAACAAAAAGTTGTTGAAGCCATCATTAACAGTAAACAAAATTTTAGCGGCTCAGATAGTAAGCATGCTAAATCATTAAACATTAACAGCGCAGTATACAGCCAAATTAAAGCTGGTAAGCTCGATGGTAATTTACTGAGTAAAGGCGAATGGATACGCCTAGCTCGTGAGCTTGAAGTGCCAATTGGTAACGAAATCGTTTGGAAAACTGCCAATACCTCAGTATACCAAACCATATCAGCACAAATGAAGTTTTGTAAAGAAAATAGCCAGTGCGCTGTTTTCTGTGATGATGCCGATTTGGGTAAAACACACACAGCTAAGGATTTTGCAAAGCGAAACTTAAATACAGTATATCAAGACTGCTCTCAAACAAAAACGAAACAGTTACTGGTACGCACAATAGCTGAGTCGTTCGGTTTAGACAGCGTGGGTAAATACATTGATGTAAAAAACAATTTAGTGTACTACCTAAAAACATTGGAGCAGCCAATGATTATACTCGATGAGTTTGGCGATTTAAACTATGATGCCTTTTTAGAAATTAAAGCCCTGTGGAATGCTACTGAAGGTGCATGCGCTTGGTATGCTTTAGGTGCTGATGGCTTGAAGGTGAAAATTGAACGTGGTCGCAATTGTAAAAAAGTAGGTTATACCGAATTCTTTAGCCGATTTGGTAAAAAATACCAGCATGTGGTGCCAATGGGTAAAGATGATAAAGAAGCCTTTTACCTGCAATTGGTAGCCACCGTACTAAAAGCAAATTTACCTGCAGGTGTTGATGTACAAAAGGTAACTAAGAGTTGCAACAATTCTCTACGTAGAGCAAAAATGGAAGTAATCAAAATCGCACAACGCAATGGCTAAAATATTAAGTGGCAAACAAATAGTTGATAAAGAATTTATCAGTGTAGAAGGTATTAGCCAGCGCATGAAGGATAGCATTGGCGATATTGAAGATACTTTTAGCTGCTGTATTTGGGGCGATAGCTCCAACGGTAAAACAAGCTTCACCTTAGAGCTAGTTGCCAACCTGCAAGTGTTGGGCGATGTGTTATACTTAGGCTATGAGGAAGGGCATGGTAAAAGTTTTAAAAAAGGTTTAGAGCGTAGCTCTGTTGACCTTAATAAAATTAGTGTGGTTGACCATTGCGAATTTGATGAGCTGGTTGAAATACTCAACCGTAGGTTCTCAGCTAAAATAGTGGTTATTGATAGTATACAGTATAGCGACTTCACACTAAAAAATTACAAGCTCCTAAAACGCCAGTTCATGTTTGGCAGGGCTAAAAATGCACGTAAAATTTTCATTTTCATAAGCCATGCTACTGGTAAAAAGCCTGATGGCACAGTTGCTGGTAAAATTGCTTACGATGCCAATGTAAAAGTTTATGTAAAAAACTTTATAGCCTTTGTTGGCAGCAGGTTTGGCACTAAACAAAACTATGTCATTTATGAAGCTGGCGCACGTGATAGGTGGGGCGATAAGTACGATGATGTAACCTGTGTAATTGGCACTAAGAAAACTAAAAAAACAATCAAAAAACCTAAAGCAAAAACCAATGCAAAAGCAATACCAACAGCAACGCCCAATGAGCCAAACGCATAAAGATGTATCGGGTTTTAAAAATATCATTAGCAGGGTTTGTTATAACACAAAAATTACGGCAGATGCTTACCAAATGTTTTTTTTCGATTACGGCTGCAAGTTTATTGAGCATATTTATAAAGATGATTACATAAGCCAAATGAAAATACTTACTCAAGAAAAGCTTGGTTTTTGGAAGTGGTTTTTGATAAAGTATATAAAGCATGATGAAGACCTGCACAACTCAAATGTACCATACCGAAATTATATGCCTTGTAAAGAAATGTTTATTCACTCACTAAGGCTTGCCGATGATTTTGTTAAACACTTAAAAACCAAATAATGCAACAAACTAAATTAAAATTAACTATTTCAGCTCATTCTACTGTTGCCTTAGATTCTTTGATTGAAAAAGTGGTAAGCGACCCTTTGAATTATGATACTGATGCTGATAAGCTTCACATGGCTGCACTTAATGAAATACTGTTCATTATAAAACCAAAGATTTGCTTTTTTGAACCAAAATATAAGCTCAAGCTTTCAGCTACTCAATGCTTTGCTTTAAGGCTATTATTCTTATACACTGACATTATTGGCGAACATTTCAAAAATGAAATGCTACAAATATGTAACACCATTCATCAATCATTTTCAAAAAACTAAACTATGCAAGAGGTACACACATCATTCAACTGGCTCCTAAGTATTATCGATTCCAGCACAACACAATTTCACCAGCTCTGTGTTGATAAGCTCATTATGCAATTTTGGCTAATGTATGCTGATAAGGATTTAGTTGTAGAACTGGAGCAAAAATCAAAACATCATTTTGAAAAACTAAACATAACACCCATTAATAATCACTAAAATAAGAAAATGAAAAAAGTAAAATTCCACAACAGTAAAGATGCTATTTGGTGCAATGCCGATGGCGATAACGTACCTGTAAAATTTGTACCTAAAGCTGATAAGCAAAAAGAAGTGTTAGCTGCTAAAGTATATAAAGCTGCATTGGCTACTGAAGGTGCTATTGCTAGTGCCTTCAAAACTTTAAACGATGCATTTGCTGAGGTTGATAAACTCATTAAAGAAGAGTTTGAATTGAAAGAAAAAAAGCGCAAGCCATCAAAAGGCAACTTCACATGGTTCAATTTCGATAGAAGCCTAAAAATTGAACGTGAGGTAAACGAAATTGTAAAGTTTGACAATGCTTTAATGTCTGAAGCTTTAGAGCAGTTAAAAACCTATATCAATAACAGTATCGGCAGCGATTCAAATGCACTTATTAATGGCTTAGTTACCAAAGCTTTTGCCAACACAAAGGGTATGATAGACCCGGGCAAAGTTTTTCAAATACTCAGCTATCAAGATAAAATTAAAAACCAAAATTTTCAAAAGGCCTGCGAAATCATCAAAAAGGCACAGAGCATTGATAGAACCAAGCAGTACATACGGGTTTTTGAAAAAACTGAAACAGGCGAATACCGCCACATCAATTTAAACTTTAGCTCACTTTAAATACTATTTAAATGGCATTTAATCGTTACGCTGCTTTTTATGCAGCCTATAATAAAACACTAGCACAAGGCAACACTTTAACAAAACAAGAGGTGGTGCTTGATTTTACACAAAATAGAACCAAAAGCCTTCAAGATTTAGAAGATGATGAGCTGCAGCTATTAGTGAAACACCTTAACCAAAGTGCTGGTAGTTTTTATAAAAAACCAACTGAGCCTGCTGAGGTTGAAAAAGATAACCTACGTAAGGCAATTATTAGCCAATTCCATCAAATGTATCGCACACCTAGCAATGCAATTGCATGGGCTGAAAAGTATGGCGTAAATGGCTCAAAAAAGCGGTTTAACGATTATGATGCTAAGGAGCTAATGCTATTACTTCAAAATGCAAAAAAAGTTAAAGAAGATTGGCAAACAGCCATCAGTAAAAAAACATTTTAATTATGGTAACTGGTAACAAAAAATACTTGTGGTCGGCTGATTCAATTGATGGCTCTATTTCATTTGTATTTAATGCTGAAGGTGTATTACTGCAGTACGATACAAGTGAGGCTAATATGAACAGTGAGCAGTTAAAATACTTTGCAGAAAAACTACCACGAAGTTTGGTTGATTTAAAAGCCTTCAGTGCTAAAGTGAAAGGCAGCATTTTAAAAGAAGTAACGCCTGAGCCTGTAACGTTCGATTTGTTTTGGAATAGGTACAACGAAAAGGTACGCAGCTCCAAAAAAAAGGCACTCAAAATTTGGAATAAAATGAGCCCAAACGAGCAAAGCAAAGCCTTCATGTTTATAGCCAATTACGAACGTTCAATTAACGATGGCATCGCAAAAAAATATGCTGAAACTTACCTCAATGCTGAATTGTGGAACAACTAGATAAAACATGCAACCAACCATTTTAACACCATTAAACGAGCTAACAAAAAAAGACCAGGTACTTGTAAATAAGTGGCTTGCCGAAATGAAAGAATTAAAGCTTAGTTACAACGATATGCTGAAGGTTTTTAGCTTGGTAGCTCAAAAATTAAACTACCTCAAATACAAATCACCAATGGAAAAAGTAATATATAGCAGTAACATGGGCTTAGGTATCATATGCGAAGATGATGAGCCACTACCAGTTAACAATACTCCTATAAATGTAGCTGGCGAAGTTTTAAACGTTGGTACTAAAACAACCATGAGTGGTTACTTCAAAAAGCCACTAGAGTATTGCGGCTTGCTAGCTGGTGAAGAGCTTGAAACTAATGTAATGGTGTTTCATATCGGCGACGTTCAAAACCTATTTAAAAAATTAAGGTATTACCAGTGTATTTATTGGGTTGAGCAAAATAGGCTGTTTGAAAAGTATACCGAAAGCTCAGGAAGAGATTACAAGTTTATAAACGGCATTTGGAAGTAGTTTAAAAAAATCAACATTAACGGCATCAATAATACTTACTGATGCACAAATACAACATTATGGATGTTACAGGAAACGATAAAATAGTAATTAACATTATTTCATACGGTGAAAAAATCAAAGGCAGGTTAGAGGGTGGTTCTGTTGAAGCTAAATCAATTATTATTAGGATTAATGGCAAAGTTGTTTATCGAAAATTGCACACTAATATTTTTTTAAATGATGGTAGTATTATAGATGCCTCTGTGAAAAATATTGAATTGCTCAAATATGACAATAACATTAACGATAGACTTATAATGCCTATTGAAACAAAAGAAAGCACTTCAAATGGTGGTGTTTTAGATGATGATAATGATGTTACACTTCGTTCACTAATTGATATGTGGTGTGTTAAAATACATGGCAATAACGATGAAGCATTAGAAAAAGCCAACAATATGTTTGAAGCTGCTCGTAAAGAGTTTTACAAAAACGAAAAGCCTTTATTCCCTCCTGATAGAATTGAAAAGCATTCATCAATATAACTATCATTTCAAAAATTACATAATTATGATAAGCACCGAACTAGTTACCAACAAGCTAAAATTAAATAAAAACAATCAGTGCAGGTTTACACAAGGTTATGTTAATGCTGTTGTTTGTATGATTGAATTAGATAAAGTAAATACGTTAACAAGAGAGATTTTTCTTACAGGTATTGGTAATCAAACATTATACTCTTTAAAAAATAAAGGTGTAGATGAGCATGATTTACAAGTGCTAAAAAGTAATTGGAAGGCTTTACATCAAAAGTAATAATCTAAAAAAATAACAACCATGTGGAAAGTAACCGAACATAAACTGAGCAGGCAGGCGCAAGAGCTTAAAGTATCAATGCTGGTAAAACAAATGGCACAAAATACTTATGCAACTTATGCCGATGCATTTATTGAACAATTTAAAAGTCGCATCAACGACATACCACGTAGCAATAACTACTCAGCTAATTTATTATATGAGTGTAAATGGGTTAACCATTACGCTGTTGAAGTTAACAAGCTCGATGTTGAAGGCAACTTTAAGTATAAAATGTTTACAGTTGAATTTGAAAATATTAAATCATCACTTTAAACGAAAATGAAATGAAACGTACACTATCAAGGATTGTATTATGGCTTATAATGGCAGCTACTTTTATAATTTTTATAATAGAAATTATCATTAAGAATTGTATTTTTTTCTATAAAGTAATGGGTGTATTGGGAGTATTTTACTATATAGGAATAGTAATATTTTTCTGTTTAGCAATGTGGCTATTTGTACTTATTCTCTCTTGGTTAGCTACTAATGCTGAATAATTTTTTAGTAAAGCTCACAACAAATAATCAATCACAAAAAATTATTACAATGGCAAGATTTACTGATAAAGATGCTCTTGAATTTAATATGCCTTTGCCACTTTTAAAAAAATGGGATAAGGTAATGAATGCTTTGTGGCATTTTCTAAGAGCGTATAAAAAAGTAGCAAAAGATGTTACTGTTGAAGCAGTGGATTATACAATCAAATATCAAAGAGGACAAGGCAAAAAGTTTACAATTGGAGTGAATTTTACCAATAAAAAATACTTAAGCCTTTTTGTAAAAATTGATGGTGATAACATTTTTGAAGCAATTATTGATAAGATAGAAGCATTTAAAAATGAAGGCATAGTTAAAATAGTCGCTAATATTCTTCAGTACGCAGAAGACATTAAAAATTAATCAACCACAAAAAAATAAAGCTATGATTAAAATATCAGACAATATCGGTGAAACAATTTTTGAAGGTAGTGTTGAAGATGCTATAAAGTTTTTTGAAGCAAAATCAGCAATAAAGGAAAAAGCAAAAGATAAAAACCTACGTGAATGGGCTACTGCAGCTTTTATGGCTCCATTTATTATTGCTTTTATGACAATCGTTTTTAAAATGATTGAATACATTTTAACCCTCATTTAATTATGAATACACAAGCTTTAAATACCAACGGTTTTGATAAACAACAATTGTTTCAAGAGCTTAAAAAAGCCATTGAATTATTAAATGTGGCTTTCCAACAAGTTGCACAAGCTTTTAAAATAATGGCTACTCAAATACATAACAGGTTGAACTACTTAAGAAAAACAGCAAAGCTAAAACGCTCAAAAATGAAAATTAAAAAAATGCATAGTTGGTATAAACTTTGGTTGCGGCAAGAAAAAAACTATAAAAGAAACCACTCCTTAATAAGGCGCATTTGTTGGTTTAACAAAAGTACCAACCTAACACATATACACCATAATCAAGATTTACCATTCTAAAATAAATAATCACAATGGATTTAAAATTTTCATTCAACTGGAACAATAAGCTTGATTGTATAGCTTTCACTACTATAAGAATATTCAATCCAACATTACATACTGAAGGTAGAGCAGTTAATATTTTTTTGAAAGAAAAGCCTTTGGCAACTGGTGTAATTAAAAAAGTAAAGCCCTTCTTTTTAAAGGATTTAAATGATTACATCAGTTATCTCGATACTGGTTATGATGTTGAAAATTGTACAGCGGTATTACGCAATATGTATCAAAGCTTTGATTTCAACAACAAACAATTAGCCCTAATACTTATCGTAAAAAACAAAATAAAATGAGCCACCCAACATTCGCCAAAATTTTTAACCTTCCAATAGCACAAGTACTTATTACAAAAGAAGCTGCTGCTATTAATTACTTTTTTGTTGAACAAAAAACACAGTTTAATGATATATTATTTGAAACTTGTACGACCTTTACTGAAGAAAAAAAAGCCCTTGAATTTTTTGAAAGCTATAATGAAACCGATGCACAATCTTTTTGTAACCTCATACAAAATTTAGTACCGTTATAAAAAAACCCACTTAAAAAAGTGGGCTACAATTATTTTATTGTTGTACTGGTAATACAAATATATAAAATAATTTATGAGCTACAGTCGTATCAACTATTTAAAAAAAGTAAAGCTAGTGTGTGAGTTGTACAACAAGCATAAAGTGCAAGATGTACCAAGCTCTATCACCTTTCGTGATTACATCGAGCCTGTGCACCCCATGCACATAAAAACGTTTTACAAGTTTTTAGGCATCAACTACGAACGGGAGCTTAAAAAGTTAGAGCAAAAAAAACAACCGCAAATGGAAACGGTTTAACATATATTTTTGTAACAAATAAAAACTACAATATGAAAAAAGGTCTATTAATCGGATTAGCAATTTTAGTTGCACTTATTTTATTAGGTGTAATATTTGGCAAACGCCCAACCAGTACAAGTAAAGACTTATCAGCAAAGCTTTATCAAAATGATACCGAATTTAAAAACGATTTAAAAGAGCTTACAACTCAATTTAAATTAAGTGAAAAACAAATTCAGTGCTTAGGCTTTTATATTTCATATAGGTCTAAAAATGACACTGCTTTAAAAACTATGACTTATGCAAGAATTATTGAAGCGGCTGACTCTTTATGTAAAACACGAAACGAAGACCTTTCAGCAAAAGAAAGTTTTAGTAACACAGCCGATACATTAAACAATGCATTCGTAAAAACCAAATGGCTATATGATAGTTCAGTTGATAAAATGACATCAGATGTAACTTATACTGCAGTAATACAATCTAATAGCGATATTCAACTACATAGCCCTTATGGTGCTACGCCAGTAAATATTATGATCAGGAAAAGGCGAAAAGAAACAGATGTTATTTTATCAATAAATGAAGGTCAGTTTTATGTTGAGTACAATTCGCCACAAGCTGTTTTAGTAAGGTTTGATGATGATAAAGCTTACCGATTAAATTATAGTGAGGCAGCTGATGGTAGTAGCAATTACATATTTTTAAATGCGCCTCAAAAATTTATAGCTCAAATTAAAAAATCTAAAAAGCTACTTATAGAAGCAGGATTTTATCAAGATGGTTTAAAACAAATAGATTTTGATATAGAAGGTTTGGTTTGGGATAAATAGTGAATGGTTTAAAATGAATATGAGCTACAATTTGTAGCTCATTTTTTTATGTATCTAATCCAATACCATTATCAACTTCTAACTGCAGTGTTAACCCTGTAACTTCACCAGTGTTACTTTCAGCAATATCATTTACCACAAATTTGTATACTACTTTAAACTCTTGTATACCATCATCACGTTTAATGCGTTGCCATCTGCTCCTTACCAACCTACCACACCTGCTAGTTAAGTTATAGTGGTGTAAAGCATCATGCAAGCTCTTTATATACCCATGTATGGCATAGGCTTGTTGTTTTTGTGGCAATGGAGCTTTACCACTGGTATTAGTGAGCTTTTGCGCTGCAACAGTCAGTACCAATTCAGCATCGCCTTGTTGCGCTTTATTTTGCTTGCTTGCCCATACTACAGCAGGTATATCAATTAGGCAGCATGGAAATTTTACAGGAAATTGGTTAGTGTAATAATCCAACTGCCCCCAATCTTCATCTACATGCAACACAGGCACTTTTTGCATAATGTAGTTTTGTGCCGCTAATAATTCTTCTGTCATATTATTGCTTTTTAAATTCAAGTTTAAAGTGTTCACCAACCTTCAATACAGCGTTATCAACGTTTTGCCGTATGATGGTTTTTACATTTGGGTGGTCGCCAATAAAGCGCCTTTTAGGTATGGTTATTTTATCACCTACTTTTTTTAAAGCCATAGCTTTCCAAATTTCAGCTTCAGTACTATTGGCTCTGTTGCCTTTTGTGTTACGCACCGATTTTGTTTTTACAGAGTATACAAGTTTGTTCATAGCCTGCATATATTTAAACCAAAAAAAGGCTTTCATTTTAGCCGTAACAACGAGTACACCTCCGTTATTATGTATGCTGGCATAAGGCAATGAGCTACTCCAGCTAATGGTTTGGTTTACTATTTTATCAGCAATGCTTCCACGTAAGCCACTGCCACCATGTACATTCAAAAGGTTATCACCTGGTCTTAATTTTCGCTGCTGCCAACGCTCATCAAAAAATGCCTGCCGTTCAAAGTTTTTATCAAACTCATCAGTTAAATCAGTTTTTACATCCTTTAAAACATCTTTAATAAAATCCTGTGGTTTCATTTTTATAAAAAAGTTTTATATTTGTGTTCTAAGGGCAATTAAGAATACTGCGTTGGATTGCAAATCCGATGGCGAGGGTCTTAATTGCCCTTCTTAATTTTATCAACTATTGAGTAAAAATGAAACTCATTTTTTTCAGTTTCTTTTATTACAACGTATGATTTGTTAGCTGCTATTTCTACTTCTACATAATGAAATAATTTAACCCTATTTTTAGAGTCTTCAGCTGAACCAATATAAGTACCGTTTTTAATCAAATTTTGTATATCAAGTAACGCCTCATTTTTAGCTTCATAAAATTTATGACCCTGATTTAAGGCTTCTTTAATACCATTCATACCAAAATTTATTTTTCCATCAATACCTTTTACTGTTACTTTTTTACCAACAATATTTTCTTTTGCTAATGCTTTTATTTCATTTCTACGTTGTGCTAATCTTTCATTTGATTGTTTATTAAGTACCTGCAGTACTTCTTTTTTCTCTTCACTTTTGCCAGCTCTGTACGGGTGCTTTGGTGGAAATATAACTGATTGTTTGCCCGGGTTAAACCTGAAAATATCGAGTGTGTTATTTCCATCTTTACCAATTTGTGTGGTAGCATCTTCACCAGCTTTAATAGCCGCATCAGCATCGCTTACATCATACTTATCTTTCAACACTTCAACAACGGTACACCTACAACGCCAGCCATTTGGTGGGTAATAACTGTTCCAAAAATCATCAGTAGCAGGTAAGGTAATATTGCGTAATGCTGAGTGGCTTTCACGTACCCTGCTATCACCTGCAGTACGGTATTGTAAGTTATACCTGCCACCTTCATCAATACCAGCCCATTTAGCTGCCATTTGTGCTGAACCAACTGCAAAGAAATACTCAGCTTCTAAATACTTCATATTGTAGTTAGCATGTATGGCTTCTACATCTGCAGCAAATGTTGCAAATGGTTTTCGTTTGCCGTTTTCATCAAGTAATAACTCACTCGCTGTTTTTAATTGGCTGTATGTTTTAAAGCCACTAAACAGGTACACATCGTTACGCAGCTTATTGAGCATGGTGGCTGGTACCTCATTATCAGTAATGGTAAAATCAATAGCATCTTTTAAAATACTATTGGTTTCATCAGTAAGTGCTTTTATGGGCGCATCAGCTAGCATAGCAGGCTTTATTTTGCCTTTCTTATGTAGGTGTGCCACTGCACTATCAAACACCTTTTTATTGAAAGCTTTGGCTTTATTTTTATCAGCCAATGTAGCGGTACAATTTGGGCAACTGCATTGCGTATACAGTTGGTTTAATTGAGCATGGTATTGCTTTATTTTGGGGCGATGCTCATGCGCCCTTAATCGAAAAAATTGATACTGTCATTAAATAATTTACCAGCTGCAGTAGGCTGTTGGCGTTCACCAACAATATCAACCCCGAATTTATCTTTAACCCACTCAGGGTTTACGTTATAAAACGGTAAGGCATCTTTGGTAATGCTCCACAACTTTGTTAAGTCTTCAACTTTTTGAAATTGAAAACGAACATCACCTTTTAAAAAGCCCAATTGAATTAAAGCAGGTATAACAGTGCTGTTCATGCATTGTTCTAAATAAACCAAATCACTTTGCACCAGCTCATTCAACTGCTCTTTGCCGCTTTCATCTTTACTGCGACTTCCATTTTGTGTATCTTGACCGATAACAGCACCAGTAATGAGTAAACTCAATTCATTATTACACAGGTTTATTAAATTACGGTATACATCACCATTCGTGTCTTGACTTTGAGCCCATTCAAATTTTTCTTCACCATCAATAATAAACCAAGCAGCTGCAGCCATTTCACTCATCATTTTTTCAGCTCTGTTGAGCATGGCAGTATCTTGTGTATTGGTGGTAAGTACTCTTGGTGGTATGCCGTATAGTTCGCATAATTCACTCCAGCAGCTTTGTGCAAACCTTTTAAATAACACATGTGGTATAGCTTTATTTAGTAAGCCAATTTCGCCAGTGTCAAATTCTAAAATATACTTTCCGTACTCTTTCATTTTGCGATAATCAGTAAAAGTATCTTCAGTATAGTCTTCGTAGAAATATCCTTTTTGTTGTACAATGTTAGCTCTAGGTACTAATCTACTTTGTAAGGTATCACCAGCCACTGCAATTTCTAAAACAGTACAACCATTGGTTATTGAACGCCAAATTTCTTTGAGCATGTGTAAGTAGGCAGTTGAGTTACGAAGCTTAGCAGTTTGCTCAATATCAATTTCACCTTTTGCGTTTACTAATGTTGAGGGTACACTCACAGCCTTCAACATTCTGTTTTGAATTTGTGAAGTCAACAACGCATCAATTTCAGCCTCCGTAAAAGTATTTTGTATTAAATAGTTCTTTGGCTCTTCAGCATAAAAAAATTGGTATGCTGTATTCCATTTAGCCATATCCTGCCTTACCCTTGTTAGTGGTTTGCTCTTAGCTTCTAAAACTCTTTTTTGTTTAGCTAATGTATTTTTTTCGTTGATACTATTATCGGCTAATTGTATTTGGTTAAATGCAAGTATACTTTTTACTGTATTAATAAAGCTCATTTAATGGCTGTTTAAAAGTTAATTATTCGTGTGAAAATTTAGGTCTGCCACCCATTCTAAATGGTGCAATAGTTTCAGCATTATTACTGCCGTCAGTTGGTAACAATGGCAATGAGCTAATGGTTACTTCACCCTTACCCAATTGCTTTAGGTAAGTAATAGCTCTATCATATCGCTCCTTCACATGCTCATAAATAGCATCAGCATTGCATAGTTTAATAATCCACCATTCAGCAACTGTTTTTGTTATTTCTAACAACAAAGCATTTCTATTATTGCCTGTAGCAGCAAATATTGTGGCTACATCGTACAAAGGTCTGCCGTCTATCCACGTTTTTTTATTGTTGCTGGTTAGGTAACTTTTTACCTCATCAACAGCGGCATTAATTCCCATTAATATAATGCTATCATCACCTTCAGATATTTGCTCTAACTGGTAGCTGTACATGGTGCTTTTTAATTCTTCTTTTTGAATAAACATTTTTTAAAATTTAAAGTTTTGTCGTTTACCCATACGGTATGGTGCATTTGTTTTGCGTACTCTTTTGCTGAGTTTTTCAATAGCCTGTGCATCAGCATCGGGGCTATCATCATGCCCTTTATAGCCAGCTTCAATACCAAATAATTGTGCAATACCTAACTGCATATCAGCATTATTTTTTTCGGCTTGGTTGTAAAAAATTTTACGCTGCTGGTAGTATGGCAACATGTTGAGCATACGGTCAAACTTAGCTCCTTTCGGTTTTTCACTTTTTGAAAAATTCACTGGCTCATCATAACTCTTGTTTACCTGATGCATTACCATCATTAATGCATCGTTCCAAAATTGGCTTTCAAACCACCAGTTAATTGTTGCAGATTTTGCTAGGCTCAAACTATAATCATTTACCCAACGAATGGCTACATCCATTTTACATTGCCTCACAAAAGCTTTTATTAAATAGAAGTTGCCATTTTTTACCCCCCATACTTTTATAGCATTGTAATCGGCTGTTTTGGCTTCACTGTAAGCCACATCCCAAAAGCCAATAATACTATCAAAGTGATTGATGTTTGGTATTGGTGCCCATTGTATCATGCTTTCGGTAAAAACAGTACCCTGTACGTATGGGCTGTTGTTATATTCAGCAGCAAAGCTTAATGCACCCATTGCCTCCAATTGGCTCAGGTAAAATTCTCTAGTATTTTTTGCAGCCCATGTAGGGTTGTAATTTTCATCTGTAGCGTTTTGTTGGTCGTACGTAAAGCCACTACGTGTATCACGTATTTCGGTTAAGATAGTATGTGGTGCAAACACATTATTTACCATAATAAACCTGCTGCCTCTCTCATCTAACGTACCTAATAAATCCTCACAAACCCAATTTGCATATTCACGAACCCGTTTAGGGTTACGGCACACTTCTTTTGTATCTAAATCATCAGCAATAATATAATCGGGTCTATACTGGCGATGCCTCACACCTCTAGGGCTTTCACCCATACCCAATGCAAAAAAGGCGCAATCATTTTTTGTAACAAACTTTCCTTCCTCCCAACTACCAATAGTTCTTTGTGCGCCATAGTCATGTATGAGTAATGGGTTGGCTTCAAATTCAGCTTGTATATCACTAATTAAAATACAGGCTTTATCAGCATTTTGTCCTACTAAAACCATTACTTTCAAATCATCATTTATCCATAGCCACAATGGTATTAAAATATCGAGCATGGTTGATTTTGCTAAACCACGACCCCAACCTAATAAACGCTTTATGCGCTTATCAGCTCGTATTTTTTTAGCCAACTTTATATGAAACGGTGCAAGCTCAGCTGTAGCATAATGTGGAAAGTAAGTGTTTACAAAATAGGCAAAATCAACCTTCGCCTTGTTAATGCGTTCCTGTTGTTCCTTTTTACTTTCAAGTGGGTTTACGCTGTTACTTTCGCTTACCTGTTTTAGTAGGTTACGGTAACGCTCCAGTGCTATTTTATCTTTTCCACTTAGCATCATCCGTTAGCGTTTTTGTTTTCAATAAAATCCATGCTAAGCGTTGCAAACAACGGTACATGCACTGGATGGTTACGCATTAAAAAATCAATAAAAGAGCTAAATACATCGGTATAAATTGCTAGTGGTGCATCGCTCAATCTGTCAATTTCTCTACCTAAAATATTCTTCGCATCGTACAACTCTTTTGTTGGTACGTTGCCATTGAGCTTTATTTTTTCGTTAACAGCCTGTAGTTGTTTAAAGGTATCAGCCAGCAATTGTTTTTTAGTAATTGTCTGCATATCCTTTTGTGCATCCCATTCGTATTTCTCTATCCAGCTATCTAATGTTTTAGGCGTAACCTTCACTATTTCGCAAATCGCTTTTTTGGTTTGGTTGCCTAAAATATATAGCTGCTGCGCCATTGATTTTTTAGAATCGCTATGCTTCATCAGTTTACTTATTTATTCAAAACTGCATTTTAAATAGTGCGTAAACAACCATTCACCGTAGGGTATTACCACGAGGGAGTACGCTACTACACTTATTTGTAAGCAGCATATTACTTCGTTTGCTTTGTGTTCTACAAGTCAAAAAAATTAGACGCCATGAAAAAAATTTAGTTAAACAAAAAGTGAAGATGAAAAAACCAAAACCTTTTGTGCTTAATGATGAAACCGTTGAAAACTGCTACGGATTTTCAATACCTAACAATGGTATTGATTTAAACCAGTTCAGTGATAACCCTGTAATGCTCAACAGCCATCAGAATGATGTTGAGCATGTGATTGGCAAATGGAACGACATCAATGTTAGTGGCAACCAATTATTAGCCACACCTGAATTTGATGTTGAAGATGATGCCGCAAAAAGTATCGCTGGTAAAGTTGAACGTGGTTTTGTAAGAGCATGCTCAATGGGTTTTGGTTTTTTAATGGAAGACCTAAAGTATATAGGCGGCAAAGTGGTGCTTACAAAATGTGTATTAAAAGAGGCATCAATTGTTGCAGTACCAGGTAATGCAAAAGCACTTCGCCTGTATGATTTAGCTACTGGAAATTTAGTAACTGAAGATGAGTTACAAATTCAACTAAATGGCTTAAAAGAAAAAGAGCAAAACAATTTTCAAACACAAATAGAAAAAATGAAACAAATACTATTAAGTGCCCCGGCATTAGTGGCATTGGGATTAACAGCACAGCCCAATACAAGTGAAGAGCTTGATGCAAGCATTACAGCATTGAAAGGAAAATTAGAAGCTGCACAAGCTAATGCGCTTACTGAAAAACAAAATTTAGAGCAAAAGTTAACCGCTGCTAAAACTGAGTTAGCTAATTACAAAACCGAACAAATGAAAGTTTTGTTGGATGCTGCTGAAGCTGAAGGTAAAATTACCAATGCTGAAAGAGCTGATTACGAAAACTTAGAGCTTGCCACTGCTACCAAGTTTTTAGCAAAATTAGAAGCTAAACAAACCTTAGCTGATAAAGTAGTTGGTGGTGGTAAAACTTCATTTACTGAGCCAAAAACATTTGAGGAATTAATGAAGTTGACAGATGCTCAAAAAGATGAGTTTAAAACAGCGAACCCAACAAAATACAATGCGTTGTTAGCTTAATTGCCACAACAAAACGATCTATCAAAAAAAACAATTCAACAATAATTTTTCAATAAAACAATCATAAAATTTTATGCCAGCAAATTATCCTGAAATATGGTTAGGCACCGTAAAACGTTTATTTAACTCATTAATAGCCGCTGCATGGTTAGATGGTATTCCTGAAATCGCAGCTGATGTTACAACTATTAATGGCGGTAGTGCCACAGAAAAAAATATCATTTACGTACCAAGCACCACATTCGCTGCTGAGGTATTAGTAAATAACACTACTTACCCAATAGATGTACAAGAGTTTGAAGATGATACAATCTCTTTGACATTGGATAAGTTTCAAACCAAAGTAACCACGTTGAGTGATGACCAAACTAAAGGTAGTAGCTACGACAAAATTGTTGAGGTTACTAAAGGTCATGTAGAGCCTTTGGCACAAACGAAGTATGTAAAAGCATTACATGCTATTGCTCCACAAACCAACACAGCTCGTACACCTGTAATATTAACTACTGGTGATGATGATGGTACTGGTCGTAGACGTTTAACGTATGATGATTTGGTGCGCTTTAAAAAGGCAATCGATGATACTGATTGTAACCCATTAGGTAGAAGGTTAGTATTATGCAACGACCATTGGAACGATTTGTTGCTCGACCGTAAAAACTTTGGCGACCAATTTATTAACTATAAAACTGGTTCGGTTTTAGAAGTATTGGGCTTCACTTTTTACCAATGGATTCAAACACCAAAGTATACATCAGCAGGTGCAAAGGTTGCTTTTGGTGCAGTAGCTCCAGCAGGTAGTAGAGCTGCAAGTGTCTTTTTCCAAAAAGATAACATCGGTAAAAAAACGGGTAATACTACACAGTACTTCTTAAAGGCTGAAAACAACCCACGTACTCAAAGCAATGAGTTAAACTATCGCCACTACTTCGTAGCAATGCCATTCTTAAACGAATACATTGGAGCTATTAGAAGTGCATCAGTAGCGTAACCCCAAAATAACCCACACACTCATATACGATGACGGGAGGCTAAATGTTGAATTCTTTAGCCTCCCATATTTAAAAGCAATTAAGTGAGCATAGTATGCTGAGCTGCTCTACAAAAGCACCAAAATGGTACTGCTCACTTCTAAAAAACTACAATGAAACACCTTCTAAAAATATTTGAATGGAACACAACTTTTGATTTTTTGCAAAGTTTGTTGCCATCCATAAAACTTCAAATAACCATACCACTATTATTTACTGGCAGCTTCTTAGGCGTTGTGAGTGATTTAATGGGTGTTAAAATTAATACGGTGCTAGCTATATGTGTGGCATTGTTTGCTGAGCTAGTAAGTGGTGTGTATGCATCAATAAAACGAGGTGAAAATATAAGGAGTGGCAAATTTGGAAGGTTCGTTGTAAAAGCATTTGTATGGCTTTTATCAATATTTATTGTTAATGCTTTTTGTAAAGAGTTTAGCAGCGATGTTAACCCTTTAACAAGTGAAGTAATGCAATGGGTAAGGTCAGCTTTCTTAATGACCTGCTTTTTGGAATATATGATTTCAATAAACGAAAACATGGAAAGCATTACTGGTAAAAAAAGTGTGTTCATCAAAATTTTCAAACAAAAATTAACTGATTTAATAACAGGTGCCAGCAAAATAAAAGATGCTGATACCATAATAAACGACAATGAAAAGTAAAATTTTATTGATGCTCTTATGCAGCATTATGGTATTGTTTGGCTGTGCCTCAACAAAGCCTACCTACTTACCAGCTAGTACCGAAAAAACCAGTACTGTAGTAAAAGAAAAAAAAGACACTACACTTCATTTACCTGCTGATACAAGCAGTGCTAAGGCTAAGCTGGTAATAAATGAAGCTGGCAAAATAAGCCTGCAAAATTTACATGTAAATCAAATTGCAAATAATGCTTTTGATATTGTAAATGAAACTCAACAAACTACTGCAGCAGCTGCAAAAAACAATACTAGTGTTAGCTCCAAAAGTAAATACCAAAAGCCCGATAATAAACGAGCCTTACCACCTGAGCTAATGATTGATGATAGTAATAATTTGTACGTTAACTGCTATTGTGATACAGGAGCCATATTACTTACCTACGAGCAAACACACCAGTACGATAATACAGTTATTACACAAGCTCCTAAAGAGGTTATAATTGAAAAGCCTTTTACAGGCTGGCAAAATTTTCAGCTTTGGTGTGGACGGATTTTTATACTGCTATTGCTAATCCTCATTGCAGTTATTGCCATAAGAGCCTACAACATTTTTAAACAAAAAAAACTACAATAATGGATGCAAAAACTTATTTAAAAGAAAATCCTCGTTGTGATGTTATTCACTCAACTAGCGATGGCAATTTGTTTTATGTGCATTGCGATGCTGTTAACCATGCTAAAACATTGGAAGATAAAACAGTGGTTACTGAACGACAACAGCCAAAAACTGAAAGTAATAAACCTGTTGTTGCTAGTAATAAAACAGTAGACAAAAAAAATGCTGAAGCTGAAAAATCTGCTGAAGCTGCAAAGGCTGCTGAAGCTGAAAAAGCTGCTGAAGCTGCTAATGCTACAGGTGAAAATGCAACACCAGCTGATAATGTTAATGAAGATGCTACTAATACAAATGTGCCAGCTATTGCAGCAGTAAATAAACCTACTGCAGCTGCAAAAAAAGGTGCTAACAAAAAAGCATCAACAAAGTAATTATTACAGCATTTAAACAACATTAAAAAGGCATTTAAATAACAATTATGAACGGAATATCATTTAACAGAGAGCAGGGTCAACTAGGCAGAAAAGCTGCAGGTGAAGACCATGTGTCTCTTTTAAGTTTTTACAATATGGAGCTGGCAGCATCAAACCCTTCGCTAGACTGTACCAGCTTACCACAAGCCATTACGCAAGGCTTATCAACAACAGACAGTATGTTTTATTACCACGTAGCAGAGTTTTTTAGAACTGCGCCTGGTGCTAGACTTATTACTGCTGTTTATCAAAACCCTTCAACTGATTACAGCGAAATAAAAGCTAAAGTAATTGAGTCTGCAGGTGTAGTAAAACAAGTAGGTATTTGGAATGGCTCACAAGCTGTATCATATGCTAAAATTGAAGCTCTTAATGCTATTTGTGAAGAGTTGGCGGCTTTGAATATGCCAGTGTTTAGTATTGAAAGCCCGATGGTTGATGAAGAGGATTATGCAACCTTACTTGATTTATCAACTGTGGATTGCCCATTTGTAAGTGTGGTAATTGCACAAGATAATGCTGGCTTTGGTGTTAACTCAACTGAAAACGTACAAACGGGTATTATCGGTGCTGCATTAGGTGCATTGGCTCGTAGCCAAGTACATACTTCTATCGCATGGGTTGAACGCCAAAACATGGTAACTGATTTCATCAAAAACCCTGTAACAAACCAATTTCACCCAAGCAGGGAATTAGATAATTTGGGCTTTTTAGGCGGTACGAATTATAGTGAATTCACGCCTGCACAAATTGATGCTTTGGATGCGAAAGGTTACATCTTTTTACGAAAGCACGTAAGCCTTGCAGGCAGCTATTTTAACCACAGCCGTACAGCTACAAGTGTAACAAGCGATTACGCTTTTATTGAAAACACCCGTACCATGAATAAAGTACAAAGAGCAGTGTATGCTCAGTTGTTACCTAAGCTGTCAGCACCTGCATACATTGATAGAAACACAGGGTTTTTACAAGCTGATAGTGTTGCAGGTTTAGAAGCCATTGCTGAACAAGGTTTAGCACAAATGGAAAGAGATGGCGAACTATCAGGCTATGCTGTACAGATAGACCCTGAGCAATCAATATTATCAACTAGTAAACTTCAAACTAAGGTAAGAGCAGTACCAGTGGGTGTACTACGGGAGTATGAAGTATCACTTGGTTTCACCTTAAAAATTAATCAATAATGGGCGTAGAAATTAAACCATTAATAAATGGGTATGCGTACGGTTGGGGCGATATCAGCATCAACATCAATGGTATTACTTATACAGATGCCACTGCCATAAAGTATGAGGAAGAGCAGGAAAAAGTAAATGTGTATGGTGCAGGTCGTAGACCAGTAAGAAGAGGCAAAGGCAGGGTAAAGCCAATGGCATCGGTAACATTATCTGTTGAAACTGTAATGGCTATTACCCGTACAGCTCCAAACAAAATGCTTACTAACATAGCACCATTCCCAATTGTTGTAATGTATCAACCAGAATCTGGACCAATCGTAAAAGATGTTATATGCAACTGTGAGTTTAAAAAGAACAGTCGTGATTGGAAGGAAGGTGATATGACTAAAGAAGTAGTACTCGATTTACTCATCAGTCACATTGAGTGGGATAAACAATAATAACAACATTAATAATTTTTAGAAAGCTGAGTTAACATTCAGCTTTCTATTTTAAAAGCTAAACGTATGAGTAAAATATTGATTTGCGGACATGATGAAAGTGCTATTGAAGCCTTGAAATCTAAGCATGGTTATTTGTTTGTTGCTGAGGTAAAAGATGAAGATGGCAAAGTGTACAATGCAATTTGTAAAGAGCCAACAATGGAAGCTGTTGAGGCTACAGAAGCTATTAGTAAAAGTAGTACAGAGTTAAAAGCATCAATGGTGTTATTTGATAACTGTGTAGTGGCTTGCGATGAGGAAATAAAAAGTCGTTTTTTATTGAAAGTGCAAGTGGTTAAAGCCATTGGTAACAAAATGAAGAGCATTAGTGTTACCACAAAAAACTTATAGCCCTCTTAGATGAGGGCATTGATGTACGAGGTCAGGGTAATGCTCTTATACGTTCAAACTTAGGCATTGACCCTATGCCGCTTCAACAATCTGATTGGGTAAAATTCCAAGCACAAGCCATTTGGCTCGAAAAATTTCGATTAAAAAACACTGCCAAAATGTTGTATGACTTATTAGGTGGTGATAAAAAAGAAGATGATGAATAAAACTTTTGAAATAAAGCTGGAGCGCACTTTAAAAGCTAAAAATTATACTGAAGGTAAGCTTTATGTAAACGGTGTTTTCTTTTGCCATACGATTGAAGATGTTGTGAGAGCTAAGGCAGGTTTTTGGAGTAAGCTCGTAAAAGTGTACGCTCAAACGGCTATCCCTTACGGAAGATACCCTGTATTGGTTACATGGAGTAATCGCTTTAAAAGAATGTTGACTGGTGTATTTGCTGTACCTGATTTTGAAGGTATACGCATACACTCAGGTACCTCTGAATTAAGCAGTGCAGGCTGCATTATTGTTAGCTACAAAAAAAGCATTACTGGTAGGTTGGTATTAGATGCCGCTGCTATGAATGATTTGTGCAATATGGTAACTGAAGCACAAAAAGAAATGAAATGTTACATCACCATAGTAGATAAAGTTTAGGCAAATACATGAGCGAAGGTTTACAATATCACATAAATTTTACTGGCAACGCTGTTGAAGTGTTACGCCATGTAAATGAGCAGTTGGGTGATACCATGACCTCAGCCAAAAAAGCTACTACAGCTTTTAAAGACACGTGGCAAAGCCTATTGGCTTTTAACCAAGTTGTACAAAGTATTGATGCTGTAAAACAATCCCTGCAGGAATTGAATGCACCGGGCATTTCATTAAATGCCAACATGCAGGAGCTATCAGCAATTACAGGTGTTACAGGTAAAGGACTTGATGCAATAAGCGATGCTGCAAGGCAATCAGCTAAAGCATTTGGTACTGATGCTTCACAAAATTTGGAGAGCTACAAAGTGTTGCTTTCTAAACTTGAC
The DNA here is from genome assembly GCF_042651465.1 of Ferruginibacter yonginensis. Lineage (NCBI taxonomy): Bacteria > Pseudomonadati > Bacteroidota > Chitinophagia > Chitinophagales > Chitinophagaceae > Ferruginibacter > Ferruginibacter yonginensis. Next base: position 1,410,917 of record NZ_JBHSCZ010000001.1, read on the forward strand.
CCTGAAATTGCAAAGAATAATGTTGCACTAAAAGCAATGGGTGATAGCGTTAATGTTTTAAGTAAAAGTATGGCAGGTGATACCGTTGCAGCCACAACAGTATTAACCACTGCCATGAACCAATTTGGTGTAAGTACTGAAGACCCAATTGCTGCCAGCAATACAATGGCAGAAATGATGAACATAATGGCTGCAGCTGCTCAGGCAGGTAGTGCTGAGTTGCCGCAAATTGGTGAAGCTCTTGAAAAAAGTGGTATGCAAGCAAAGTTGGCAAACATCAGTTTTGCTGAAACGAATGCAGCCATACAGGTGCTAGACAAAGCAGGTGCAAAAGGTAGCGAAGGCGGTACCGCATTACGTAACATAACTGCGATATTAAGTGAAGGAAGGTTTATGCCGAAAGAAGCTAGAGAGGCTTTACAATCGGCAGGTATTAGTGTAGAAGCTTTGGGCGATAAATCAAAGACTTTAAAAGAGCGTTTGCAGTTATTGCAACCTATTTTAAATGATAGTGCATTGCTTGGTAAAGTATTCGGTAGAGAGAATGAAGGAGCTGCAATTGCTTTGATTAATGGTACTGAAAAGTTAGGCGAATACACCAAAGCAATTACTGGTACTAACTCAGCAGTTGAGCAGGCTAATGTGGTAATGCAGAGTTACGAGGAAAGACAAAAAAGAACGCAGGCGGCTGTTGATGATATGAAAATATCTTTTTTCAACGCAACTGAAAGCATACAGCCATACTTACAAAGTACCATGAGTGTATTAAGTGAAGTTGGTAAATTAGGAGCTGGTGTTCATGCACTTTCAAGTGTATTTAATAACCAATTCACCAAAAGTATTTATGATGGTGTAAAAGGGTTGTTTACCAAAACAGTAGCTGTAAATGCTGATACTGCAAGCCTTGCAGGTAATACTGTTGCTATGGGTGCAGCATCAGTATCGGGCGGCATTTTTAGCGGTGTAATGCAGGTAGTGAAAGCAAGTATTGCCAGTGCTACTACATCTGTACAAGGCTTTTCATTATCATTAAGCAGCATACCAGTAATTGGTTGGATAGCAGCTGCTGTTACTGCAGTAGTAATTGCCTTTAAATATTTATGGGATCATAGTAAAGCATTTCGTGAGCAATTGTATGGCATTTGGGAGGCGGCTAAAGCTGTATTTCACAACATTGGAGTTGTTATACAAAGGTTATATAATGCAATAATTAAACCCATTGTACAATCTATTACAGAGGCGTTTAATTGGCTGTATGAAATTGTAAGTACAGTATTTAATGGTGTAGTTGATGTTGTTGCTGGTGCCTTTGATTGGATTTATGAAAAAGTATCAATGGTGCTTAATGGCATTGGTAACTTTTTTAAAGGTTTGTGGGATTGGTTCAGCAATCTTTTTTCGGGCTTTATCAAAATAATCAACGAATGGATTATTGACCCTATAAAAAATGCCTTCAATGGGTTGATGGATTTTTTGTTAGGCATATTCAATTGGATTGGTGATAAACTAAAAGCCCTCATACAGCCACTCATTGATATGTACAATTACATATTTGGTGATGAAGGCATGGAGAATGTAAACAAGGCGTACGAGAACGGGCTTAAGAAAGGTGGTGAAAGCTTTGATAAAGATAACCCTGCAGTAAAAGAAGCACAAAGTAGTGTAACACAGTTTGCTAGCGAAACAAATTTTAAGGCTACTTCAGCTAATAATTTCGGTGGAGCTTCAGCAATTGCTGATAAAAAAACAGCTATCAAAGGTGCTGGTGCTGCAGCAGCAAAAACAAATTCAAATAGTAGTGCTTCATCAAGAAACATTAATCAATTAACAATAAATAAGTTGGTTGAAAATATTGTAATACACACAACCAATTTGAATGAAACTAAAGAGAAAATTAAGCAGGTTGTTATAGAAGCATTGTTAACAGGTGTAAGTGATTTCACCTTAGCCAATAATTAAAATGAGCATCATTACAGTTACCATACCAACCATTAAAACAGTAGCAAGAGGTGTTGCTATCAATACTTTAATTGGTAAAACTTTCCCAATGGGTAAGGCTTTGCCAGTAGGTTTTGAAACTACCAATTTAGGTGGTACTAATACTTATTTGGGCGTACCATCATTAACGGAGCTGGTATTTATTTACAAAGGAACTAATTATGTTTTGAATGATGCAGTATGTACTGTTAGTCAGGAAAAGAACATTGTGCAAACTTCATTACAAGGAAGACCTGGTACTGTAAAAGAATATATAGCGGATGGTGATTATAGCATAAACGTACAGGCATCTATTGCGGCTGATTTTTTAGCCAGCACGCAGTTAGGTTATCAAGTTAGTGATGAGTACCCTTTGCAGGAAATACAAAGTTTTGTGCAATTATTAAAAGCAAAAGAAACCATTGCTGTTGCTAGTGATTTTTTAGAAATATTCGGTATAAAATCAGTTGTAATTAAAAGCTACGACATGCCGCAAGAAACGCACAGCAACTTACAAAACTTTACAATGCAGTTGTTGAGCGATGAGCCTTACGAAATTAAACTAGTTAAAAATGCTTGAGTTAACATGTGACATAACCATCACCAGTGCCGACCAAAAAAATAAGTGGCAATTTGGTTTTTTGCATGAATGCGTAATTGTTGAAGATACAGATACACTTACTGATACTTGTACAATTGAATTACCTAAAAAAACAAAGTGGGAACGTAGAGCAGTAGGAGCTGGTGAAGATGCACCTATAAAACGTGGCGATGCCATATTGGTTAAGCTTGGTTATGATGGTGAATTAAAAGAAAGGTTTAATGGATTTGTAAGGTCGGTTGATAATAAAACGCCTGTTAAAATTATTTGTGAGGACTCCATGTTCAAACTAAAAATAACCACCTTAAAACCTAAAGCCTTTAAAAATGTAAAGTTATCAGAGCTGATAGAATACCTGTTAACTGGTACAAATTTTAAGGCAAAGCTCATTGATAAAGATGTGGAGTTGGGTTATTACCGAATTACAAAAAATACAGTTGCTGAAGAGCTTAACCAACTAAAAAAAGAGTATGCTTTAAAAAGTCACTTCAGAAGTTACGAAGGTGAGCAGTTTTTATATGTTGGCTTTACGTACCCGTTTGATAGTGTAAATACTCAAAAATTTATAACGGGTAAAAACATTGTAGCGGAGGATTTTGAGTATAAACGAAAAGATGATTTGAAGGTAAAAGTTAAAGCTACTTCAGTACAAAAAAATAACAGCAAAATCGAATTAACTGTAGGTGATGAAGATGGTGAGCAGGTTGAAATAAAAGTGATGAGTGTTGATAGAGCTACTTTATTACACATGGCTGAAGCTGCATTAGCTGCAGCAAAGTATGAAGGTTTAAGAGGTCGTTTAACAACATTTGGTGAGCCATTGCTTACTAAAACTGATAAGTGTTATATAGAGAGTGCTGATGGTAACAAAGGCACTTATCTATCAAAAAAAATTGAAATAACGTTTGGGCAAAATGGTTACAGACAAATAATTGATTTAGGACAAATAGTAAGCAAGTAAATGGGCGGCATACAAGAAGCAATAAAAAAGTTAGGCGATAAAGGCGATGAAGTGTATGGTAAAATATGCACAGTTGTTTCTGTAGATGCTGATGCCAAAACTTGTGATTTAAAGCCAATTGATGGTAGTGCTGAGTTGTTAGATGTACCATTTAATGCAGATGCTACTACAGCAGCTGCAGAAATAAAAAAACCAAAAGTAGGTAGTAAGGTGTTAGTTGTTTTTTTAGATAAGCACCATGCACAAATATGTAACGTGAGTGAGCTGGATAGTTACTTTTTACAAATCGGCTCAGTGGTTTTAAAGATTGATGATAGTGGCTTTTTGATAAAAAAGGAAAACGAGAATTTAAAAAAGTTGATGAATGATTTATTAGTGGCTATTAAAGCCATGAAGTTTACCACCAACGCTGGCCCAACTATTCAACTTATTAATAGTGCCACATTCACCCAATTGCAAACAAGGTTTAATAACCTTTTAAATGATAATTAAATGCTTAGTGAAACAAGGTTAAAAAATGCCATTATTGCCACTAAAGAAAACAATGAAACTATTGATAGTGATGCTGCGTGGGAAAGGTTTGCATTAAAGCTGGCACAGGCAATCATCTTTGAAATTAAGAACGCAAGTATTACTTATACCAGTGGTTTAACAAATGGTGGTGGTGCAGTAGTAGGAACATTTAATAATACAATTAGTTAACCATGAGGCAGGATATTTTAATAGATGAAAGTGGAGTGCCAATTGTAACAAATGGTGATTTCACCATTGGCGAAAGTGATGCACAGCATATTGAATTGCTATTGAAAACAAGCCCCAACGAATGGAAAGCCAACTCAATAGTTGGTATTGCCATCCGCAAAGCTTTGTCGGGCAATTTAAACGGTGTTATTAAACGAAATATACGTGTGCAGTTAGAAGCTGATGGGTATAAAGAAAAAACAATTACTGAAAACGAAAATGGTATCAATGTTATCGCAACAACAATATAGTGTACATGACGGACAGAGCTTGTTTGATGTAGCTGCATGTATTTATGGTGATGCTTCTATTGCCTTTGATTTAGCCATAGTTAACGATTTAAGCATTACGGACAAATTAGTACCAGGACAAAAAATACAAATGGTTGAAGCCAAAATAAAACAGGATGTAGTGAGGCTTTATGAGAACAACGGAACTATACCAGCTACAGCCGTAAGCATTGATAGTAATAACAATATTATTGAACAACCCGATGGCATTGGTTACATGGCTATTGGTACAACATTTATAATACGATAATGGCAGATTCATTACAAGATATAAAAGCAAGCTTGGTTGCAGAAAAAGAGGCAATGCCTGAATTATCAACCCTAACGAGTGATAGCAGCACTGCAATTTGGAATTTATGGTTAGACATTATATCGTTCGTAACCTTAGATATTCAGAAATTATTTGATGCTTTTAAACAAGAAGTACTTGATTTACTTGCATTGCTCATGCCACATACAGCTCGTTGGTATGTTTATAAAACAAAGCAATTTTTGTACGGTGTAAACTTATTACCTGACTCAGATAAATTTGATACTGCAGGTATGACATCGGCACAAATTGCCGCTGCTAAAATAATAACCAATGCAGCTCTAGTTGAGTTAGAGAGAGGCGTTCGTTTAAAAGTAGCCACTACCATTAACAACCAGCTTGCACCCATTAATAACGATCAGTTGATTTCGTTGCGTAATTACATTAAAAAAATAAAAGATGCAGGTGTTAGGGTTACTGTAACAACTGGCGAGCCTGATAACATAAAAGTAAACTTGGTGGTGAAATTTAACCCACTCGTTCTTAAAAGCGATGGTAGCAGGTTAGATGGTACTGCACAAGCTCCAGTAAAAGATGCTATTAATAACTATTTAAAGAACATCGGGTTTAATGGTGTTTTCAGCATACAGAAAATGGTTGATGCCATACAAGATGTTAGTGGTGTTGAAGACTTGTTACAACAAAATGTTTTAGTAAGGTATGGTGCATTACCATTTACGCCTGTGTTTATTAATAGCATCCCTGATAGCGGTAGTTATAAAATGGAAGATGTTGATTTTACTGTAACCTATGAACCAGCATAATGAAATATTTAATTGATTGGAAAAAGTTTATTGAGCAGTTACTACCTAACGACCTTACGAATGGGTTTATGCTGCAATGGCTATTGGTACTTACAAAGCCATTCAGAAAAGTACATGATGCATTTTTAGTATTTAGAAAAGCAATCATTTACGAGCTTACCATTACACCACAAGTGTGTTATTTAGAAAAGCTGCTCAATGATAGGTTTGATTTTACAGACCGAAGAATTTATATAGATGATGGTGTTGATAAGCCACCCAAATACATTTATGTAAATGCTGAATTGAAGCCCCAATTTATAAGGCGTAGAGCTGAAGCTTCACCAGTATTTATTTATACAAGGAGTGAAATTGGCGCATTAAGTAACGACTTCATTGTATTTATACCACTAACATTAATGGTTGATTTAAATGAGGTGGTGAGTGTGTTAAAGTCAAAAAAATTACTAGGTACAAAATTTAAAATACAAAGATTTTAAAATGAACAACAAAATTGATTTAACCAATAACGGTGGCTTTCCTTTAGAACAGGATACGTTGGATTTTATGCAACAAACCTATTCTAAAGCATTTGATGCCATTGCAAATTTAGTAGGTGATAAAACTATTATTTATGGGGTTGAAAGCGATGGTATAAATGTTACTGCAGGCTGGATAGTGGTTGGCGGTGAATTGATACCTTTTGCAGCTGGCTCATACGCTCCACAAGTACAAATTATTGAAGTGCCAACACAAGTTGAGTATGAAGATGGCATTTTAAAAGAAGCCTATTTTACAAAGGTTGCTTATTGCGTTGCTTTTGGCGACTTTGATTTTATTGAATTAGTACCTATGGTTTCACTTAAAAATGTTTGGAAAAAGAACGATTTAAGGCAGGCTTATGTTGATAGTACTTACATGAGTGAAAACTTTGATGTGGACGGTTATGGCATCAATGCCGAACGTGGCTGGCGCATTTTTAGCAAAGCAGTACCTGAAGCTGCTGGAAAGGTGTTGGTTAATCTTGACCCAGATGATGCCGATGGCTTATTTGATGTAGTAGGTAAACATGGTGGTGAAAAATCACACACTTTACAAAGTGCTGAGCAGGGTACTTTTTCATGGGCTGCAAAGGCTGATGATGGTGATAATACTACAGGTAGCTATAGAAGCATTACAGCCATTAATTTTAATGGTGATGAAGTAAGTGCGCCTGCATTACCATCAGGCTCGTATTCGCCAAATAAAACCGTTCAGCTAGCACCAGCTTCAGATGCTCACAATATTTTACAGCCATACTTTGTTGTTTTAACATTAATAAAATTATAACCATGAGTGCATTACGCAACCAAGCAAAGCAATGGTTTCAAACCAACGACAAACCTACTGAAGAGCAGTTTGCTGCTTTTTTAAATTCTATAAGGTTTAATGATGAGCCAATAGCATTAAGTGAGGTAACTCAACTTATACCCGTTTTAAATGGGCTAGCAAACCCAGTTGAAAACTATCTAAAAAACACATCAGACGGTGCTGACTTTTTGTATACGCTGCCACAAAGTTTTTTATTGGAAAGCATGGTTATTTCAGTACCAAGCGATACACAAATTACTGTAACAAAAAACGGTGAAGAATTGTTTACTGATGAAGATGTAACAATTGATGGTAATGCCTTTGCACTATTGATACCAGCTATTAATGCTGATGTAAACATTGTTATCAGTGGTTTACCAGTGAACACTCAATTAACTTTTATAAAACGAAAAATTAGATAAAATGAAAAAAGGATTATTAGCAATTGTAATGATTTTTATAGCAACTATTTGCTATGCACAAACCTATAGTGGTGATGGTGCAATTTTAAAGAAACATATAACATTAAATGGTGTAAAAATTACCAGCATCATTAATGATTTAGCTACTGTAAGCAGTAACAATCAGTTGGCAACAGCTAAGGCTATTAAAGATTATATTGCGGCTTATGGAGGTGGTACACCAATTGATACTGCTTTACTTTTACAAAACTATGTTACAAATGCAGGGTATGGATTAACAAAAAGCGTTAAGACTTTTATAGTAGATACATCAGGTGCTATTGTTAGTAAAACAAGGCTCACCAATACCATTGCCAATTATTTATTAAAAGCTGATACCGTTAATATTCGTTTACGACCTATTGCAGGTACTAATATTACTATATCAGGTAATTACCCAAATTTAACATTTGCTGCAACTGGCACAAGTGGTTGGGCTTTAAATGGCAATTCAATTAATGCTGCTACAGATTATTTAGGTACAACTAATAATGCTAGCATAAGGTTTAAGTCTAATAATATATTAAGAGCTACTTTGGATACAACTGGCAATTTTATTGTTCATGGTCAAGTAAATTATAATGATATTATTCTCAAAAGCTCTACAGATGGTAACATCCCGAAAATAACAGTTTGGAACCCTACTTTTGGAGGTAATATTGAAATGGGGTATGGTAATTTTGGCGTAGGCGGTGGTCAATTAGCTTTATCAACAACTGGCCCACAAGCAATATCTTTTTATACTAATTCAACCGATAGAGGAAGGTTTTCTCCAGCTGGAAATTTCCTGTTAGGAACATCTACTGACGTTACATCAAGTAAGCTTACAATATCAAGTACTACACAAGGTTTTCTTCCTCCACGTATGACTTCTACGCAAAGAAATTCAATATCAAGCCCTGCTACTGGATTAGTAGTATTTGTAACAAATGGTAATTATCTAAGTTTTTACAATGGTCGTAATTGGACAGGCGACGGTCCTTATCCATTGTATTATGGGGATGTAGCAAAATGGGGAAACACATACTATATCTCAGATGGTGAAGGAACTGAAATTGATAGTCCAAGCAGTAATACAATACTTGGTACAGGTAATGAAATTAAGTTGCATAACACCGATGGTGTAAGTATAACAATGACATGTTCAGGTTATACATTTTATACAAATTTTAATGGTACTCGAATTATAACATCTGGTTCATTCACAGTGCCAGCCTACAGAACGGCAATTTTAATGCCCGGGTTTTCAAACATTATACGAGTATCAATTTTATAATAATAAAAATTAAGTTTATGAACTTTGAATTTAAAGTCAACGTTACAAGGGTATTTCAAAAGCCTTACAACCCTAAATCCTTAAAAGTATGGATTGAAGAGAACACAAATGAAGTAGAAGGTGTTCAACATAAAAAAGTTGAAACCGAAACTGTTGAGGAGCTAGAGAATGGTACACGTAAAGAAAATAGAACTTTCAATTTACCTGTAATGTTATTGCAGCAGTTAATTGACGGTTACGACTTTGTAACAGGTAAACCAATTATTAACGTTGCTGCCTTCAATCAATTTCTAATAGAATACGATTTAGAAATTGATACCACTCCAGCACTAACAGAGCTAAACCATGAAAGTAATAAAAAGTAGTAATGTGTTGGCTTTAGCTACTGCAGCTGAAGTATATTATGATACACCCTTATTTACAAATAAGGGTGTATTTAGAGCTATCAAAACAAGTGTTTGTTTTGAGCTAAGCAATGGCAGCCACCTAATTATTAGAGAGGGCATGTATTGGGATGAAAACTCGATACCGTACTTGTTACAATGGGCGTTCCCCAAGTCAGGTAAATACGCTGTACCAGCCTTAATACATGATGCGTTGTATTACAAAGCCACAACAACACAGAAATTTGCAGATGACGAATTTAAGTACTGGATGCAGCATTTAAACATTTCAAAATTTCAAATTGCCTTTAGGTATTATGCTGTAAGGCTCTTTGGTGGCAGCTGGTTTAAAAAAAATGTAACAAGACCAGGAGAGCGTTGTTTGCATAACAAGCAGCTCATTGATATTGTATAAAAAGAGATTTAAGATAAGTGAAATAAGCAATTACTTAATCTTAAAAATTTATAAATGTCGAAAGCAAAAACACCGATTACTTATTACGGTGGAAAACAAAAATTAGTACCAAAGATTTTAAAACAAATACCTCAGCACAAAATGTATGCTGAGCCATTCGTTGGTGGAGCTGCTGTGTTCTTTAGCAAGCCACCGAGCCACATTGAGTTAATAAATGACACCAACTCTGAGCTTATAAATTTTTATAAGGTTTTACAAAACAGGTATGTTGAATTAGAGCAAATGGTAAAGGTTACACTGCACAGCAGGCGTTTACATGCCGATGCAAGAGTTGTTTATGACAACCCTCATTTGTTTGATGAAATAAAAAGAGCATGGAGTGTATGGGTGCTTTCAACCCAAAGCTTTTGTGCTATGCTGGATGGTAGCTTTGGGTATGATAAAAACGATAACACTACAACAAAGAAAATCAGCAATAAACGTAATGAATTCTCTGAGCAGTATGCATTAAGGATGCAAAACGTATTGATAGAATGTACTGATGCCCTTTACATTATCAAGAGCAGGGACACTGAGCATACTTTCTTTTACTGCGACCCACCTTATTTCAATAGCGATATGGGGCATTATGATGGGTATAGTGAGCAGGATTTTGAGAACCTATTGATTGCACTATCTGAAATAAAAGGCAAATTTTTATTAAGCTGTTACCCATCGCCATTACTAAGTAGGTATTTAAAGGCTCATGGCTGGCATACAAAGTGTTATGAGCAAGGTGTGTCTGTCAATGCTAAAGGAGGCTATACAAAGCGAAAATGGGAGATGCTGGTAGCTAATTATGAACTGGTTGATTAAAAAGAGGCAGGGGCTGTGATTCTTTGCTACAAAAACACACATTACAGGATTTAACTGCATGCCCCTGCTTTATTCTAAGTGAAATAAGCCAGTTTTATATGTGTTTTTGTAGCAATGCAAAGGTAGGGTTTAGGTGGTTTTAATAGCCATTTAAACCCTATTTAATTTATTAATAAGTAAATTGCAGAAATTGAACGATTTGAATTAAAAGTTTGAACGGTTTGATTTGCCGATTATATATGGGTAAGATGATCGTTCTGCTTAAAAAGTATTTTTTCTAACCAATCCCACTGCTGGTAACCTGATGCCACTTGTTTACGATCATCACTATTTTTTAAAATGGTATCTAGGCCATTAATTTGAGATATGTATAAACTTCTTCTTCCAAAATTGGGAAAAGCACTTAAATAACGATCACCCATTTTCATATCATCAAAATCGCTGTAATTAAATGATTGTAAAAAAGCTATTTTTTTACCGCCTACATTTATATCAGCATGAAATGTTTTTTCATTATTAGCACTACTAAACCTTGTAAAAGCCATGCCTTTAAATAACACGTTTTTAGTGGTAGATAAAGTAGGATTTTTGGTAAGCAATTGTATTGTACCACCTAAAGCATCGCTACCATAAATGGTTGATGCAGCGCCATTCATTACTTCTACACTGCTCAAACTATTTTGATCAACTGTAATAATATTTTGCAAATGCCCACTTCTGTAAATAGCATTGTTCATACGAACACCATCTACTACTAATAAAATTCTGCTTGCTTCAAAACCACGTATAACTGGGCTACTACCACCCTGTTGGCTTTTTTGAACAAATACTTTGCCTGACTGTATTAATAAATCGCCAGTGTTTTGGGTTTGACTTAATGCGATTTTTTTAGCACTTATTACATCAATCGTTTGGGCAATATTTCTTTTTTTCTCTTTAAAATTAGAAGCTGAAATTACAACTTCCTCTAACTGTATATTTTTTGATGAATCGTTTGAAGGGCTGTTTTTTGTTTGAGAAAATACTGCTGTTGTACTAAACATGAGCAGTAAAATAATGTTGAGTTGTTTCATGCAAATAATATGGTGTTGTTTTTTTTTGGTAAAAGTGTTTATTCAAAAATACAATAAACACCTACATTTTCAATGTTGTTATTAACCAAATTCGAAAACCTCCACGGGTTTTAAATACGTAATTTTAGTTATTGAATGGATAAATACTGGAAAATATTATATGATGCTTACAGTGGGTATGCTCAATTTTTCTTAAATGAAATATTGAAGCCTAGTTGGCATAATTACTTTTATTGGCTCGTGGGTGCTTCGCTGCTCATTTGGTTAGCTGAAATATTATTTCCTTGGCGTAAAAACCAACCACTTATTAGAAGTCATTTTTGGTTAGATGCTTTTTATCTTTTATGGAATTATTTTTTGTTTGCATTAATAGCATACAATGCACTTTCAATGGTAGCTGTACAAGCTTTTAATGATTTTTTAAGTTGGTTTGGTATTACCAATATGGTGGCTTTAAATGTTGCTACATGGCCCCATTGGTTGCAGCTCGTTTTTATTTTTGTAATAAGAGATTTTATGCAATGGGCCATTCATCGGCTGTTACACAATGTAAATTGGATGTGGCAATTTCACAAAGTACACCATAGTACGAAAGAAATGGGGTTTGCTGCACTAATGCGCTACCATTGGATGGAAAACATCATCTACCGCTCTTTAGAATATATTCCATTAGCTATGATTGGCTTTGGTATAAGCGATTTTTTTATAGTACACATTTTCACTTTGGTAACAGGGCAATTAGGGCATGCCAATTTAAAAATCAATTTGGGGCCTTTAAAATATATTTTTAATGGGCCACAAATGCACTTATGGCACCATGCTAAAGAAATGCCAAGAGAGCACCCTAGAGGCTTTAATTTCGGTATTACACTAAGTATATGGGATTATTTATTTCGTACCAATTATTGGCCTAAAAACGATGCTTACTTGCCAGTAGGTTTGCCAGACGATGATTATATGCCCGAAGATTTTATCGGTCAAAATGTACAACCTTTTAAAAATGTGTTTAAAAAGTTGTAGCCTTAAGATTGTTTTGTTAATAAAAATAGAGTGATGCAGCACATCATCTTCAAAATTTGCCTATATTTATAGGTAAAAACTTACACTATGACCGAAGAGCAAATGCTTGCCGGAACTATCAAAAACAACGCCGCTGCACAAGAGGCATTTTACGATCGCTATAGCAGTAAAATGTTAGCCGTGTGTTATCGTTATGCTAAAAGCAGAGAAGATGCGGAAGATATGTTACAAGAAGGTTTCATTAAAATTTTTACCCAAATACATCAATATCGTGGTGAAGGTGCTTTAGAAGGGTGGATTCGTAGAATCATCGTTCATACCTGCATCAATATCTTAAAAAAGAATAAAAAATTTTCTGATACAGTTGATTTAGTCAATGCACACCATCTTCATACAAAAAATGATATGGTACCTAGTATTATGCAAGCCAAGCAAGTAGTGGAATGTATAAGAATGTTACCTGTAGGTTATAAAACAGTACTCAACTTATATGCTATTGAGGGGTACTCACATAAAGAAATTGGTGAAATGTTGGAGATTGGTGAAAGTACAAGTAGAAGCCAATATACAAGAGCAAAAGCAATGTTAGAAGATATATTGGTTAAAAAAGATATTATTCAGAAGAACCAGTTTAAATCAGTAAAACAACAACAAGTATTGTAGTTAGTATTATAAGTTTGATAACAATACAAAAGGGGTAAAGCAAATGGAGTACAATTTTACAGATAATGAGTTTGAACAATTTTTGAGGGAAAGCATTGAAGATTATAAGATGGTGCCCTCTAGAAGAGTTTGGTACGGCATTTACAATAATGTGCACCCTGCCAAACGTTGGCCATCGTTTGCAGTTTGTTTGTTAATTTTAACCACTTTCTTATATGTTGGTATAGCAAACAACAATTCCATCAGCAAATCATTTTTAAAATCAAAGGCAGAACAAATTAGTTTAGAAACAACTTCACTACAAACCATTCAACAAAATACAGCAGATAGCAAAACTTTACTTTTCAACTTACCTAGTATTACTTTTAATAAAGCAGCATTTTCAACTCCACAAACCAATGATGCTATTGTAAACATGAGTGCTGATATTGTTCCATCTGAAGTTAATGCAACCGTTATTTCAAATACAGTGTATGAAGCAATTGACGAAACAAACACAACATCATTAAATACGGAAAAAAACTTCATCACAAAAAGCCGTACAAGTGTTGCCATTAAAGCAGGCAGTATTGCAGGCAAAGAAAGTAATGACTTTACAGTAGATAATAATGGCGAAAATATTACTACACCAGATGATAATGATATTCAAACAAAGGGTAACATATTGGCTGATTTAAAGAATGATAGTAAAACGACTGCCAATAAAAATCTGGTTTTTAACACAAACATTGATAAAGCTTGGATAGAAGATTTTGCTTTTAAAAACAAAGCAAAGCCAAACAAGTTTAAACAAAACGCAGTAATAAGTTATTTTATTACACCATCATTTGGTTATAGAGGTTACGCCAAAAAAGTTACTACCAAGCAAAATAACACTTTATTATTATCAAATTCACTGAGTAATAGAAATATAGATGATGATCCATTAATTGATGGTGCTGCGTTAAATTTAGAGGCTGGCGTAGCTATGAAATATAAAATAACAAACAATATTAGGTTAATAGCTGGTGTACAAGCCAACTATACCAACTATGTTTCAAATGCTACTTCACTAGGGCACCCAACGCAAACCTACCTAGCGGTTACCGGAAGTTCAAATACAGCTCGATATTCTGATTATGCAACTAAAGCAGGCAATACTAAATTGAATAAAACAACAATTCAAGTAGCGCTACCAATTGGTGCCGATTATAAAATTATAGGAAAAGGTAAACTTAAATGGTATGTAGGTAGCACCTTACAACCAACTTATGTACTTAGCGGTAGTGCATTAGTATTATCAAATGATGGCAAAAACTACATTTCTGAAACACCATTATTACGTCGCTTCAATTTAAATGCGGCCGTTGAAACTTTTGCCACTTTTAAACCATCTAACAATGTTACTTTAAGTGTGGGGCCACAGTTTAGGTATCAATTATTATCTACCTATAAATCACAATACAATTACACAGAAAAACTTTATAACGTAGGGGTTAAAATTGGCATCACCACCGGATTGTAACTGCACATAATTTTTACATTATTTTTATTTTCAATAGCTGTTAATATCACATAATTTTGTGTAATGAAGCAATTGATAATTGTATACTTTAGTGTTGCGTTATTGTTAAGTTGTAATAATAACTCAGGTGCAAATAACACTCAAAATTCAACAAATATTAATGCAGCGCAAGATACTGCTGCTAATTTTTTCCCTGTAACAGCTTTCTTAAAAGGAGAAGTCAATAACATAAAAACTGGTGGCGTAACGCCCTTAAAAAAAATAACTATTGGTAACCATACTGATTCAACATGGCTTAAGATGGATTCAATAGAAATAGCTGTATCAGATTTTTTATCACCAATTATTGATAGCGCCAACTTAAAAAAAACATTTACTGAAAAAAAGTTTTTAGACCAAACCATCAATGCATTTACATTTTCGTACGACCCAATTGATGCTAGTAATAATAACTTTTTATTTAAACATTGGGATGTATATGTTGACCCTGATAAAAACATTGTAAAACGTATTTACCTTATTAAAACTGCTAATGATGGCAAAACATTACAACTTACCTGGCAAACAGGCAAATGGTGTAAAATTGTAACCATCGCCACTATTGATGGAGCTGATGTTGTAGTAAAAGAAGAAAAGATTTTATGGAATTTTGATGAACAATGACGCAGCAAGAATTTTCAACCATAGCATCCACCATACCAACACAACCTGGTATTTATAAATATTTTGATGCCAGCAATCAATTAATTTATGTAGGTAAAGCCAAACATTTACGTAAACGAGTTAGCAGTTATTTCAATAAAATGAAAAGCAGCTATAAAACTGCAGAACTGGTAAACAGGATACGTAAAATTGAATTTACCATTGTGAATTCCGATCAAGATGCTTTTCTTTTAGAAAATTCGTTGATTAAGGAGCACCAACCTATGTTTAACATCAACTTAAAAGATGATAAAACATACCCCTACATTGTTGTTAAAAATGAACCATTCCCTCGTGTTTTTTTAACTCGAAGAAAAATAAAAGATGGATCAACCTATTTAGGCCCTTTTACATCAGTTGGTAAAGTTCGTGACTTACTTAATTTTATAAAGCAAAATATACAATTACGTACTTGTAAACTTAACCTTAGTGATAGCAATATCAAAAAGGGAAAATTTAAGGTTTGTTTAGAGTATCATTTAGGTAATTGCAAAGGGCCTTGTGAAGCTTTACAATCAGCGCAAGATTATGCAGAAGGTATTGCACAACTAAAAGATTTATTAAAAGGAAATTTAACTCCAGTAATCAATAATTACAAGGCAAAAATAAAAGAACATGTAGCATTGCTCGAATTTGAAAAAGCAGCTATTTATCAACATAAAATTGATCACCTACAATTATACCAAGCAAAATCTACCGTAGTAAATACCAACACTGGTACGGTAGATGTGTTTAGTATTTTAGAAGAAGGCAATGTAGCTTATGTAAATTACCTAGCTGTAAATAATGGCAGCATCATTCAAACCAAAACCATTACCCTTCAAAAAAAATTAGAAGAAACGGCCGAGGAAGTTTTGGCATTTGCAATTGCACAACTCAGGCAGGTTTTTGAAAGTGAAGCAAGTGAAATAATCGTTCCATTTGCTATTGATTATATTGAAGCAAATACTCAAATTACTATACCTAAAGCCGGCGATAAAAAGAAACTATTAGACCTATCAGAAAAAAACGTAAACTATTTTAAAGCTGAATTGCATGCCAGAAAGTTGTTGAAACTAGAAGATAAAACGAGTGATGAAAAATTGGAGGTACTAACGCAGTTGCAGCAAAATTTACAATTACAAGAGTTACCAATTCACATTGAATGTTTTGATAACTCTAACTTTCAAGGTAGCTACCCGGTTTCTGCAATGGTTTGTTTTAAAAATGGCGAACCGAGTAAAGCCGATTATAGGCATTACAATATTAAGACCGTAGTAGGTATTAATGATTTTGCCTCTATGAAAGAGGTAGTGTACAGGCGCTATAAACGATTAACCGATGAAGGATCAAGTTTACCACAACTCATTATTATTGATGGTGGTAAAGGACAATTAAGTGCCGCAATGGAAAGTATTGATGCCCTACAATTGAGAGGCAAAGTAACATTAGTAGGGTTAGCAAAAAATAAAGAAGAAATATTTTTTGATGGTGACAGCCAATCGTTGTTATTACCTTGGGATAGTGAAAGCCTTAAACTCATTAGGCGTATTAGAGATGAAGTACATCGCTTCGGTATTACCTTTCATAGAAATAAACGCAGCAAAGGCACATTTAAAAATGACCTTGAAGCAATTAAAGGCATTGGTAAACAAACGGCCGATGTTCTTTTAAAAACCTTTAAATCTGTTAAAAAAATAAAAGAAGCACCCGAGGCTGAATTAATTGCTGCAATAGGTTTATCAAAATACACTATTTTAAAAAAAGGGTTGTTAGAGGCAAACAATAATATTATCAATGAATAAACATACAACAACAAAAAAGCCCTTCGAAAAATTCGAAGGGCTTTTTAATATTTTATAAAGTTTTAGTAACTCCATAAATCTTGTTCGTAGTTGAAAATCTTTTCTTTGATATTTTCACCTTCTAACAATTGTAAAATGGTATTTTCACTTAAACCTTTATAGTTTTTAATGTATTGATCGTAAGGGTTATCAATGGTACTTTTTATAATTCTACCATAAAACATCCTACTTTCAAATAACTCTTCCCAACTCATACGAGCACCGTAGTTTTTACCATTGTACACTTCGTATTTAGCAAAAGTGGCCCTCATATCTGGGTAATACACCCAAAACAATTCAGTTTCACCAATATCTAAACCCTGTGGTGTTACAATACGCTTTACTGGAGCTATACCTAATATTCTCCAAAATAAACGAGAACTTTCTTTATCAAACACTACTTCTTCTTTAACCCTGAATTTGTAAATAGAATCGAGGTTGATTTCGTTTCTCATTTTTTTAGTGCCTGTTAAGTTACCAGCAGAGTCATATTGAGGTACATCAACTTCTTCTCCAGCTATGATTTTAGCTACTTCACCTACCGTCATTGGTGTGGTGAAACGATCATCAGTATTACTGAATACCGTTACAGTACTATCTTGTATTGCTTTCAACAAAATGGAGATGAAACGTTGGTTACCATTATCTTGGTCGGCCGAGTACCTAAAAGGTAAATTTATTTTTTCTCTAGCATCTATTTCTCTCCAAATTTTATGGCGATACACCGCATCATCAGCCCTTAAGTTTTCGTACGGCAATGGATTTCTATCTCTGATAGCATCATCATCCACTGCTGCATCTCTTCTTAAAGATTTTGCTACACGTTTAATAGGCAACGTATCAGCTGGTGGCGGTGTTACTGCCGCTGCTACTGCAACTGTATCAACCGAAGCAGTAGATGCTTTTACACTTGATTTTAAATTATTTTTTGTAGTACGCTTTGTAGCGGCACGTTTTGCTGGTGCTTTTTTAGTAGCTTTTTTCTTTTGTGCAAAAGCTACATTGCCTAAGGCACCAAAAAGAATTACCAACAAAAAATACTTAAAAATTTGCTTGTTCATAGTATGCTAATTATACATTTAGTAAAGCGTAATGCTTCTTTCATCAATTGATCTTACTCCATCTGGCCCCTGCACTTTAATATTTACAAAAGTTACAGAAGTACCAGGACCAGCTTTTGCCATATATTGAGCAACACTAGCAAGGCTGTTACCATTAATAGAACCTACTGCAGGGTTAGGGAAGTTAGCACCGCTGAAATAAACAGTTGCACTTACTACGTTAAACTTCAAATCAAAATCAAAGTTTTCTAAATCTGCACGGCAAAATTGTTGGTTTTTAAATTCTACTGCAGGAACACGAGCTTTACCAGTACCAACTTTAAAAATTGGATCAGGAATACGTTTTACCCTAAAAGAGAATTGACTTGGTTTACCATCAGCATTTACAGTTATTGATGCTGGGCCAATTGCACTTACTCTTACAACACGGTTTGAACCTGAACCTGTAATAGTACCACCACTCATTGAAACAGTTGTTTTATCCCAACCTGTTGGTGAGCCAATAGTTACAGGGTTATCAACGCCCATATAAAATACGTTCATTTTATCAAGCATAACCGCAGCACCACCTGGTGTACCTACAACATATTCAACGTTTTTAGTTTCTGTTTTTTCGTTACCATCTTGATCTTTATAACGAATAGTTACAGGTATTGTTCTTGCACCACCGCCTGAAGCAGTAATTTTATACGTTCCTTTACCATCAACAACAGGAACGCTTGAACCGCCAATTGATATTTGTGGCACCGCAGCAGAACTGTAAGCACCAATACCAGCCGTAACTTCAATTTCTTGACCAGGCATAACGTAGTTGGAGCTTTGGCCAATTAATACACCAGTTTTATCAAACTTCACTTTTACTTCACCCACTTTAGAGTGACAGTAAGTTACTACTTGGTTTTCAGCGTTTTTTACGTTATTTTGGAATTTACTCAACAATGTTAAACCAGCTACCGTTGGTGTCATGTGGAAATAAGCATCTGTAAAAGATTTTACTTTACCATCTTGACCTTTTGCAGGTGCACCATCTACTGCTAAAGTTGTAGCAAAAGCGGTGTTAATTTCTGGGTCAATCGCTAACATTGCAGCTTTGTAAGCCTTTAATTTATTTTCTAATTCAACGCCTAAGTTTTTACCACCTGGGCCATTGCCAAATAAACGGGTAGCAGCTTCTAAATCATCTTCTTTAAATTGTTCTTCTTGCTGACCTTGTTCGTTTGTAACCATTTTCAAACCAGCTTCTTCTTTAAGTTGCTTTTTAATGCTTTCAATATAGCTACTCAAATCAGCCGATAATTTTTTAGCTTGTTCAGCTTTGCCGTTCCAAATGGTAGCTTTTTCAGCCGTAACGGGGTCTGCTACTTTTGCTTGTAACGATTTATATAATGTTTCATTTGCAGAAGTTAAGTTTGAGTTTGATGTTTGTAAACTCTTATCAACTACTTTAAATGCATTTAAAATTTCTGATGATACGTTCAATGCCAATAATGCCGTAAGCACTAAATACATGATGTTGATCATCTTTTGCCTGGGCTCTTTCGGTAAAGCCATAACTAATAAGTATTAATAGATTTATTAAATATTGTTTGGATAAATACAGTTGTAAGCTGTTAGTGAAAACGAGGTATTATCTACCTTGCATTGCACCTAACATATTACCATATACTGCATTTAATTTACCTAAGTTAGTAGCCAATGCACCAATTTGCTCTTTTGCTTTGTTTGCATCGTCAACACTACTCATCATCGCTTGACTAGCTTCAGCCATTTTACCGTAGAAGCCATTCAATGCTTTTAAGTGGTTATTGCTTTCTTTTAATTCTAACTCGTAAATAGTATTTAATGAACCTAAGTTTTTAGTTAATACTTGTACTTGTTCGTGGAAACCACGAGCACTTTCAGATGCATTATTGAAAGAAGCCATTGTAGCTGCGCTGCTTGTAAATGCAGTAGACATTGAACTGATAGCGGCTGTAGCTTCTTGTGTTTTTTTAGAAAAATCAGAAGTTGATTTTACAACGTCACTCACATCAGAAATACCTGTTACGGTTGCACCTAATTTTTGGAAACCTTCGCCTAATTTTTTCAAATTAGTTGGAGTAATATCAGCGTCTTGTAACATTTTATCCATGTTGTTTAAAGCTGGGTTACCTGCTGCCACCACTGTTTTTGTTTCATAATCTTCCTTCACTGATGGGTATATCATATACATTACACCATAAGCTAAGAAGATAACTGCTTCTGTAATTAAACCGATTTTTAATAATAAATCTGCTGATGGTGTGTGTAATATTTTTTGTAGTGCACCGTAAATAACTACTGCTGCTGCTACTGATACACCAACGTCCATCCATTTGCTAATGTTTGAAGGAATTTTTACTGACATGTGTTTTTAATTTTAATTTAATTGGGGATTTTTGTTTGAAAAAATATATAGAAATACCTTAAGATAACCCGTTAATATGTAACGGGTTATCAAATATTTATAGTAAAATCATTTAAAATTTAATCGATTATTTACCTTTTTTAATGGTAGGCGGTAAGTCAATAACACAACGGAAACCAATGTATGATTTTGCAGTGTCTTGATATTCGTATGCACGTGTGCCTGTTTGTAAGAAATAAGCAACATCTTTCCAACTACCACCACGAATAACTTTACGCTTCATACGTGGAGGATCAGTTGTTTTCGCATTCCAACGAACATCTGGGTTCATATCATGTTGAAAGTTGTAAGAACCTTCGTAGTATAGAGAAGATGTCCATTCTGCAACATTACCAGCCATATTGTATAAACCGAAATCATTAGGGAAGTAAGCATCGGCTCTTACGGTGTACAAACCACCATCTTCAGGATAATTACCACGACCAGGCTTAAAGTTTGCTAATAAACAACCTTTTTTGTTTCTTAAATAAGGACCACCCCAAGGGTACGATGATTGGGAACGACCACCTCTTGCTGCATATTCCCATTGTGCTTCAGTTGGTAAACGGAAATCAGATTGACCTGCACGTTTTTTACTTTCATTGTAAGCAGCTAAATAATGGGTTCTCCATTCAGCAAAAGCCGTAGCTTGTTTCCAGTTAACACCAACAACTGGGTAATTACCGTATGCAGGGTGGCTGTAATATTGTTTAGACATTGGCTCGTTGTAAGAATAAGCAAAGTCTCTAATCCAACATAAAGTATCTGGATATACAGGAATATCCTGCTTCATAATAAATTCCTTACG
The DNA here is from genome assembly GCF_042651465.1 of Ferruginibacter yonginensis. NCBI lineage: Bacteria > Pseudomonadati > Bacteroidota > Chitinophagia > Chitinophagales > Chitinophagaceae > Ferruginibacter > Ferruginibacter yonginensis. The sequence goes on from NZ_JBHSCZ010000001.1 coordinate 1,432,359, forward strand.
TTGTACGGTAGTATCTCTGTTATAAGCTGATGCTTTATAATCAAAAACCTCTGAATGGTATACTATTTTTTTAGCATCCAATTCTTTTTTTCCGAAAATACGGTTATCTGCTGTAACAATGATTGCATCAATTTTTTCGAAAGTTGCTTTATCACCATATTTTATGGTACTAGCTTTTTTCCAATCAACATATTCAATACCATCTTGCCCTTGTTTTACATAATTCATCAACTTTGCAGCGATTGAATCACGAACCCAGTTGGTAAATTGGCGGTATTCGTTATTGGTGATTTCGGTAGCGTCCATCCAAAAACCACTTATAGAAACTTGTTTGTTTCTTGCAGTGTAAGCATAATTTACATCTTCATCACTTGGACCCATATGGAATGTACCTGCTGGCACATACACCATACCTGGCGGACGAGTAAGATTATACCTGTTGCCTGGAGATACGCCATGCAATTGACCATCATTAGGCAATGCACCTGATTTACCTTTACCGCTGATTAATTTACAACTGCCTGCGGTAAGGGCAAGAGAAACAACTGCAATGGAGCACAATAACCGATTGTTCATTTTTTAAACTTTGAGGGTAATAGCAAATGTATTAATTATTTATCTGCAAAAAACACAGCTTTGAAACAGTGAAATGTTAATTTTTTATAAAAAAACAAACACGTTTTGCTTAATAATAACGAGCCTTTTAATTATTTATTGTGGCTAAATGTTGTTAAAAGCACGCAACCTACCCTCGTTAAACAATTCCGAAGTATTGCTAAAAGGTTTCTCACAGATGAAATAACGGCATAAATATATGAAAGTTTTTGAAAAAACAAAGCGATTTTTAAATAAAGGCATATCTGAATTTGTTAAAGTTGATTGAATAATACAATTTGGAATATACTCAGGCAGCACATTTTTAAGTAATGGCATCATATTGGTACCGATAACCGATATTTCATTTATACCTGCGGCAATATTAATTGCATTTGCAGCCCAAACACCGAAGGAATTTGAATGTGTGGAAATGATAGTTTTGAGGGATTCTATCATTTCTACACTCTTTTTACGCCACTCTTGCCTATCAAAAACTACAGATAGGTAGTATAAATTTTTTGCCATAACTGCATTTGCAGATGGTGTTGCGCCATCATACAATTCTATTTTCCGCACAATTACATCTGTTTGTTGCTCATCAGTAAAGAAAAAATAGGGGCTATCCGTATCACTAAAATTTTTAATTACGAATGTAGCATATTGCTGGGCTTTAAATAAATAAGATTGATCGCTTGTAATTTCTTGCAAAGCAATACAAGCCTCAATTAAATAGGCATAATCATCTAAAAAAGCAGGATATTTTGCAACGCCATTTTTATACGTATGTAAAAAAGTTCCCTCTTTTTCCATAAATTTTTGCTCTATAAATGCCATTAATGTTACCGCTTCATGTTTATACATATCATTTTGTAATACTGCATATGCCTTACAAAAAGCAGTAACTAGTAATGCATTCCAACCTAATAAAATTTTATCGTCGGTGCCAGGCCTAACCCTTTTTGAGCGTTCTTGTAACAGCGTTGCTTTTGCTTGATTTATTATAGTAGTTGCGGTGCTAAAATCAAGGTCAAATTGTTGGGCTACTATTGATAATGGTTGTTGTACCCTCAAAATATTATGATGCTCCCAATTACCCTCTTTTGTAACATCAAAATAAGCAGCCACAAATTCAGCATGCTCACCTACGGTGTTTTTAAACGATTGTTCATCCCAAACATAAAACTTGCCTTCTACGCCTTCGCTATCAGCATCAAGCGCAGCAAAAAAGCCACCTTCAGGGTGTTTCATTTCATTTAATAAAAAGGCGATGGTTTTTTCAATACCTATTTTAAAATCATCATCTTTAGTAAACGCATATGCATTGCCTAAGCTCACAATGAAAAGTGCATTATCGTACAACATTTTTTCAAAATGAGGTGCTAACCAAACATCATCTGTACTGTACCTACAAAGTCCACCTGCTAGTTGATCATAAATACCACCATACAACATCTTTTTTAAAGAAAGTGTAGCTTGTTGCAGTGCTTTATCATCATAAAAAAAATAAGCCCCTTGTAACAAACAGTTTATTGAAAAAGTTTGAGGAAATTTTGGCGCTTTACCAAACCCTCCTTCCACTGTATCGGCTTTGCTTAAAATATTTTGAATGATGTTTATACAATCTTGTTTTGAAAACGCAGGTTTATCAACATCTACCACAATCTTATTTTTTAAATCAATAAAATTGTTGGATTTTTTGAGGTGATTGGTTAGTGTATGGGCTTGCTGTATAATAACATCATTTTCGTTGAGCCATGAGTGATGAATATGTAATAGCACGTCAGTAAATGAGGGGCGGTTGTAAGCTTTTACAGGAGGAAAATAAGTGCCTCCAAAAAAAGGTTTAGCATCTGGCGTTAAAAAAACATTGAGGGGCCAACCACCACTACCCGTCATGGCTTGAACAGCATCCATATAAATATGATCAATATCTGGTCGTTCTTCTCTATCAATTTTTATATTGATGAAATGCTCATTCATAATGGCAGCAGTAGCTTCGTTTTCAAAACTTTCTTTTTCCATAACATGGCACCAATGACAAGCTGAGTAACCAATACTTACTAATATGGGCTTTTGTAATGTTTTGGCTAATTGCAAAGCTTTTTCGCCCCAAGGTTGCCAATGCACAGGATTATGTGCATGCTGTAACAAATACGGACTAGTTTCGTGTATTAATTCATTTTTTAAACCCATGTTGGTTGTAGTTGATTTTAAGAAAGATATTAATTAAGTAGCAGTTTAAAGCAAAAAAAAATGGTTGTAAAGCATATACTTCACAACCATCATTTTAAATATGTAAATAAATTATTTCTTTTTTGTAGAAAGGCTTTGTAAAAATTTGTCTAATGCGCTTACCATACCTGGAGATTGTGGTGTTGGTGCTTTAATGTCTAAAGATAGCCCAGCATCTTCAGCAGCCTTAAATGTATTTAAACCGAAACCGCCTAATTTGGTACCGTTTTGTTTAAAATCAGGTATGTTTTCTAATAAACTTTTAACACCACCTGGCGTAAACAAGCATATAACATCATAATTTTTAGCTATTACAGATTTTATGTCGTTGCTAACTACTTTATATAAAACCGGTGTAGCAAATTCGCATTGGTGATTTTTTAACCAATTGGTTACTTCACTATCAAACGATTCTGAACATGGGTACAAAAACTTTTCATGTTCTTTGTGTTTATTAATAACATCGAACAAACTTTTGTTGGTACCATCTGCACCATAAAATACTTTACGCTTACGGTATAAAATAAATTTTTGAAGGTATAGTGCTACTGCTTCTGTGATGCAGAAATATTTAGTTTCTTGCGATACAGTAACTTTCATTTCATCGCATATGCGAAAGAAATGATCAATAGTGTTTCTGCTAGTGAATATTACAGCAGAATATGCAGCAATATCAATTTTTTGTTTACGGAACTCCTTTGCAGGCACCCCCTCAATAATTACGAATGGAAAATAATCAACTGCTACATCGTACTTAGCAATTATTTCTGAATAAGGCGACTTAGCACTTTCTGGCTGTGCCTGGGCAATCAATATTTTTTTAACCTTTTTGGCCGAAGAAACTACAGCCTTCTCTGCGTTTTTTACCATACCGATTTTCCTATGAGGATGCAAAATTACGAATTATTACTTATAAACATCATTACAGTTTTATAAATTAGCATAATCGGCAATATTTCTACTGAAATGATATACAAAAGGAAGTGAAAACCAGCTACTTTAAACTTATGCTGCAACATACTGTATGAACGCAAATACCTAAGTATTACAACTAGGCTTAGCAACAATATTGATATAAAAATAACAATTGCAACTATTTTTTGAACACTAAATGCCATAAAAAGTATAATGGGCAATAAAAAAATACCAATTACTTTATTAATAAGAAATACAATAAATATATAGGTATTAGCTGCAGATTGGTAACCTGTAAGCCAACCTGATAGTTTAAGAACCAAAAATTTTACAAAATAACATATGCCTACTGCGGCAATGCAATAAAAGCATAACAATGCGTTATGCGTTGTATCACCAAGAATTTTATTATGAACATATAAATAAATATAAATGCCCGTAACTATAACAAAATTGAGGTTAAAAATTAGTGACGGTATTTTGGCTTGCTCTAACTGATCGGTTAATTGGTTTTGCCGTAATGATGAATTAAAAAATACCCGAAATAAAGTATTGAAATACCTTGAAAAAAAAGTTCGCATTAAACCAACTAACAAAAACAATAAACTTATAATGTAAAAAAAAGGCTCATTGCTTTGCCTATTTTTAACTTTCGTTACAAAAGCTTGTGGCGTTTGCTTAGCGTTTAATAAGAAGTTACTATCTAATAAACGAACCATCGGTTGCTTTTGGGGCGCTTGTTTATTAACGACAGTATCAATAGTAGGTTTACTTAACAACGTAGTATCAACAGCTGTTTGGGCTTGCAACTTAAAAAGAAACAGTAACCAAAATACCCCAAAAGCAAGTAAGCGTTTCACTAAATTAATTTTTGCAAAAATAAGTAGTTGCCATTCAATGTTATTTAAAAATAGTTAACATAACCAAAATGAATTTTAGCAGCTTGCCTAATATTAAAAGGAATATCATTACGCTTGCCCAATGCCAAACTTAAGTTTAACAAACCTGCTTTTGTTTCGTAAGCAATGCCAAGACCAGTACTTACAAAATTATTACTCAGTTTTACATTTTGGTAGGTTGCTTTAGTGCTTCCATAATCTACAAATCCAAAAAAGTAAGAATTTAAGCCCAATAATGAACGGTATTCTGCTGTTAACACTGCATATTGGGTAGCATATATACTTTCTTCATCAAACCCTCTTAATAATTTATACCCACCAATTTGAAAAATTTCGTTTCTAAAAATGGTTGGGCTGCTATACAATCCTCCATGTAAACTAGCTTTAAAAGTACTAGCTTTTGAAAGCTGAAAATACTTACTAGCAAAAAGTTTTACCCTTAATTGATACGTTTTTAATTGAATAGAATCGTACAACGAAGCATAGTTAAAACTGTTACTTTTTAGAGAAATAATATCGTTGTTTTTTTGGATGCTTTTTAAACCAGTTAAGGCGGTAATACCAACATCAAACCCACTTAATGGATTGTACCTATAATTTGTATTGTTAAACTCGTAGGTAATACCAGCGTTAGTAGCTTTTACATCAATATTAGTAGGTAAGGTTTTGGTTTGTTTAATCATATTTGTATCAATACCACCTAGCAATAAATTTGTATTTTGAAACTGAGCAAACACTTTACCAACCTGATTTTTACCGAGGTTTAGCTGTACACCTACTTGAGCGTTTACTTGCAAAAAACTACTATCTTTTTTAAATAATTCAAATAAGGTACTCAGTCCAAATGCAGATTTTAGAAAAAAAGGTTTATCGTACCCTACATTTAACCTTGGCGATTTGGGCTGCAGGGCTTGGTATTTGAATAACAAGCCTTCGCCTGCACCAAAAACATTTTTTAAATCAAGATTTACATCACCCGTAATCTGTAGTTTACCCGTATTATTTGCATCTGGCAAAAATCCGAAAATAGCACTTGCTTCGCTGCTCTTTTTATTGTCAACATATAAATTTAAAATAGCGCCACTACCCAACATATTGAGGGTTGATGGTTGTTGTGTTTGGGCATATGGCAACTCCAACATGCGTTTATCAACCTCTTTTAATTTTTCTCGACTATAAATACTCCCATTTATAATATTGAGGTAACGCTGTAAAAATTTGGCATTGAGTTTTAGTTTTCCGTAGTTTTTAATACTATCAATTTTATAAATATTGCCTTTATTGCCCATTAATACAGCAGTAATTTGATTGTTATTAATACTTACACTATCTAAATACACCGAAGCAAATGGGTAACCATCATTTTCATATATAGATAATAATTGCTCTTTAAGCCGATTCACTTCTGCTATGTTCATTGGCTTGTTATTAAAAACCTTATCAGTATAACCAGCTTTGCTCAATATATTTTTATCAAACCCGTATGTTCTTAACTGTACCCAATTGTATTGCGTACCTACGTATAGCTGTATAAAAATAGTAGCATTTATTTCCCAAATACTATCAACAGAAGCCACTAAAAAACCTTTGTTGGCTAACAGTTGTGGCAAGTTATTGATGTATTCGTATGCTTGTTGTTTTGTAACAAAACTTGTTTTAATGACGGGCAGCGGTGTATTGATTGTATCTTTGTATTGCACAGTAAGGGTTACATTATTAGGAACCGCTATTTGCGTTTGTGCTTTTACACATAAATGTAGTACACAAGCCAGCATTATTAAAAATGTATGTTGCCCTATTTTTTTTAAAGCCATGTGCATGCGCTATGGTTCAATTTTTTGTAAAAGTAAAGCTATAATTATTTGTCTGGTATTTATATTCATATTCCATTTTGTAGACAAGCCTGCAATTATTGCAATTTCCATTTTTCAGTATCGCTGCAACATAAAAAAGCAATGGTGGCTGCTATTGTGCAAGAAATTACATCAAGGTTAAACTTTATTCCTTCAAAAAAAATTGCCACCGTTTATATTGGTGGCGGTACACCTAGTTTATTATTGGCAGATGAGTTATCACAAATAATTACAGCTGTATACCAACAATTTGATGTAGCAGCTGATGCAGAAATAACCCTTGAAGCCAACCCCGATGATATTAATGACGCCTCTTTACAAACATGGCTACATTTGGGCATCAATAGATTATCAGTAGGTTTACAATCATTTAATGAGAACGAATTGAAGTGGATGAATAGGGCCCACAATGCCACACAATCTATTGAAAGTATTGCGGCGATAAAACGAGCAGGTTTTCAACAATTTTCGGTTGATTTAATTTACGGTTCACCCTTACAAACTGATGAAGATTTGATTCGCAATTTCAACATTATTGCCGCTGAAAAAATACCACATATATCATGTTATGCCTTAACAGTTGAACCGGGTACTTTACTCAATCAACAAATTGCCAAACAAAAAATGAGTAATGTAGATGCAGATAAACAAGCTGCACAATTTGAGTTATTGTTACAATTAATGAAAAATGCAGGCTACGAGCAATATGAAATCAGTAACTTTTGTTTACCAGGCCACCGCAGTAAACACAATAGTAGCTATTGGCAAGGCAAGCCTTATTGGGGCTTTGGCCCATCAGCCCATAGTTTTAATGGTGAAAATATAAGACGTTGGAACGTAGCAAATAATAGCATTTATATAAAATCTATAGAAAATAATATAGTTGCCTTTGAAGAAGAAATACTTACCAAAGACCAACAATTTAATGAGTATGTTATGACAGCATTACGTACCATAGAGGGAATCAATACCACTATTATAAAAGAAAAATTTGGGGGCGACTACCTTTCGCTTCTATCAAAAAATATTGAAAAATATACCACAAACGAGTTACTTGTAATAAATGATGATTGTGTAGTGGTAACTGCCAAAGGCAAGTTTTTGGTAGACGGTATTGCTAGTAATTTATTTGTATAAAGCCGTTAAATCAACAATGATTCAATTTTTTTAAACCCAGCTTTTGCATGTACGCCATTCCATAAAATATCATACACTGTGCTTGCAATAGGCATATCTGCTTTTACTTTTTGGTTAATAATGTACATACATTTTGCTGCATTGTACCCTTCAGCAACCATACTCATTTCAAGTTGTGCATTTTTTACTGAATACCCTTTACCTACCATGTTTCCAAAGGTTCTGTTACGGCTAAATAAGGAGTAACAGGTTACCAACAAATCACCTAAGTAAACAGAGGCAGCATAATTAGCATGTAAATTTTCAATGCCATTACTGGTATGGTCCATATAACCTACTTCTGCATTTATAATACCAGCTTTTCGTAAAAACCCAGCCATTTCATCGGCACTGTTTGCAATAAGTACGCTTAAAAAATTATCACCATAATCAAGCCCATGCACTATACCTGCTCCAACTGCATAAATATTTTTTAGTACTGCTGCATACTGCACCCCATAAATATCTTTATTTAAAACTGTGTTGAGGTAAGGTGTTTTAAAATGTTGTGCAATGTTTTTATTCATATCAGCATCAACACCAGTAAAAGTGAGGTACGATAGTTTTTCAGAAGCAACTTCTTCAGCATGACAAGGCCCTAACAATGCAAAATAATTTTCGATACTTACATTAAAATGTTTTGCCAAATAATCATTCAACAATTCATTTTCATCTGGTAAAATACCTTTAACAGCCGATACAATTTTTTTACCCTCAAAACTATTTTTTTGTAACTGCGATAACGCATTAATTGTAAAAGCAGATGGTATAGCAATTACAATAACATCTGACTGGTCAACTACTTCTTGTGCATTGGTGGTGAGTTGTAGTTTATTAATATCGAAACGGGCACTAGCAAGGTATTGCGGATTGTGATGCGATATTTTAAAAGATTCAATAGCCTCTGCACTTCTATTCCACCAACAAATACTATTACCATTATCAGTTAAAATTTTTGCAATAGCAGTACCCCAACTTCCACTCCCTAATATGCCAAATTTCATGATGTAATTTTTAATAATATAAACTGTTACTTTATTTACAGTCCTAAATTTTCAACGGCTTTAAATGCCGCTAACTGGCTAGCATCTTTCTTATTAAAGCCTTTAGCTTGTGCAATAACTTCACCATCAATAGTAGCACCAATGGTAAACAAACGTCTGCCGCCTTCCATTGATTCATTCACAATAACAAAGGTTAAAGATTTACCATTTTTATTAGCCCAGCCGTATAATTTATTTTTGATGTTAATTTCAATACTTTCCAATTCATCTGTAAACATATGATTAGAAATGATGTATTGCTCAACCCACTGTTGTGTTTTTTTATAGCCTTTATCTAAGTACACTGCACCTATCAGTGCCTCCAAGGTATTGCCGAATATTTGTGATTTCTTTAAAGCAGTGTCTAACTTATTGTAGATGGTAATTTTTTTAAGCCCCATACGCACCGCTATTTCATTTAACTTCTGACGATTTACCATTTTACTTCTCATCTCAGTTAAAAACCCTTCATCTTTATATGGGTATTTCATAAAAAGAAAATGAGCAATAATAGCACTCAGTACCGCATCACCCAAAAACTCTAAACGTTCATTATTTTCATCGGCCCCTTCACGTACAGAACGGTGGCTCAAGGCTGTTTTATACAACTGTACATCACCCGGTTTAAAACCCAACACGTTTTGTAGTTGTTTTTTAAAATCCTTTTTTTGGGGCTCATCTATAAAAATGCCTTGTATGTATAGTAATGTTTTTTTGATATACTTTTTTTGCTAAAATTAAAGAATTTGAATGGAAACATTTGCTTAATCTTTGATTTTCAACATCAAAAAAATATTGAAAAATATACAAACACCCATAGCAATGCTAGGCTATTATTAGCAATAACTAGTAAAATAAATTAAAATAGAATTTAAGCTTTGTACTTTTTAATAATCACACTTGCGTTGTGACCACCAAACCCAAAAGTATTACTCAATGCAGCATTCACCACTTTGTGTTGTGCTTTATTGAAAGTAAAGTTTAATTTAGGATCTAGCTCCGGATCATCAGTAAAGTGATTAATGGTAGGCGGAACAATATCTTTAGTAACCGCTAATATACAAGCCAAGGTTTCTAATGCGCCTGCAGCACCTAAACAGTGGCCGGTCATACTTTTTGTAGAACTAATATTAAGATTATAAGCATGATCACCAAAAACGCTTAAAATAGCTTTGGTTTCAGCAATATCACCTAACGGTGTTGACGTACCATGTACGTTAATGTAATCGATTTCTGTTGGTTGCATACCTGCATCTTGCAATGCGGCATTCATAACATTTTTGGCACCTAACCCTTCTGGGTGTGGAGCTGTAATATGGTGTGCATCAGCAGTAGCACCACCACCGGCAATTTCACAGTATATTTTTGCACCACGAGCTAGTGCATGCTCAAGGCTTTCAATAACTAAAACACCAGCACCTTCTCCCATAACAAACCCATCACGATCTTTATCGAATGGGCGACTTGCCGTTTCTGGTGAATCGTTTCTTTCGCTGAGCGCTTTCATGGCATTAAAACCACCTACCCCAGCTGCACTTACAACCGCTTCGCTACCACCTGTAACTACAACATCGGCCTTGCCCAAACGAATGGTATCAAAAGCATCAATAATAGCGTTGGTTGATGAAGCACATGCACTTACAACAGCATAGTTTGGTCCCCTAAAACCATGTTTCATAGATATTTGACCAGCGGCAATATCTAAAATCATTTTAGGTATAAAAAATGGATTGAAACGAGGCGTTCCGTCACCATTTGCAAAGTTTACTACTTCTTCTTGAAAAGTAATTAAACCACCAATACCGCTAGCGAAAATAACGCCTACTCTATCGGGATTTGCATTTTCTGGCGTAATACCAGCATCTTTCACTGCTTCATCAGCTGCAATCATAGCAAACTGTGTAAAGCGATCCATTTTACGGGCTTCTTTACGGTCTAAATAAGTAGCAGCGTCAAAATCCTTTACCTCACATGCAAAACGAGTTTTGAATTTTGATGCATCAAATTGTGTAATCATAGCACAGCCACTCACACCATCTGTTAAACCTTGCCAATATTCATCAACAGTTTTTCCGATGGAAGTAAGTGCACCAAGGCCAGTTACTACTACTCTTTTTAAAGCCATAAATTGTACGAGTGAAAGTTAAAAATGTTCGAATGCTTTATAAAAAAGCATTCGAACCAGTAATTACTTTGCGTTTTCTTCTAAATAAGAAACAGCTTGACCAACAGTTGTGATTGTTTCAGCCTGCTCATCAGGTATAGAAATGTTGAACTCTTTTTCAAATTCCATGATAAGCTCTACAGTATCTAGGCTATCTGCACCTAAATCATTGGTGAAAGAAGCTTCGGTAGTAACTTCTGCTTCATCAACACCTAGTTTATCAACGATAATTTTTTTGACTCTTGTAGCGATGTCTGACATGTTTGTAATATTTAGTTAATACGGTGCAAAAATATACTTTTTGATAAAAAAACAATCATTTTAAAAAATTTGTTACAATATGTTTTTAAACATTCTTTGTGCAACAAATAAAATTTATAGATAAATAGCACAATTTATATGGAAAATATACCCCAAACGCAATAAACACAACACTTTATAAAAAATAATTTTGGGGTAAAGCAATTTTTTTTATTTGTTTTTATTCAAAAAAAATAGCAAGCTCGTATGTAAAATTTTATTATTCAACAATGTTTTTTCGTAATTTGATAAAACAAATACCTAAAAAACTTGATATGGCGTTAAAACAAATTGATCACGGTAGTAATGAATACCTGCAAATGGTACAGTTAAGAGATATGGTATTGCGTCGCCCCTTGGGTTTAACATTTAACCACGATGAATTGATGGCCGAAAAAGATGATATTCTAATTGTTTGTAAAGAAGATGATGATATATTGGGATGTTGTATTTTAACCAAAATAGATGAAAGTACCGTGAGGTTACGCCAAATGGCCGTACCAGATAAGCTTCACGGTAAAGGTATTGGTGCACAAATAATTCACTTTGCAGAAAATATTGCAAAAGATAAGGGCTTTAAAACCATTACCATGCATGCAAGAGATGCAGCCATTGGTTTCTACGAAAAATTTGGCTACAATATTAAAGGCACTCAATTTATAGAAGTAAACTTACCGCACCATATTATGGAGAAAATGCTGTTATAACATTTACGATTTTACAATTTTTGCGGCGAAAATTTTTCGGGCTTCATGTTCTTCATCACCCACAAAAGCATCTTTTGGAATAATAAAAAATGACCTTGGGTTAAAATATAAATGAAAGAAGTGTGGACTTTCCATCCATGTGCTAAAGGTAGCCCAATCCCAACCTTTGTGGCCTCGGGCATTTTCAATTGCAAATTGCTGTGGCCCCAACACCGCACTAAACGAATCTTTAAATGTTTGTGTTTGCTTATAAATTACTTGAGGCAATAAAAACCAAAATAATATCATTAACACAATCCATAATATGGAGCTTATTAAAAATGCCAAAGGGCTCACAACCTTAAAATAAAATAAAACGGCAGAAAGTATTGCAAAACCGTTCACTACTAACATCATCACTTTAATTTCGGGCCTACTAATAAAGTGGTAACGCAATGCTTGTATTACTTTAGATTTTTGATAAGTAAATGGTGCTGATGTCATGCTGCAAATATAATTAATAAGCCATCAATCTGTACAAGTAATAGGTACAATAACGCCACCACCATCAATAGGTAAACCGCCAATTACCCTATTATTGATACTTACATTTACAAATTGTATATAAGTGTTTTTGTCGTTATTATTAGGTGTTGTAATAGCCACTAAGGGTTTAGTATCACCAAATGCAACTGGTATTAAACGTTTACATGAAACCCCAGCGTTTACTAAAGTTTCATATACTGCCAAAGCCCGTTGAGCCGATAATGATTGTGCATTAATACTAGGTTTATTTGGTACCACATTACTTTCAATACGCAGTAAACTGATGTATTTTTTATCGTTTAAATATTGTTTAATGATTAATACAGCAGCTTTGCCATCGTCTGTTAAAACACTGGTATTACCAATAAAAGTTACGGGCATACTTATAACCACTTTATTACCTTCTAATTGATACTGTTGTGCGTTAGTAATTAAACTAACATTTATGCAAATAAATATTAAAAAATATTTCATACAGTATTAATTATTTAGTTCGCTTTTAATTCACTTTCGTTTACGCTCCATGTTCCTAAAACTGCACCCTTTACGCCAACAAAATCAACCTTTAGGGTACGCTTATTTTTAGCACCACTTACGCTAATCTTACCAAAATTTTGTGCTTCTACCAATGTATTAGCAACCCTATACGGACTATTTTTCTCTACACCCGTAACTTTTGAAACCCCCGATGTATAAGGCGATATAGTAACATCGTATAAAGGATATTGTTGTGGCCTTTCCATTTTTACAACTTCACTATGGTGCCTATCACCCGTAAAAAATAGTACCCCATTAATTTTTTGATTGGTAATAAATTGAAGTAATTGTTGGTATTCGTAAGGATAACGTTGCATACTTTCTGCTTTATCTAACGGATTTAAAACTTGACTACCTACTACAATTATTTTAAAAGTGGCATTGCTAAAACTTAATTGGTTTTGCAACCATTCCATTTGGGCAGCACCAAAAAAATGTTTTTGTGGCGATGGTTGTCCGTTCACACTATCAGGCATTTCATCTTCACTTCTAAAGAAACGGTCATCGGTTAAAAATATATCAACATCGCTGTAGCTAATTTTGGTGTAAATACCTTTTTCATCTTCACCATAACTAGGGTTGAGCATATAATTTTTAAAAACATTTCTACTTTCATTTTTTAAAATATAACTTTTGCCTGCGTCGTTAGGTCCGTAATCATGATCATCCCAAATAGCATATTGTGGCATGCTGGCCATAAAAGGCTGTAAGGCTTTTTGTGCCCTGTCATGCGAAGCCCTATAGTTCAACCCCCAAGCATCATTGTAATCAACTTCCCTTGTATACCAATTATCGCCCATCCAAACATGAAAGGCTGCTGCTGTGTTGGCCATTGTGTAAAAAATACCATCAGTATCGCCATAAGGCTTGCCTGGCCTATCGTATATCGGTTCATTAAAGTAGGCGCAACTACCTGCTAAAAAACTAAAATCTGGTGCTGGTTTACGCCATTGCCACAAATCTTGTGTTGTAAACTGAGTTGCAAAGGGTACGTTTATTTTTTTACCATCTATAATAATTGTGTAGGTGTAGGTAGTGTTAAATTTTAAGCCGTTTAAATAAATTTTTACTGGGTTAAAGTCTAACCCTAAAGCGCCCTTATACGCCACTATTTTTTTATTAATCGGATTGTTTTTTTCAACAAATTCAACGGCCACCATTTTAACAGAAGGTGCGACTTCAGCCCAAATAACCGCTGTACGCATTTGTACATTACCTGCCCATGGGCCACTTACTAACGGGTTTTGTTGTGCCACTATTAACTGGCTAATGAATAAGGTAATAAAAAGGACAACAAAGTGTTTTTTTACAGAAAACATTTTTTAAAATTTTAGTAAAAGTAGTAGTTAGTATAAGGTAGTGGTATTAATAAATTATCAACTTACTTTTCATTGTAGTTTGGGATTGTTAAGGTGCCTATCAGCATCTCTTATTGTTTTTTTATCAAAGTTTTTTTGCAAAGCTTCCGTAAGGTTTACACCTGTTTGGTTGGCCAAGCAAATAAGTACCCAAAGTACATCAGCCATTTCATCGGCTATTTGGTGTTGCTCATCACTTTTTTTAAATGATTGTTCACCATATTTTCTTACCATAATTCGTGATAACTCCCCTACTTCTTCCATTAAAATACCAAGGTTAGTCAATTCGTTGAAATAACGAACGCCTACTGTTTTTATCCACTCATCTACTTGTTGTTGTGCTGCGGCTAATGTTAATGATTGCTCCATTTATATTTTATTTTTTGAATCGATGATGATGGTTAAAGGGCCATCGTTTACCAATGCTAATTGCATATCGGCACCAAATACACCTGTACCAACCGGCTTACCTAATTGTTGCGTTACTGCTGCTACAAAAGCCTCGTATAATGTTGCAGCCAATGGTGGCTTTGCAGCTTTTATATATGACGGTCTGTTCCCTTTTTTAGTAGCAGCATGTAAGGTAAATTGACTTACAATGATGACATCGCCACCAACATCTTTCACACTTAAATTAGGTATAGCAGCCTCATCATTAAAAATACGAAGCTGTACTAATTTTTGTGAAAGCCATTGCACATCGTCATCAGTATCAGCATCCTCTACCCCTACCAAAACAAGTAACCCCGTTTTTATAGCAGCATGTATTTGCCCTGCAATAGTAACACTCGCTTGCGTTACACGTTGAATAACTATTTTCAAAATTGAATAACTAATTGGTTTATAATGTTGGTAAAATTAAATGGAAGTTATTGGATTGTATTAAAATGATACCTTTATTAAAATTTGCAACAACAAAATGGATAACAACGATATTTTAAAGAAATTAAGGGTAGCATTATCACTTCGCAATGAAGATATTATTGAAATTTTAAAACTCGTTGATTTTGAGATTAGCAAAGGCGCATTGGGTGATTTTTTTAGAAACCCTGACCATCCGGGTTATGTGGTGGCACAAGACCAAGTGCTGCGTAACTTTTTAAATGGATTAATCATTTACAAACGTGGTCCTATGCCTCCTTCAAAAAGAGCTTTGCAGGATGATGATGCTGCAAAATAAAAAGGTATTTTTTGTTTGAAAAGCTACATCTTCTTAAAAAAGCCATGCTTGCTTTATATTTGCAGCTATGGCAAATGAAATAAATAATTTTTCCGAGATCATTTCTCACTGTAAAGAATATGGCTACATTTTTCAAAGTAGCGAATTGTATGATGGCTTAAGTGCTGTGTACGATTATGGCCAAATGGGCGCCCAACTCAAAAAAAACTTAAGGGATACTTGGTGGAAAAGCATGACCCAAATGCATGATAACATTGTGGGTATTGATGCTGCTATTTTTATGCACCCAACTGTTTGGAAAGCTAGTGGGCATGTTGATAATTTTAGCGATCCCATGATTGACAATAAAGACAGTAATAAAAGATACCGTGTAGATCATTTAATTGAAGGTTTTGCTGATGAGCAAATAGCTGCAGGAAATGAAACATTAGCAAAAGAAGTATTAGCTCAAATGGATACTTTACTAGCTGCTGATGATTACAGCGGACTTAAAGAATTAATAGAAGCTAATAATATAAGATGTGCTATTAGTAAAACCAGTAACTGGACAGCCATTCGCCAATTTAACCTCATGTTTAAAACGGAGTTTGGAGCAGTAGCTTCTGACAATCCTGATGATAATATTGTATACCTACGCCCCGAAACGGCACAAGGTATTTTTGTAAACTTTTTAAATGTGCAAAAAACTGGTCGTATGAAAATACCTTTTGGTATTGCACAAACCGGTAAAGCATTTAGAAATGAAATTGTGGCCCGTCAATTCATTTTTAGAATGAGGGAATTTGAACAAATGGAAATGCAATTTTTTGTTCGCCCTGGCACACAAAAACAATGGTATGATTACTGGAAAACCACCCGTAAAGCATGGCACGAAAGTATTGGTATACCTGCTGAAAAATTACGTTTTCACGACCATGTTAAACTAGCACATTATGCTGATATGGCGTTGGATATTGAATTTGAATTTCCATTTGGTTGGAAAGAATTAGAAGGTATACATAGTAGAACTGATTTTGATTTAACACAACATGCTACATATAGCAAAAAGAAGATTCAATATTTTGATAATGATTTAAATGAAGAAGGTAAACCGTACGGCAACTATACACCGTTTGTTGTGGAAACTTCTGTTGGTTTAGATAGATTATTTTTAACTGTATTGAGTTTGGCTTACCAAAACGAAAAATGGACCAAAGAAGATGGTACTGAAGATGGCAGAGTGGTATTAAAAATACCGGCTAAAATTGCCCCAACTAAATTGGCCATTTTGCCATTGCTTAAAAAAGATGGATTACCAGAAATTGCCAAATCGTTGTTAGATGATTGCAAAGAAAGTTTCCATTGCTTTTATGAAGAAAAGGATGCCATTGGTAAACGTTACCGCCGTATGGATGCGATTGGCACACCGTTTTGCGTAACTATTGATCATCAAACAAAAGAAGACAATACAGTTACAATAAGATACAGAGATGATATGCGCCAAGAACGCATTGCTTTAAGCGATGTAAAAGTGTTGGTTGAAAAATTGATAAAATAAAAAATAAAGCCCTTGAAATTTCAAGGGCTTTATTGTGGTTAGACCTATAAGGTTTTGAAAACCTTATAGGTCTTTAAACTGATTTTACACCACTACATTTATCATTCTACCTTTCACGAAAATAAATTTCTTTACAGGTTTGCCATCAAACCATTTGGTTATAGCCTCTGTACCCATTACAGCTACTTGTGCTTCAGACTCCGTAACTTCTGTTGGCAATACAATACTGCTACGCATTTTACCATTAATTGATACAGGGTATTCTTTTGTAGCTTCTACCAAATAACTTTCGTTGAGTATTGGGTAAGGTGCTTCTAATATACTTTCAGTATTACCCAATTGGTGCCACAACTCTTCAGCAATATGCGGTGCATAAGGTGATAATAAAATTAATACCTGCTCCAAAATTTCTTTTTTATGGCACTTAGCATCCGTTAAATCATTTACACAAACCATAAAAGCACTCACCGCTGTGTTGTAAGAAAACTGCTCGGTATCTTGTTCAATTTTTTTAATGGTTTTATGCAATATTTTATACTCTGGTTGAGTAGGCGTTTCATCAACAAAAACGGCTTTACCTGGCTCTTTGGTAGCTGGGTTTGCATCAGTATAAAACAAGCGCCATAATTTTTTTAAGAAACGATGTACGCCTTCAATACCTTTTGTATCCCATGGTTTGCTTTGCTCTACCGGACCTAAAAACATTTCGTACATACGAAACGTATCAGCACCGTATTTATCAACCAACACATCAGGGTTAACGGTGTTGTATTTTGATTTTGACATTTTTTCAACTTCATTGCCACATACATATGTACCATTATCTTCTAAAATAAAAGTGGCATTGGCATACTCTCCATTTTTCCATTGTTTAAAAGCATCTACATCTAGCACCATACCATCAACAATGTTTACATCAACATGTAATGCATTGGTTTCGTATTGCTCTTTTTTAGAAGCTGTTACAAACTGTTGTGTTCCTGCAACTCTGTAAACAAACCTACTACTCCCTTGTATCATGCCTTGGTTAACCAACTTTTTAAAGGGCTCATCAAAACCAATAAAACCAAGGTCGTACAATACTTTTGTCCACATACGGCTATAAAGCAAATGCCCTACTGCATGTTCCGTTCCGCCAATGTACACATCAACTTGTCCCCAATAATCGCTGGCTGCCCTATCGCAAAAGCTTTCGGTATTATGTGGATCCATATAGCGTAAAAAATACCATGATGAACCAGCATAACCCGGCATAGTAGATGTTTCTCTTTTGCCTTGTGGCGTTTGTACCCAATCGGTAATATTAGCTAGTGGTCCTTCACCTTCTGGGCCTGGACCATAAGTATCAACATGTGGCAACGTTAAAGGCAAAGCAGTTTCAGGCAAAGCTTCGGCAATGCCCTCATTCCAAATAATAGGAAATGGCTCACCCCAATAACGTTGGCGACTAAAGCCAGCATCTCTCATACGATAATTTACCTTACGCTTGCCTACACCAATTTTCTCTAAAGCATCAATAGCTGCACCAATAGCTTCTTTCATCACCATACCTGTTAAAAAGTCTGATAATTGCAACACTGCTTCTTTGGTAGGGTTAGCGGCTTCGCCAGTATAATGTTCACCAATGATATTGGTAATAGGTATGTTAAAATGTTTGGCAAAACCAAAGTCACGTTGATCGCCACAAGGCACCGCCATAATAGCCCCTGTACCATAGCCAGCCAATACATATTCAGCAATCCAAATAGGTATTAATTGCCCATTAAAAGGATTTTTTGCATAGGCTCCGGTAAAGCAACCTGTAATTTGTTTTACCTCTGCCATACGCTCTCTATCACTCCTGCTTTTTACATAAGTAAGGTACTCATTCACTGCATTGCTTTGTGCAGCAGTTGTAATGCTAGCCACCAATGCATGCTCTGGTGCCAATACTAAAAAATCTACCCCAAAAATAGTATCAGGTCTAGTAGTATAAACAGTTATTTTTTCGTTATGTTCGGCAATGCCAAATTGTATTTCGGCACCTTCACTTTTGCCAATCCAGTTGCGTTGCATTTCTTTCATGGCATCGCTAAAATTTACCGTTTCGAGGCCTTGCAATAAACGATCAGCGTATGCCGTAATACGTAAATACCATTGGCGCATTTTCTTTTTTTCTACTGGGTGGCCGCCACGTTCACTCACACCATTTACCACTTCATCGTTCGCCAATACGGTACCCAATGCCTCACACCAATTTACTTCCCCAAATTTTGAAAAAGCCAAACGACGTTCCATCAACACATCAGCTTGCTGTTGTGGTGTAAACTGTAACCATTGTGCTGCAGTAAAATGCTTACTGCCTTTGGTAGCGTACTTTTCAATAAGCTCACTAATGGGCCTTGCTTTTTGTTGGGTATTACAGAAATAGCTATTGTATAATTTTAAAAATAGTTGCTGGGTAAACTTGTAGTAACTAGCATCGCTGGTTCGTACCTCACGGCTCCAATCGTAACAAAAACCAATTTTATCGAGTTGTGCTTTAAACGTAGCAATATTTTTTTCGGTTGTTACAGCAGGATGTTGCCCCGTTTCAAGTGCATATTGCTCCGCAGGTAATCCAAAACTATCAAACCCCATGGGATGCAATACATTAAAACCTTTATGCCTTTTGTACCTGCTATAAATATCGCTGGCAATATAACCTAACGGATGCCCCACGTGTAAACCTGCACCACTTGGGTAGGGAAACATATCAAGCACATAAAATGATGGTTTGTTTGATGTGTTGCTTACTTTGTATGCATCGGTTGCTTTCCAATGCAATTGCCATTTTTGCTCAATACTCCTGAAATCGTACTCCATACTACTTTGTAAATTTTGTAACCTTTAAATGAAACGATAATTGATATTGCAATGCCACATAAACTCACTATTTGTTGCCAAAAGTTACCATGCTGGGCCTGCGTGAGGGATTGCAGCGAATACCCCACAGCTGCAGCCTTGTGCAAAGCCTTGCGGTGAGGAGTAGTAGCGTAAAGCCCGACCGACGAAGGAGGGCACGCCACACAAAAAACTTTTTAACAAATTAATAAGCAGCGTTATTGCTCAGCTTAAAATATATTTGAACATAATATATTGGGCAGCGCCCAAAATTAAAGTAAACATTACAAAATACTTTATTTTTGTAAGCATCACCATTAAATAACAAAAACGCTTAACTCATTTTTAATATGGCTCAACTCGGTAAAGGATCAAGTAAAAAAGGAAAAACAAGTTATATAGGAGCCATTATTGGTGTATCGCTGGTACTATTTTTATTTGGTATTATGGGTTGGTTTTTCTTAAACCTTCGTAAAACCGGCGACTATTTTAAAGAAAGTATACAAGTACATACCTATTTAAATAGAGATGCATCTAAAAAACAAATTGATAGTTTAACTCAATACATAGCATCGTTACCCTACGCCAACAGAGTGGAGTATGTTACCAAAGAAAAAGCGATGCAAAAGTGGAATCAAGAAAATGATAGCACTTGGAAACAATTTTTAAGCAATAACCCGTTACCGGAAAGTATTGATTTTTATGTGAAGGCCGACCATGTGGAGCAAGATAGTTTAAACTTATTGGCTACCAATTTACAAACCATTTACCCCGGTGTAATTTCGGAGTTTCAGTTTCCTACAGAAACGGTTACCAAAGTGAGCAAATTTGTAAAAACGGTTGGTTTAGTGTTTTTAATTTCTGCAATTATATTAACGGTACTAGTTGTTTTTTCTATTGATAATACCATACGCTTGGCCATGTATAGTAACCGTTTTATTATTAAAACCATGCAAATGGTTGGTGCTACTCGTTGGTTTATTGCAAAACCTATTAATAAAAGAGCGGTTATTAATGGCTTAATAGCATCGGGCATTGCCATTGCTGCCGTTTGGGGCTGTATTGGTTTAATTGAACAATTTAGGCCTGAGTTTAAGGTATTGCATGATAATAATGGCTTACTCGTTTTATTCTTCATTATTATTGTTTTGGGTATTACCATTACTTTAGTGAGCACCCACCGTGCTGTAATAAAATACCTCCGCATGAAATTGGATGATTTATATTAATTACAAACGAATTATATTGCAGTTTTAATAAAAGATTATGCTGAAAGAAAAAAAGGAAGCCGCTGCGCCAATAGCACCACAAAGTTTATTTGGTAAAGAAAATTATGTATGGATGCTAAGTGGTTTAATTGTACTAGCATTAGGATTTTTTTTAATGGCTGGTGGTAAAAGTGCCGATCCTAAAGTGTTTGACCCAAAGGAAGTGTACAGTCCTGTTAGAATTACAGTGGCTCCTATATTAATTATTATAGGTTTTGTTTTAGAAATTGTAGGTATCATGAAAAAAAGTAAGTAACACTTACAATTAATTTTCAACCTTTATTAAATATGTAATGCTATGAAATGCGCCGGAAGTGAAATGCTTTCAGCGCATTTTTTATTAAAATTTACCTAACAAAAAAACACATACATGAATTTATTTGAAACTATTGTAATTGCCATTGTTGAAGGCTTAACTGAATTTTTGCCCGTATCATCAACTGGGCACATGATTATTGCTGAACGTTTTTTAAATGTTACCGAAACAGATTTTGTAAAAGTATTTACCGTTGCAATACAGTTAGGCGCCATATTAGCAGTTGTTGTTTTGTATTGGAAAAAGTTTTTTGATTTTACAAAATGGCAGTTTTATTTAAAATTATTGATAGGCGTAATACCTGCTATTATATTAGGATTGTTATTCTCTAAAAAAATTGATGCATTGTTAGAAAGTGCTACTACAGTAGCCATTGCATTGCTTTTGGGCGGTATTGTGTTATTATTTATTGATAAATTTTTTAACAAGCCCACTATTGAAAACGATACTCAAATTAAACCCATGAATGCTTTTGCCATTGGTATGTGGCAATGCTTGGCAATGGTACCGGGTGTTAGCAGAAGTGCCGCTTCTATTATTGGCGGTATGCAACAAAAATTAACCCGTAGCGCTGCTGCTGAATTTTCATTTTTTTTAGCAGTACCTACCATGTTAGCTGCAACCGGTTATAAATTATTGAAATATTATAAAGATGCTGGTGGTTTTAGTAGCGAAGAAATGAAGATGTTGGCTGTTGGTAATTTAGTAGCTTTTGTAGTAGCACTATTGGCCATAAAATTCTTCATCAATTTTGTAAAAAAATATGGCTTTAAAGTTTGGGGTATTTATAGAATTATTGCAGGACTAATTTTATTATTTTTAATTTACAAAGGCTACATACAAGGCTAACATGTTAGCATTAAAAATAAACTGAACTTCCATTACCAAATTATCATCATGCAAACTGCTCCTAAAAAAGTTTTAAATGGTTGGGCCATGTACGATTGGGCTAACTCAGTATACAATTTAGTAATTACCACTACTTTTTTTCCTGCGTATTATGCAGCCGTTACTGGTGTGGAAAATGAGCAGTTTAAAGATGGGGTTACATTTTTAGGCCGCCGTTTTGTAAATACTGAATTGAAAGATTATGTATTGGCATTCGGATTTTTAATAGTAGCATTGATGTCACCCATATTATCATCTATTGCAGATTATAAAGGCAACAAAAAAAACTTTATGCGTTTCTTTTGTTATATGGGTGCATTGAGTTGTAGCTTGATGTTCTTTTTTGATGGTAACCATGTTACCCTTGGCCTCATGTGCTTTATGTTTGCCGGTATTGGCTTTTATGGTAGCCAAGTTTTTTATAACTCTTACTTGCCAGATATTGCTGCAGATGCCGATATGGATCGCATAAGTGCCAAAGGCTACACCATGGGGTATATTGGTAGTGTTATTATGCAAATGATTGGCTTTGCATTGGTAATGTTGATGCCCAAAGGTGCTTTGCCTTTACAATTAACGTTTTTACTTGTAGGTATTTGGTGGGTAGCCTTCGCTCAAATAACTTTTAAAACATTACCTATGAGTAGTAAGGCTGAGCGTAATGATAAAAAAAATGTAATCGCCAATGGGTTTGCTGAACTTAAAAAAGTAGGACACCAAGTACAACAAATGCCTGTTTTAAAAAGCTACCTCACCGCTTTTTTCTTTTACAGTATGGGTGTACAAACCGTTATGCTAGTTGCGATTGATTTTGGTATTAAAGAGTTGAAGTTAGCGAACGAAAAATTGATCATTACAGCTGTAATTATTCAACTTGTGGCCATTGTAGGTGCCATTGCTATGAGTAAATTATCTAACAAAATAGGCAATTTAAAAGTACTCATTTTTACCGTGCTGTTATGGATTGGAGTTTGCATTGCCGGCTATTTCATTACAACTGAAATACACTTTTACATCATCGCATCATTGGTAGGTTTGGTAATGGGTGGTATACAATCAATGAGCCGCTCAACCTACTCTAAATTAATGCCTGAAACCAAAGACACAGCTTCATTTTTTAGTTTTTATGATGTTACTGAAAAACTAGCGATTGTAATTGGCTTATTTACTTTTGGTGTTATTGAAGGGGTGAGCAGCATACGCCAATCAATATTATCATTAGTGGTATTTTTTGTAATTGGCTTTTTGTTTTTAATAATTACAAATAAAAGGCAAAATAAAACTGCTCAACTTAACTAATCAATCAACTTTTTATATGAAATTATATAGTGTAAACGCCGGTCATTTTAAATTAGATGGTGGCGCTATGTTTGGCGTAGTACCTAAAAGCATGTGGAACAAACTCAACCCAGCAGATGAAAACAATATGTGTAGCTGGGCATTGCGTTGTTTATTAATTGAAGATGGTAATCGCCTTATATTGGTTGATACCGGAATGGGCAATAAACAAGATGCCAAATTTTTTGGTCATTATTACATGCATGGCGATGATACACTTGATACATCATTAGCAGCAAACGGCTTTCACCGTAACGATATTACTGATGTTATATTAACGCATCTTCATTTTGACCATTGTGGTGGTGCTATCGAAAAAGAAGGTGATTTATTGGTGCCTGCATTTAAAAACGCTACATATTGGAGTAACGAACGCCACTGGAAATGGGCTACCAACCCAAACCCTAGAGAAAAAGCCAGTTTTTTAAAAGAAAATATTTTGCCGATTGAACAAAGCGGCCAATTAAAATTTATTGAAACAGCTGCCCATGATTTTCCGGTTAATGTTAGTATTAGACAAGTATTTGGGCATACTGAAGCGATGATGTTACCCCAAATTAACTACAAAGGAAAAACGATTTTATATATGGCAGATTTATTACCATCTGCAGCACACATTCCAATACCTTATGTAATGGCCTATGATATGTTTCCGTTAACAACCCTCAACGAAAAACAATCATTTTTAACTGAGGCGCAACAGAATGACTTTGTTTTGTTTTTTGAACACGACCCAACTATTGAGTGTGGTACATTACAAATGACAGAAAAAGGTATTCGTTTAAAAGATCATTTTAAGCTTTCTGAGTTGTAAATCAATACATTAGATAAAAAACAGCCACTAAAACAACGATAATCGCATTTTGCTGCCTAACTTATTTTGGTAAAACGGAATATTTCGTTAGTTTTAGCATGAAGTACAACTTCAAACCCACATTACTAACCATAAATTAAATTCAAAATGGCAGAAAAATTAACAGCTTATTGCATGAAGACCAAAGAAAAAAATGTTCCTATGCAAGATGCGGTGATCACAAAAACGTCACGTGGTGGCTATATGGCTCAAGGGCATGATGGTAAAGGTAATAAAATGACTACCATGCTAGGTGAAGCCAAAGCATTGCAAGCTATTAAAGATGGTGTTGCAAAAAAAGGTTGGTAATATCAACTCAGTTTATACAAAAAAGTCATCTTTTCGATGGCTTTTTTTATGCCCATACCTCCATGATTTTAAATGAAATTGATCCCACAATTACAAAGTGTTAAAAAAATATTAACTTAGAAGGAATCAAAGAAACATGAAAAAAATTGTACGCATCACCATTACCACATTAATATTACTTTATAATACAGCCTACGGTCAGTACGTAATAAATGGTACAACCGTTATGGAAACATGTAACTGCTATCAATTAACAGCTGCACAAAATACGCAGAACGGTAGTGTTTGGAATACAAACAGCATTGATCTTACACAATCGTTCACATACAATTTCGATGTATTTTTTGGCTGTTCAGATGGAGCTGATGGATTAGCATTCGTAATGCAAAAAACAGGTACCAATGTTTTAGGTATTGGCGGTGGTGCAATGGGTGTTGGAGGTATTGCTACTTCTGTTGCTGTTACTTTTGATACGTACCAAAATAGTAGTCCGGATAATGACCCTTTATACGACCATATAGCCATTCAATTAAACGGTGATGTTAACCACGGTACTGCCAACACTATTACACCCTTAACCCCCATTTCATTTACCAATAATGATGTGGAAGATTGTGCGTACCACAGAGTAAGGGTATTATGGGATGCCCCAAGCACTACCTTAAAAGTTTTTGTAGATGGTGTACAGCGCATTAGTGTAGTAAGAGATTTTGTGAATACCGTTTTTGGTGGCACCAATTTGGTATACTGGGGTTTTACAGGTGCAACAGGTGGATTGAACAATGTGCAAAAATTTTGTAGAACATTAGCACCAAAATTTTATTTTGCACCTACACAAAAAAAATGTGCAGGTCAAGCCATCACTTTTTTAGATTCATCCATCACATTCAATGGCGTAGTAAAACGCTACTGGAATTTTGGTGATGGCAGCAATATTGATTCAGTAAGTGTAAACCCAGTTCATACCTATGCTACGGCAGGCAATTACAATGTTACCTTAACAGTTTTAGGTATTGATGGGTGTTCTGATGTATACCCACTCACCATTACAGTTGGTGCAAAGCCAATAGCTGGCGTAAGCATTACTGATAGTTGTGTTACTAACAGTATTTTGTATACAGATGCATCATCAGTAAGTAATAGCAGTATTAATGCTTGGTATTGGAATTTAGATGATGGCAACCCTGCTACTACTGTTCAAAACCCTAGTACTACTTACACTAGTTTTGGTGTTAAAACGATTAAACATGTTGTAACTTCTGCAGAAGGTTGTATATCAGATACGCTAACAAGACCAACCAATATTAGACCTGTACCTATGGCACAATTTAACTTAACAGATACCGTATGCAGGGGTACAACTTTAACCATTACAGATAATAGTACTGTTGCAGATGCTGGGGCCATACAAGCATGGCAATGGCAGGTTGATGGTAGTAATACAAGTACGCAATCGAGTTTTAATTATACGTTTAATACGCCTGGCAACCACCAAGTATCACTTATATCATCAAGCATTAGCAATAGTAGTTGTGCTAGTGCTCCAGTGCAAAAAACAATTTTTGTAGTTGATAAACCGAAGGCTGCAACTAAAGTAATTCGCCCTTGTGTTAATGTGTCAACGCAACTACTTGACTCTTCATATACCACTGATGGCTTGGCCATTGTAAGCTGGTGGTGGGACCTCGGTAATGGACAAACATCTACCCAACAAAACCCTACTTATACATTTACTAATACTGGTAATAATTTGGTAAGATTGGTGGTTACCAATAGCAGAAATTGTATATCAGACACATTAGATATCAACATAAATGTTGGCGCAACCCCTATTGCAAATTTTGGATATGTGCCCATTGTTTGTAATGCCACCAATGTGCAGTTTGCAGACTCATCTACCGTAAACAATAGCAGCATCGCAACATGGCAATGGGTAAGCCAAGGCAATACATTCAGCACTATACAAAACCCTAATCAAAGTTTTAACTATGGCAACCAAAGCGTAACACTCACTGTAACCAGTGCTTTGGGCTGTACAAGTGCACCTATTACAAAAACATTTACGCTTCGTAAAACCCCTGAAATTGCCGTTCAGTTTAACGATGCATGTAAAAATGCTGCTGTATTATTTACTGCTACCGAAACCAACACCAACATTGGTATAAACAATTGGCAATGGCGTTTTGGTGATGGTAGTAATGGTATAGGCAACCCTGTAAATCATACTTATTCATCAAATGGTGCTTATCAAATATCATTAATTGCTACATCCATTGAAGGTTGCCCAAGTGCGCCTTACATTGATACCATTAATATTTACGGCACCAATGCGTTTGCTGGTAACGATACTATTACAGCAGCGCAGCAGCCTGTACAATTACAAGCTACGGGTGGCTTAAGCTACGAATGGTCGCCTAGTACAGGGTTAAGCAGTACCAACATTGCTAACCCAATTGCCACTTTACAAAACGATCAAACTTATTACCTAAAAGCGTTTACTCCAGAAGGTTGTGAAAGCTATGACACCATAAAAATAAAAATTTACAACGGCCCTGAAATATATGTACCCACTGCATTTTCACCTAACAAAGATGGTAAAAATGATATTTTAAAAGCGTTCCCTGTTGGTATAAAAAGCTTTGATTATTTCATTGTATATAACCGGTACGGACAAATTGTTTTTAGAACAACTGATTACTTTAAAGGTTGGGATGGTAACTTTTTGGGAAGTCCGCAGGGTAATGGTAGTTACGTTTGGATAGCATCAGCAACAGATTTTAGAGGTAATAAATTATTTAGAAAAGGCTCCGTTTTATTAATACACTAATTAAAAAAGGTTCGATTGTAATCGAACCTTTTTTAATATTTATTTATCAGTATTTAGCTTGTTGTACTCACTACACTGTTGTGCATTTTGGTAATAAATCTAAATAAATCGTTCATTGTTTTGATATCATCAACCACCAAAATACCATTTTTACCTACTTGCTTTAGTTTAGCTTTATTAGTACCTGTTTGTAAAAACAATAATATTTTATTAAAGGTATCACTTTGAAAGTAAGGTGACTCAGGGTTGCTTACAAAGAAACATTTCAACACATCATTTTTAATAAACATACGCTCAAAGCCCAAAGTTACCGCCATTTTACGGCAACGAACGGTTGTAAATAAATCTTCCACAGGTGCTGGTACTGGGCCAAAACGATCCGTCATTTCTGCATGAAAATCTTGTAATTCTTTTTCGGTATCGCAATTATCTAATCTGCTGTAAAGGCTCAACCTTTCAGTTATACTTTCAACATAACTATCGGGTATTAATATTTCTAAATCAGTATCAATACTACAATCTTTCACAAAATCATCTTGCTGTTGAATTTCTTCAATAAACAAATCTCTAAACTCATTTCGTTTTAATTCCTTCACCGCTTCATCTAAAATTTTCTGGTACATTTCAAAACCAATTTCGGCTATGAAACCGCTTTGCTCTCCACCAAGCATATTACCAGCGCCACGTATATCTAAATCTCTCATTGCAATTTGGAAGCCACTACCTAAATCGCTGTACTGCTCTAATGTGCTTAAACGTTTTCGACTATCAGGTGGCAATGTACTCATGGGTGGTGCTAATAAATAACAAAATGCTTTTTTGTTACTACGGCCTACCCTGCCTCTAAGTTGGTGTAAATCGCTCAACCCAAATTGATGGGCATTATTGATGATGATGGTATTTACATTTGGTATATCAACCCCACTTTCAACAATGTTGGTACAAACCAATACATCGTATTTTTTATCCATAAAATCGAGTATGGTATCTTCTAATTGATCGCCTTCCATTTGTCCGTGAGCAAAAGCAATACTCACATCAGGACAAAGCCCTTGTATCAAACTCTTCATTTCTGCTAAACCCTTTACCCTATTGTGAATAAAGAAAACCTGTCCGCCTCGTTCAATTTCATAATAAATAGTATCACGAATAGCATCTTCATTAAACACCAACACTTCGGTTTGTATGGGCTGTCGGTTAGGTGGCGGTGTGTTAATGATACTCAAATCCCTTGCACCCATTAAACTAAATTGTAACGTACGTGGAATAGGTGTTGCGGTAAGGGTTAGTGAATCAACCGTAGTACGCAATGTTTTTAATTTTTCTTTTGCGGCTACCCCAAATTTTTGTTCTTCATCAATAATCATGATGCCGAGGTTTTTAAATTTAACCTCTTTACCCAACAATGCATGGGTACCAACAATGATATCAATTTTACCTTCTTCTAAACGCTTGAGGGTATCTTTTTTTTCTTTAGATGATTTAAAGCGATTGATAAAATCAACCACTACCGGAAAATCTTTTAAACGTTCACTAATTGATTTGTAATGTTGATAAGCTAAAATTGTAGTAGGCACTAAAATGGCAGCTTGTTTACTATCGCATACCGTTTTAAAGGCGGCACGTATCGCAATTTCTGTTTTACCAAAACCCACATCGCCACACACCAATCGATCCATTGGTATGGGTTTTTCCATATCTCTTTTTACATCTTCACTTGCTTTGGCTTGGTCAGGTGTATCTTCATAAATAAAGCTGGCTTCCAATTCGGTTTGCATGTAGTTATCTGGGCTATGAGCAAAGCCTTCTAAACTTTTACGTTGGGCATATAGTTTTATTAAATCAGTAGCAATATCTTTTACCTGCTTTTTGGTTTTATCTTTTAGCTTGGCCCATACATCGCTACCTAACTTATTCATTTTAGGTATGGAGCCCTCTTTACCGCTGTACTTACTAATTTTATGAAGCGATGAAATATTTACATACAACAAATCACCATCTTTATATTGAATGCGTACCGCCTCTTGCATTTTACCATTGGCTTCAATTTTTTGTAACCCACTGTATACACCCACGCCATGGTCAATATGGCTTACATAATCGCCAGGTTGCAACTCCCTCAAGGTTTTAAGGGTAAGTGCTTTGTTTTTACTAAAAGCTTGCTTTACTTTATACTTATGATAACGTTGAAAAATTTGATGATCTGTGTAACAAATCAGTTTTAAATCGTTGTCAATAAAACCTTCGTGTATGGCGAAAGGTATGGGCGTTACTTGAATTTCGGCTTTAAGATCGGTAAAGATGGTGTGTAACCTTTCTAGCTGTTTGGGGTTATCTGCAAAAATGAAAATATTGTATTGTTGCTTTTCAAAGTCTTGCAAATTTTTAATCAACATATCAAACTGCCTGTTAAAAGCAGGTTGCTGAATGGTTGAAAATTGAATAGTGTGTGCTTGCCCTAGTGTGGTAAAAAAAGCTTTGTTACCAAACTCTATAATATGTTTTTGAGCAACTGCGGCTTCAATAATTGCAGCGCTATCAAAATCTGCGGCTGATAAATCTTTGGCATAAGTATTTTCAGTACTCGTTAAAAGATCGTCAGCCATTTTAAAATCAAACAATGAAACGCCTTCCATTTCATCTTCAATTCTTTCTTTAGCAAAGCCCCAATCGTTCATCCAAACAACAGTATTTTCCGGCAAAAAATCAAGCAACGATACTTTTTCACCGGTTTCAAATTGCGTAGCAGCGTTGGGTATAATATTTACTTGTAATAATTTACGCTCACTCAACTGTGTTTCTGGGTCAAATATGCGTATACTATCCACCTCATTTCCAAATAACTCAATACGGTAAGGTTTTTCGTTACCAAACGAATAAATATCAATAATACCGCCACGTATTGCAAACTGACCAGGCTCATATACAAAATCAGTATGAGAAAATCCTTGATCAATAAATTGCTGCAACATGCCAGTAACATCTAACGTATCAGCTTGTTTAATACTGATAATGTTGGCTGCTAACGTATTTGAACGAACCACTTTTTCGAAAATAGCTTCCGGATAAGTGATGATTATTTTTTTGTTTTGCCCTAGTACATTGGCCTGACTCAACTTTGTTAAAGCCTCTGTACGCAACATCACATGGCTACTATTGAGTAATTGATAGTTGCGTTTGTTTTTAAATGAAGAAGGAAAATAAAATATATCTAAAGCATGGGTAATATTTTCAATAGAGTTATGAAAATAAGCTGCTTCTTCAGCATCTCTCAACACAATAAGGTGGTTTGTTTGAGCCGCTAATGCATTATTAAAAACGGCTGCAACTACAAATTGCGATGCACTACCGTTAAGCCCTTTTAAATGAAATTGCTGCGGTGTACTCAAAGTAATGCCATCCGTAATTTTAAATATACGGGGGTCATTATTATACATACTCATCAACACATCTGCATTCATGCAATGCAAATATAAAACAAAGGCACAATTTTGATGAATTACATTTTTAAATACTATTACAAATTACCTTTTGTATATTCATTAAAAAATAAATGTATGATACCAAAACAAATTGCCACCATCGCAATCATTCTATTGGTTTCGTGTAATGCTAACAATAAAAATATGACGTACAATTGGCCTACACTTACGCCTCCTAAAGCAATGCAAAAGCCGCATGTAAGAATATTGCATGGCGATACAGTACAAGACCCCTATTATTGGATGTATGATTATTTTGGTAAAGGACCAGATAGCACCAATGTGGTAAATTATTTAACGGCTGAAAATACCTACCTCGATTCAATGATGGCAGGCACTAAAACCTTTCAACAAAACTTGTTTAATGAAATGAAAAGCCGCATTAAAGAAAAAGATGAAAGTGTGCCCGTATTTAAAAATGGATATTACTATTATTCTCGATCTGATGATGGTAAACAGTATTATAAATATTGTCGCAAAAAAGAAACTTTAAACGCACCTGAAGAAATTTTATTAGATGTTGATAAAATGGCTGAAGGCCATTCATATTATAGTGTTACAGGTTTTGAAGTAAGTGAAAATAATAAACTACTAGCCTTTGCTGTAGATGAAGTGAGTCGCAGACAATACACCATTTATATAAAAAATATTGAAACAGGTGAAATTTTAAAAGATGCTATTACCAACACAGAAGGCGACCCTTGCTGGGCCAATGATAACCAAACTATATTTTATACAGAAAAACATCCTGTTACTTTATTATCAGAAAAAATTAAACGACATAGTTTAGGAACCGCAGCAAGTGCTGATGTTGTGGTATATACTGAAACCGATAAAAGTAATTATATAGGTGTTGGTAAAAGCAAAAACAATCAATACATCTACATTTATTCTGGCGCTACTTTATCGTCAGAAATATTTATGATTAATGCAGCTACACCAACTGCTGCTTTCAAAAGTTTTCAACCACGAATAAAAGATGTAAAGTATGATGTATACCCTTTGGCAGATAAATTTTTAATACGCACCAATAAAGATGCTATTAATTTTAAAATAATGGAATGCCCATTAGATAAAACGGGTGTTGAAAATTGGAAAGATTATATTCCACACAGAGCAGATGTGTTAGTGCAAAATATAGAAGAGTTTAGCAATTATATTGTTGTAAACGAACGAAAAAATGGCTTAGTTCAGTTACGTGTTAGAAACCTATCTACTGGCAATGAACATTATATTGATTTTGGTGAAGCCACCTACGGGGCAAATTTTTCTGCTAATCCAAATTACAATACCACCGCCTTACGTTATACCTATACTTCGCTTACAACCCCAGCATCTTTTTACGAATATGATATGGGCACTAAACAAAAAAAATTATTAAAACAGCAAGATGTTTTGGGAGGCTATAACAAAGAGGAATACGCAACAGAACGTATTTATGCAACTGCAAAAGATGGCACCAAAATTCCTATTTCAATTGTATACAAAAAAGGTTTTGTAAAAGATGGCAATGCCCCATTATTATTATACGCTTATGGTAGTTACGGTAGCAGTACCGATGCTAGTTTTAACAGCAGCCGACTCAGTTTATTGAATAGAGGTTTTGCATTCGCCATTGCACACATTCGAGGCGGACAAGAAATGGGACGCCAATGGTATGAAGATGGTAAAATGATGAAAAAGAAAAATACTTTTACAGATTTTATTGATTGTGGCGAATTTTTAATCGCTCAAAAGTTCACCAACAAAGCTCACTTGTATGCACAAGGTGGTAGCGCCGGTGGTTTATTAATGGGTGCTGTAGCCAATATGGCGCCTGATTTATGGAATGGCATTATTGCACAAGTGCCATTTGTAGATGTTGTAAATACCATGCTCGATGAAAGTATACCATTAACAACTAATGAGTTTGATGAATGGGGTAACCCTAAAAATAAAGATGCTTATTTCTATATGAAAAGTTACAGTCCATACGAAAACATTGAAAAGAAAAACTATCCCAATATGCTTGTTACAACTGGCTTGCACGATAGCCAAGTTCAATATTTTGAACCTGCCAAATGGGTTGCAAAATTAAGAGCAACAAAAACAGATAACAATATTTTACTACTACATACTAATATGGAATTTGGCCATGTCGGCGCAAGTGGCAGGTTTGATTACTTAAAAGATGTAGCACTCAATTATGCTTTCTTATTTGCTCTTGAAGGTATCAATAAATAAAAAATAAAGCGATTTAAAAAAGCCTCCACATATTTTGGAGGCTTTTGTTTTAAAAGCATATTGAACAAAAACCTACGCAATTACTTGCCAAACTTTTAATCAAAAAAATATAACTTACATAAAACTATTGTTATGTTACAACCTTGGCAAAAAGCAACCGTTATAAAAATTGAACAAATTACACATAACACCCGTAGCTTTTTTTTACAATTAGATGAAGTAGCAGCATTTGATTTTAAACCTGGTCAATTTGTAACACTCGATTTACCAATACATGAAAAACCGCATAAACGTTTGCGTAGTTACTCCATTGCAAGCTGGCCAAATGGTACTAATATTATTGAGTTATGCATTGTTTTGCTAGATGATGGCGCAGGCACCACCTACTTATTTAACCACGTAAATGTCGGTGATCATATTACTTTACGAGGACCAGTTGGTGTATTTACTTTACAAGAAAACGCCTTGCAAAACGATTTATTCTTAATATGTACAGGTACAGGTATTGCCCCCTTTAGAAGTATGGTGCAATGGCTCTTTAGCCAACAGCATGCTATCAAAAACATTTATTTGATTTTTGGCTGCAGAACACAAGCTGATTTATTGTACCATACTGAACTACAACAACTCAGTAATCAAATGCAAGGGCTTCATTATTTACCCACTTTAAGTAGAGAACTCTGGGAAGGTGCCACTGGCTACGTACACCAAGTGTATGAATCCATCATCGCTCAACAACCTAACCCTCAAGCAACCTTTATGCTTTGCGGTTGGAAAGCCATGATTGATGAGGCCAAACAGCGAATAATTGAATTAGGTTACGATAAAAAAGCCATTCATACAGAGTTGTACGGTTAACTTACTACACATCATTTGTTTTGAGCTAACTTAGCTTACTCAAATGAATTTCATGCAAGTAGATTTAAATTTTTTACTAAAAAAACACTACGCTAGCTTTTTCCCTGTTGTGAAAATAAACAAAGAAAAAGATGGCATACATACCTTTGATTTTACCATTAATAACCAACAAATTTCACCAGCGCTTATTGCAGATACAAATGCTTTTAGTGCATACATTACTCAACAATTAACAGCTAATAATGCCACTTACGGTATAGGTGGTTATAACGAAAATAGGGTACTTTACAAACGCAGTACCTTGTTTGATGGTGCTCAAAATCGTAGCATTCATTTAGGCGTTGATATTTGGGGGCCTGTTGGCACCAAAGTATATGCTCCTTTAGGTGGTATGGTACACAGCTTTGCTTTTAATGATCAATTTGGCGATTATGGTGCTACTATTATTTTACAACACCAGCTTGATACAGTTTGTTTTTACACATTATACGGCCACTTATCGCTTGCTAGCTTACATGATATGCGTAAGGGTAAATTTATTACAAGAGGTGAAGCTTTTTGCAGCTTTGGCAACCCAATTGAAAACGGCAATTGGCCACCACATTTACATTTTCAAGTAATTGAAGATATTGGTAATTATGAAGGCGATTACCCTGGTGTTTGTAGCGAACCCGATAGGGCTTTTTATTTAAAAAATTGCCCTGATGCAAACCAACTGATTAATTTTGATGGAGGCGTTTTTTATTAAACTTTCAGCCAATTACTGAATACTTTGGCTTTTGAATTAAGGAAATATTATTTGTACCACCATCATCAAAAATGGTTGCTGAAATAAGCACAAATGCCCAAAGGCTGCCGGAACGCAGCGGTAGCCCACAACGAGGCACGAGTGCGGACTACAAGCGTAGTGCCGGAACTACTGCTCATACTAGCACAAAAAGATGATAGCCCCACTATTAAAAAATAAATTGTAACTTATATTGTTATAATTTTGTGATGATACTTAATATCAATAAAAATGGAGATAAAGCCAGGACCACTACTAGCCAACATTAACACCCCTGCCGATTTAAAAAAGCTGAGTAAAGATGATATGTTGCAGGTTTGCGACGAATTACGTCAATATATTATTGATGTGGTGAGTATACATGGCGGCCATTTTGCAGCTAGCTTAGGCGTAGTGGAACTTTCTGTTGCATTGCACTATGTAATGAATACTCCTTATGATCAATTAGTATGGGATGTAGGCCACCAAGCTTACGGACATAAAATTTTAACTGGCAGGCGTGACCAATTCCCTACAAACAGAAAGCTGAATGGCTTAAGCGGTTTTCCTAAACGCAGCGAAAGTGAATATGATACTTTTGGCGTGGGCCACTCCTCTACCTCAATTTCAGCCGCTTTAGGCATGGCAATGGCTAGCCATTATAAAGGCGAAACTGATAGACAGCACATTGCTATTATTGGTGATGGCTCAATGACTGCAGGCATGGCTTTTGAAGCGATGAACCATGCTGGTATCGAAAAAAGTAACCTGCTCATTATTTTAAATGATAACGGCATCAGCATTGATCCAAATGTGGGTGCTTTAAAAGAATACCTTACTGATATTACTACTTCACACACTTACAATAAAGTGAAAGATGATGTGTGGAACTTGCTAGGCAAATTACCTGTGGGCAAAACTTTTACCCGTGGTATGGCTACCAAACTTACCGAAGGCTTAAAAGGCATGGTAAGCAGCAGTAGCAATTTATTTGAAGCATTGAAGTTGCGCTATTTTGGACCAATTGATGGACATAACGTTACCAAATTAATTGAAACCCTCCAAGATTTAAAAGATATACCTGGCCCCAAAATTTTGCATATAAAAACAGTAAAAGGCAAGGGATATGAGTTGGCAGAAAAAGACCAAACCAAGTGGCATGCACCGGGCTTGTTTGATAAAATTACTGGCGAAATTGTAAAGAAAACTTTTGATGTACCACAACCGCCAAAATACCAAGATGTATTTGGACATACTATTATTGAGTTAGCTGAAAAAAATGATAAAATAATGGGTGTTACTCCGGCAATGCCTAGTGGTAGCTCATTAAAGTTTATGATGGATGCTATGCCTCACCGAGCTTTTGATGTAGGTATTTGTGAACAACATGCCGTTACCTTAAGTGCAGGTATGGCAACACAAGGCATGAGGGTGTTTTGCAACATTTACTCATCATTCATGCAAAGGGCATACGATATGGTAATACACGATGTTGCTATTCAAAAATTACCTGTAATATTTTGTTTAGACAGAGGTGGTTTAGTGGGTGAAGATGGCCCAACGCACCATGGCTGTTATGATATTGCCTACATGCGTTGCGTACCAAACATGATTGTAAGTGCACCCATGAACGAAGCTGAGTTGAGAGATTTAATGTATACAGCACAACTTGAAAGCAACAAGCTTCCATTTAGTATACGCTACCCACGTGGCGAAGGTGTTATGCCTGAGTGGCGTACCACCATGAAGGCTATTGAAATTGGTACAGGCCGTAAATTAAAAGATGGTGAAGCAATTGCAATTTTAAGCTTTGGTCACCCTGGCAATTTTGCTGCCGCAGCAATTAGAGATGTAAAAAAAGAAGGTATTAACCCTGGCCATTTTGATATGCGTTTTGCAAAACCAATTGATGAAGCCATGTTGCATGAGGTTTGTCAGCAGTATCCTAAATTAATTACGGTTGAAGATGGAACTGTAGTGGGTGGCTTTGGTTCAGCTGTTTTAGAATTTATGGCGACACATGGTTATAAAAATGATGTAACCATTTTAGGTATTCCCGATGCATTGGTGGAGCATGGTACACCAAAACAATTATATGATCAAATTGGTATTGACGCAAACGGTATTGCAAATACATTACGTAAAGTAGCACAAAAGCAAGTGATGATAGCCTAATTATTACATACATTTTTAAAAAAGCCACTCAAATTAGAGTGGCTTTTTTATTACCAATCAATTATATTATAATTTAAAATATGTATTTTATTTTTTATTAAAAT
Source organism: Ferruginibacter yonginensis (assembly GCF_042651465.1). Lineage (NCBI taxonomy): Bacteria > Pseudomonadati > Bacteroidota > Chitinophagia > Chitinophagales > Chitinophagaceae > Ferruginibacter > Ferruginibacter yonginensis. The sequence goes on from NZ_JBHSCZ010000001.1 coordinate 1,469,651, forward strand.
GTAAATTTTAATACATTTAATTAAATATTTCACCGATTTCTAATCTTAATTCCTCTATTTTTTATATAATTTACTTAATATTTGCTATTATTGTAACATACATTATAGAACATTAATAAAATTATGAGCAAAAAAAGAGCCCTTATTCCTTTCCTAATTTTAGTGGCGATTGTATTAGTAGCTACCATCAGCTCGAGCCCAGCAACTGTGTTAAGTGAAGCCGATGCAAGTGGCATTAACGGGGCCGATACAGCTTGGATGTTGGCGGCTACAGCCTTGGTATTAATAATGACACCCGGATTAGCCTTTTTTTACGGAGGTATGGTTAACAAAAAAAATGTAATCAGTACCATGCTACAAAGTTTTATAAGCATGGCCGTTATTTCTGTTTTGTGGGTGGTTGTGGGCTTTAGTTTAGCTTTTGGCGACTCAGTGGGTGGCATTATTGGCAACCCCAGTACATTTTTTTTAATGAAAAATATTACCAGCTTAAAACCTTGGGTATTGGCACCCACTATTCCGTTTTTATTATTTGCATTTTATCAATTAAAATTTGCCATTATAACCCCGGCACTCATAACGGGTGCTTTTGCTGAACGTATAAAGTTCACTTCATACATTTTATTTATTTGTTTGTTTAGCGTATTCATTTATTGTCCGTTAGCACATGCCACTTGGCACCCTCAAGGTTTATTATTAAAATATGGTGTACTCGATTTTGCTGGTGGAACCGTCGTGCACATGAGTGCAGGCTGGGCAGCTTTAGCCGCTGCCTTATATTTAAGAAAACGCAATGAGCCTATGCATACACCTGCAAGAATTACCTATGTTTTGCTAGGTACTGGTTTGCTTTGGTTTGGCTGGTTTGGTTTTAACGCCGGCAGTGCATTTGGCGCCAATAGCTTAGCAGCCACAGCATTGGGTACCACAGGTGCAGCATCAGCAGCGGCAGCCTTTACATGGATTTTATTTGATGCACTTCGTGGCCGCAAACCCAGTGCAATGGGCACTTGCATTGGTGCAGTAGTAGGTTTGGTGGCCATAACACCAGCAGCAGGTTTTATTAGTTTACCCCATTCATTAGTAGTTGGTTTTGTAAGCAGTATTGTAAGTAATTTGATGGTGGAATGGCGTACCAAAACTTCTATTGATGATACGTTAGATGTTTTTCCTTGCCACGGCGTAGGAGGAATTGTAGGTTTTATACTTACAGCAGTATTTGCTGATCAACATATTAATGCAGCCAACGCCACAGGCAATGGGTTAATTTTTGGCGAAACCCATTTATTTATAGTGCATTGCATAACCATGGTGGTAGTATCGGTTTTTATATTTTTTGGCACCTTATTATTATTAAAAATTACAGACTATATCTCTCCTTTAAGGGTATCAGTAGAAGATGAAACCATTGGTTTAGATATTACGCAACATGATGAAAAACTGTAATCATTATCAATCATATAAATGAACATTTATACTTGTACCTTTAAGTACAAATTAATGTGCTCGTAATGAATAAGGTGAAAAAAGGCGAAAAAAATATTTTAGGAAACCCGTTAGAACAAGCTGGTACTAATCCACTTACTGGGTTTTATAGAGATGGGTTTTGCTCCACCGGACCAACAGATACCGGTAACCACGTAATAGCTGCGGTAGTTACAGATGCTTTTTTACAATTCTCAAAATCACAGGGCAACGATTTAATTACGCCTTATCCAGCATATAATTTCCCTGGCCTCAAAGCTGGTGACACTTGGTGCTTATGTGCCAACCGCTGGAAACAAGCTTTGGATGCAGGTGTAGCACCACCTATAATTGCAGCAGCTACACACGAAAAAGCTTTGCAATTTGTTGATTTACCCACATTGCAGCAATACGAACAAACTAACGAACCAACCAAATGACCATCAGTTTTACGTTCAACATCATTGTATTATTGGTGGGTATTATCATCGGCTGTATTACAGCAGTGTTATTGTTGGTAGAAAAGAAAAACAAAAAAGCCAATATTTTTTTAGCTGCATTGGTTACCATTTGCATTGGTACACTTTTACATAACTTTTTACTTGAGAGTGGCATTTATGATAAAAAACCATCGTTGTACTTTTTACCTGTAATTGGTAGTTTAGGTATTGGGCCTTTACTTTACTTATATACACAGCAATTAATTGGCAATAAAAAATTATCGAAAGCGGCTATAGCATTACACCTTAGCCCATTAATGGCACAATTATCGTTTTTCGTTTATGCCTTTTTACAAAATAGCGATAACAAATACAACATCTATATTAATTGGTACAAACCATTTGTAAGTCCGTTACAAAATATTGGCACCTATGTTTTAGTGGCTATTTATGTGTACAGTGCCTTACAATTAATAACAAATTATAAAAAAGCATTACAAAACTTTTATGCTGATGATCATAAACTAGCTTTAAGGTGGCTGCAAAAGTTACTTTTAGCTTTTGTAACCTATTATGTACTATCGCTCATTTTTGTATTAATTGATTTTTATTTTAAAATAGAAGGTGATATTTTTCCGAGTGATTTTATTCGTTGCATCATCATATTCATCATCGGTTTTTTCGCTATTAAACAAAACAGTCTTTTACAAATTCAACAAAATATACAATCGGTAGCTGATGTTGTTGTTGAAACAGACATACCATCTGCCAACAATGAACTATCATCAATACCATCATCAACCACCAAAAAAGAAATAAACGAAGCCCTATTACAAGAAATTATTGCATTGGTAGAAAAAGAAGCATTATACCTCAACGAAAATTTAACGGTAGCTGATATAGGTACTGCTTTGGGTTATAGTGCTCGAACCATTTCACATACCATCAACAATGGGTTACAAAAAAGCTTTTCATTGTTTATTAATGAATACCGGGTACAATTATTCAAATCAAAAAAACAATCGGGGCAATTTGAACACCTATCTATAATGGGTTTAGCGTACGATTGTGGTTTTAATTCAAAATCATCATTCAACCGTATTTTTAAAGAAATAACGGGTGAAGCCCCTTCAAAAACCAATAGCATATAGTCCTATATTCGGAAATTATTTCACAAATAATTGATTTTCATTTACTTAAAAAGTAACATTCCATAAGTCTCAAATCACAAATTGGGGCGGTACAGGCATTTGGCAAAAGTATTTTTGTGTTTCAAAATTAAATATTTACAATATGAAACATTTGCTTTTAATGCTTGCCATTTTTGGATTTACAACAACCGTATGTAACCAACAACAAAAAACAACCCCCACAGTTGCTACCAACAGTAACCCTTTTAACCTAGATTTTGAGGGTGGTAAAAAAGCTGATAACCGATTATTTCCTGATAAATTAAGGGGTTTGCCACAAACCATTATAGCAGCACATTACCCCAACCCAGTTTCGGCCACTTATGAAGATAGCATGTACGTTTGGAAACATAACATTACCATAACTACCAATGAAGATGTACAAATAATAGAGTATGGCAGTTTTGTATACACAGATAGTGGTTGGTACTTAAGAGTGAGCCTCACCCCAAAAGATTTTGAAACTAGTTTTAATTGCAAAAATGCATTTTTAAAGAAAGGGGTTGTTTATACCGATAATAATGATTGGAGAAGAGGGCCACAACTCATAGCTGGGGATGCCATGTGGTATTTTATAGGCAAAAATAGCAAGGGCGCATTAGTAAAAGGTATAGCACCAATTGAAACTGAAGCAACTTTAGTTACAAAACCTGCCATTACTACTATTGCCAAAATAAGTAAAGCCACTATTAATTGGACAGGTTACGGCGAAGTAGGTGGTTATAGTTTAACTGGTACATTGCCTTTAAAAGGCAGTACTATTGAGGTAGATAGTAACAAGATAACATTCGCCAATATCATTTTTAATATGAAAGGTATTGCACATGAAAATGAACAATTGGTTTCGCATTTAAAGGGTGAAGATTTTTTTGATGTAAATAAATTTGCAACAGCCCAATTTGTTACTGAAAAAATTATATACAAAAATGAAAATACCTTGGAACTCACCGGTAAACTCACCATTAAAGGAATTGTAAAAACGATTTCGTTCACTTGCCAACAACAAAAAATAAAAGATGGTTTAAAAATAAACGGAACTATAAAGGTTGATAGAACCATTTTTGGTATAAAATATAACTCTAGTAGTTTTTTTGGCAACTTGGGCGACCAAGCCATTAAAAACGAATTTGATGTAGCGGTTGAATTGATGGTATCAATATCATAACAACAAAAAAGCCGATGAACCTACATTCATCGGCTTTTAATATTATAAAATACTACTATTTACTTCCGCTCATTTTCGCTTCCATACTTAGTGTTGCATGAGGCACGGCACGTAACCTTGCTTTATCAATTAATTTACCGGTTACCCTACAAACACCGTAGGTTTTATTTTCAATACGAATCAATGCTTTTTCAAGGTGATCAACAAAAGTAATTTGGCGACTAGCCATTAAACTTAAGTTTTCTCTTTCCATGCTTAAACTACCATCTTCCATTGTCATGTAACGACCATCACCTTCATCGCCACCCATATCATCTTTACGAGTAATTAATCCTTGTAAATAAGCCAATTCTTTTTTAGCAGATGCTAATTTTCTTTGAATCAGCTCTTTAAATTCAGCAAGGTCAGCATCGCTGTACATTACAATAGGAGCACCGGGGTCTTGTGGGGCTTTATCTAAAACAGATTTTGTAAAATCTGGTTCGTATTTTCTACTAGTTTTGGTATTAATTTTTGGTAATACCACTGGTTTTTGAACAGCTGGTTTTGCTGGCGCTGCTTTTGCAACCGGCTTTTCAGCAGCTACTTTTGCAGGAGCTGGTTTTTCAGCAGCTACTTTTGCAGGAGCTGGTTTTTCAGCAGCCTTTGCCACTGGCTTTGCAGGGGCTACTTTTGCTGGAGCCGCTTTTACTGGTGCAGCTTTTGCTACCGGTTTATTTGGTGTTTTTGCCAATACTTTGGTTGGTTTTTGTGGTGCAGCCGCTTTTTTAACTGGAGCAGGTGCACTCTTTTTAACAGAAGATGCAGGTGTTTTTGTTACCGCTTTGGCAACAGGTTTCGCTGCTTTTTTAACCGCTACTGGCTTTGCAGCTGCTTTTTTGGCAACTGGCTTAGGTGCAGCCTTTTTTGCAACTGGTTTTGCAGCTGCTTTTTTAACTGGAGCCGCCGCTTTTTTTGCAGGTGCTGCTTTTTTTACCGGGGTAGCCGTATTTTTTTTAGGAGCCGGCTTTTTAACTGCTGATTTTGCAGGTGCTTTTTTGGTCGCCATAAATACTCACTATTTTTTTGTTACAATTACTTTTAAAATTGCATCGTTCACTTCAATTTGTGTGCCTTCGGTTAGAACTGCCAAAAATTCAAGCGTATCTGCTAATATTTCGGCGCAAATATACGTTTTATATTCTATTAATGAATGTTGTATACTTTCATTTGCCTCAATTTGTACAGTAATGCGGTCAGTAAGTTCAAAACCACTGTCTTTTCGTATATTTTGAATACGATTAACAAATTCACGTGCATTACCCTCATGTTGTAACTCCTCAGATATAGTAACATCTAAAGCAACGGTTAAACTACCTTTTGATGCTATTTCGTATCCCGGAATTTCATCGGTAATCACCTCTATATCTTCAGCATTTATATAAATTTCTTCTCCATCTTTCGCTACTGTATCAGCATTTAATAAAAATGGTGCCGCTAACACTTGCTCAATAGTTCCGTTATCAAATTGCTCTATTGCACTAGCAGCCCATTTCATTTTAGCGCCCATACGTTTACCCAAAGTTTTGAAATTAGCTTTGGCTTTTTTACGGATGAAATCATTATCAGCGGCTAAAATTTCAATTTCTTTTATATTAGTTTCTGATTTTATAATATCAGCAATTAATAATATATCATTTTTTATTGATGCGTCTTGCGCCGGAATAAATATTTTTTGTAACGGTTGACGTACTTTAATATTTACTTTTTTACGCAAACTCAACACCAATGAAGAGGCATCTTGAGCCAATTGCATACGCTTTTCAAGCGAAATATTAATGGCACTTTCATCAGCAATTGGGTAAAAACTATGGTGTACCGATGCATGTTCCATACGCTGCGTAGCATTGTTGAGGTTTTGGAACAACCAATCAGCAAAAAACGGCGCCACGGGTGCAATTAACCTACTAATGGTTTCTAAACAATCATATAAAGTTTGGTAAGCGGCAATTTTATCATGCTCGTATTCGCCTTTCCAAAAACGACGACGGCATAAACGTACGTACCAGTTACTTAATAAACTATCAACAAATTCTTCAATAGCCCTACCTGCTTGCGTTGGCTCGTATGCATCTAAACTTTCTGTAACGGTTTTTATTAAACTGTTGAGAGATGAAATAATCCATTGGTCAATTTCTGGCCTATCTTTTAAAGGAATATATGCTTCCTTAAATGCGAAACCATCTACATTGGCATACAATGCAAAAAACTGATAAGTGTTATATAATGTACCAAAGAATTTGCGTTGAACTTCTTTAATACCTTCTTCATCAAACTTTAAACTATCCCATGGCGATGCATTGGTAATTAAATACCAACGTGTGGCATCAGCCCCATATTGATTAATAGTAACAAACGGATCAACCACATTACCCAAACGTTTACTCATTTTGTTACCGCTCTTATCTAAAACCAACCCATTACTCACTACGGTTTTATAAGCTACACTATCAAATAACAAAACGCCTAAAGCATGTAAAGTATAGAACCAACCACGGGTTTGATCAACCCCTTCTGCAATAAAATCAGCAGGGAATGAACTCTCCGCCCCCGGACCAAATGGGAAAGGGTCGCCGTTTTTCACCTTCTCCATATCAAGCCCCCATTGAGCATAAGGCATAGCACCACTATCAAACCAAACATCTATCAAATCAGGCACACGTTTCATTGGTTGGCCAGTAGCACTTACCAACACAATATCATCAACATATGGCTTGTGTAAATCTAAAATGCCTTCGTGTAAATAATGTTGGTTGGTATCGCCCCCCAACACATCAGCCGCTTTTTTTATTGCTTCATTTAATTCAGCAATAGAGCCAATACAAACCTCTTCGGTTCCATCATCTGTACGCCAAACGGGTAACGGCGTACCCCAGTAACGACTACGACTAAGGTTCCAATCTACCATATTTTCTAACCAATTACCAAAGCGACCGCTGCCTGTGCTGGCTGGTTTCCAGTTAATGGTTTTATTAAGCTCCACCATTCTATCTTTTACCGCTGTGGTTTTTATAAACCAAGCATCTAACGGATAATAAATAATAGGTTTATCGGTACGCCAACAATGCGGATAATTGTGTTCGTATTTTTCAACTTTTAGCGCCCTATTTTCTAATTTTAACTTTACTGCTATGTCAACATTCACATCAACATAATCAGCAGCATCTTTATAATTTTTTACATAGCGGTGGCTGAACTCACCCACACCTTCAACAAATTTCCCTTGCTTATCAACCAAGGTTAAAATGCCGATGTTATTCTTTTTGCCTACACGATAATCATCTGCCCCAAAAGCAGGAGCCGTGTGTACAATACCCGTACCATCTTCAGTAGTTACAAAATCGCCTACAATTACTTTAAATGGTTCGGCACCTGGTGTAATTTCTTGTATAGCGGCAAGTGTATTGGCTGCTGATGGGAGTAGTTGTTCGTATGTTGCACCAGCAATATCATTGCCTTTAAAAGTGGCCACAATTTTCCACGGTGTTAATTTTACGGTAGCAGAATAACCTTCAAAATCACCATTTTCAGCTTCTGCCTTAAAATATTTTGATACTAAATTTTTAGCAACTACAATAAATTGGGGTTGATGTGTATATGGATTAAAGGTGTGTACCAATACATATTCAATTGCCGGTCCTACCGTTAATGCTAGGTTTGATGGAAGTGTCCAAGGGGTGGTGGTCCATGCTGCAAAATAAACAGGTTCGTTATTTGAAGCATCAAATAAAAACTGCGTTGTGGTATTTTGTACTGCTTTAAATAATGCCACCACACTCGTATCTTTCACATCTTTATAAGTACCTGGCTGGTTCAATTCGTGGCTTGACAAGCCAGTGCCAGCAGCAGGTGAGTATGGCTGAATGCTTACACTTTCGTACAAATAACCTTTTTTGTACAATGTACTTAAGCACCACCAAAGTGTTTCAATATAATCGTTTTCAAAAGTAACGTAGGGCTTTTCTAAATCAACCCAGTAGCCCATTTTTTGTGTGATATCATCCCACTTATCTTTATACTGCATTACAACTTCTCTACACTTGGCGTTGTAATCTGCTATCGATATTTTTTTACCAATATCTTCTTTAGTAATACCCAACATTTTTTCTACCCCTAATTCAATAGGCAAACCATGGGTATCCCAACCGCCTTTACGCTTTACTTGAAAACCTTGCATGGTTTTGTACCTACAAACCAAATCTTTTAAGGTACGAGAAATAACGTGGTGAATACCCGGCATACCATTGGCACTTGGCGGACCTTCAAAAAACACAAAGGGTTTGTTACCCTCACGTAGCTCAATACTTTTTTTAAATGCGTCAGTAGCTTGCCATTGTTTCAATATATCATCGCTAATTGCGGCTAAGTTTAACTGTCCGTATGTTTGGTATCCCACACTCATTGCATAAAATCTTTAAATTAAGTGTGCAAAGGTAATAAAATAAGCATTTGCGTTGGGCTGAATTGAAACTATGCAGTTACATCATTCGTTTTCTTTTTACGACGGGTACGGTTCCACCACATAATTACCCCAGAAATTGGAAAAAATGTGCCCAATAAACAAACTATAAAGCCAATAATTTTAGAGGTATATCCATAAATAGATGCTACATGAATGGGTTTAAATGTAGCCCTTACTTTTTGGCCTTTGTTACGGTCTTTAAAATATTGTGTGGAAACTATTTGAGATGAATATTGATCAACAAAATAAGTATCCGTTGCTGATTCGTGGGGTGCATTATACGCCAATATATTAACTGCATAAGTTTCAGCACTATCTTTTGGCAAACTAATATTATAGGTAATAGCATTGGGTTGTTGCCCCCATACAACTTGATAGGCAGCTTCTACAGGCACTTTAAAAGTTGGCAAAATGGTACTTTTCGGTGCTTTTGGTCGCTCCATGCTGCTATTGGTTACGGAGTAAATAGCTTTATTAAACCAATCGAACGACCAAGCCAACCCTGTAAATGCAAATACAAATAAAAAAATAGCTGAATAAAAACCTAACACTACATGATAATCATGATTGAGGCGTTTAAAACCTGCCCCCCTTTTTAATGTGAGGCGTTGCTTTAAAACAGCTTTGTTTTTTGGCCACCATAATATGATGCCCGTAATTAAAATAAATAAGAAAATGATTGTAGCAACCCCCACTATTATTTTGCCTACATCGCCAGCTAATAACCAACGATGCACATCCATAGTAAAATAAAAAAACGATTTCCGATAATTGTAAACCTCAATAATTTTTGCCGTATATGGATTAATGAAAACAGTTAATCTTATACCTTCATTACTTTTTTTATTGGTAACTGTTGCTGTTGATTTTTTTGTTGGCTTTTGAGTAATATTTACTTCTGCTGAACGAGTATCAACATTATAAAACTTGATACCATTAACGGTTGCATTCGGTAATTGCTGTTGTACAGTATGTATTAAACTATCGGCTGTTAATCGTTGTGTTGATGCGGTAACGAAATAACGATTTTTATGAAATAACTGTTGCAACTCTGTTTCAAAAACCAAAATAGCACCGGTTAAACAATTAAATGTAATGACCAAACCTGCTGCTAGCCCCAAATACAAGTGAATACGCCTAAAAAAAACTTTCATAACAAAACTTAAAATAATTGAATTTACAATTTGTATGTTAGTGTACTAACAAATTGTGTTGGGGCAATTGGGTTAACACTATAATTTTCGTGTACATAATAATTATATACATTAAAAATATTAGACAATTTGGTTTGTAATGAAAAGCGTTTGTAAACATACCCCACCATAACATCAACAGTTGTAAAACCTTTTACATTAATAAGGCGATTGTAGTTTTGCGTTTGTTGTTGTGTATTGTTCCACCCACCCAAACGATCACCAATATATAAAGTTGAAACGCCTACTTTTAAACCATTTAGTTTTTGTTGATGAAAAGCATAAGTAATACTAGCATTAGCTGTATTGGCAGGTGTATTAATTAAACGTTCACCCTTAATATAATTGCCTTTACCTTCTTTCACTTTTGTATAACGCATATTGTTGTAGCTATAGCCTGCAATAATGTGTAAACCCTTTACAGGTGTAGCTTGTACATCAACCTCCACACCATCGCTGGTAGTTTGGCCAGTTAACTCCCTTAAATTGCTATTGTTATTCGGCGTAACACCATCTGCCGCAAATTGTGCTGTTTGAGCAAGGTTGTTGTTAATTATTTTATAAGCTGTTACATTGAAAGATAAACGCCCTTGTAATAACTCATTTTTAATACCCACTTCATATTGATCAACAATAGATGGTGCTAAGGCATTGCCGAATACATCAGTACCTGAATTTACGTTAAATGAATTAGCATAACTGGCAAACAAAGAGGTTGTTTGTGTTGGGCGATACACCAAACCAAGTCTTGGTGAAAAAGCCTGATCAACTTTTGCGATACTTTTAGCAATACTGTCTTTTAAAATATATTTAGTAGTAGCTGCTTTTGATTGTTGTTGCGACCAACGAATACCTGCCAATACATTAAACTTAGGCGAAAGCGTAATTAAATCTTGTACATAAGCACCCATACGATAAATTGGTGTTTGTACCCTTGTAACTTTTGAAGCAGCTGGTATATCAGTACGAGGCGTAAATTTATTAGGGTCAAGAATATTTATTTTATCATAAGTAGTAGGGTTGTTAAAGGTATAGTTGGTTGTAAAATAATGATCAGCATCCATACCAGTAAGCAACGTATGTTGTACATTACCTGTTTTAAACTTACCCGTAACATCTACCCCAACAATAGCATAATCTTCTTGTAATTGTATTCTATTTAATGGCCTTGTAAAATCACCATTTGCCAATGCTTGTATACGTTCTATTGAATAATAATTACGGGTAAATTGTTGGTATGATGTATTGGTCGCTAGTGACCAATTGCTATTAATTTGATATTTGTAAGTTGCAGTAGCTGTGGCTTGTTGCACTTTATTATATTGCCATGGCGTACCAAAAAATGCACTGCGTTTTACATTAGGAATAATGGTATTATCAATAGTACCAATACCAAAATCAGGCGTAAAATTGGCTTTTAAGTAATCGCCTTGAATGAGTAAAGATGATTTTTTTGATAAGTTGAATAAAAAACTAGGGTTTACATAAAAGCGATCAGATTGTACTTGATCTCTGTAGCTATCTGCTTTTTCAACAGTGGTATTTATTCGGTAAGCAATATTTTTATTGATTGGACCATAAACATCTACCGAAGGTTTTACCAAACCGTAACTACCAGTACGTAAAGCCACTTCGCCACCAAAATTAAACTTTGGTTGTTTAGTAACCATGTTGATAATACCACCTGGCGCTACGTTTCCGTATAAAATGGCTGCACTACCTTTTAAAATTTCTACTTTTTCTAACGAACTAATTTCTGGCATTATGCCTGTATTTACCCTTGCACCATTCTTAAACATATTGGAGCTTGAAAAACCATAACCTCTTGCAGAAAAACTTTCTTGTACATTGCCTCGAGTTGTACCTAAGTACACCCCATTTACATTACGAATAACATCACTCAAACGTTGTGCCTGTTGGTCTTTCATAATCATTTGTCCAACTACTGCAACACTCTGCGGCAATGCCAAAGGGTTAATGGCTACTTTACCTGCACTTAAAGGCGTTGTATTCATTCCTTTTTTGCTATTGACCACCACGGCATCTAATTGTTGGGCGTTTTGTGGTAATGTAATTTTTATTGATGTAGGTGTACCATTGATTACTTCAACCGATTTTTTTACAGAAACACCAATATAGCTGATGCTAATGTTGTATACGCCTGTTGGAACATTTTCAAAAACAAAAACACCATCTTCATTACTAACCGTTTGTAGTTTTAATTCATTTAAAGTGATGTTTACTTGAGTAGCCGGCTCCTGATCATTGGTTAATACAATTCCTTTAATACTGGTTTGTGCATGAGCATAACTTTGTAGGAATAAGACACTTATAACAAAAAATATATATTTAAACATAGTAACTGTTTTAGGGGGTTATTTAACGAGTGCAAAGAAAAAAGCATTGTTAAATAAAACAGCTACGCATCGGGAAATGCATTTACGCAAAAAGAAAAAGCATTGGAAACAATGCTTTTTCTTTTGATCAATTATAATTAAAAACTAGTGTACTAATAATTCACAAGGCTTAATACCCGTTTGCTTTTTAAAGGCGGTACTAAAATGAGATATAGAAGAATAACCTAATAAGTGTGACACTTCCGTTACACTAAGGCCTTTTTCGTACAACAAATATTTCGCATGCTCCATTCGTTGACTTTGGTAAAAATCAAAAATGGTGGTTCCAAAAATTTCTTTAAAGCCTTTCTTTAAATAGCATTCATTGATGGCTACTTTACGACTTAAAGCCTTAATAGTAATGGGTTCGCCAATATGTTGCAATAAAATTTCTCTTGCTTTGATGATTTTTTCTCTATCGGCTTCATTGGCCAAAAACTTACATGCAAAAGTTGTTTCTTCTTTATCACCCAACATACAATCTAAACTATACAACAGCAAAATTTGCATTTGTGCGTTTACAAAAATATTGGCGGATGTATCTGTATAGGTATGGTTTAGCAGTGCTTCAATGGCCATACGGGTTTTACCACACAAAGGCAACATTTTACTGAAAGATGTACTATGGGTAAACGATAGCACTTCATCAATAATAGTTTCGTTGTTTTTATGTGTTTTAGTGAATTGTTGTAGGTAAGATGGAGAAAAACTAAAACTTAATACATCAACACTATCTACCCTATCAGAACAATTCTTGGTAGTGTACAATTTACAAGCGTCGCACTCTGTTTGCTTTTGGTTGCAATACACATTACCACTTAAACAAAATTTAAGATTGAGTGTTTTGGTGGTTTCGTCGTTTTTGATGTATACGTATTCTAAAATACCCGTATCATCTACCGACCATTGTGGTTGACGCTTATACCTTCTAATGTTATAATAAACTGAACCTGGCACATTACGCTCCACCTCATGTAACAACTCCAAGTCAGATTGCATGTAAGGTTGCTTTTGAGCAAAGGCCAATATATCTTGTGTGGGAGTGAACATAATATTAATATTTATACAAAACTAACAAGCGTTAGTTAAATTACAAAATAAAAGAATCAATTTTAACAAATTAATGTTGCAACATCATTCACAAATATACCGGTTAGGTTAAAATTAATTGTCATATTTTGGTTGTAAAAACAACAATACCGAGCTGTAAGGCCTTGCAGCTGTGTATTTATCGTTAATTAAAAAGTACCCTTTTTTATAGGCTGCAATGCCTTCCCAATTATAGCTCATATATTTTGTAGGTAGCTCCCACAAAGGCTTCCAAACAAATACATTTTTTTTAGTGAGTGAAATGGTTACTAATCGACAGTAACTTTCGTATTGGTTATTTTTTCTGATAAGGGTATCATTTGCTACATCATTTGTAGGCACTCTATACACAGCATCTTCGCCGCCACCCTTATAAAAATAGTTAATGCCTACCCATTGTTTTTTATTGATAGCAGTAATATCTGTTAAACGAAAGGGTAATTTATTGGCAAAATGGTAGGTTGTAAGTTGATCAGGTGCTGGGTTATACAAAGAAATACTGTTCATAGATAGTGGTGCATCAAAACTATTGTATTCAAAAATGGGTAATAGTTGTTCACGTACAAATGCCAAAGCTTCATACCCTGCATTGTAAATATGTGATCCGTTTTTTGCCATAGGCTTAGGCAATGGCTGTAAAAATTGATGGTTTAAGATAACCGCCGTATCAGTTAATATACCTTCAAACAAATAACAATTATTAGAAGGTGTAGCGGTTTCAACCGTTAAATATACCATACCATTTATTATAACCATGGCTTCAAAACCTTCATAATCATCGCCTTGTTGTTTCATGCTATTTCTTAAAAGTGCAGCATTATATATTGGGTATTTTTTATAAGGTAATGCATAGCTGGTATCTTTTAACTGTTGGTCAATATCTGCTAATGCGATGCTATACAAAACAGCAGGAGCGGCATCTTGTAAACGACTCTCACTCATAAAAAATAAGTCGTTTTTATAAATATACAATCCAGAAAATTGATGATCATAGTAGCTAACCTCCGCTGGAAGTTTTATATTCTTAACATCAAAATTGGGCGTTTGTGCAACTGTTAACAATGAAAGTATGCTGAATACAAACACTAAAAAAAATTTCATACTGCTATTTTATGCTTTACTGCAAACAAACCAAATTATATATGGGCTACACTTTCATCTGGTTTTACATGCTCAAATGTACTTGTATTAAGCGATAATGTAGTGTCATTTTAATAGTTATAGCATTACATGTTATTAAAAAAGCCTCTTTGTAAGAGGCTTTTTTAATATTCAAGATTATCTTAAAATGGTGACATTTCCTTTTCGTTCTAATTGACTTCCATCAATTAAAAAGTATTGAATTACAAAATAATAAGTACCATCTGGTAGGGCTTTATCTTTATACGTTCCCTGCCAATCATTTTGGTAGTTGGTTGAACTATACACCCTTGAACCATACCTGTTGTACACATTAACCTTCACTAATTTTGTACAATTTCCGCCGCTTGTAACCAACCATTTATCGTTAATACCATCACCATTAGGTGTAATAGCTTCCATTGGTTTTATACAGAAAGGCAATACGTTTACAGTAACATCGTCAGTTGCCGTACAACCTTGTGGCGAAGTAACTTTTAAAGTATAAGTTGTGGTACTACCTGGCGAAGCAGTAGGGTTTAATATGTTAGTTGCACTTAAGCCGGTAGCAGGCGTCCACAAGTATGTTCCTGCAGGTGCTGTGGCTTGCAATACAGCTGAGCTACCTTGCAAAATGTTAATGGTATTACCTGCATCAACCACAAAACTTGGCGCTACTGCAATTCGAAATGTTCGTATAATGCTGCAATTACCAATACTTGCTGTTAAAGTATAGGTTGTAAGTGCAGCTGTAGGGCTCAACACTGGGTTTGCGATAGTAGCATTGCTTATGCCTGCTGTAGCTGCTGGCGAAGCCGTCCATAAATAACTTGTAGCATTACTCACTGTATTAGCGTTGATAGCTGCACCTGAACAAATAGTAGTATCGCTTCTAACTGAAGCTGTAACTGCAGGTTGCACAGTAATACTAAATGAACGTGAAGTTGTACAGTTACTACCTAATGTAGCCGTAACAGTATACGTTGTAAATGGTGCTGTAGGAGCCAAGGTAGGGTTTGCTGCAGTGGCATTACTAATACCGGCAGTTGCAGCCGGCACAGCCGTCCAAGTATAATTGGCAGCATTACTGTTCGTATTTGCATTAATTGACACATTGCTACAAATAGTAGTATCTAACCTAGTTGTAAGGGTAAGGTTATTTGTTAGCGTTACTGTAACGGAGCTTGTTGATACACAACTTGCAGCATCTGTTATAGTAGCTACATAGGAATTAGGCGTTAAATTCGTAGCTGTAACACCCGTTTGAACAGGTGTAGTATTCCATGTTACACTGTATGGACCCGATGACCCTATAATGTTTAAAGTGGCTGTTCCGTTTGCAGAACAAGTAGCATTTGTAACGGTAGGAGCAACAGTTTGGCTATAGGTTACACCAGATACTGCAAATACAATTGCATTAGGAAAAGGTGCGTTGGAACCTGCAGTAGTTACATTGGCTATATTAATTTTTTGAATATCTTTTTGTCTGTTAGCACATGAAATAGGCACTTCAATGTAGTACAACCTTGGGTTGGCCGTAAATGCATCGGCACCAGAAGCTGGTGTAGCACGAGTACAACGACCAAAGCCTTGTGCCACTACATTAGTTGTACCATTAAACCAATCACCAACGGTTGTGTTGGTAAGTGCATTTACAGAAGTTCCATCTGTAAAAAATACGGTAGCATTAATTAAACTTGCACCTTCGGTTGAAAGTACCAATAAACGTAATGCACTGTATTTAGCTGGCGTTGCAAAATTTAAATCGCCGTTTTGGTTACGAGGCACCAACAGTACATTATTACCTGTATAAGCTGCTAGTTGATAAGTAGCAGTACCACTCGTAAAAGTACCATTATCGGGTATACCGCCACCACCAAAACCATTTGCTAGCCTGAAAGCATTGGTGTACATTACTTTGTTTGAAACTGTAACACCGTCCATTGCAACAGTTGTTGTGGTGAGTGAACTTGTTCCTGCTTCCGCAATTACATCGTGGTTAAAACCAGTTAAAGTAATTGGCGCATAAACCTGTGCATTTGTTTGGTGCACAAAAAAAATCATACTTACAATAAAAATGTACAATTGTTTCATTTGTGAAGGCATTGTTTAAGGTGGATGAATAACACAATTTAAACAAAATTTTAACACCAATCTTACAATATTTTTTGAATAAAAATCAAATTCGTAAAAAGTATAAAGCAGCTAAATACAGTATGTAAGTTGTAGCTTGCAAAAAATACTAGGCAACGAATACATCATTTTTGATCCAATTCAAACCAAAATTTTGTGAAATAAAGCTAATTATGAGCCTAAATTCATTAAATAATTTCTTTCATTTTATCTAACAAATTATCATGTTCATTTCATAGAAAATATGTTGGTAAATGGTTCAAAATGAATGCCCTTTAATTAGTAAAAAACCTTTAATTTAGTTACCTTCGCACACATTCATTTTTTTAAAAATGTAACTAATTATGAGCACAGAAATTGAAAATATTGAAGCTACCAGCAAACCAGCTTATGGTGCTGATAGTATTCAGGTTTTAGAAGGTTTAGAAGCCGTTAGAAAAAGGCCTGCCATGTATATTGGCGATATAGGCGAAAAAGGCTTACACCACTTGGTATATGAAGTGGTTGATAACTCAATTGATGAAGCATTAGCTGGCTGGTGTAAAAATATTACCGTTACAATCCATAAAGACAATTCCATATCTGTTCAAGATGATGGTCGTGGTATTCCTACTGGTATCAATACAAAAGAACAAAAATCAGCACTGGAAATTGTAATGACCGTATTGCACGCCGGTGGTAAGTTTGATAAAGATACCTACAAAGTATCGGGTGGTTTACATGGTGTGGGTGTAAGTTGTGTTAACGCATTGAGCACCAAATTACATGTAACCGTACAACGTGAGGGCAAATTATTTGAGCAAGAATATCATACTGGTATACCTAGCTACCCCGTTCGTGAAATTGGCACATCAACCCAAACGGGCACATTGGTGCATTTTTGGCCTGATGGCAGCATTTTTATTACCACTGAGTATAAAAAAGAAATTTTAGAAGGTCGTTTAAGGGAGCTGGCTTTTTTAAACAGAAAAATTACCATTGTACTAAACGATTTACGTGAGGTAGATGAAAATGGCAAACATTACAGCAAAACATTTTACAGCGAAGGTGGTATAGTGGAGTTTGTTGAAATGCTTGATAAAAATGCAAACCGCCAACCTTTATTGCCAACTGTAATTTATTGCGATGGACATGATGAAAAAAATAACGTTGCAGTAGAAGTAGCTATGGTATATAATGCTGGCTACTCTGAGCATATTTTTAGCTACGTAAACAACATCAACACTATTGAAGGCGGTACACATGTGGCAGGCTTTAGAAGAAGCGTAACAAGGGTTTTTAAGGCATACGGTGAAAAAAATGGCATGTTCGAAAAAGCCAAAGTAGCTATTGAGGGTGATGATTTTAGAGAAGGTATTTCAGCTATCATTTCAGTAAAAGTACCAGAGCCGCAGTTTGAAGGACAAACAAAGACAAAACTAGGTAATAACGAAGTGATGGGTATTGTTGATACTACATTAAGTCGTGTATTAGAAAATTATTTAGAAGAAAATCCGAAAGATGCCAAAACCATCATCCAAAAAGTAATTTTAGCTGCACAAGCAAGGGCGGCTGCTAAAAGAGCAAGAGATATGGTACAACGTAAAAGCGTACTAGTAGGTGGTGGTTTGCCAGGTAAATTAGCCGATTGTTCTGATAAAGACCCTGGTAAATGTGAATTGTTTTTAGTGGAAGGTGATTCGGCAGGTGGTACTGCTAAACAAGGCCGTGATAGAAGCTTTCAAGCTATTTTACCATTAAGAGGTAAAATTTTGAATGTTGAAAAAGCCATGGAGCATAAAATTTATGACAACGAAGAAATTAGAAATATGTTTACGGCACTCGGCGTAAAAATTGGTACTGCAGAAGATGCAAAGGCCTTGGATATTTCAAAACTACGTTACCATAAGCTCATTATTATGACCGATGCCGATGTGGATGGAAGCCACATTGCTACATTGATTATGACCTTTATTTTCCGTTATATGAAGGAGTTAGTAGAGCAGGGTTATGTATACATTGCACAACCACCTTTGTATTTAATTAAAAAAGGTAAAGAGCAAGAATATGCTTGGAATGATGATGAACGTAAAGACTTATCAATAAAAATTGGAGGTGGTAAAGAAGATAGCGTAACTGTACAACGTTACAAAGGTTTGGGTGAAATGAACGCAGAGCAATTGTGGGAAACCACCATGAACCCTGCAACCAGAACATTAAAACAAGTAACATTAGATAGTATGAGCAGTGCAGATAGTGTTTTTTCAATGCTAATGGGCGATGAAGTACCACCACGTAGAGAGTTTATTGAAAGCCATGCCAAATACGCAAAAATTGATGTTTAAACTTAAATACGTTTACAATAAAAAAGCCCGAATAATTTCGGGCTTTTTTATTGTATGATTTTAAATACAGCTGATTAAAATACTATTTATCTAAAAGAAATCAATGAACTCAATGGATACCTTAACCCACTGTAACCCATCATATCAACCTTTACACTACCAACAGATATAGGACTTTCAACCCTTAAAATTAAACGGTTAGGATCATCACTCACCCAAGCCGTCATTTTTTCACCACCTTCAAATATGGTTCCCTTAATTAACAATGGCTTAAATTTAATTGCATTGAACTTTCCGTATTGGGTTTTAATTTTTTCTTTACCCATATAGCGAATATAGAGGTGAAAAATTTCATCATCTAAAAACATATCAAAGGGTATTTTATCACCTGGTTTGTATTTGTTCCAATCAATATTACGAGCATAATACATGGCACTTACAACATCTTGCATACACTCTGTAATTTTAAAAACACCATTGGTACTTACAGCCGTGTTAGATGCTTGGTTAAAAGTTACATTGTTATAAATTTTATGGCCACCTTCATCAACATTGCGTAAAAATTTTATGGGCGACATGTTTGCTGTGTCTATATAGCTTTCGTAGCGATCCCTCACTTTAAAAAAATTATCAAAAAAGGAGTAGGTTTTTCCTTCACCCACACAGTGGTATACTGGCTTGCCATTAAAACGCTCTAATGCAGTGGTAAAGCTAGCTTCGCCTGCGCCAATGTAAGCACCTAAAGCACTATAATATACTTTCATTATTACCTTTTCGCCAGGTAAAAAAGCTTTGTTTGTATTACCACAAAAACCCGTTTTTTGAGCAGCGGCTGTGATTGTTGTAATTACCATTAAAAAAATAATGGCGATATGTTTTGTAAAATTTATCATTTTTCTTTTAAAATTTTAGTTCCTAAAATAAACAAACTACCAATAATTGCCGGTACTACTAAATTGATTATCCAAATACCGAAAGTTGCTGCTTGTATACCTACGATATTACTGCTGTACAACTGTAATACTACCACACTTGCAGCCACCCTTATAGGAAGCTCTGTTAAACCAATTGTTGGTGCTACGGCCATTAACAAATAAAAAACAGTTAACAACCAAAAGCATATAATGAAGCTTATTTGTACTTGCATTACTTGCAACAACAAAATAAATTGCAAAACAAATACCGAATATCTTAGAAAAGATAAAAATAAAATTCTTAACAATTGTTTACGTGAAAATGACTTTAACAAAACAATGTGTGCAACCAATTTTTTAAATAAACGCACTTCTGTCAACAGCCGCACTAATACACCAATTTCTAAATAAATAAGTATTAAAACAATAGCCAACAGTATACTTCCCCAAAGTAAAACTGATGAAGTGTAAGTAGGTAAATGTTGAAACAGTAATAAACCATTGCTAAATAACTTAAAATACAATAAGCCAATTACACCCATAAAAATGGTTATAAATAATTGCCCCATACTACCTAAAATAGTAAGCGGAATAGCATCAATACGGTGGGGTTCACTTACAAATAAAATACGCCCCCCATACTCACCAACCCTATTAGGCGTAAGCATGGTAATACTACAACCAGCTAATACACTTTTAAAAGCTTTAAAAAAAGATATGTTTTCTAAAGGTGCTAATAATCGCTGCCACTTCAATGCTTCTAACCCCCAATTTACAATTGCCAATGAACATGAAAGCCAAAGTAAAGGCGAATAAAAACTGTTCTTTATTTGTTGCCAACGGTTATCAACATCAGGCTGATGCATAATTTGCTTATATAAGCTCCATGATAACACTATAAATATTAAAGGACCTAAAAACCAGTTGAATAATATTTTAATACTTTTGTTCAAACAATCAATTTTGGTAAAAATAACGTCCGTATTGCAAAAGTCGTCAAAAATAATTTTAGGAATTGACCCCGGCACTATCGTTATGGGTTACGGTGTTATATTGGTGAAAGGCAAAAGTATATCATTGATTGAAATGAACGTACTTAAATTGAATAGCAAAAAAGATGCGTATGAAAGGTTAGAACTCATTCACCATACGGTTGGCCAAATCATAAAAGCGTTTAAACCTACTGATTTTGCTATTGAGGCACCTTTTTTTGGAAAAAACGTTCAGAGTATGCTGAAGTTGGGTAGAGCCCAGGGCGTAGCAATTGCTGCAGCTATGCAAGCTGGGTTAAGCGTTTGCGAATACTCACCCAAAAAAGTAAAACAATCCATTACGGGTAATGGTAATGCTGATAAAGAGCAGGTACTGAAAATGCTACAAACTATTTTACAATTTGAAGGCAAACCGCAAACTTTTGATGCTTCAGATGCTGTGGCGGTTGCATTATGCCATCACTTTCAAGATAGCAATGTTTTAAGCCTACCTAAAGGCAAAAATGATTGGAAAAGTTTTATTGCCAATAACCCTAGCCGAATTTCCAGTAAATAACTTTATAAATTAGCAACAATCAACTCCTGAATTGCCTTCATACGTTCAGGTGCAACTTGTATTTTTGGTTGGGTGAAATTTAAATCATTGGCGGTAGTAATGGGCACTAAATGCATGTGAGCATGTGGCACTTCTAACCCGATAACACTAATACCACAACGTTTACAAGGCATTGTTTTTTCAATCGCAGTTGCAATAGGTTGTGCAAAAACTAATATTTGTTGAAGATAGTAAGTGGGTAAATCAAACATTTTATCTACTTCAATTTTAGGTACTACCAACACATGACCCTCCACTAGCGGAAATACATCTAAAAAGGCAATAAAATGCTCATCTTCTTTTATTTTGTAAGATGGTATTTCGCCGTTAATAATTTTTGTAAAAATTGACATGGTAAGTATTTTAAAGAGAAAAGCCGTTCAAAAATAAACGGCTTTAAAAAATTAAACAGTGATTTCAATAATTTTAAATTTAAGTAAACCTGCAGGTACACTAACTTCAGCAACTTCATCTTTTTGCTTGCCTAAAATACCTTTACCAATTGGCGAAGTAACTGATATTTTACCCAACTTTAAATCAGCTTCTTTTTCAGAAACAATTTGGTAGGTAACCGTTTTTTTAGTGTTCATATTGAGCAAGGTTACCTTGGTTAAAATACTTACTCTGCTGGTATCAATAGTAGTTTCATCAACAATACGTGCAGTAGCTATAACGCCCTCTAGGTACTTAATTTTTGCTTCCAACATACCTTGTGCTTCTTTAGCAGCATCATATTCGGCATTTTCTTTTAAATCGCCTTTTTCTCTTGCTTCTGCAATTGCGGCACTTGCGGCTGGTCTTTCAACTGTTTTTAATTGGTGCAACTCTACCAACATGTTATCAAAAGTTTGTTGTGTTACGTAATTTGTAGCTGCCATAAAAAAGTTTAGGTGTTTACTAAAAAAAATACAACGCCCCTATTTTGAAGCGTTGCAGTAAATACAAATATAGTACTTTATGTTGGTGCAAATAGCTAATTATACAAATTTTAATGCCGCTAGCTTGCTTAATAAAACGGTGCTCATTCTTAAAAAAGCTTCATGTGAATAGCCAGCAATATGAGGTGTAATCAATACATTTTGCCTTGCTAATAAGTTTTGTAATTGTGCTTGTTGCAATTCGTTCAATGTTTTTAATTTTTCATTTTCAATAACATCTAACGCAACACCACATATTTTTTGATTATCCAATGCCTCAATTAAAGCACCTGCATTTACTACGTTACCTCTTGATGTGTTAATAATGAAAGGCTTATTTTCAAGCATTTCAAAGAAGGCTTCGTTGGCCATATTGCTTGTTTCGGGGCTCAGTGGCACATGAAAACTAATAACATCAGCATACTTGGCAATTTGCTCTAACGATGCTTCTCTAATAAATTTACCACCAAAATCGCCTTTATATTTATCGTAAGCCAACATAGTAACATCAAACCCAGCTAACAATTTTGCAAATGCTTGTCCGGTATTACCATAACCCACTATACCTATAATTTTACCACTAATTTCACTACCTCGGTTTTCATCTCTCACCCATTTGCCTTGCTTAACTTCATCACTACTTTTTATGAGGTTATTTTTCATGGCCAATAACATACCAAGGGCATGTTCAGCCACCGCATTACGGTTGCCTTCGGGGCTACTTAAACAAACAATATTTTTTGATTGTGCATAAGCCACATCAATAAGTTCCATACCACTACCAAGCCTACCTATCCACTGTAATTTTGTGGCTTTGTCAATGAGTGTTTGATCAATTTTTAACCTTGTAGTTACCACTAAGCCGGTTGCTTGTGGTATAATTTTCAGCAAGTCATTGTGGGTAATATCTGGCAAATACATTACTTCAAACCCTTTTTGTTGCAGGGTTTCAATGAGGTGCTGGTGTACTAGAGCGGTTATAATGATCATATTACAAAAATGCTGTTACGCTTATTTCAACATTTACATTTTTTGGTAATCCTTTCACTGCAACCGTTTCTCTTGCAGGAAAGTCTGCTGTAAAGTAACTACCGTATGTTTCATTAACCGTTGCAAACAAACTCATATCACTCAAAAAAATGGTTGTTTTTACAATATGTTCAAAACCTGCACCAGCAGCAGTTAATATGGCTGCAATATTCTTCATTACTTGGTGGGTTTCAGCCTCAATACTATCGTTTACCAATGCTCCTGATTGTGCATCTAAAGCAATTTGTCCTGAACAAAATAAAAAATTACCTGCCTTTACAGCTTGGTTGTAAGGGCCAATAGGTGCTGGAGCATTACTTGTATTAATAACTACTTTACTCATTTGAAATTAAATTTTTGCTTTGCAAATATATCCTCTTTATTGAACGTATTTTTGTAAAAAATACAGCTGTGCTTAATTTTGGCACAGTTGCAAAAAAATAATTAAAATGAAATTAGTGGTTTGTGGTACTGATGCCCAATGGAATTATTTAACATCATTAAACGAAACGGTTGAGTGGGTTCGTGTTGATGATGCCATTAAATTAAATAATGAAAATGCAGATGCCTATTTTTATTTGCATGATTATGAAAAAACTACACCTATTACTATTGAAACACAGCCCGTTTTCATTAATAGTATGCACAATACATTACATTTATTAGCACTGCCTAATAATTTCATTAGAATAAACGCATGGCCTACTTTTTTTGAACAACCAATATGGGAAGTTGCTGGCGTAACAGATAGTAATGTTCATACCATTTTAAAAAACATCCACAAAAAAATTATCAATGTAAACGATGAACCGGGCTTTATTAGTGCAAGGGTTGTTGCAATGATTATTAACGAAGCTTATTTTGCTAAAGGTGACCATGTTAGTTCAGCAGAGGACATTGATACTGCTATGAAATTAGGCACCAACTACCCTTACGGTCCATTTGAATGGTGCCAATTAATTGGTGCAAAAAATATTGTTGCGCTATTACAAACCTTATCAATACAGGATGTTAAGTATACTCCAGCTCCTGCTTTAATTAATGAAATTTAATACCAATGGCATTCATTTTAAATATAGATAGTGCTTTAGAAACTGCATCAGTAAGTATTAGTAAAGATGGTGTTATTCAAAACTTATATAGTAACCATACCCAAAAAGACCATGCCGCTTTTATTCATACCGCCGTTGAAAAAAGTTTAGAAGCATCACAAATTTCAGCAGCACAATTAAATGCCATCGCATGTACTATAGGCCCAGGTTCATATACAGGGTTACGAGTAGGTTTAGCAGCTGCAAAAGGTTTGTGTTATGCCCTTAATAAACCACTTATTACTTTGAGCACATTACAAGTAATGGCACAAGCTGCTATTATCAATAACAATCAAAACGAAGGTTATTATTACTGCCCAATGATTGATGCTAGGCGAATGGAAGTTTTTACTGCTATGTACAAAGCTGATTTATCAACTGTTACAGAACCCGAAGCAAAAATTATTGATGCCCATAGTTTTGACTTTGCCCTATCAACCAAACCAACTTATTTTTTTGGCAACGGCATGCAAAAATTTAAAAATATTTGCACTAACACCAACGCACACTTTATTGAAATGGGTGAAACCTTTGAGGCCATCAATATTATTTCAACACAACTATATAAAAAACAATCGTTTGCAAACTTAGTAATGGCGGCACCTTCATATACAAAAGAATTTTACAACCCTTAAATTTAATGTTTAAACATTTTTTTCGTATTTAATAAAACCTTAATAAAGTCTGCATCGTATATTCGAATTATTAATTTGTTCAAGCATTTTAAAAATTCCAAAATAAACCATGAGTGAGCGTCAATCAGTGGTGTTAGAAAAGCCTACATCTGTAGGTAACACACCCGAAAATTCATTAAAAGTAAATTACCACAATTTAAAAAAAGCTGCCCTAGTTTTAAGGGCACTCAATCATAAATTGAGGCAACAAATGTTGTTACTTATTGAAAATGAAAAGAAAATAACAGTTACTGAAATTTATGTTCGCATGAGGCTTGAGCAGTCAGTAGCATCGCAACACTTAGCTATTTTACGTAAAGCTGGCATTGTAATAACAGAACGTGAAGGCAAATTTATTTACTACACGGTAAATCATACTAGAATTGACCAAATTTCTGATGTAGTTGAAGATTTGGTACGTTAAAATATTTCAAATTGAATTTAAAAAAGCGGTTGTAAGGTTCAACCGCTTTTTTATTTTGTAAATTGCAGCCTTAAAACATTAGAAAACCATGTTTATACAACAATTGTATACCAATTGCTTAAGTGAAGCAGCGTATTTTATTGAAAGCAATGGGGAAGTGGCAATTATTGATCCGTTGAGAGATTATGAGCAATACATTGCCATGGCTAAAGAAAAAAATGCTCAAATTAAATATATTTTTGAAACACATTTTCATGCTGATTTTGTTAGCGGCCATATTGATTTAAGCAATGCAACTGGTGCCCCCATTATTTATGGACCCGGTGCTACAACAAACTACGCTATTACCAATGCGGCACATGGCCAAATTTTTCAATTAGGCAACGTAACTATTGAAGCCTTACACACTCCGGGTCATACTTTAGAAAGTACTTGTTATTTATTGAGAGATGAGCATCAAAAACCTCATGCAATTTTTACAGGCGACACTCTTTTTGTTGGCGATGTAGGTAGGCCCGATTTAAGCAGCGGCGATATGAGCAGTGAAGAATTAGCAAGTATCATGTACGAAACACTTACAGAAAAAATTATTCCTTTACCTGATGATGTAATTGTTTACCCTGCACATGGCCCTGGCAGCAGTTGCGGTAAAAATTTAGGTCCTAACACCTTCAGTACTATTGGCGAAGAAAAACAAACAAACCATGCATTGCAACCGCAAAGTAAAGATGATTTTATACAAGCTGTAACTACTGGTTTATCAACTGCACCCGTTTACTTTGCTATTAATGCTGCTATCAATCAAAAAGGTTATGATAATATTGAAACCATAATACAAAAAGGCACGCAAGCTTTAGATGTTGCCGCATTTAAAGTTGCTGTAAAAAACGATGCTATTATTTTAGATACCAGACATGCCTCTATTTTTACACAAGGGTTTATCCCCGGCAGTTTGTTTATTGGCTTAGAAGGCCGCTTTGCTGAATGGGCCGGCTGCTTAATACCTTTTGATAAAAATATTGTATTAATAACTGAACCTACAAAAGAAAAAGAAACCGTGGTAAGGTTGGCTAGGGTTGGGTTTGATAAAGTAATTGGTTATTTGCAAGGTGGTTTTGAAACGTGGAAAAATGCTGGCGAAAAAATTGATATGATTATTGATGTGGAGCCTGATGAGTTGATTATGGATATACCGCATGACCCTAATTTAACAGTGGTAGATGTTCGTAAAGAAAATGAATATGCTGATGGGCATTTAAAAAATGCAGTAAACCTACCATTGAATGATTTAACCGATGTATCATTACTAGGTGAATTTGAAGAAAACGAAAACATATATGTGCACTGTGCAGGCGGCTATAGAAGTGTAATTGCCTTATCAATTTTCAAAAAAGAAGGTATACATAATGTACGCAACGTTGTAGGAGGCTGGGCAAAAATTAAAGAAGAAGCAGGTGCCAAAATTGAAAAAAGTAAAGAGGTTTTAAATTAACCTTTATAAAAAAAATTATAAACACACCATTAATAACCAACTGTATACAGTTGGTTATTTTGTTTTTAGTGGCTTTCAACATTAAATTAATGGGGGGCTTTAAGCAACAACAAAGTGGCAGCAGCAGTTCCGGCTATTCGCTGTACCGCAACCGCTTTGGTAGCGGTTTGGGTGCCGCTGCTATCCGGCAGCCATTGAACAATGCAACTTATATCAACAATTAAACCTATAAGGTTTTAAAAACCTTATAGGTTTAAAAGCGGTTATGGGTGAGGTGAAGTATCAATCCAACGTTTTTCAAAACTATTATCCCAATTAAATTTCCAACGGCGGTGGCTCCATAAATAATTGGCTGGTTGGGCTTCTATGCCTGCTTCTAAAAAGTCACGGTACATTCTAGTTAAATCACCGTTTTTAAATTGGCTGCCATCTTCTGTAATTACCTTACATTCAAAATGGTAATAGCCTCTTTTAATTTTTTTAATATTTACAAATACTACTGCAGTTTTGTAACGCATAGCGCCTTTTTCAGGGCCAATTAAAAATGGTGCAGGTTTACTAAAAAAATTAAGCCAATAACCGTTTTTTACAAATGCCGGATTTTGATCAGCAATTAAACCCAAAGCGTATTGGTTTTTTATAAGCTGTGGCATCATAGTTTGGTACTTATCTTTCTCCACCATGGTTGCGCCAAACTTGCTGCGTATTTTTAAAAATAAACGATCAACTGGTTTCGCTGAAATACGCATGTACACTGCCAACCAAGGTATGGTTAATGATTTTGAAATGGCCAAACTAGCAAACTCCCAATTCATTTGATGACCGCTGTGAAATTGTATATTCAAACCCTTATCAACCAAGGCTTTTGCAGCTGCAAAATCAATGGTAGCATGTTCTTCAAATTGTTTTTTGGAAATACTTAAAAGCTTAATCGTTTCAATAAAATTATCGGTTAAATTTCTATAAAACTGTTTGGCAATTTTTATTACCTCCTCATCAGATTTTTGAGGAAAGGCAATTTTAATATTACTCGTTACAACGTCTTTACGATAACCAATAACATAATACAGTATAAAAAATGCAACATCGCTTAGTTTATGTAAAACAAAAAACGGTAATAATGATACCAAATACAATAAACCATAAAGCAAGTAGTACATGCAAAAATTTTATTGCTGCAAAGTTAATAGCGTAACACTATAATATATGCGTATTTTTTAACAGCAGTTGCTACAAAATAGTGTTTTGAAGAATGGGTTGCTTAAATAAGTAATCTGTATTGTAATGCAATCCTCTGCTTTCATGACGCAGCTCAGCACTTTTTATAATGAGGTACGAAACTGTAATCATATTTCGCAGTTCACAAAGTTGCGGCGATACAGCTGTACGTTCGTACAAATACTCTGTTTCTTCATGTAACAAATCTATTCTTCTATTAGCTCTTTTTAAACGTTCATTATTTCGTACAATACCCACATAATCACTCATCAGCAATTTCATTTCTTTCAAACTCTGCGTAATTAAAATCATTTCTTTGGGCGCTGTTGTTCCGTCAGCATTCCAAACGGGTATCACAACATCATCTATTTTACGTAATGAGTTGGCTTGTACTTTTTGCAGGGTATCTTCAAAAGCCCGGTGTGCAAATACCATAGCTTCAAGTAAGGAGTTGCTAGCTAAGCGGTTGGCACCATGCAAACCTGTGCTGGCACATTCGCCAGCAGCATATAAATTTTTAATAGAGGTACGAGCATAAGCATCTGTTTTAACACCACCACAACTATAATGTGCCGCTGGCGATACCGGTATCATATCTTTTGCTACATCAATACCTATACTCAAACATTTTGCATGAATATTGGGGAAATGCTCTTTAAATTTTTGTTGATCCATATGCCTACAATCGAGGTATACAAACTCGGTACCATTAATTTTCATTTCGTTATCTATGGCACGGGCAACAATATCTCTTGGTGCTAAATCTTTTCGTTCATCATATTTTTCCATAAAGGCTTCGCCACTTGCATTACGTAAAATACCTCCATCGCCCCTTACCGCTTCTGTAATTAAGAACGAGTGACCTCTTACACCAGCTTCATATAATGCAGTGGGGTGAAATTGTATAAACTCAATATTTTCAATACGACCTTTTGCCCTGTACACCATAGCAACACCATCGCCTGTTGCAATAGCTGGGTTGGTAGTGGTTCTGTATACTTGTCCGTTACCGCCAGTAGCTAATAACGTAATAGCTGCTGCAATTTTTTCAATTTTATTGGTAGTGAGGTTAAGTACGTACACCCCATAACATTCAATATCGGGTGTTGATTTGGTTACCAAATAGCCTAAATGATGTTGGGTAATAATATCCAATACAAAGCAGTGACTAATCAAATGGATATTGGAACATTTTTTTATGGCTTCCAATAATGCCCTTTCCATTTCTTTACCAGTAACATCTTTATGGTGTAAAATTCTGTTTTCACTATGGCCACCTTCTTTACCTAATTTATAGTCACCTTCAGGGTCACGATCAAACTGTGCTCCCCAACTAATTAATTCGTTTATTCGCTGTACACCTTCTTTTACCACAATTTCAACAATAGCAGGGTTGCACAAGCCATCGCCAGCAATTAAGGTATCTTCAATATGTTTTTGAAAACTATCGTGTGCAAAATCAGTAACACCAGCAATACCGCCTTGGGCGTACTTTGTATTGGTTTCATCGCTTTGTGTTTTGGTTAAGATTGTAATTGTTTTATCAGGCATTTCTTGTGCACATTTTAATGCGTACGTTAAACCTGCTATACCACTACCAATCACCAAAATATCTGTTTGCATACTTTATTTTTTATTTAAATAAACGTCACAGCATTGCTGTAATTAAGCATCTGCATCTATCCACACATTATTTTCTTTCAACAAATTAATCAATTCATCTACCGCAATTTCACTAGGTATGTTTTTCTTAACGACTTCTTTGCCTTTGTATAGCGTTATTTTACCCACGCCGCTACCTACATAACCAAAATCAGCATCAGCCATTTCGCCAGGACCGTTCACAATACAACCCATTACTGCAATTTTTAAACCTTTTAAGTGATTGGTAACATTGCGAATTTTTGAAGTAGTTTCTTGTAAATCAAACAAGGTTCTGCCACAACTTGGACAACTAATATATTCTGTTTTTGAAATACGGGTACGTACCGCTTGTAAAATTGAGAAAGATGTATTATTTAAAAACGCATGGTTATTTTTTGTGGGCAAATACGTTCTACCTGTAACCTGAACGTTCGTCATTTTTGAAGGATCGTTCATTAACCAAATACCATCACCCATACCATCTAAAAACAAACCGCCAGCTGTTGCTGCAAAGTCAATTAATTGTGCATCAATAGTAGTTTGCATACTTTCAACAGCAATAATAACCGGGCAATTTATTTGTTGCAACATTAAACCATTAATAAACTTACGTACACATTGCAGTGCATTTTTTTTATTTGAAAAAACACAAAGCACCACGTTATTTTTTGTTGGCAACTGCTTTAATAAAGCACTATTATCATCATCTACATTTACTGAAATAAAATTTGTAGTGGGGTGATGATGTGCAGCTGCTAAATACGCATACGCTGTAAATAAAGGTAAATACTGCTGCTCGTTATTTTGTAAATTACTCCATACTTTATAATTGCATACTACTTGTAAAGTGCCAGGTAAAGCAAAGGTAGGAAGCTGATCACCTACATATAAATAATCAGCCGCAGCATCTCCAATATGCCATTTATCATTCACGGCATCGTAACGGTAACCAATAGCTTGTAGGTCAGTAGGAAGTATATTTTTTGTTAACATAAAATCTGCAAATACAACTGGCACATTTTTTTGCCCGATATTATTGACAGCGTTTGTTACACGACGTTTGTATTCAAAAGGATTGTAAGCTAATTTAGTATCATCAATTTCGCTAATATCATCTTGCTGGTAATACCCTTCATAACGAGCCACTAAATCTTTACAAACAGGTATTTCAAATTCGGGGTCTTCGGTGAGGCTCACTCGTATCGTATCACCAATACCATCTTCTAACAAACTACCAATACCTATGGCTGATTTAATGCGCCCATCTTCACCATCGCCAGCTTCAGTAACACCTAAATGCAAAGGGTAACATTCGCCGAACTCTTCCATCATATGCACAATCAATAAACGGTAGGCTTGTACCATTACCAATGGGTTACTGCTCTTCATGCTCAACACAATATTGTGAAAATCTTCACCACGGGCAATGCGTAAAAACTCCATTGCACTCTCTACCATACCAATAGCAGTATCGCCATAGCGGCTCATAATACGATCGCTCAAACTACCATGGTTAGTGCCTATACGCATGGCCGTACCATGTGCTTTACATATTTTTACAAGTGGGGTAAAACGTTCTTTTATGCGATCAATTTCCTCTGCGTATTCAGCATCGGTATATTCAATTTGTTCAAACTTCTTTTTATCAACGTAATTGCCGGGATTCACCCTTACTTTTTCAATGAGCTTAGCAGCAATTTCAGCCGCATTGGGCGTAAAATGAATATCAGCCACAAGTGGTGTATTATAACCAGCATTGTTGATTGCATTTTTAATAGGCAATAAATTTTCAGCTTCATTTTTTGAAGGCGCTGTAATACGTACCAATTGGGCACCTGCTTCAATACAGCGGATAGATTGCTGCACGGTGGCATCTGTATCCATGGTATCAGTGGTGGTCATTGTTTGAATAGCGATGGGGTTATTACCACCGATTACTAAATTTCCTACAGTAACAGCTTTGGTGCGTAAACGTTTGTAACTAAATAAAGATTCGCAATACGATTTCATCGAAATAGTTTAAAATACTTATTACAAAGATACGTTGCCACGTTCATTACCAATCTTTTTCAGGCTTATTAGGTGCGGCTACATTTACTTTGTGCAATTTATCTTGCAGCTCTTTTTCTTTTTGTTGCAAGGCTTGTAATTTTTGTTCCGCATCTTTTTGTGATAAATTACTTTTTTGTTGCTGCGGTTGGTTATCCTTGTTGTTTTTATTATCCTTGTTCTGCTGATCTTTTTTGTCTTTCTCTTGTTGCTGTTGTTGCTCTTTTTGTTTTTTTAGTGCTAGCTGTAAGTTGTGCCGTGCATCCACATTATTAGGGTAGGCAAACAAGGCTGTTTTGTAGACTCTAATACAATCTTCTAACTTTTTATCATTTTGCAACACAACGCCTTTGTTGTATAAAGCATTACTTTTTTCAACTGGTTTTGTTAAGTAAGATGATGCTTTATCATAAGCATTGAGTGCATCTTCTTTTTTGTCAGATTTATACAATGCATTACCTAAATTAAATTGAGCAATAGCGTTTTTATCATCTTTTTGCGTAGCAATATTGTATTGATTAATTGCAGTAGCAAAGTCGTTTGTTTTGTAAGCATCATTCCCTTTTTTAATAGCTTCAACTGGTGCTTGTGCTATTGTGATAAAATGACTGCTCATAAACACTAGTAATAACAAGGGTTTAAATGTCATTTGCTTTTTTGATTTTAGCTCACTCACCATCATTTCAATTATTAATAAAATCAATGCAATACCTAGTAAATATTGAAACCAACTTTTGTAATTAATGAGTGATTCATCTTTCACGGCTTTGGTATCTAACGTTGCTAGTTGGTTATAAATGCTTGAAACGGCTGCATCTGTATTGGTAAAAAATGTATAGTTACCATTTCCTTTTTTTGCAATATCGGCTAAGGCTACTTCATTTAATTTTGTAATAACGATATTGCCTTCGTTGTCTTTTTTATTATCATTGGTAGTGGGGTCAAATATAGGGGCACCATCTGGAGAACCAATTCCTACGGTATTAATTACCACACCTTCATTTGACATTTGTTCGGCAATGCTTACTGCGTTTTCATCATGATCTTCCCCATCAGTAATTAATATAACAGCTTTGTATTTTTTTTCTTTGCTATTAAAGGAGGCGTAACACATTTTCAACGCATCGCCAATAACCGTACCTTGTGTAGGAATAGTTTCAGGAGTAGCGGCAGATAAATACATTTTGGTGGCAGCATGGTCGGCGGTGAGGGGCATTTGCAAATATGCTTTACCTGCAAAAACCACAATGCCAATTCTATCATTACTTAACTGATCAATTAATTTACTCAGCAATTGTTTGGCCCTATCAAGCCTGTTAGGTTTTACATCTTGCGCTAGCATACTTTTACTAACATCTAATGCAATCATAACATCAATACCATTACGATTTACTTGTTGTGCACCTGATGGTGAACGTAAATTAGCAATGCTTACAATAAGTAATGCCAATGCAAGCCATACCAATAAAAACTTTTTAAAGAAACTCGTTGTGTTGTAGTGTGCTGTTAGCTCGTTAACTAAAGCGGCATCACCTAACTTTTTAAAGGTTTGCTGTTTTTTATGTTTTGCATAAAAATAGATTGCTGCTACCAAAGGTAGCAGCAATAAAAGCCATAATAAATAAATATATTGAAACTGTGTGGTCATATTGTAATGCTGCAAATGTATGATTTGTATAAGCAGGCATTGTTAAAAAAACAATAAACCAACTTATTTTTTGCCTTCAAAAAAGCCGTAATGTTTTAAAATATCTTTGGTGATACTTAACCTTATTTTTTCATAATCAATGTTGCGATCTTTTGATTTTAACAAGGTGGTAAAAAAGTATACGTGTTTGTTTTCCTCTATCCAACCAACAACCCAGCCAATGGCATTGTTGCTTTCATCAAAACCCCAACCGGTTTTATAACTCAATTTGTATGCCGTATTATCTTCTTGCAACATTACATCTCTCACCATTTGTTGTACACTTTTTCTAAATGGTAATTGATCAAAATACAAACGTTTTACTAAACCCACTTGCTCATCAGGCGATATTTTGAGTTGGTTATTGAGCCAAAAAGAATCAATTGAACCACTAATTTTTTTGTTACCATAGCCTAAAGTATCAATAAAACGTTTCATAGTATCAGCGCCTATTCTTCGAGCTACTTCTTGGTAATAATTAACGGCACTTACTTTAAAAGCTTCTGTCATGGTTAAATCTTTATTCCACTCAGCACGACTGCGTTGTACACCATCCCATTTTATGACCATTTTTTCATTGGTGATACGCCCTGTTTCTAACCCAATTAAGCTATTTACAATTTTAAAGGTTGATGCTGGTGTAAAACGAGTAGTATCTAATGCCATGTTATACACTGTAATTTTACCGGTGGCATTATCTAACATGGTAAAGCAACCTTCAACATTTTTATCATCAAAATATTTTTTTATATCGTTATCAATTGTTGCTTTATTAGCTGTACAACTAGCTAAAACGGCCACTACACTTACTATTACAACTGTTGCAATTTTATTGAATGTCATTTTATTTTGTTTTGAATACTTACCGTTTAATAAGTATTGATATGTTTTTGTGATTTAAATATCGCTGTTAAAATTTATGGTTGCTTTTTTAAATGTTGAGCGGTAGCATCTAATGCTTCGTAAAATGGTGCTCCAAATTTACGTACCAACGGTTCTTTTAAAAATTGATACACTGGCACTTTTAATTTTTTACCTAAGCTACATGCCGCTTTACAATGATCTTCTCTAGGTTCGTAATTGGCTAATTCAGTAACACCATCTTTACTTTTTTTAACAATGATGGGGAAAAGATGGCAACTAATAGGTTTTTTGAAATTTATTTTTCCGTCTAAATAAGCTTGTTCAATACCGCATTTTACTACCCCATTTTCATCATAAATACCGTACACACAAAGCTTACTGTTAATGGTAGGTGTTACCCAACCAAACTCTTTATCGTATACATATCTACCTTGTTTGTTAATTTCATCTATACCTTCTTTACGCAAATAAGGTAACACTTCATTAAACACTTCATCAATATTTTTGAGTTCTTTTACATCAAGTGGCGCACCTGCATCGCCATCAACACAACAAGCACCTTTACAACTGGTGAGGTCGCAAACAAACTGATCAGTAATAATTTGATCGCTCAGTAAAACATTGTCAATTGCTATCATTATTACAAAAATACATTTTAAAGCTAGATAACTAAAAGATGTTGCAGTATAATATCTTATTGAGTAAATAAAAAAGTGCTGTAAATAAATGACCTACTTACTTGTTTTTCCACTTAAAAGTGCTGATTAAATGATCAATATCTTTTTGCAAAAAATCAACCACAGGTTTTAATGAATCTGCATTGGGTGATGCATAAAAATACAGTGCACCTCTAATAAAATTTTTGGTAGTATCCGTCATAAAAAACTGCCTTGCGGTTGCCGCATTACCACCTAATTTAAAAAGTAAACCACTGATGTTATTTTTAGTGGTAAAAAGACTGTCTTTTTTTGATGTAGCGATATCGTCGTTTTTATTGGTAAGATTGAAAGCATCGTTAATCATACGATCGTATTCATTGATGCCGAACGAATCTTTATAATTACCATTAGCTAATTTAACTTTATACAGCGCCTTACCCCCTATTTGTTTATAGCTCAAAAATATTTTTGCATTCAAATCAGCAAAGTCGATGTTGCGCCAAAAATCGTTTTCAGGGTTAGCGTCAAAATAGGTACTATCTTTTATAATTTTTGCATACGTAGGGTATTCAAAACTATAAGGCATACCTGGCTCATCAAACAATACATACTTTTTTTGTGGCAAATCAATGTGATAATATCCCTTTTTTTTGGAAGTGTAATTACTGTTGCATGAGGCCCCTATTGCTCCTAAAAAAAGTAAACTATAAAAAAAGTTGTATTTAAAACCCTTCATGTATATTTTTTTATGAAGCATTACGATACTGCTTCATTTGGTTGAATCATTATTTTTACTTTGTCAATTCTATTTTTATTAATTTCTAAAGGCACAAACGAAAAGTTACCACTCGTAAGTACTGAATTCGTTTGTGGAAATTCGCCTGCAATTTCTAATACAAGCCCTGCAACTGAATCACTTTCACCCCGTATTTCATCAAAAGTGTCGGCACTTAATTTCATGGCTTTGCAAGCATCGTTGATCATCATTTTACCTTCGAATATATATGTAAAATCATCAATTTTTTTATTGGCACTTTCTTCATCATCAAACTCATCTTTAATTTCGCCAATAATTTCTTCCATAATATCTTCCAAGGTTACAATACCTGATGTGCCACCAAACTCATCAACCACAATGGCAAAATGGTTTCGTTTTAATCGAAACTCTTGCAGCAAATCTTCAATTTGTTTTTGTTGGTGTACAAAATATGCAGGTCGAATATGTTGCTTCCAATCATAATCAGGTGCTTCGTTAATATGTGGCAATAAATCTTTGGTGTGGAGCATTCCAACAATTTCATCGAGGTTATTTTTATATACCGGTAACCTTGAGTAATGTAGCTCTTCAACTGTTTGTATAAGTTTACTAAAGCTGGTGCTTTCTTCTATACCATTAACATCTAAACGGGTACGCATAATTTGCTTAACAGGCGTATCCCCAAATTTTTGAATACCTTTTAAAATTTGTTTTTCTTCAGTTGTTGCTTCGTCTTCTGGCAGTAAATCAATCGCTTGGTCTAAACTATCAGCATCAGGCGTGCTTTTTTCTGGCGATAATTTTTTCTCTAAACGATCGCTGAATTTTACCAAACGTTTGCTTAATCTATAAAAAATGCTATTAAAAATTTCAACAATTAAAGAGGCATAAGATGCAAACAACACTTTATTATGTGTGGCCCAAACTTTTGGTAATATTTCTGCAAACAATAAAATAAAAGTGGTAATGCTAATGGCTTTTATGAAAAACTTTGTCCAAAAACTGTATTCAATGGTTTTCAACCAATCATCAAACAAAATATTACCAATGAGTATTATGCCAATATTTACCAAACAATTGGTAATAAGCATAGAAGCCAATAAAATTTTAGGTTGTTCTAAAAGTGCTACAATTCTACCAAATGAGGGTTTTTGTTTGGTTTTTAAAACGTTGATTTCTTTTTGCGATAGTGAAAAAAAAGCAACTTCGCTACCTGCTATTAAAAATGAAATAATAAAAAACAATATTGCAATAAAAATGAGTACACCTGTAAGTGCAGGCAATACTAATAAAAATGTAAAAGGCAGTTGCAATGCTGCCATAATCGAATGATAATCCAAAACTGGGTATTTAAATGAACAATATTTTTATGGGGCGGCTTTTAAAATGGCAACCTTTCGTTTCCATTTTCATCAACCGAAGGTGGCACATCATCATCATTAAAATCTGGAATATCCATACCATTCGCTTGCATACCTTCTGTACGTTTATCAAGCATAATTAAATTTTCGCCAACAATTTCTGTTGCAAATTTTTTATTGCCTTCTTTATCTTCCCAAGTACGGGTTTTTAAACGCCCTTCAACATATACCAAACTACCTCTGTGTAAATATTTTTGCGCCAACTCGGCCAAACCTCTCCACAAAACAATCGTGTGCCATTCAGTTTGTGATATCAACCTACCGTTTCTATCTTTATACGATTCAGTAGTTGCCAACGAAAACTTTGCCACAGCAATATTTCCTTCTAAAAACTGCATTTCGGGGTCTTTACCCAAATTGCCAATTAACATCACTTTGTTTACACCTCTCATAAAGTTCAATTATTTTATTTGTACCGATGGAGCATCCGTTTCAAAAAATTTAAACCAATACAAAAATCAACAATTTTAAAGATACATTAAATTTTAAATTATATACTACCTCAAATAATTAAGTAAACGATGTGTTATTTTCAAAAAACTGTGTAACAATACGAGGAAAAGGTAATTGCCGCAGCTGCTTTACAGGTTGCAATTGCCATTGTAGCAATTGTAATGGATGTTGTAATTGTAACACTACAAAAGTAACTTCAATATGCTGGTGGGTGAGCTTTTGTTTTAAAGGCGCTGAAACAAACTTTACTTGATACGGTTTTGTAAATATATTTTGAAATGATTCACTCGACTGCAACGCATCAAAACTCATATTGGCAGGCATTTCAAACGGAATAAATTGCCATAAATTTTGCCAAATATCTTTCTCCACTCTTTTTTGTACATATACTTGCTGCTGATAAATTGCCACTACAAAAAAGAAAAACCTGTTTTTTATAATTAGTTTTTTAGTTTTTATGGGTAAAGATGATACTTCATTTTGTTGCAACGCTTTACATTTCTTTTGCAAAACACAGGTAGTACAAAGGGGCAACTGTGGCTTACAAACTGTAGCGCCAAAATCCATAATCGCTTGGTTGTAAGTGGCTGGTGGCTGCTTTTGTATAAGTTGTTGCGCTAGCGTTGTAAATATTTTTTTACCGATGGTACTATCAATAGGCGTTGCAATACCAAAAAAACGGGCTAACAACCTTAATACATTACCATCCACTACTGCGTAAGGCTGGTTGTATGCAAATGATGCAATTGCAGCAGCGGTGTACGGACCAACGCCTTTTAAAGCCAAAATGCTTTCGTACGAATTGGGGAAAATGCCATTATGCTCAAAAGCTACTATACGGGCTGTTGCCAATAAATTTTTACACCTTGAGTAATAGCCCAACCCTTCCCATAGTTTAAACACATCATCATCATTTGCCAATGCTAATTTTTCAATGGTGGGGTATTGCGTTACAAACCGATTATAGTAAGCCAAACCTTGCTCCACCCTGGTTTGTTGCAAAATAATTTCGCTTAACCATATTTTGTAAGGATTTTTTTCGGCTTTCCATGGCATGGTGCGATTATTGCTTTGCTCATTCCACCACAATAATTTTTTTGTAAAAAAGCTATTTTCTTTAGAATTGTTCATGCAGATTTGCAAAATTATTGTTTTAAGCAGCTATTAAAAACTGCTAAATATATTTTTTTTTAGTTGATATATATCGTAGTTTACAATACATAATAACATTCGCAATGAGAAAAGCAGATTTAATCAACAAAATTTCTGATAAAACAGGCATACCAAAAGTTGATGTGTTGGTTACGTTAGAAACCATGTTTAAAGAGATCAAATCATCGTTAGCATCTGGCGAAAACCTTTACGTACGTGGGTTTGGTAGTTTTATTATTAAAAAAAGAGCAGCAAAAATTGGTAGAAATATCAAAAAAAATGTTGCGGTTTCAATACCTGAACATTTTATACCTGCCTTTAAACCTTCAAAAGAATTTATGAAGGAAATTAAAGCAGCAGATATTAAAGTTGAGCCAAAAATAGAGTCTGACAACGAAGACTAACGTAACTTTGCACCAAAATTTGAAGCTTTGAAAAAACAATTGATAGTAGCTGGTGCAGGCTTAATTGTGGTGGTATTACTTTTCACTTTTGGAAGAACAACATCTAACAAAAAAACAACCGTTGCCGCAAATAAAGCAACAGAAACACAGAAAGTATTTGATATTCAACAATTTATATTAGCAGAAAAGGCTAAGTTATCGCCTACACAAGCTATTTTCCTTTCAAAATTAGAGAATAATATTACCAGAGGTGATGTGGCTGACCAAACTATTAAAGCCAATATTGCCCTTGCAGATTTTTGGAAAGACAGTGCAAAAGTGTACGAACCATTTGTTTTTTACACTTCTACCGCCGCAAAGTTGGATAATTCAGAAAAAAACCTCACCTTCGCAGCCCAATTAATTTTAAGCAACCTAAGAAACGAACAGGATGAGGCGAAATTAAATTGGGAAACAACAGAAGCAATTGATCTTTTTGAAAGAGCTATTAAAATAAACCCTAATAACGATACGTTAAGGGTTGGCTTAGGTAGCTGCTACATTTTCGGCAAAGGCCGTAATGGAGATCCACAAGAAACAATGAAAGGTATTCAAGAGTTGTTAGGAGTGGTACGAAAAGACTCAACTAATTATCAGGCGCAGCTTGTTTTAGGTATCGGCGGTTTGGTATCGGGTCAATTTGATAAAGCAATTGAGCGATTAAATAAAGTGGTAACTGCTGAACCAAATAACAAAGAAGCGATTGCATTTTTAGCTGATGCTTATGCTGGAAAAGGTGATAAAGCTAATGCCATAAAATGGTATAACGTTAGTAAACGCCTTATCAGCGATGTTCATTACACCCAAGAGGTTGATGAACGCATTAAATCATTGAAATAACACATTGTAGCAATACATATATTTATTTTAAAAATTATTTATTAAACACAAAAAAGACCAAGTATGCCTTGTGGTAAAAAAAGAAAACGTCATAAAATAGCTACACACAAGCGTAAAAAACGTTTAAGAAAGAACCGTCATAAGAAGAAATAATTTTTCTCCTTACACGGTAGCGGCTTTCCTCATTCCGCTTTAACTCAATAAACACAACATTATGGCACTGGCTGTCGTAGTGTTGTGTTATTTATTGTATTCTTCCCACTTAAATTATTGTTAGTTAAGTATTGCCTTTTAATGCAATGAACTTAACAGTACCAATTATTTTGGGGTATGAGACATGCTGTTTAATAAATAGCTTGAACGTGTGCAGGTCTATCAAAACTTATACACTTTGACAAAGGAATTAATAATAAATGCTGCTGCTGAAGGCACAGAAATTGCGCTTTTAGAAGACAAAAAACTAGTAGAGTTACACAGCCAAAAAGCTGATGCTGGCTTTGCTGTGGGTGATATATACCTTGGTAGGGTAAAAAAATTAATACCAGGCCTTAATGCTGCATTTGTAGATGTAGGCTTTGAAAAAGATGCTTTTCTTCACTACACTGATTTAAGTCCGTACGTAAAATCATTATTGAAATTTACGCACCTTGCCATGCACGAACATACAGAGCATGGGTTTGATTTTGCCAAATTTAATGTTGAGCCCGAAATTATAAAAACAGGTAAAATTACAGAGGTAATGAACGGCAAACCCAATGTGTTGGTTCAAATTTTAAAAGAACCTATTGCACAAAAAGGACCAAGATTAACCTGCGAAATATCATTACCTGGTCGTTATGTTGTAGTAACACCTTTCACAAACATTGTTGCTGTTTCAAGAAAAATTCACTCATCAGACGAAAGAAAAAGACTGCAAAAAATTATTGAAGCTATTAAGCCACATAATTTAGGTGTGATAGTACGTACTGCTGCTGAGGGAATGAAAACAGCTGATTTACATGAAGATTTATTGAGTTTGGAAGCTACTTGGAAAGGCATACAAAAAAGTTTAAAAGGTGCCGTACCTCCTCAAAAAATTTTGAGTGAACAAGGTAAAACCAATAGTATGTTGAGGGATTTACTCAACGAAGATTTTAATAAAATTGTTGTAAATAATAAAACCATTTTTACTGATACTAAAAGCTATATTCAAAAGATAGCACCCCATAAGTCAGATATATTATCGCACTACAATAGCGACTTACCTATATTTGACCAGTACGGTATTACCAAACAAGTAAAAGCATCTTTTGGAAAAACAGTGAACTTACCAAGTGGCGCCTATTTAATTATTGAGCCAACAGAAGCTTTACATGTAATAGATGTGAATAGTGGTTATAAAAGTGTAAGCAACAACCAAGAGCAAAATGCTTTAGAAACCAATTTAGAAGCAGCTGAAGAAATAGCACGCCAATTAAGGTTAAGAGATTTGGGCGGTATTATTGTGATTGATTTCATTGACATGAAATTGCCTGAAAACAAAAAGAAACTTGCTGATGAAATGGAGCGGTTTATGCAACCAGATAGGGCTAAACATGCTGTATTACCATTAACAAAGTTTGGGTTAATGCAAGTGACTCGTCAGCGTATGAAGCCTGAAATGAAGGTAAATACAATGGAAGTTTGTCCGAGTTGTAATGGCACAGGCAAAATATCATCTACCTTAATATTAGAAGATGAAATAGGCAAAAACCTTAGCTACTTAATTATGCAAAAGCATACTGGGCTTACCATTGAAGTACACCCTATTGTGCATGCTTACTTAACAAAGGGTTTGTTTAGCAAGCGTTTAAAATGGAGTTGGAAGTACAAACAAAACATAAAAATAAAAGCCAACACCAATAACACGTTAACACAGTTTACTTTTTTTGATGATAGTGAAGAAGAAATTAAATTATAAATAAGAGCTACCTACACGGTAGCTTTTTTTATGCCTGCATATGAATTAAATAAGCACCTAACTTCGTAAAATGCAACAACAGCGTTTCCCGTTATTAGGTAAAATATTTTATGCATTTGGTATGATGGGTTGGAGTATCATGATCAACCTTATTAGTGTTTTATTGGTTTACTTATATGCGCCACCAACTGGTAGTAATATACCACTGTTAATTAGCCAAGCGGTAATTTTTGGTGCATTTAATTTGATATCGCTCATTACAGTGAGTGGCCGTTTAGCAGATGCATTTTGGGACCCATTTGTTGCACAATTAAGTGATAAAAGTAGCCACAAAAAAGGCAGACGAATACCTTTTATGAGATGGGCCATTATACCATCATTACTATTTTGTTGCGGCATATTTTTTCCTTTACAAGTAAGTATAAGTACGGTAAATGTTGTTTGGCTCATGTTTACTTTGGCACTATTTTACATAGCTTCAACAAGTTTTATAATACCCTACAATGCACTATTACCGGAGCTTGCAACCACTTCAAAAGAAAAAGTGGAGCTTTCAACTTGGCAATCGTTAGGGTATGTTTTTGGTATTGCAATAGCATCAAATGCACTAAATATTGCTGATAGTTTTTATCATAATGGCATTGCTGAAAACAGGCTTGTTTCCATACAATATACCGTTATCATTTTAAGTGTATTAGCTGCGTTAATGATGGCTTTAGCAGCGTTTGGTATCAATGAAAAAAAATATGCCAACGCAACACCAAGTACTATTTCTTTAAAAGTTGCTTTAAAACAAACCTTACAAAATAGTAATTTCTTAAAATTTATTGTGGCTGATGTAGCTTATTTTATTGGTGTAACCATCATTACATCAGGCTTATTATATTTTGTAACGGTGTTATTGCAACTACCAGAAACGATTGGTAATAAGCTAATGATAACCATGATTTTGGTTTCGTTTATTTTTTACCCTGTGGTAAATTACTTATCAGCTAAAGTGGGTAAAAAACCAATTGTGTTGGTATCGTTATTAATATTATCAGTTGTGTTTGCTGGCATTTTCTTTTTAGGAAATTTGCCAATGAACGCAACGTTGCAAATTTATATTTTAGTGATAATTGCTGCTATACCCGTAGCATCACTCAACATTTTACCTGTAGCTATTTTAGCTGAAATTATTGAACAAGATAGTAAACACACTGGTGTAAATAAGGAAGCGGTATATTTTGCTGTACGTTACTTTTTTGTAAAAGTTGCACAAACAGTAGGCATTGCACTATTTGCGATGTTGCTAATTTATGGTAAAGATGTTAACAACGACTTTGGTATTCGTTTAAACGGATTGGTTGGTTTTGCATTGTGTTGCTTTGCAGCTGCCATATTTAGTAGGTTTAAAGAATTGCCTTCACAATAATCACCTAATTGTTACATTGGGCCTTGTATATACCAATTGCATTACATTAATATTACGCATAGCAAAAGCCGCTTCACAATACGAAAAATAATAATTCCATTTGCGTAAGAAAGCTTCATCAAAACCAAGTGAACGAATATGTGCAGCATTGTTGTTAAACTGCATTCGCCATGTTGCTAAAGTTGTAGCATAATCAAGACCAATATCTTTTAAATCAACCAACGTTAAATCGCCTGTTTGGTTAATAGCATTGTTCATTGCAGCTACTGAAGGCAATAACGAACCTGGAAAAATATGTTTCTGAATCCAATCAACACCTTTACGTAATTGATGGTACCTGCTATCCGGACAAGTAATGGCTTGTATCGCTAAAATACCTTGTCGGTGTAACAGCTCATGGCACTTTTTAAAATACGCTTTTAAATATTTATGCCCTACTGCTTCAATCATTTCAACAGATACAATTTTATCAAAAGTGCCCGTCATGGTTCTATAATCTTGAATGAGCACTGTTATTTTATCTTGCAAACCAGCAGCAACAATACGTTCGTTTGCTAATTTAAACTGCTCCTCAGAAATAGTTAATGTAGTTACTTTACAACCATAATTTTTAGCCATAAAAATGGCATTGCCTCCCCAGCCACTGCCAATTTCTAACACATGATCCGTAGGTTTTAAGTGTAGTTGTTTACAAAGCCGATCATACTTAGCTTCTTGCGCTTGTTGTAAAGTAAGATTTTTATCAGCGAAATAAGCAGATGAGTAAGTCATAGTTTCATCTAAAAAAAGTGCAAAAAAATCATTGCTTAAATCATAATGTGCTGCAATGTTTTTTCGTGAACCCGTAAGCGAATTTTTATTTCGTAAATGCGAAATTTTATTGGCAGCTTTCAACAAGTTCAAAACAATTGATTTTACAGAACTTCCTGATACACTTGGGGCATTATCAATGTTTAATAAAAACCATTTAATTACATTGGTAATATTATCTGTATCCCAGTCGCCATCGGTATAAGCTTCTCCAAAACCAATATCGCCATACAGTACACAACGTTTAAAAAAATCAAAAGTTTTAATATTGATATTGGCTTGAAGGGTACCATCATCGTTACCAAAATATAATGTTTGAGCATTAGGTAAATCAATACGCATTTGCCCATGTTCCATTTTTTGAAACATACCCAAAATAATT
This sequence comes from Ferruginibacter yonginensis, assembly GCF_042651465.1. NCBI lineage: Bacteria > Pseudomonadati > Bacteroidota > Chitinophagia > Chitinophagales > Chitinophagaceae > Ferruginibacter > Ferruginibacter yonginensis. Next base: position 1,514,525 of record NZ_JBHSCZ010000001.1, read on the forward strand.
TTCTGATAAAAATTACCTATTATTTCAGCCGTTTGGGTTGATGTTGATGCTGGTGACGACATTATTGTTTGCTTTTATATTTTCGATATACGTTTTGCTGCAAGTGTGGGTTTGCAGCTTTTGGGTGATAGGGTATTTTTTTTAACCACAATAATAGTGCGTTCCAATGAATTAAAAACATGATACGTAACGGAATTAACGGAAACTGTAGGCTATACCACAATAAAGCCTTGTTGGTTAATGGCTGCCTTTTACCTGATAATGTACTAATGAATACTTTCTGTTGCTGTTGTACCGTATCAATTTTAATATGCAATTTGTGACCAGGCACTTGTAATGAAAAATTAAAATCAGCATCATGGTCAAAAAATGGTGATACATAAAAATACTTGGTAGTATTTAATTGAAACTGATTGTTTTCAAAAGTTGAAGCATCAAAAAAATAAGGTTTCATTTCTCTGTAGGTATTACTCACTTCGGCAATGGCATAAAGTGGCTCATCAACTTCATTCAATATATAGTAAAACGATACCGGGTTAAAGTTATAGCCTAACACATTCATATTTGTAAGCAACATTATTTTTTCATTGGTAATTGTTATACCTAATGAATGTAAATAGGTTGTTATTTGTGCTCGTAAACTAAGTTCAGTGTTGGGATTATGTGGCGGAAATTGTAAATGTTCTTTCTTCTTAAATGAAAATAAATTAAATTTTTCAACGCTAAACCAAGTTAGTTTTTTATGCAAAAGGGGCAACTCAGCAATATCAACATAAAACATAAAAACATTATAGTGAAAACGATGCTGCTTAGGCTTTAACCTATGGTGCATTACTGTAGCCTTATATAAACAGCTATTCACTTAATAATATTTTTGATAATTGTACGGCACTAGTGTAAGCATCTTCATGAAAGCCATACTTAAAATAACTACCACAAAAATAAATAGGACCAGCTTCATTCAACAAATGCAAATCGGCTTGTGCGTTTACAGCAGCAACATCAAACAATGGGTGTTCGTAATGAATTTCTTTAATAAGATGTTGTGGTGCAATTGTATTTGGAATAGCATTGATACTTACAAAATAGTTTACATTTTCAGAAACCTGTTGTAATCTGTTCATCCAATAAATAGTAGTGGGTAATAATTGTCCGTTAACTTCATCAATTCTATAATTCCAACTGCTCCATACTTTTTTATTTTTAGGCATTACACTTGTATCAGTATGCACTGTGGCAGTGTTTACTTGGTATTTAAAATGCTGCAATAAACTTTGTTGCAACGCAGTTGGCTGTGATAATAATTTCAAAGCTTGGTCTGCATGGCAAGCCATTACTACTTTATCGAAATACTGAACATCGCCATTAGTGGTATATACTGCCACTTTACCCTCAAGCATTGCAACTTTTATAACTGCATTGTTTGTATGAATACGATGTTTAAATGGTGCTATTAATTTTTCTCTATACGCTTGGCTCCCATTATGCAAAGTATACCATTGGTGTTGTGTATTTAAACCTAAAAAACCATGGTTTTTAAAAAAGCGAATTAAGGTAACAGCAGGAAAATCTAACATCAACTCCATTGGTGTACTCCATACGGCAGCACTCATGGGTACTAAGTATTTCCACAACATATCATCACTAAACTTAAAATGCTTAATAAACTCACCTAATGAATATTGTTGAAATGTAGGGTCGTCAATTATGTTAACTGCTTCTTTATTAAAACGTTGAATTTCCATCAACATTTTAATGTACTTTATGTTGAATATATTTTTGCGTTGTGCAAACAAACCAACTAACCCTGAGCCACAATATTCCAATTTTGTAGGAGTATGTTGCACACTAAAACTCATATCAGATTTTTTGATAGGCGCTTCAATTTCTTTAAATAAATTGCAGAGGTTAGGGTAGGTTTCAAAATTAAATACCATAAAACCAGTATCCATATAAATGGTTTTACCATTCTCGTTTACGGTAATGGTATTGGTATGTCCACCCACATAATTCAACTGTTCAAAAATGGTTAACTCATATTTATTTTTCAATAAATGAGCACTACCCATACCTGCAATACCTGTTCCTATAATTGCTAAACGTTCCATTATTTATTGATTACAACTGCATTTAAAAAATGTAGCACTGCATAGGTGCAAATTTGTCCATCAGGACCATTCAAACTATAATCGCAACCGTGTGTTGCAAAAGGCAGCGCTACAAAGTAGTTAGGTATATTTAATTTATTCAATACTACTTGTAAACGCTCCGCATGTTGGTACGATACTAAGGGATCAATAGCACCATGAATAATTAAAGTAGGTGGAGCCTTTGTTGTAGCTTGTGCAGTTGCTGAGCTTTCTACAAATTTTTGTGGCACTTCGTTGTATTGACCGCCAAAGTAATTATTATAAATCGTTTCAGTATCTAACACTTTTTTACTCACTTTTATTTGTGCACCCCACACCATATCAGCCGGACCATAATAACTCACTACACCTTTAATGTTCGGCAATTGCAATACGTAAGCTGTACACAATGCAATTTGAGCACCGGCTGAGCGTCCTATTAAAATAATATTATTGGTGTCAATATTATACTGAGCAGCATGTTGTGTAAAAAAATCAATAACAGCTTTGGTATCTTCAACTGGTGCAGGCGCTTTGTAATCAGGTGCTAATCGGTAATTTATTGCGGCTACATTGTAACCTCTATTAGCCAAATAACTATTAAGTTCAGGGAGTTGTTTACTATCGCCGGTTTGCCATGAGCCTCCATGTATCACAATTACAAGCGGTGCTTTTTTGTTTTGGTGGTTAGCATAAAAATCAAGCATTAATTTTTTATCAGGATAGGCAGCGTATTGAAGTGTTGTATATTGTACTGTTTCATTTTTACGAAACATATTAAAAAAAGAAAACGGCGTTTGAGCAATAGTAACATCTTTAGGAAAAGCTGCTTGTAAGTTTTTTGCCAAACGTTGGTTCATTTTATAGGCATTTACAATAGGCAACGCATAAATAACCAAAGAAATAACACCTAAAATCATAGTTACCATTTGGTATTGCTGCGAACGATACCCCCAAAAAATGATACCGATACTCAACAACATGGGTATGTACGGAAAGTTGGTAATGGCAACTGATGTCAACCATAACCAATGATTGGGCGCTCTAAACAACACCAAAAAGGCCGCTAATAATAGCAATACACCTAATAATAATTTAAGCATCTTATTTTTTATTGAATAAATAATGACTCACTATCCACTCTTCTCCATTTTTGTATCTCCAAAGTTCAGCGCAAGCCATATAAAACAAACGCCAATAAACCCACCATTTTAATGCTGCGGATTCGCCATAAGTTTGTTTAAACAAAGGCATAATTTCAGCTTTATGAGCATCCATATTACGAAGCCATGCTTCAGAAGTTTTAGCATAGTGTAAGCCACTTACATGCCAATGATTTTCAATTGTAACGTCATTATTAAAATACAGAAGCAAATCATCTGAAGGCATTATACCTCCTGTAAAAAAGTATTTACTCATCCAATCCGTTTCATCTTTCACTTCAAACTTATAGGCTAAATGTTTGTGCGTAAAAATATGTACAAACAATTTACCTGTTGGTAGTAACATGTTGGCTACTTTTTTCAATAACAGTTCATAGTTACGCATGTGTTCAAACATTTCAACAGATACAATTCTATCAAACTGCTCATTTAATGAAAAACTGTTCATATCAGCCGTTATAACGGTTAAGTTATGTATGCCACGTTCAGCTGCTTGTGCATCGATATATAACTTTTGTGTACGAGAATTTGATACAACGGTGAAAGAACTTTGTGGAAATGCAGCTGCCATGTATAACGACAATGATCCCCAGCCACAACCAAGCTCCAATACTTTTTGTCCGTTTTGTAAAGCTGCTCTTTCACAAGTAATTGCCAGCATATCTTCTTCCGATTGATCAATATGAGTGACCCCTTCGTTCCAATAGCCACAACTATACTTTAAATGTTTACCTAAACAATATTGGTAAAAAGCAGTGGGCACTTCATAATGTTGTTCATTAGCATCTGCCGTATTTATAGCAATGGGTGATGCTTTTAATTCAGCAATTAACTGCATTAAATGTGCTTGCTGAAAAGCAACATTGGTTTTGGTTTCATCTTTTAAACGTTGCTTTAATAATTTGCGGATACCTATTCTTATTAAAAAATCAGGTACTACATTTTTATGCAGTAGTTGGTTTATGAGCATGATGTTTATTTGTGCTGATTAAATTTTCTTTTTAAACCAAGGAATAAATACGCTGGTTGTTTGTTGATAATCAATGTAAGCTTGTCCTCTTGTTTTGATTGCTTGCGCTTCTGTCATAGGTATACCCGTTACTTTAAACAACAAATAACCTATACTCAATGGGCTTATCAATGACCATATACCAAAGGGTGCTGTAATGGCAAAAATTGAAACGCCCATCCATATCATTAATTGAAAAAAGTAGTTGGGGTGCCTGCTATAAAACCACAAACCAACATCGCATACTTTACCTTTATTTAAACTATTTTTTTTGAATTGATGTAATTGCACATCTGCTATTGCTTCACCCACAATACTTATGGCCCAAATGGCTGCACCAACGTATTCAATAAACGATAAGTTTGGTGAAGGGTTTAATGCTATGATAAAAAAAGGAAATGCTAACAACACATTACTGATAGCCTGCATTTGAAAAAAAATAAAAAACTTAACGTGTAAATGATTAGCCCACTCTTTTCGAAGTTGTTTGTACCTACCTTCTTCTTCATTAATATGTGAAAATATTCTGTTACCTAAATGTAGTGTAAGGCGAAGGCTCCATATAAATGCTAACAATGATACAAGTAAAGTTCTGTGAGATGATGTATTGATATTCGCATAAATTATTACAGCAACTACCGCAAAGTTGGCTGCCCAAAAGGCATCAACCACACTATAGTTTTTAATAACCGTACCCCAAACCCAGGCACAAAGCATAATGGCACAAACTAAGGCCAAAGCTATTAATGGATAATAAACCAGTGGCTGCATATTAATTATTTTGTTGGGTGAATATTACTGCTAAAACGTTATCTGTTTTCTTAACTTTAAATAACTGCAGCAATACGTATGCGGTAGTAGCAATACTACCTAAGCAACACAAACCAATAATCCACAATGCAGCTTTGAGCCAATTTTTTTCTTTGTAACAAACCCACAGCGCTAATATAAAAACATTGGTATAAAAGTCCCAAAGGGTGGCCTTCATCCAAGGTATACTGCCCAAAAAATCCCAGTGTTCAAATAATGGTGTGGCTATTTGTGTGGTAATTACCACGTAACACATCCATATAAGTGCTACACACATGAGTATTTTTAAAAGCGTAGTTAGCATTAGTGTCTTTTAAGTTTGATGATGTGTAATTTATTCAATAATAAAATTACAGGGTAAGTAGGATCAAACTCAAACCATTTTTTGGCGAAGTTGATGCTATTGGGACTTTTATGATGGTTGTTTTGAAATAACTCACCCATTAATAAAAAGTCAAGCGGTAAACTATTTTTACTATGGTCGTTATTATCATAATTACTGTAACCGTATTTATGACCACACCAATTTACTATAGCACCGTGTATTGGTCCCATAAAAAAATGAATTGGCAATAATAAAAACATCCACCAAGATGTTGCAAATTGTAAATAAAATAAAAAGTACAAAACACCAAACCCAATGCGTACACTCCAATAGTTTGACAATTTATCAAGCCATTTCCATTCGGGATAATTACCCCTAAATGCTTTTTCGGGCTCAACTTTATTGTTTACATAATTCACATAAATTTCTTTTGTTTGCATGGTCATTTGCCAAACATCTTTAAAAAAATGAGGCGAATGTGGGTCTTTTTCTGTGTCGCTATACGCATGGTGCATGCGGTGCATAATAGCATAGGCTCTTGGGTTTAAAAAAGAGGAACCTTGCACCAATACAGTAAAAGCATAAAAAAAACGCTCCCAAAAACGGTTCATACTGAACATTTTATGAGAAGCGTATCTATGTAAAAAAAACGTTTGACAAAACAACGACAAGAACCAATGTGCCAAAAAGAAAACTAATACCGCCATAAAAACTTTACTATTTAAAAAATCAATACCTCATTTATCTACGTAAAGGTGATAAAAAGAGATGACATAAAAAGTAAAGAGGCGAATTATATTTTACGATTGAGGGTAAATTACTTTGAACAAATTTTGATTATTACAAACGTATGCTTTGTAGTTGCAACCCTTTTTTGCCTACTACTTTCAAAGGTATTGTTTGTCCGTTATGTTGTATACTGATGTTGTTTTCACCTGCCTGTAAAGGTACACGTACGTAACTTATAAAAGCCGGTAGCGATTGCCAATTACGGGTATCAGCCTTTTCTGACGCTGTGTTAATTAAGTTCATTACCAACCCTGCCACTTGCCCTACTTGCTTTGCTTTTTCTTCTTTTTCCTTTTGGCGTTTTGCTTTTTCTGCTTCGTCGGCATTTTTATTATCTTCTTTTTTATCAGCAGCTTTCGCAATACTTTCAGCTGCTAACTGTGTGCCTTTTTCAACTACCTTTTTAGTTAGTTGACGAGCCAATGCATTCGCCATTTCATTTAAAAAACGTTCTTTCAAAATATTAACCGCTAATGCATTAATATTTTGTGCCAATTGTGGTTGATAGCTTACATTATTTACACCTACACTAATATTTTGTGGTTGTTGGTATTGTACTACGTAATTGGGTAATGCCAAACGAAATACCCTTAAAGATGATAATTTGGTTTCGCTAATACCATAGTTACTATAATTAAAATTAAAGTTGCTATTAATACCATAACCATTTACATAATTAAAACTCCCTAACCCATCATTGGTAGCGGTTAATATAAAATCTTGTTCTTCTTTAATTGGTGCTATACCTTCTTCAATAAACAATACCAATTCACCAATATTATTTGTATCAGTTAGTGTTGTTTGGGCAGTAAAACTTTTACCATATTTATCTACTTGTTCGTTAAAGCCCATTAAATTGGCGGTACGCAGCACATCTTGCTGTAACTGGGTTGGCAAGGTTACACCATAATACTCGTTTGCTGCATTAAGGTAAACATCAGCTGCATTACGGTAAGCTATAAACGCATTGTTAATGTCGCCTGCAGCTTCGTAAATCATCCCTTGTACGTTTAATGCAAAAGCATCGTTAACATACCTTTTATCTTTATTGTTGTACTTATTATTTTGAGCATTATTGGTTAATGAAATACGCCTAGCTTCTACCAAAGCCTCTTCGGGTTGGTTGAGTGCAAAATAATTAAGGGCTTTGTAAAAATGCAATAAATATGGCTCATAATCTTCACCCCTATACGATTGTTGCATGGGGTTTAGCAAATTAGCTACAGCAACATCTGCCAACGATTTTTGATTATTTTCATACATGGCATCCGCCCTATTAAAATAACGATTGCTGTTAGCGTAATCATTTTTTAATCTATATAAATTACCCAGTTCAATATTGTACAATAGAGCATTTCTATTTCTTTTTATGATTTTGTTATGCTCAATGGTTTTTTGGGCTTTATCATAATCGTGTTGTTGTAGCTGGGTATAATAGGTGCCCATCATTTTATTGTAGGAAGCACATGATAGTAGAACGGGCACTAACAGCGCTACTGCCCATGCCCGTTTTAATGAGGTAAACATCTCCGTAAAATTTTGTTTGAAAGAAAAAATACCGAATAGTAATTTTTAGTTCTTAACGTACTTAGCAATTTTTTTATCGCCAATCCAAACTACTTCGTTGGTTTCAATATTGGTTAATTCTAAGTTGATTTGGTACGTTACTGTTTTCTTTCTTTTATATGCATCAACAATTGAGTTGATAGAACCTTGTAAAATATAATCAGCACCTTTTTCAAGACCAAATTTTTTCATGGTACTTGCGGATGCATTGGTTTGTTGATCAGCTTTTTCTGCTCGTAGCTCTTCTCTTTTTTTACCGCTTTGTACCAACCCTACTTTTTCGGTGCTAATAAAACTACGCTCTAAATCGGCCATAAAAGTTTCAGCTTCAATATGTTCATGACTTTTATTGGTAACAAAACCTACAATCACTACAGGGCGTTTGCCTTTAGCTTGTAAATGCTCTGATAACCATTTACCAGTTAATGATTGGTTGATCATTTCTTCGGCAGTTAACCTACTATCCGTATTATTCCAGCTACCGTTAATATCTGGCGTATCAGCAGGGTCAATTCGGCTTACTTTATGGCTACAAGCACTTACAGTGAATAATAATGCTGCTATTGATAATGTAATAAATTGTTTCATTTTGTTAGATTTTAAAAGTTAGTAAAAAGAAATAAACGCATGATTTACCAGCGCCTCCAACCGTAGTAATAACGATATTGGTAAGGACGAACATTGTAATTTCTGTAATAAGCATTAGGATCGTAATAGTTAAAATTGTTGTAACTATTGAATAACCTACGCTCTTGCCTATTAGCCCTACGTTCTGCTTTACGCTCCGCTTTTGCAGTGCTAAAATCGTATGCTTTGTAAGTATTTTGAATAGTAGTGTTATTCGTTGCTTGCAATGCAGTCAAATTATTTTGATATTGTTGCATGCTCACTTTATAGTTAGGATTTTGATCAGGAGCTAAATCTTGTGCACCAGCATCAAAACCGGCGGCATACGTAAAGGCGGCAAGTAATATTTTTTTCATGATGGTAATTTTTAAAGTGTTATCCAAATTTAAAGCCATTATTTGAAGGTTAAACGATGTATTAAATAAAAAGTTACAGCGTTAACAAAAGTTTAGGGATTCCATTTTTCAGTACATCAAAAAATAAAAAGCCTCCAAAAAATTGGAGGCTTTTTAAAAATTATGAATGCGGTATTAATGTTGGTGGTTGTGTTGCATAGCCACTAACTCATCAACCGTTACTAATTTTTCAGTTGGGTTGGTTTGTTTTTCAGCCCAATCAAATAATTTTTCAGTAACTACCCTACGGTATGTTGCATCAACTTGTTTTTCGTCTTTCATCATTCTGTCTAAGTAGCTATCTAACCAGCTTAAATCGCCACCCATGTTCATTTGGCCAAAGTAACGGGTTACTTCTTCTTTCATGCTAGCTCTTAAATCTTCTTCTGTAACTTCTAATTTGTTATCACGAATAATGGTATCGCTAATCAACGTCCATTTCAATTGATTTTCAAAAGTAGGATATTCTTTTTCAGCTTCTTCTTGTGTACGTTGTTTATCGCCACCTGTTTTTAACCAACGGGTTAAAAATGCTTGCGGAAACTCCATTTTAGTTTCATCTAACAAAAAGTGGTACAACTGATCATGCAATTGGTTACGGGTTTGTGCAGCCCAATATTGCTCAATTTCAGTTTGTAAAGCTTCTTTTAAAGCTTCAAGTGTTTTAATTTCTTTACCAGGATAAACTTCGTTGAAAAATGCTTCATCTAAAGTAGCAGGCACCACAACACCAATGGTTTTGATGGTAATTTTAAAGAATTTATTCGCAGCATCTTCTTTAGCTAATCCAATAGTTTGTGCAATAGCGGTTAATGATTCGCCTTCAAATGCTTTATCAAGTGTGTTAATAAAACTATCGCCTACTTTTTTACCTAACAATTGTTGTTGCATGGCTGCACTACAATCTTTTACAGCAATACTGGTTTCTTTTACAATACCAGCTTCTATTTCAACACCATTTTCATCAGCCTCAGCTAATAAAATATTGATGACGTTGTCATTATTTTCAATGGCTTCTTTTTCTTCCATTTTGCCCGCCTTTTGTTGCATACGGGTAATTTCTTCATCTACCATTGCTGGCGTAACTGCTACCTTATTACGGGTGAAACTTGCTTTTGATAAATCGTTTAAGGTAAACGCTGGTTTTAAACCAATTTCAAATGCGAACTCAACATCAGTTGGGTTGTTCATATCCAATGGTTTCATTTCATTATCCATTGGTAAAGGCTGTGCAAAAATTTCTGGTTTTTCTGCATCTAAATAGGTGTACAATTCTTTTTCGATGGTACGTAATACTTCATCAGAAAAAATACCAGCGCCATACATTTTTTTGATCATACCTGCTGGCACCATTCCTTTACGAAAGCCAGGAATATTGGCTGTTTTACTGTACTCTTTCAGCTTTTTTTCAAATGCTGGTAAATAATCTTCTTTGTTAAGCTTTACCATAAGCTTGTCGTGCAATAAACCAATGTTTTCTCTTACTACTGTAGCCATTTTAATTGTGTTTTTACCTCAACTTAAAAATTGAGGGCTTTTTAAAAAAAATCCTTCCGTTTGTGCGGAAGGAAGTTGAATAAGTGCGGATGATAGGGGTCGAACCTACATGCCTTACGGCGCTAGATCCTAAGTCTAGTGCGTCTGCCAATTTCGCCACATCCGCAAATGGGATGCAAAACTAAGGAATTATGCTAAATAAATAGCTTTTTATTAAAATTTATACAATTATACAGGTGAAAGCCATCATACTAAGGTAAAGGCTGGCCTACAGCCACTTTACAATCATGCCCCGGTTGCCCATGTGCTGGGTTTAATTTAGCCGAACTACCATTGTTGCTTATAGGCAATGGTGGTTGTATTTGTGTAGGGGTGGTCATACTTGCAGCTGGGGTTGCTGCTGCTGGTGCAGGTGCACTACTTAATGATGCTCCAACAGGTAAATCGCAACGGTGCCCCGGTTGCCCATGTGCTGGGTTGGTACCTGCTTTTGCAGGAGTGGCAACGGTAGTAGGTGCTTTTATTTGTGTGGGTGTGGTCATAGCAGCGGTAGGCTGTGTAGTGGGTGCTGGTGGTGCACTACTCAATGATGCACCCACAGGTAAATCGCAACGGTGACCGGGTTGCCCATGTGCAGGATTGATACCTGCTTTTGCAGTACCTGTAGTTGGCGCTGCTGTATTGTTAACTGGTGCAGGCATTGCTGTAGTGGTAGTAGGCGCTACAACAGCTGATGGCATATTTGCAGCAGGTACATTTAACACAGGGTTACTGCTGGTATTGTTTGCTGCTGGTACTATTGTAGCAGGTGTAGCTGTATTTTTATAAGAAGCCGCTGTTGGCGCATCGTCATTATTATTGCAACTTGTAGCCACTAAAATGATGCTCACTGCAATACCACTTACTATTTTCATATTAAATAATTTTATACTTATTAGGTTTAAAAATACGATGATATTTTAGTAAAGTAAGCCAAGGCACCAATTCTTTTAAAATGAAGCCATAACTCGGCAAAAGCTAGTAGCTACTTATTGTTTAAACAAATGAGTTTTTAAATAAAACAGAAACTACTTTTACTTACCCATGTTGCCATCATATACACTGCTGAAAGGCTGCCCGATAGTAGTGGAAATACTTTTTGAGGAACGAAAAAGATTGGAACGAATAGCGGAAACAACAGCTGCATATTGCTTTGCTGTACACAGCCCCCAAAATAAAAATTTATAAATGTTTTTTAGTAAATTCGTTATACATGGATGTAACTACTGATACAATTGTAAAGCCGTACACACTCGGCGAAGAAGATGAAAAAAAATTAATACTAAGGGAGTATAGGGCATTGCTACGGGCACTTAAAACTAAATTAAAGCCCGGCGATAAAATGTTGTTGCGTAATGCTTTTGAAATGGCTGCTGAAGCTCATAAAACCATGCGCCGCAAAAGTGGTGAACCTTACATTATACACCCATTAGCTGTTGCCATGATTTGTGTGGAAGAAATTGGCTTGGGTGTACGCAGTACCATTTGTGCCCTACTGCACGATACGGTTGAAGATACAGATGTTACCTTACAAGATATTCAAAGAGAGTTTGGTGTTGAAATAGCCAAAATTGTGGATGGCCTTACGAAAATTGCTACTGTAATGGATAGCAACGCATCGCAACAGGCCGAAAATTTTAAAAAGATTTTACTCACCCTTACTGATGACCCTCGTGTTATATTAATTAAGCTAGCCGATCGTTTGCATAATATGCGTACGATGGATAGCATGAAGAGAGAAAAGCAATTAAAAATTTCATCAGAAACAGTATATGTATACGCCCCATTGGCCCACCGCATGGGTTTATACAATATTAAAACTGAAATGGAAGACCTCTCCATGAAATACATGGAGCCTGATACGTTTAGATTTATTGCACAAAAATTACAAGACACCAAACGTGAACGCACCCGTTACATCAACGATTTTATAAAACCCATTAAAGAGAAACTCGATAAAACAGGTTTTGATTTTGAAATTTACGGTCGCCCCAAAAGCATACACAGCATTTGGAACAAAATAAAAAAGAAAGGGGTGGCTTTTGAAGAAGTGTATGATTTGTTTGCGATCAGAATTATTGTAAACGCCCTACCATCAAAAGAAAAAGAAGAGTGTTGGAAAGTGTATAGCATTATTACAGATGCCTACAACCCTTCACCAGAAAGGCTGAGAGATTGGTTGAGCAACCCCAAAAGTAACGGATACGAGGCTTTGCATACCACCGTTATGGGGCCGCAGGGTAAATGGGTAGAGGTGCAAATTCGTACCAAACGTATGAATGAAATTGCCGAAAAAGGTTTGGCTGCCCATTGGAAATATAAAGAAGGTACTAATGATGAAAGCAGGTTTGACCAATGGTTTGCACAAATACGTGAAAGTTTGGCAAACAATGATAGTGAGTCAATTGATTTTTTGCAAGATTTTAAAACATCTTTTCTTACAGAAGAAATTTATGTGTACACTCCTAAAGGTGATGTAAAAATGTTACCTATTGGCGCAACTGCATTGGATTTTGCTTTTGGCGTACATACTGCTGTTGGTAGCAAATGTATTGGTGCTAAAGTAAACCATAAATTGGTGCCTATTAGTTACAAATTAAAAAGTGGCGACCAAATTGAAATTATTACCAGCGCCAAACAAAAACCCAACCCTGAGTGGCTCAACTTTGTAGTAACCAGTAAGGCAAAAGCTAAAATTAAAGACACACTTAAGGAAGAAAAAAGAGCCATTGCTGATGATGGTAAATACATTTTACAAAAAAAATTAGAAGGCATGGGGGCCGCCATGAGTGTGGCGAATATGGAAGAGCTTTGCCAGTATTACAAAATAAATAGTACCCTCGATTTACATTTTGAAATAGCTACTAAAAAAATAGATCTTAAAGAGTTAAAGGAATTTACACTGCATGGTGATAAGTTGGTGGCACCAAAGCCAATCAAACAAATTGATGATAAACCTGCCTACGACCCTGAGTATAAAGTACCCTCAAAAAAAGATACTGAGCTGATTATTTTCGGCGAAAGCAGCGATAAAATTATGTACACATTGGCCAACTGCTGCAAACCCATACCGGGTGATGATGTGTTTGGTTTTGTAACCACTGGCGAAGGACTAAAAATACACCGTACCAATTGCCCCAACGCAACGAGATTAATGGCAAATTACGGCCATCGTGTAGTAAAAACCAAGTGGGCAAAAAATAAAGAAATATCTTTTTTAACGGGTTTAAAAATTATTGGGTTAGATGATGTGGGGGTTATTCACAAAATCACGAACCTTATAAGTGGCGAAATGAAAGTAAATATTTCTGCCATGACGATTGAGGCCAAGGAAGGTATTTTTGAAGGTAATGTAAAAGTTTTTGTTCATGATAAAGATGAACTTGAAAATTTAGTAACTGCACTTTTATCATTGCAAGGCATTGAAAGGGTTGATAGATATGATATTGATTAACCTTTCATTTTTTTAAATTACCCATTTTAATAAATTATTTACATGAAAAAATTACCCATTGCTGTAACACTTTTTTTAAGTGTTCAATGTGTTGCACAAAAGCAAAGTCTACAAACCAAAGCTGCTACAAGTGCTAAAAACATAGAAGCAAAAACAATTGCATGGCGCAGGGATTTTCATGCCAACCCTGAGTTAGGAAACAATGAAAAAAGAACAGCGGCTATTGTAGCCCAACACCTAAAAAACTTGGGTATTGAAGTAACAACCAACGTTGCCAAAACAGGTGTTGTGGGTATTTTAAAGGGCGCTTTACCAGGACCAGTAATAGCTTTAAGAGCTGATATGGATGCCTTACCCATTACGGAAAGAAACAGCCTACCATTTGCATCAAAAGTAACCGCTACCTACAACGGTAACACGGTTGGTGTAATGCATGCCTGTGGGCATGATGCTCATACCGCTATACTAATGGCTACAGCAGAGGTACTAGCCAGTATGCGTAATGAATTAAAAGGCACCGTAAAATTTATTTTTCAACCAGCTGAAGAAGGTGCACCTGTTGGTGAAGAAGGTGGTGCAAAATTAATGGTTAAAGAAGGGGTAATGAGCAACCCAACGGTTGATGTGGTGTTTGGCTTACATGTAGATGCTCAATTACCAGTAGGGCAAATTGGCTACCGCCCTGCAGGCTTTATGGCCAGTGCTTGTGATGTAAAAATTACCATTAACGGCAAAGGTGCTCATGGTGCATCGCCATGGCAAGGTATTGACCCTATTGTAACGGCTGCACAAATTGTAAATAACTTACAAACTATTGTGAGTCGTAATGTAAATATTACTGAAAATGCTGCCATTGTTACTATTGGTAGCATTAATGGTGGCAACCGTTTCAACATCATACCTGAAAAAGTTGAAATGCAGGGTACTGTACGCACTTTTACTGATGCAGACCAAACCATGATTTACAACCGTATAAAACAAATAGTAAACAATACAGCAGCATCAAATAATGCCACTGCGGAAATATTATTACCATACACCGTACAATACCCTGTAACGTTTAATGATACTGCCCTTACTCGTAAAATGTTACCATCATTACAAAGAGCAGCAGGCGCTAATAATACCATTTTAGTAAATGCAAAAACAGGTTCGGAAGATTTTAGTTTTTACCAACAAAAAGCCCCTGGTTTATTTTTTAATTTAGGTGCATTGCCAGCCAATGTGAAAAAAGAAGATGCTGCAAGCCACCATACACCTGGCTTTTTTATTGATGAAAGTAGCTTTACATTGGGAGTTACAGCATTTACAAACTTAGTGTTAGATTATATGGATGCTGCTTCAAAAAAAACTAAATAATACGTTGCTTTAAAAATATAATGATGAAAGAATTGATTGATAAAATAAAAATGAATGCTCAAATTAATGATGAGCAAGCTGCTAAAGCATTAGACACCATCAAAGATTTTGTAAAAGAAAAATTTCCGATGATGGCAGGTGCAGTTGATAAATTATTTGAGGCAGATGCTACTGCACCGCAACAAGATGAAGATTATTTGTAACTAAGGATTGTAGGTATCGCAGTACTTTAAAATTGCATCAATATCAGCATCCGTTAACTGCGGAAAAGGTAACATGGGCGACTCTTTGTATTCCATGTAAAGCTTCTTTGCATAATCATTTCGGCTTATAACCTCTTGTGAATTTCGTACAAATTCATAAAGCAAAGCTTTGCTAGGCCAACGGTTGGCAACACCCTTTAAAGCAGGACCAACATAAGGTTCAACAGTCTTATGGCAACTAGCACAATTGGCTTTAAACAAGGCTTCGCCATTAGCTATTTCACTTGCAGGCATTTGTGCAGTTACAGTACTATTGTTATTGTTACTATTACAAGCAATAGTTGCAGCGATAACTGCAAAACATAACATCCACTTCATAAAAATTATTTTTAAAAAAGCCTCGTTACAAATTGTAACGAGGCTTTTGTTTATTTTAAAATTTCTCTACCAATCACTAATTTTTGTATTTCGCTAGTACCCTCACCAATGGTACACAACTTACTATCTCTGTAAAATTTTTCTACTGGAAAATCTTTGGTGTAACCATATCCTCCAAATATTTGAATAGCATCTGTACTAATTTCTACAGAAATTTCACTGGCATAATACTTAGCCATAGCTGCCTCTTTGGTCATTGGTAGCCCTTGCATTTTTAAATCGCATGCTTGGTTAATAAGCAACTCAGCGCATTCAATTTTAGTAGCCATATCAGCTAACTTAAATGATATGCCTTGAAAATTTGCAATAGGTTGATCAAACTGTTGGCGCTCTTTTGCATATTGTAATGAGGCTTCGTAAGCACCTTTGGCAATACCCAAACTTAATGCAGCAATAGAGATACGGCCACCATCTAAAATTTTCATTGATTGTTTAAAACCCTCCCCTACTTCGCCTAAACGGTTTGCATCACTAACCACACAATTATCGAAAATCATTTCGGCTGTTTCACTAGCCCTCATTCCTAATTTATTTTCTTTTTTACCGGCTGTAAAACCAGGTGTGCCTCTTTCAACAATAAATGCAGTACTGTTGTTTTTAGCTCTTGGTTCGCCTGTACGGCAAATAACAACTGCAACATCGCCAGATTTACCGTGGGTAATCCAACTTTTAGCACCGTTAATTACCCAATTATCACCATCTTTTACAGCAGTAGTTTTCATGTTGCCAGCATCGCTACCTGTGTTAGGTTCGGTTAAACCCCATGCCCCAATAAACTCAGCAGTGGCTAGTTTGGGTAAGTATTGTTGCTTTTGTGCTTCGTTACCAAAAGCTAAAATATGGCCTGTACATAAAGAGTTATGTGCTGCTAGTGATAAGCCAATGGAGCCGCATACTTTTGCTATCTCTTGTATGGCTACGCTGTATTCATAATAACCTAAGCCGGTTCCTCCATAAGCCTCTGGCACTAAAATACCCATTAAGCCTAACTTGCCTAACTCTTTAAAAATATGTACTGGAAAAGTTTGCGCTTCATCCCACTCCATTAAATGAGGTTTGATGTGCTGTAGTGCAAAATCTTTAGCAGATTGTGCAACTTGGTTGGTTAATTCGTTCGTGGTAAAATTCATTTTGGTTTAATGATATTTGAGAGTGCAATTTAGTGCATTTACCTGTTAGACTAACAACCGTTCATCCACATCTACAAAGTAAGATAGGGGCTTATTTTATTATAAGTAATATCATCAATTATCATAATTTTTTTTAATGCTTCAATGCTTGTAAAATTGCCATGTTCTTTTTTATAAGCCATAATAACATTTGCCAATTGCCAACGAATGTATGGGTGTGCTTTTAATTCATCAAGCGAAGCTGTATTGATGTTTATTTTTTTAATGGTATTAGCGTCAATTTTAATGTAGGGTTTTACTTTTTGAAAAGTAGAATCTGGTAAACCAAATGTTTCGGCTACTTGCTCCACCTTATAAAAACCACCTAACTTATTTCGAAAATTAATAATACGTTTTGCAAAACCGGGGCCAATACCTGGCAATGCTTCTAAACTTGTTGAATCAGTACTATTAATTTCAACTGCTGATATTATTTTTTTAGGATATGGATTGGGGCTGTAATTATTGCTATTATCAAAAAATTTATTGGAGGTTGATTGTGCTGCTATGCGTACATAGGGCAATAAAATGGCTTTATCTGCATCGCTAATACCCCATATTTTATTGATAGCTTCAGGCGTTTTAAACTTTCCGCCTTTTGAGAGGTATTTTTGTATACCAGCAATGGTTTTATCACTTACACCTAATTGTTGCCAACCAGCAACAGACAAAGTATTGGGATCAAAATAAAAGGGTGTAATTTTTTTATGATTGTTATACTGCGGTTTATACTTACCGTTGTAATCATTTGAATTATCATCATCAAAAGCATCATCTTTTATAATAGCATAGTTGAGAGAATCAGCCGCAGCGATGATTTTTTTATCAGCAGTTTTTGTTGTTGGCTTATACAGTAAGGGGTACAACAATATGCTCAAATAAACTGTTGTTACAAATGCTACTAAGTATGTAATTCCTTTTCTTGATTTTTTACAAAAAGAAAAAAAACCTGTTATAAACGGGCTAGCCATAGGGATAAGATTGTAAGACTAATTTATAACGAATTAATAAAATTTCCAATATTAATTCGCTACCAATTGAAGTCCATCGTATGCCAGCTTACAACTAACGGGTAGGGTATTGCTTACTTCGGTATGTAAACCAAGTTGGTGGCTAATATGCGTAAAATAAGTTTGGGGTATTTGCAGCGTTTGCGCTACTTCAATAGCTTCTTGTAAAGTAAAGTGCGATAAATGTTTTTGGTGCCTTAATGCATTTAATACCAATATTTTTGAGCCTGCAATTTTTTGCATTTCATTTGGCTCAATTCGATTCGCATCAGTAATGTAGGTGAATTCGCCCATTCTAAATCCTAATACAGGCATGTGTAAATGCCATACTTTTATGGGTGTAATGGGTATATCGCCTACTATGATAGTTTGTTCATCAATATCATGCAAAGTTATATCAGGTACGCCCGGGTATTTATGTTCGGCAAAAACGTAATAAAACTCATTTTTGAGGGCCTTTTGGGTT
Source organism: Ferruginibacter yonginensis (assembly GCF_042651465.1). Lineage (NCBI taxonomy): Bacteria > Pseudomonadati > Bacteroidota > Chitinophagia > Chitinophagales > Chitinophagaceae > Ferruginibacter > Ferruginibacter yonginensis. The sequence continues at coordinate 1,532,973 of NZ_JBHSCZ010000001.1, forward strand.
AAAGCATTGGCATATACGTTAATAGAAGTATCATTAAAGTAATTAAAAGCCTTAATATCATCTAACCCAGCAACATGGTCTTTGTGTGGGTGCGTAAATAAAACAGCGTCAACACGTTTTACTTTTTCACGTAGCATTTGTGTTCTAAAATCAGGGCCCGTATCTATAACCAAATTAGTAGTACTACTTTGCACCAATATGCTGCTACGTAGCCTTTTATTATATGCATCGGTTGATTGACAAACTTCACAATCACAAGCAATCATAGGTACGCCGCCGCTGGTACCTGTTCCCAAAAAAGTGATAGTGAGTGGTGGACAAATCATTTAAAATATATAACAAATAGCTTTGTGGTTATGCCGCTGGTAAAGCCGTTAATTCAGTAAACAATTTTTGGCTTTCATGCGTTAAAGCATCAATATTGATGTTCAGTTGTGGTAATAAATCAATCATGGTGTTAATACGACCTTCAATTTGTAAAAACTTATTTAACACCACCACTTTTTTTGCTTGCAAAATACAATATCCACTTTGAAAAGAACCTCTTTCATAACGAATAACATAGCCACTTTCTTCAGCAATTCTTTCTATTTTATCAAGTGTATGTTGTGTAAACTTCATAGTGTTATACCCTAGTTATAAATTTTATTAAACTAATACCTGCAACTTGCTTCATTTATATGATTCATTCAAAAAACGTTTTCAACAAAAGTTGATAACTATTTTAGCAAATACAGTTATGTTGCAACAATTCTTTATTTATTAGTCATTCTTACAACCGGCACAATCATTTCTTCTAAACTAATACCACCATGTTGAAAGGTATTTTTATAATAGTTTACAAAGTGATTGTAATTATTGGGATAGCATAAAAAGATATCACCTTTAGCAAATACAAAACTTGAGTTTACATTTGGTACAGGCAAACCAGCCTCTTTAGGATCTCTAAACGCTAACACATCTTTAGCTTCATAATTGAGGTTACGCCCATGTTTGTAACGGAGGTTTGCAGTAGTTTGTTTATCGCCAATTATTTTTGCAGGTGTTTTTACTCGAGTGCTACCATGGTCAGTAGCAACCACCATATTAATTTTTTTGTCGGCTATTTTTTTCAAAGCTTGGTGTAAAGGGCTATGTTCAAACCAGCTTTGTGTAATACTTCTGTAACTTGTTTCATCGCCAGCTAATTCTTTCAACACTTCCATTTCAGTTCGTGCATGGCTCAGCATATCAACAAAATTGTATACAATTACATTTAAATCATTTTGCAATAAATTATGCATACTCTCTACTAACTTTTGCCCATCATGATTATTAGTGATTTTAGTATAAGATATTTTAATATCGCCTTTACCTAATTTTTTTAATTGAGCTCTTAAAAAATCTTCTTCATGTAAATTTTTTCCACCTTCTTCATCATCATTTTTCCATTGCTCCGGAAATTGTTTTTGAATATCTATTGGCAACATCCCGGCAAAAATAGCGTTACGAGCATATTGCGTAGCTGTGGGCAAAATAGCATAAAAGGTTTCTTCTTCATGTATTCTAAAACTTTCTGCAAATGTGGGCTGTATGGCTTTCCATTGATCAAATCGAAGGTTATCAATCAACACAAAAAATAATGGTGTTCCTTTTTCAAGATGAGGTAAAACTTTATACTTAAGTAACGTATGGCTCATAATAGGAGCATCGGTACTTTTAGGGTTTACCCAAGTACTATAATTTTTTGAAATAAATTTAAAAAACTCAATATTGGCTTCTTGCTTTTGTGTAGCAAAAACCTCTTGCATTTCGGGGCTATCGCTTTTCTTCATTTCAAGCTCCCAGTACACCAATTTTTTATACAAATCCATCCACTCGGTGTAGTTAGGGTTATCGTTTAGCGCCATAAACAAACTTCTAAACTCTTGTTGATATGCAGTGGTTGTTTTTTCAGCAACAAGTCTTTTATTATCTATCAGCTTTTTTAGTGAAAGCCATACCTGATTTGGGTTTACAGGTTTTATAAGGTAATCGCTTATTTGGCTACCAATAGCTTCATCCATTATATTTTCAGCTTCATTTTTAGTAATTAATACTACTGGTATGGTGCTGTTTACTTCCTTAATTTGCTGCAGCGTTTGTAAACCAGTAATACCTGGCATACTTTCATCCATCAACACCACATCAACAATATTCTCTTTTACATATTCAACTGCATCAAAACCATTGGTTTTAGTGGCTACTTCGTACCCTTTATTTTGCAAGAACATGATTTGTGAGTTGAGTGAATCAATCTCATCATCTACCCAAAGTATTTTTGCTACATTCATTTGTAAAATTTAGTTTAAAATCTTTATGAAATACCTTTCAAAATTTGTGCCCCTATTAGCAAATATAATTTTTATACCATTTTATGTACTTACTGCAAATAGTTTGTGGTTGTTTTAACAATATTGATTTTAGCAAACCCTCTCCATTATATAGCATATAACAGTTGCTTGCCCGTACCTTTGTACGCATTATTAAAAAATATGGCTTTTCACAAAATAATTAACGACCCCGTTTACGGTTTTATAACCATTGATGATGAATTGGTGTTCAACATCATTGCACACCCTTACTACCAAAGGTTACGTCGTATTCAGCAAATGGCAATGGCGCATTTGGTATATCCGGGGGCTGTTCATACAAGGTTACACCATTCGCTAGGCGCCTACCATTTAATGTGTTTGGCTTTACAAGAGCTTACTAGAAAAGGCATTGACATTACACCTGCTGAACAACAAGCGGCTAAAATTGCCATTTTGTTACATGATGTTGGTCATGGCCCGTACTCCCATGCACTTGAACAAGTGTTGGCTGAAGGTGTGCACCATGAAAAAATTTCGTTGCTTATTATTGAAGCACTTAACCAAAAGTTTGATGGCAAGTTACAGATGGCTTTAGAAATTTTTACAGGCGCTTATCCTAAAAAATATTTACACCAATTAGTGAGCGGTCAATTAGATGTTGACCGAATGGATTACCTCACACGTGATAGTTTTTTTAGTGGTGTGGTGGAAGGTTACGTGGCATACGATAGAATTTTGAAAATGATTACCGTACACAACGGCGAATTAATGGTAGAAGAAAAAGGTATTTATTCTATCGAAAAATTTTTAATTGCCCGTAGGCTCATGTACCGCCAAGTATACCTACATAAAACCGTAGTGAGTGCGGAGCAAATGTTACAACGCATTATCAAAAGAGCCAAATTTGTAGCAGCAGCATGTGCACAACCCCTTAATAGTTTTATAAACGAACCATTACAAAATATTACCCTCGATCAGTTTTGCAGTATTGATGATGCTGATGTTATGATGGCAATTAAAACTTGGTGCAGCCATTCTGATAAAGTACTTGCCTTATTAAGCAATGGTATTATGAATAGAAATTTATTGAAGGTAAAATATAGTGCAACACCAGCAGATGAGGCTTTTGTTAAAAGGACCAAATTAGCGGTAATGCAGCATTACGAACTCAATGAAGCTGATGCAAACTGGTTGGTATTTGAAGGCAATGCAAGCATTAGCACATATGATTTTGATGATAACCCTATCAAAATTTTATACAAAAATGGAGAAGTGAAAGATATAGCACAAGTAGATGATGCTTTAATTAATGAGAGCTTACGTGGCAAAAGCAAAAAATATTACATTTGTTACATAGGTTTATAACCAAACTAACTTTATAGATGGAATTTAGCGCAGCACAAATTGCACAAATTATTGGTGGTTCTGTTGAAGGTAATGCCGCTACAACTGTATCATCATTCGGTAAAATTGAAGAAGCCGTTGCAGGCCAATTAGCATTTTTAGCTAATCCCAAATATGAAGAATACCTGTACAATACCAAAGCTTCCGTCATAATCATTAATGATACACAAGTTTTAAAAGAACCTATACAGGCTACACTTATTAAAGTTGCTGATGCTTACTCAGCTTTTGCTGCTTTATTAGAGCAATACCAAAAAATGCAATCGCAGCAAATGGTGGGCATTCAAGAGCCCGTATATATTGACCCTACCGCAAAAAAGGGAACCGATATTTTTATTGGAGCCTTTGCATATATTGGTCAAAATGCTCAAATTGGTAACAATACAAAAATTTATCCCAACGCATTTATTGGTAACAATGTTAGTATTGGTAATAACACCATTATACACCCCGGCGTAAAAATTTACCACGATTGTGTTATAGGAAACAATGTAGTTATACATGCAGGCACTGTAATTGGTGGCGATGGTTTTGGTTTTGCCCCTCAAGCAGATGGTAGCTTTAAAAAAGTACCACAAACTGGCAACGTTATTATTGAGGATAATGTTGAAATAGGTAGCAATGCTACTATTGACAGGGCAACTATTGGTAGTACCATCATAAAATCAGGCGCTAAACTCGATAATCTTTTACAAATTGCCCACAATGTTGAAGTGGGTAACAACAGTGTTATTGCAGCCCAAACAGGAGTAAGCGGTAGCACAAAAATTGGTAATAATGTTATGATTGGCGGACAAGTAGGTATTGTAGGCCACATACAAATTGCTGATGGTACAAAAATAAATGCACAAAGCGGTGTAAGTAAATCCATAAAAACACCCAACAGCGCTGTAACAGGTTCACCTGCTTTTGATTATACTGCTGCACTTCGTAGCCAAGCATTAAGTCGTAATTTACCTGAAATGGAAAAACGCATAAAAGCGCTTGAAAATGAAATTAAATTGTTGATGCAAAAATTAATTTAACACTTATCTACGTTGCTTTAAGGTATTTTTGGGTGATTTTTAACAACAATAACCCTTTTTCATTTGCGTATTCATAAGTACCTTTTTTTATTATTATTTTTCGTTTATCCGTTAATGGCTAGTGCTCAATTGGTTACGTTGAGTGGGATGGTGCAAGATGCATTTACTAAAGAGCCCGTAAATTTTGCTTCGGTTTCATTTGCATTGGCTGGTAATGGTAAAGTGGCTGATAGTGCAGGTAATTTTTCATTTTACTTAAAACCAGGCACTGTTGATACTTTAATGGTAAGCTATGTAGGCTACCAAACATTTAAAGAGCCTATTAGCATGCTCAATGGCGATGCACAAATTATTATCTCCTTACAAAGAGGCACTTCCAACGAAGTTGTAATAAAATCAAAAATTAATAAAGGGCTGTTTTTGTGGCGCAAAATTATGAGCAAAAAAAAGTTATACAACCGCTATAACCAAACCAATTTTGCATACGAAGCTTACAATAAACTTGAAATTGATTTTAAAAACTTTAAAGCAGATAAACTCAAAAAGAATTTTATTTTAAAACCTTTTTCATTCATATTTGATAATATCGACAGTACTTCAGAAAAAGAACCATTTCTTCCATTTTTTTTAGTGGAAAGCATCAGCGATTATGCGTTTCAAAAAAACACCAAAAAGTATTTTGAAAACATAAAAGCCACCAACATAAAAGGCATTAATAACGAAAGTATTTCGAAAATGTTGGGGGTAATGAACCAAAACGTAAACGTGTACGGCAACTACATCAACGTAATGGATAAAGATTTTGTGAGCCCCTTTAATGATCGTGCCGATGATTTTTACAACTTCTCAGTACCTGATACGCAAATTTTAAATGGCAAAAAGATTTTGCATTTTGTATTTAGGCCAAAACATCCGGGCCAAAACACATTTGAAGGCGATGCAATGGTATTTGCTGGCACTTACCAAATTCAAAAAATTGGTTTAAACTTAGGTAAAGATGCTAATGTAAATTTTGTTGACAGGGTAGGTATTTTTCAAGAGTTTATACCAATTAACGATTCTGTATATTTTATTAGCAGGGATAAGTTTTTCGCTGATTTTAAAATACTCGGCAAACAATCACTCACTATGATTGGTCGTAAAACAACTTCTTACAAAAACATTATCATCAATAGCGACTCCATCACCAATTTATTTAAAGCGCAAAATATTGAAGAGCTGGTCACTACGGCAAAAGGTGTTAATAATTTTTCTGATTCGAGCTGGCAAAATTTTAGGCATGATAGTTTATCTACCAACGAAAAAGCCATTTATGCTACTGTTGATAAACTCAATAGCATGCCCACTTTTAAAAAGTTTCAAAAACGTATAAAATTTTTAACTACCGGCTATACCAATGATGGTAATGTAGTGTTTGGCCCTTGGTTTAATTGGGTAAGTGCCAACCAATATGAAGGCACTCGTTTGCGGTTCGATTTAGGTACCAACCCTGGTTTTCATAAAAAAATTTACATACATACGTATTTAGCTTACGGCACTAAAGATAAACAGTTTAAAGGCCAAGCAGAGGCGTATTGGAACATTACTAAAACACCCAACCGCTTTAGGTTACATGCATCGTACTCAAAAGATATTGACAATGGTATTAGCCAAATTGGCGAAGTAAGTCAAGACAATGTTTTTTCATTAGCCATCAGAAAACCTAACATTACTCGAAAATTTATTCGTTTACAAGATGTACGTTTCGAAATTTTGAAAGACTTTGGCAAAGGGTTTTCAACTGAGTTATTTTTCATACATAAACAATATGATCCCCTACTTAATTTACCAGCGCTAAAAACCGTTAATGGCACCACACTTATTAATTTTGAAACCGCTTTAAAACTCCGTTTTGCTTACCTCGAACAGTATTTAGAAGGTGATTATTTCAGGTATTCATTGGGTAGTAAGTACCCAATTATTGAAGCAACTTTTTCAAAAGGTATGGCTGGTGTTGGTAACAGTGCTTATAACTATCACCGTGTATCAGTAAACATAAAAGATAATATCAAAATTTCACCTTACGGCTCCGTTTCATATAAAATTTTTGCTGGCAAGGTTGATGGTACGCTCCCATATGTGTTTTTAGAAAACCACCCTGGCAACGATATTTATTATTACAATGGCAACGCCTTTAATTTAATGACCCGTTTTGAATACCTCAGTGATCGTTATGCAGGGCTCAATGTAGAACACCATGTTGGTGCAGGTTTATTTAGGTTTACTAACATTACTCGTAAACTAAAATGGCGTCAATTCTGGACAGGCAAAGCCTTGTGGGGTTCATTAAGCAACGATAATTTAAAACTTAACAATACCGTAGGCACTTTTAAAACGCTCAACAATAAAACATATATGGAGTTGGGCACTGGTATTGATAACATCTTCAAAGTTTTTAGAGTTGATTTTATTTGGCGTTTAACAGCCAATGAACGCCCTATTCAAAAAGTAAGTCACTTTGGTGTATTTGGTAGTTTTCAGCTACAATTTTAATGCACAGCATTTTGTAATAACAGTATTTTGTTGTTAATTGATTTTATAAGCCCCAATATTTAAAATATATTTGCACAAAAGCATAAAGGCATGGATATCAACTTCAACGAAAACAAACAACACACATTACAAGCACCCGTAACAATATCGGGTACTGGTTTACATAGTGGTATTCATGCTGATATGGTACTGAACCCTGCCCCACCCAATTTTGGTTTTCAATTTAAACGTACTGATTTAGGCTGTAGTGCACCCATTAAAGCAGATTGCGATTTGGTTACAGATACAAGCCGTGGTACCACTTTAGAAAAAGGTGAGGTTAAAATTTCAACCGTTGAACATATTTTAGCAGCGTTGGTTGGTATGGGTATTGATAATTGTTTAATTGAAGTAAGTGGCCCCGAAATACCAATTATTGATGGTAGCAGCATGCCGTTTACCAATTTAATTGAAGCTACAGGTGTGGTGGAACAAGATGCTGAAAAAGTTTGGTACGAATTAGATGAACCTATTTCATTTTACGACGAAGCTAAAAATGCAGAGTTTACAGCCGTTCCTGCTAACGATTATAGAATTACAACACTTATTGATTTTAATTCGCCTGTGTTAGGTACACAACATGCCGATTTAAAACGCCTTAAAGATTTTCAAAAAGAAATTGCCCCTTGTAGAACATTTTGTTTTTTACATGAATTAGAAGCATTACTAGATAACAATTTAATTAAAGGTGGCGACATCAATAATGCCATTGTAGTAGTTGATAAACCTATTACACCCGAAGAAATGCAACGCCTAGCCAAAGCCTTTGGAAAAGATAATATTGATGTTCAAAAAGAAGGCTACCTTAATAATTTAGAACTGCGTTTTAATAACGAACCGGCTCGTCATAAATTATTAGATGTAGTGGGTGATTTAGCCCTGAGTGGTTACCCCATGAAGGCGCATATTATGGCTAACAGACCCGGCCATAGCAGTAACGTAGGCTTAGCAAAAGTATTAAAGGCACATTTTAAAAAGCATAGCAAAAATGTAAATGTACCGGCTTACGATCCAAGTGCTCCTGCATTAATTCCTTTGGAAGAAATTGAAAAAATACTACCGCACCGTTATCCGTTTTTGTTAGTTGATAAGATTATACGTATCAACGAAAAAGAAGTGATTGGTATTAAAAATGTAACCTTCAACGAATATTTTTTTCAAGGGCATTTCCCCGGCAACCCTATTATGCCCGGTGTTTTACAGGTAGAAGCATTGGCGCAAACAGGTGGTATTTTATGCATAAAATCAATGCCCGAGGGGCAATATGATACCTACTTTTTAAAAGTTGACAACTGTAAGTTCAAAGTAAAAGTTGTGCCTGGCGATACCATGATTTTAAAGATGGAACTGATGGAACCTATTAGAAGAGGTATTTGTACTATGAAGGGCAGCGTTTATGTAGGCAATAAGCTATGTACAGAAGGTGAATTTACCGCTCAAATAGTAAGAAGGGTTTAATTTAGTATGAATAAATATTTTTATATTCATTTATAAATAATATCTTAACTAAAAGTAATTAAAGCAAATCAACAATAAAACTCAACCAACAAATAATGGTTGTTTAAAATTTAATATAACCAATGATTCATCCACATACATACATACACCCCAATGCTAAATTAGCTACCAACGTAAAAGTTGATCCATTCAGCGTTATACACCCTAACGTTGAAATTGGTGAAGGCACGTGGATAGGCAGTAACGTAACCATTATGGATGGTGCTCGTATTGGTAAAAATTGTAGAATTTTTCCGGGGGCTGTAATATCTGCCATACCGCAAGATTTAAAGTATAGTGGAGAAGATACCACTGTTGAAATAGGTGACAATACAACCATTAGAGAGTTTGTAACCATTAACCGTGGTAGTAAAGCCAACTGGACCACCAAAGTGGGCACCAACTGTTTAATTATGGCTTATTGCCATATTGCACATGATTGTATAATTGGCAACAACTGCATTATGAGCAATAACACCCAGTTAGCTGGTCATGTAGAGTTAGGCGATTTTGCTATTTTAGGTGGTATGTGTGCCGTACACCAATTTGTAAAAATTGGGCAACACTGTATTATAAGCGGTGGCTCATTAATACGTAAAGATGTACCTCCTTTCATTAAAGCAGGTAACGAACCTATAAGCTATGCAGGTGTTAACTCTGTTGGTTTAAAAAGAAGAGGGTTTTCATTAGAAAGCATCAACGAAATTTTAAACATCTACCGCATCATCTACAACAAAGGGTTAAACACTACACAGGCACTCAATTATATTGAAGAAGAAGTACCTGCAACCAATGAAAGAGATGAAATTGTAACCTTTATTAGAGAAAGTGGCAGGGGTATTATTAAGCGTCAAATAAAAGGCGCTGTTTCTGAAGATTAATTGCATTGAATATAACATTACAAAATACAGGCAAAAGGTATAATAGAGAATGGATTTTTAGAAAGTTCAATTATACCTTTTTGCAAGGTAACAGTTATGCTATTACAGGGGCCAATGGTTCAGGCAAATCAACATTACTACAAATAATTGCAGGTGCTACGTTACATAGCGAAGGTACCATTACAAGAAAACCTGCAGCAGCTGCCAATAATTACAACGAAGAAACATCTTACCAGCAAATAGCCATTGTAGCGCCTTATTTAGATGTGGTGGAAGAGATGACCGCCATTGAATTTTTACAATTCCATCAAAATTTTAAACCGTTGGTGGCTACTATAAGCGATATATTAAATACAGTAGGGCTCAGCAAAGCAGGCCATAAAGAAATAAGGTATTTTAGTAGCGGTATGAAACAACGTTTAAAGTTAGCACAAGCGTTTTTCAGTGATACAACCACGTTGTTGTTAGATGAACCTACTACCAATTTAGATGAAGCTGGCGTTGCTATATACAAACAGCTTTGGCAACAATATACACACAATCGTTTAGTAGTGGTAAGTAGCAACGACCCTCAAGAGTATGAAAACTGTACGGCTGTAATTTCAATAAGTGATTATAAATAAATGAAACTAAAATACAATGTAACCCCAGGTAATTTTGTCGCTGTAATGATGATTACTTTATCTGTTATTTTAAAAATAGATAGTAATAATCCTAATGATTTAATTGCTGCAGGTTATTTACTTTACACTGCAATTGTAATGCTATTGTTAGACTTTTTTTTACAATGGATCATCATTGACAATAAAAGAGTATGGCTCATTGAAGGGATTGCATTGCTAATACTATTTTCACTTTCTTTATTTCATTAAATAAGCTTACCTCCTACTTGCTATCAATAAATTTAAATCAGTATACTTTAAATTAAAACGTTCACTTAAATGAAAATTAGTGAGGGCGCCTTTAAACATATAAATACCGCTACGTATATTTATTTTATACCAAATAATATTATCTACGCCACCATCTTCAGCAGTTTCTAATAATAAAGGCATCAGTACGTTACTAATGGCTTGCGATGCAGTTCGTGCAAAACCACTTGGTATATTGGGTACACAATAATGTATTACATCATACTTAGTAAAAGTGGGCGCTGCATGGGTGGTAACTTGGCTGGTTTCAAAACAACCGCCATGGTCAATACTTACATCAACAATTACACTACCTGGTCGCATATTGCTCACCATTTGTTCTGTAACCACCATTGGTGTTCTACCACCATCGTTGCTTAAAGCGCCAACAGCTACATCACAAGTTTTTAATTGCTTGGCCAAAATTTTTGGTTCTAAAACGGAGGTCCACATACGACCGCCAATATTATTTTGCAGGCGTTTTAATCTGTAAATACTATTGTCAAATATTTTTACACTAGCTCCCATTGCTAATGCCGTTCGAGCTGCATATTCACCCACAATACCAGCGCCCATTATAATTACTTTTGTGGGTGGTATGCCACTAATACCACCAACCAATACACCTTTTCCGTTATTGGCATTGCTGAGGTATTGCCCAGCAATAAGCATAACAGCTGAACCAGCAATTTCACTCATGCTGCGTACAATAGGGTTATGACCACTATCGTCTTTTAAATTTTCAAAACTAAGTGCTGTAATTTTTTTGAGCATCATCTTCATTAAAATATCCCTTTTCATTTCGGCTAAATGAATGGGTGAAATGATGTATTGGTTCATTTTAAGTAATTCGCATTCCTCTTCACTTACAGGTGCACTTTTTACTAAAATATCAGCTTCAAAAACTTGTTTTTTATCGTATACAATTTTGGCGCCTGCCTCACTATAATCTTTATCAGTATAATTAGCACCAATACCTGCGTTGGTTTCCACCCACACATCATGCCCATTGGCCACAATTACACTCACTGCATCTGGCGTTAGTGCAATCCTATTTTCGTTAAAAGAATCTTCTTTGGGTATGCCTATAAAAAGTTGATCTTTCTTAGGTTTTACATCCAACGTTTCTTCTAAGGTTTCGTAGCTGAGCGATGGTGATACAAAAGGTTTGGTAGTGGCCATTGAATAAATTCTTTTTTACAAATTACAATTTTATTTGCAGCAGGCGTTCATTATTTCCTTTAGAGGTGATATACACATGCACCGCATCATCAGGCAATAATTGTGGTGTTATAGTTGGCCACTCCACCAAACATAAATCACCACTATACAAACAATCCTCAACTCCTGCACCAATGGCTTCTTGCACTGATTTTAATCTGTATAAATCAAGGTGATACAAAGTGGTTTGTTGTGCCGTTGTATAGGTATTGATGATGGAAAAAGTAGGGCTACTCACGGCTTCTTTCACCCTTAGCACTTCACCAATTGCATGTACCAAAGTAGTTTTACCGGCACCCATTTCGCCATGTAAAGCAATTACTTTGCGTTGGCCAATTTGCTGCAACAAGGTGGTTGCGGCTGTTTGAATTGTATCGAGTGTAAAAGTTACATCCATGTTGCAAATATAAATTGGTTAATTAGTATTTGGTTAACCATAAAGCAAGATAATTTTGCAACATGCAAACTACTGAATGGAAAGTTGAAGGCATGACGTGTAGCAACTGTGCACTCAGCATTACCAACTATTTAAAAAAAGAAGGATTGAATAATGTAGCCGTAAATGCAATTACTGGCGAAGTAAGTTTTGCTGATGCTTTGGATATTGAAAAAATTAAAAAAGGTATTCAACAATTGGGCTATAAGGTGGTTGATGAAAACGCCGTTACCATCACTCCCTCAAAAACAAATTTTCTACATAACAATAAACAACGTTTTTTATTTACACTACCCGTTACCGTGGTATTGATGTTGCACATGCTACCCCTACATATGCACTGGCTCATGAACCCTTGGGTGCAGGCCATTATTTGTTTACCAGTGTTTGTTGTAGGCATGTATTATTTTGGCAAAAGTGCTTACAAAAGTTTGTTACATGGTAGCCCAAATATGAATGTACTAATTACGGTGGGTGCCATAGCATCGTTTGGTTACAGTATGGTTGGTGCTATATTGAATTTAGGGGAACATTATTTATTTTTTGAAACAACGGCATCCATCATCACCTTAGTATTTTTTGGTAATTATTTAGAAGAAGCTGCTATCCAGTCAACCCAAAAAGCGGTAAAATCATTAACAGCTACACAAAAAGTAATGGCCAATATGATTGCTTTTGATGACCAACATCAAGAACAAATTTTTCCGATAGAAAATAAATATTTAAAAAATGGCGATTTAGTACTCATTAAAAATGGTGAACAAGTGCCAGCCGATTGTAAAATTTTATGGGGCGATTGTAGTGTAAACGAAGCCATTATTACTGGTGAATTTGAGCCTATAACCAAACAAAAAAAAGATACATTGATTGGCGGCAGCACCGTGGTAAATGGTTTGGTAAAAGCCATTGTAACTGCAGCTGGTAAAGATACTGTGCTTGCCAATATTATTCATTTGGTGCAACAAGCCCAAGCTGAAAAACCACCCTTACAAAAATTAGCTGATCGTATTAGTGCAGTGTTTGTGCCTGTGGTACTCGGGTTTGCTTTACTCACATTTATAATCAATTATTTTTTGTTTGATGTAAGTAGTGCACAAGCTATGTTAAGGGGTATTGCAGTTTTAGTAATATCATGCCCTTGTGCCATGGGTTTAGCCACACCTGCTGCTATTGCTGTTGGTTTAGGTAGGGCTGCAAAATTGGGTATATTATTTAAAAATGCATCCGCATTAGAAACCTTTAAAAAAATAAAGCAAGTAGTGTTTGATAAAACAGGCACACTTACCACTGGCAAGTTTACTGTAACCGAATACCAAAGTGATGTAGATGATATTACATTTAAAAAAATGGTGTACTCACTCGAAAAATTTTCAAACCACCCTATTGCGAAAGCCATAACCGAACAATGGAAAACGAACGACTTTATTACTTGGCAAAAAATAGAAGAAATAAAAGGTGTTGGTATGGTAGCCACTGACCACGAAGGCAATATATACAAAGTAGGTTCACATAAAATATTACCTAGCATACCAACAAGTGAACATAATTTATATGTAATAAAAAATGATATTTTAATTGGCTGGATTAACCTTGCAGATGAAATAAGACCAGAAGCTGCCTCCGTAATCAATTGGTTGCATCAACAGCAAATAAAAACTATTTTATTAAGTGGTGATAGTACCATTAAATGTGCACAAGTAGCACAAATATTAGGGATTGATGAAGTGTATGCATCAAAAACTCCATCAGAAAAATTAGCCATCATCACTTCATTAAATGCTGCTGCACCTACTGCAATGGTGGGTGATGGTATTAATGATGCACCTGCACTGGCCAAAGCATCATTGGGTATTTCATTAAGTGATGCTGCACAAATTGCAATACAAAGTGCTGATGTTATTTTAATGAACCAAGGCTTAAAAAATTTACCCATGGCTTTGGGCTTAGGCAAACACACTTACCGTACTATTAAACAAAATTTATTTTGGGCCTTCATCTACAACATTGTAGCATTACCTATTGCTGCGTTCGGCTTATTAACACCCACCTTAGCTGCATTAGCCATGGGTTTTAGTGATATTGTGCTGGCCATTAATTCAGTAAAACTTTATGTAAAAAAAGTTACTGATTAATAAAACTTGATATTTTTTTGTGAAGGAAACATCATCATTAAAGCACTAACTTTAAGCCTCACATGGATGCAACTGCTACACTAGAAAAATATTGGGGATACAAAACATTTCGTCCGTTACAGGCCGATATTATTGCTGCAGTGTTAGCACAACATGATACCTTGGCTTTATTACCTACAGGCGGCGGTAAATCAATTTGTTTTCAAGTGCCAGCAATGATGATAGAAGGGATTTGTTTAGTGGTGAGTCCACTCATTGCTTTAATAAAAGACCAAGTTGAAAACTTAAAAAAGAAAGGTATAGGTGCATTAGCAATTTATGCAGGCATGCATTATAACGAAGTAAAACAAACATTGCAAAATGCAGCACATGGCAATTACAAATTTTTATACGTATCACCAGAACGTTTAGAAACCAAATTGTTTTTGGAATATTTACCTGCAATTAAACCCAGTTTATTAGTGGTTGATGAAGCACATTGCATATCACAATGGGGTTTCGATTTTAGGCCATCATACATGCGTATTGCCAATTTACGTAATGAACTACCCAACGTTCCGGTTATTGCTTTAACAGCATCAGCCACAACAAAAGTGCAAGATGATATTTGTACAAATTTATTATTTCAACCTTCCTTCAAAAAATTTCAACAATCATTTGTAAGACCCAATTTATCGTACAGCGTTTTTAAACCTACGGCCAAAGAAGCCAAAGTGGTTGATATATTAAATAAAGTAAAAGGCGCTGCCATTGTGTATTGCAAAAGCCGTAAACAAACTACTGTAGTGGCTAATTTGCTCAAAGCCAATAATATTAATGCTGATTTTTACCATGCAGGTTTAAGCAACGAACAACGCAACCTCAAACAACAAAATTGGGTAAATAATATCACCACCGTCATTGTTTGCACCAATGCATTTGGTATGGGTATTGATAAGCCCGATGTAAGAGTGGTAGTACATTATGATGTACCTGATTGTTTAGAAAATTATTATCAAGAAGCTGGCAGAGCAGGTAGAGATGAAAAAAGAGCTTACGCTGTGTTATTATACAATGCAAAAGAAGCTACGGATTTAATATCAAATATTGAAAACCGATATCCATCTCCCGAAAAATTAAAAGCACTTTATATGGCCGTTATGAACCATCTACAAATTGCTGCAGGTGGTGGAGAAGGTGAAAGCCATGACTTTGATATTGCTGTGTTTGCAAAAAATTTCAAGTTCAATATTTTAGAAGCTACTTATGGTTTACAAGCATTGGCGCAAGATGGTTTTTTTACACTTGCTGAATCAATGTTTAAACAATCAACGGTTGTATTCACCGTTTCAAAAAATGATTTGCAAGCTTTTGAGCAACTCTACCCTTCATTAGAGCCTACTATAAAAGGGTTGCTCCGCTCTTACGAAGGTGTATTTGATTACCCAGCACAAATCAATGAAACATTGTTAGCTAAATTTTTAAAATTAGATGTTGCAACAGTAATTACGCATATACGACAGTTACACCAACACGGTATTTTACAATATAAACCAGCCGCTGAAAAGCCTCAAATTGTACTTTTAAAAAACAGGATGTATACAGATGCTTTTCAGATAGATGTAACAGCCCACCTGCTCCGTAAAAAAGAAGCACTCAAAAGAGCCGTTGCTATGGAACAATATGTAAGCAACCAAACCTTATGTAGAAGTAGCATCATTGCCCAATATTTTGGCGATACCCAAGCCACCAAATGTGGTATTTGTGATAATTGTATCAATAATACCGACGCTACTTTACCACCCGATCAATTCAACGAAGTTTGTAATAAAATAACAATAATGTTGCAACAACAACCTTTACCATTGCAACAGTTAATGAAACAACTAAAACCATTAAGGCAACGTTCTGTTTGGTTGGTTATACAATACTTAATTACAGAAGAAATAATTGAACAGAACAATAAAAATTTATTGCAAATTAAAAAGTAACAGGCAAAAAAAAGGGACCAAGATAGATATCTAGTCCCGCTTTAAAATCCAATATCCTATGAAAAACCGATGTGAAGATACATCGATATACTACTTCTACCAAGCATTTTTACAATTATTTGTAGTACAAATACTACAAAATAGTAAATTTACGTTTTAAAAGATATTTATTACATTGATAATCAATTGATTATAGCTACATATTAAATTTAATAATAATTTTTAAAACCAACTAGATTTTCGTTTGGTAGTTCTACCACCCAAGCCTAAAGCGCCCAAAAGTGACCTTACTAAACCATTACCTGCGGTACGCACCATACTTTTTACAATGCTGTTATTGGCAATTTTTTCGATAGTGGATGGTTCCTCTTTAGCAGATGATTTTTTAGTGGTTTGTTCTTCTGCTTCTGCTGCTTTTTCAGTGGCTTCTTCTAATTTGGCTGTTAAAATTTCGTAAGCACTTTCATTATCCACATCTACATTATACTTGGCTACTAGTTTGCTTTTTGCATTGATGTTTTGTACTTCATCGTCAGTCAATATATCCATTCTACTACGAGGGCTACATAACATGGTTTGGGCCAAAGGGGTAGGTATACCTTTTTCATTGAGCATGGTTACCAAGGCTTCACCTATACCGAGTTGTGTAATAAGATCTTCAGTTTTATAAAATTCAGTTTCAGGGTAATTATCAGCCGTTTGTTTAATCGTTTTTCTATCAGCCGCAGTGAACGCCCTTAAAGCATGTTGAATTTTCATACCCAATTGTCCTAATACTGATGCTGGTATATCCATTGGGTTTTGTGTACAAAAGAAAATACCAATACCCTTTGAACGAATGAGTTTAATAATGGTTTCAATTTGTTGAATCAATTCGCTACTAGCTTCTTGAAAAATTAAATGTGCTTCATCTATAAACAACACCAATTTAGGTTTATCGAGGTCGCCTTCTTCTGGGCTTGAGGCATAAAGTTCCGCCAACATTTGCAACATAAAAGTGGAAAATAATTTGGGCTTATCTTGAATATCCATCACCCTCAACACATTAATAACACCTTGGCCAGTATCACTAATACGCATCAAATCATCTACCTCA
Source organism: Ferruginibacter yonginensis (assembly GCF_042651465.1). Classification (NCBI taxonomy): domain Bacteria; kingdom Pseudomonadati; phylum Bacteroidota; class Chitinophagia; order Chitinophagales; family Chitinophagaceae; genus Ferruginibacter; species Ferruginibacter yonginensis. Next base: position 1,550,450 of record NZ_JBHSCZ010000001.1, read on the forward strand.
AAACTACGTTCACCAAAAAACACATCCGCACCTTGTTGTTGCAACTCTATTACTTTTCGCAAAATAGTTCCGGTTGACGTGGTTGATATTTTACCATACACTTTTTCTATTTCAGCCTTACCCTCGTTACCAATAAACTGCAATACTTTTATAAAATCTTTTAAATCGAGCAAGGGCAATTTATTATCATCACAGTATTTAAAAAGTAGCGCCACTACGCCACCTTGGGTATCATTTAAATCTAATATTTTACTCAACAAAACCGGACCAAACTCACTTACTGTAGCCCTCAATTTTACCCCATTTTTACCCGTTAACGATAATAACTCAGCTGGAAATTGTGCTGGTGTATATGGTAATTGAATTTGTTGGTACCTACTTGTAACCTTATCATTTACTGCTCCCAAAGCTGCAATACCACTTAAATCGCCTTTTATATCCATCAATAAAACCGGCACACTAGCATCACTCAAAAACTCACTTATCATTTGCAGGGTTTTGGTTTTACCTGTACCCGTTGCACCAGCTATGAGGCCATGCCTATTCATGGTTTTTAAGGGTAAAAATATTTTTGCATCGGGTATTACCGTACCATTGAGCATGGCTGCACCAATTTGTACAGACTCCCCTTTAAAAGTGTAACCATTTTTTATAGCATCAACAAAAGCTGCATTATCTTGCATATTATATTTTTTGTGAAAGTTACAATAAACCTTAAAATAAATTTGTTTCTAAAACGAACCTTTTTGTAGCATTAATGAAATCATTTTTTACCATATTGGTATTATGCACTGGCATAGCTAGTGTAGCTGGGTTTATACATGAAAATGAGCAACCAACTAATGTTACAACTAAAGTTGCTTTAGGAAAATTATTGTTCAACGAAAATATTTTATCGCTTGATAGCTCAGTGAGTTGTGCAAGTTGCCACAACCCAACATTAGCCTTTGCTGATACTGTTGCCTTTAGCAAAGGCATTAACGGCACCCTTACCAAACGCAATGTACCATCGGTATTAAATATGGCTAACCGACCATATTTTTTTTATGATGGTAGGGCTACAACCTTGCAACAGCAAGCCTTACAACCCATTGCTCATAAAGATGAAATGGGCTTACCCATTGCCGAAGCTGTAAACCGCCTTAACCAAAATAGTTTTTACAGCAAACAGTTTTACCACTTGTACAAACAAAAAGTAACCGAAAAAAATTTGGCCGATGTGTTGGCTGCCTTCGAAAAAAGTTTAGAAACCACCAATAGTAAGTTTGATGATTGGGCCAATAATAAAGTACGTTTTACAGCAGCAGAAGAACGTGGCCGACAGTTGTTTACTGGCAACAAAAGCAAATGTTTTGAGTGCCATTTTACTGAAGATTTTACTGATGATGGCTTTAAAAATATAGGCTTATTCAACGGGTTACAACTCAACGATAGTGGTCGGTACAACATCACTAAAAAAAAGGCAGATATTGGTAAATTTAAAACCCCAGGTTTGCGTAACGTAGCCATTACTGCACCGTATATGCACAATGGCCAATTTAAAACCTTAGAAGAAGTATTGGCCTATTACAACCAACCCAATGGCTTTTTTGCACATCAACAAAATATTGACCCTATTTTAAAAAAAGGGTTAGGGCTCACTGTACAAGAGCAAAAAGACATTATTGCCTTTTTAAAAACATTAACAGACAAAGCTTATATACGTAAGTAATGTGTGGGGCTGTGGGCTGTAATGCAGGTGGCACCAGTGGTTAGGGCTATACGCTGCAATATTTTTTTAACCTTCGGCAAAAAATATTTTCGCTGCTATCCCTGAGCCACCAAACGTAAGTACTACTATTTTACCATTTCTATAACAAGCAGTAGTTAAACCAATTATCACAATCAACATCTGTATAACATAATGTTGTAGCTTAACAAAAAATTAGGCATTATATTAGCAGTATTGATTATCAATTAATTTTATTTGTAAATAAATTTTTCATTATGGAAGCAACTAAACCTAAAATTTTACTTTGTGAAGATGATACCAACCTTGGTATGGTATTAAAAAACTATTTAGAACTCAACGATTACGATGTAACATTGGAAAGAGATGGTAGGCTAGGCTTAGCTGCTTTTCAACGTGAAAAGTTTGATATATGCCTACTCGATGTAATGATGCCAAATATGGATGGCTTCACCGTTGCAGAAGAAATTAGGGATATAAACCCAGATGTGCCTTTGTTTTTCTTAAGTGCAAAAACCATGAAAGATGATATTATACAAGGCTACAAATTAGGGGCAGATGATTATATTACCAAGCCTTTTGATAGCGAAGTATTGTTACACAAAATAAAAGCTATTTTAAAGCGTAATGAAGAAATGCACAAAGACGAGGTAAATGCTGAGTTCGATTTAGGAGCTTACCATTTTAACCCACGTTTACGTGAATTAACGGTAAATGGCAAAACGCAAACATTATCACCAAAAGAAAATGAATTGTTGAAAATGCTTGCAGAGTATAAAAATGATTTGCTCCCAAGAGAAGCCGCTTTGAAAAAGATATGGGGCAGCGATACTTATTTTAATGGTCGAAGTATGGATGTGTACATTGCCAAATTACGTAAGTATTTAAAAGAAGATGCTAAGCTTGAAATTGTAAATATTCATGGCAATGGCTTTAGGTTAGTAGAAACCTTGTAATGATACTATTAAACAAATAAAAAAAGGCTCCTCGTTTGAGAAGCCTTTTTTATTTTATACAAAGCCATTATTTTTTGTATTTTTTTTTGATGTAGCGCATAAAAAAGAAAATAATACCTACAAAAACAAATAGGTTTACGATTGACCAAATAGTGAGGTTGGTATTAATATTCAACATGTAATATGTAAATTATGTAAACAATAAATTATCGCCGCTGCCACGTAAAGGTGTTTTACCAAAGTGTTTGTACGCCTTTGCTGTTACCTCTCTACCCCTTGCAGTACGCATTATAAAACCTTCTTGTATTAAAAAAGGCTCATATACTTCTTCTAATGTACCGGCCTCTTCTCCCACTGCTGTTGCAATAGTGGTAATACCAACGGGGCCGCCTTTAAACTTATCAATAATAGTACTCAAAATACGATTATCCATTTCATCTAACCCATACTTATCAACGTTTAAAGCATTGAGGGCATGTTCGGTAATGTTCATATCAATAATACCGTTGCTTAACACCTGTGCAAAATCTCTTACCCTACGTAACAATCCATTGGCAATACGAGGCGTACCCCTGCTTCTTCCTGCAATTTCAGCTGCCGCATCGCTGGTAATTTTGGTTTGCAATATGCCTGCGCTTCTTATCAAAATATTTTTTAGGGTAGCTGCATCGTAATACTCCAACCTACTTTTTATACCAAACCTTGATAGCAAAGGTGCTGTGAGTAAACCACTTCGGGTAGTGGCGCCTATTAATGTAAACGGATTAATATCTATTTGTATGCTACGAGCCGCTGGTCCACTATCAATCATAATATCAATACGATAGTCTTCCATTGCTGCATATAAATACTCTTCTACCACATTACTTAATCGATGTATTTCATCAATAAACAACACATCATTCGGCTCTAAATTAGTGAGCAAGCCGGCTAAATCGCCTGGCTTTTCAATAACGGGTCCACTTGTTTCTTTAATATTTACATTGAGTTCGTTGGCAACAATTCTACTTAAAGTGGTTTTACCTAAGCCTGGCGGGCCATGAAATAAAATATGATCCAACGCTTCGCCTCTCAGCTTGGCCGCCTTAATAAATATGCGAAGGTTATCAATGGTTTGAGGTTGACCAGAAAAATCGGCAATTTCCCTTGGTCGTATATTATTTTCAAACTCCTTTTCTACCGAAGTTTGTTTGTTAGCATCATTATTTAAATTAGGATTTGCCATAGTTGCAAATTAACGAAATGATGTAAGGTACAGTAGTTTATCATGTTTTTATTACGGCTTTTTTATTTTTTAAATTAAATTACCGTCAGTATAAACATTATCAATAATAATTACTAACCTTTTAAACACAAATACTACCAGTAGTACAACTTTAAAATTTTAAAAAGCTACTGCCAGTTTACATTTGTAATAATGAAAAGAAGAACAAGATATTGGCTTTGTCAGCTTATTGGTTGGGGTAGCTGGGTGTTACTACAGGTATTTATTGCATACCAATTTGCACCAGAAGCCTATTTAACGCCAGCTTTAAAACGCAACTTATTTTTCTATTCAGTTTTCTGCGATTTTATCAGTTTTATTTTAATTACGCACCTCATTCGTTACATTTTAAAAAAAATGAAGTGGATGAGTTTTTCGGCAGATAAAATCTTTTTAATGTTTATTGCTGCGGTATTAATTGGCTCCACCGTTTCATTTTATTTTCAAGAATCTATCACTAAAATACCCGGCAATACTTTTGAGCGTTATGAAATAAATGAAAGAAAAGATAAAGCGGCTCAACTCGAAAAAGACTTAGGCGTTGCAAATACCACTTATTACCTATTTGAAAACAATGGCAAGCTTGATTCAACAAAATATGTAGCCTATACCCGAATTAAAAAAAGCACCGGTTGGTATAGAGATAAAAACAACCAATGGCAGTTTGAAGAACAACGAAAAGGTCGCAATTTTGGTGGTATATTTTTTAATACCATTCTAATATCGATATGGTTATTAATTTATTTGGTGTGGCATTATGTTGATAAAAACAGAAACGACCAACTAGATAAACTGCGGTTAGAAGGTGTGGTAAAATCACTTGAATTAAAAACTATAAAATCGCATATCAATCCTCATTTTATTTTTAATGCGTTGAATAGTATCAGGGCTTTGGTAGATGAAAATCCGGAAAGAGCAAGAACGGCAATAACTGAGTTAAGTAATATTTTACGCAGCAGTTTAAAAGCTGAAACACTTGAAACAGTGCCTTTACAACAAGAGTTAGATATTGTAAGGGATTACCTAGCCTTAGAACACATGCGTTTTGAAGAGCGTTTGCAAATTGAAATGGATATTCATCCTGATACACTCACACAACCTATTCCGCCAATGATGTTACAAACATTGGTTGAAAATGCTATTAAACATGGTATTAGCAAATCAGAAAATGGTGGTATCATCAAAATATCATCATACTTCAAAAACAACCACCATGAGTTAATTGTATTAAATACGGGTAATTTAACCTCGTTAAAAACCAAGGCTGATGAAGGTTTTGGCTTAAAAAGTACGCAAGACAGGCTTAATTTGTTGTACAATAAAAAAGCCCAATTTGAAATAAATGAAACAGAAAACAATATGGTACAATCAAAAGTAATTATGCCTATTGTTGCCATCTTATAACTAAAAAATTACCATCATGTACAAAGCATTGATTATTGATGATGAACGTTTGGCACGAAACGAATTAAAGAAATTATTAGCAGATTTTCCTGAGGTAGATATTATAGGCGAAGCGGCCAACGCAAAAGAAGGCATCGAAAAAATTGAAAGTTTAAACCCCGATTTAATTTTTTTAGATATTCAAATGCCGGGTAAAACTGGTTTTGATATGTTACAAGAGCTAGATAAAGCCCCTCATGTAATTTTTACTACCGCCTACGATGAATTTGCTTTAAAAGCTTTTGAAGTAAATGCGTTGGATTACTTAATGAAACCCGTAGAACCCAAGCGTATAGGCGATGCTTTGCACAAATTAAAATTAGCTGAAGAAAAAGAAATGGCTGCTTCTCTTACTGGTGTAAACCGTGGTATGCTCAGCGAAAACGACCAAGTGTTTGTGAAAGATGGTGAACGTTGTTGGTTTGTAAAATTAGCTGATGTTCGCTTGTTTGAAAGTGTGGGCAATTATGCCAAAGTGTTTTTCGGCACCAACAAACCACTTATATTAAAATCGCTCAACGCTTTGGAAGAACGCTTAGATGAAAGGGTATTTTTTAGAGCCAATCGTAAACATATTGTAAACCTACGTATGATTGAAAAAGTTGAAACCTTTTTTAACGGTGGTTTATTGCTCGATTTAAAAGGTGGTGAAAAAATAGAAGTAAGCCGCAGACAAGCCGTACGCTTTAAAGAAATGATGAGTTTATAAAAATAAAATCTATATACATGTTAAAAAAAATTGCTGTTGTTGCCATCATTTGCTGGTCGCATTTTAATGCAAGTTCACAAAACATCAACCAATTAATAACAGCTACAGAAGCGAAACGTATTGAAAGTTATTTAGCATCTGACGAGTTAAAAGGAAGAAAAACAGGTACAAAAGAAATTGATATGGCTGCAAATTTTATTGCAGCTGAGTTTAAAAAAAGTGGTTTAAAACCTTTGGGTAACTTGAGTGGTTACTTACAATCGTTCAATAATATTCGCACTAAATTCATCAATGCTAATGGCACTGCAGATGGTGCAACTATTGAAACAGCCAACATTGTTGCCATTACAACAGATTCAATCATTAACATCAATGAAAAAAGTGGCTACGTTGTAAAAACCATCAACGAAAATGATAATTTGTTAGCTGTAGCAACAGACATTTATCAAACAAAAAAGAACAGCATCGTATTTGTAAATACAGCTTTTGCAAAAGATTTTAACAGACTAAAACGCATTAAAAGAGATGGTTTTAGTATTGACTACAACACCGTATTTGTGTTATTAAATACGGTACCAACTTCTTTTCAATTTACAATTAACAACCAAGTAACGGCCAACGTTTTAACCAATGTTGTAGGCGTACTACCAGGCAAAAGCAAAAAAAATGAATACGTTGTTTTTTCTGCACATTACGATCATTTGGGTATTGGCAAAGCCAATGCTGCTGGCGATTCTATTTATAATGGTGCCAATGATGATGCAGCTGGTACTACAGCAGTAATAATGTTGGCCCAATATTTTAGCAAAATTAAAAATAATGAACGCACCATTATTTTCGTGGCATTTACTGCTGAAGAAATTGGAGGCTTTGGTTCACAATACTTTTCAAAACAAGTAAACCCTAACGAAGTGGTGGCAATGTTTAATTTAGAAATGATTGGTACAGAAAGCAAGTGGGGTAAAAACAGTGCTTATATTACTGGTTTTGAAAAATCTGACCTAGGCACCATACTGCAAAAAAACTTAGCAGGCACTGCTTTTAAATTTGAGCCTGACCCTTACCCTTCACAAAATTTATTTTACAGAAGCGATAACGCTACATTAGCAGCCTTGGGTGTTCCTGCACATACGATCTCAACATCTAAAATGGATATTGAACCCAATTACCATAAACAAAGTGATGATGTAGCATCATTAGACCTTGATAATATGACAGAGGTGATAAAAGCGATTGCATTAAGCAGCGTAAGTATTATAAATGGGAAAGATACGCCAAGCAGGGTAGCACTAAAAAATTAAACTGTAATAGCAACGCTGTGAATAGCGGCAGCCATTTCTTTAATTAACGAAGGATCTTTTTCAATAGCATTGCCTACTACAATTACATCAGCTCCGGCTTTGCAGTTGTGGTAGGCTTTTTCAGCACTTGTAATACCACCACCAATAATCAACGGCACATCAATACAACTGGCTACTTTACTAATCATTGATTCAGTAATAGGCACTTTTGCACCACTGCCGGCATCCATATAAATCAACTTCATACCCAACATTTCACCAGCCATTGCAGTACACATGGCAATTTCATTTTTATCTGATGGTAACGGTGCCGCATTGCTGATATATGATACGGTAGTAGGTGCACCTCCATCAACCACCATATAACCGGTTGACATCACCTCTAACCCACTCTTTTTAACCACAGGGGCAGATACTACGTGTTGACCAATTAATAATTCGGGGTTACGACCACTTATTAAACTCAGGTATAAAATAGCATCGGCGTATTTACTAACTTGTGATGGACTACCAGGAAATAATATTACAGGTACAGTACAATTATCTTTAATAAGCTGCACACATTCATCTAAATAACTAGATACTACCAAACTGCCACCCACCAAAAAATAATCCACCTGCGCATCTATTGATAATTGTATGAGTTGATGCATACTTTTATCGTTCACCTTATCTGGATCAATAAGTACCGCAAACGATTTTTTTCGTTGCTGTTTACGGTCAGTAAGTGATTGATAAATACGATTCAACATACAAAAGCTTAAGATTGATGCAAAAATGCTTGTTTTTTTGTTATTATCGAAATATTAACGCTACAAATAATCGTAACTTTTTGTTTGAAACGAATATATAGTAATTTTAAGGGTATGGTATCCGACATATTAAAAGAAATCATCTTTAAAACAGCCCGTAGCGGCGGTAAAGGTGGCCAAAATGTAAACAAGGTTGAAACCATGGTTGAGGGCTATTGGCATGTTCAGCAATCAAAGTATGTTAGTGAAGATGAAAAACAGTTGTTGAGTGTTAAACTTGCTAATAAAATAAATGCAGAGGGTTATTTATTGGTAAAAAACCAAACCGAACGTTCGCAGTTAGCTAATAAACAATTGGTAAAAAGTAAAATACTGCAACTTATTACAAAGGCATTAATAACACCCAAAAAACGAACTCCCACAAAAGTTACCAAAGCCGCTAAAGAAAAAAGATTGGCACAAAAAAAGAACGATAGCAATATTAAACAAGGCAGAAAAAAAGTTACAAACCATAATGAGTAAATTCAATCTTATTTATTGGTGCCTTTTACTGTTATGTGGTGCTGCTGCAAATGCTCAAGCCACTAACCTTGTTATTCACTTTATAAACAAAGCCAATAACAAAAAAATAGTATTGAATGAAGCAAGCTATACCAATAATTTTGGCGAAAGCTACCAACTCAGTAAATTAAAATATTATGTAAGCAATATTACTTTGCAGAACGGCAATACAGCCACTTACAATAAAAATGTATACTTAATAGAAAACGATACCAATAATATTATTCAAATAAACAATGTTACATTACCGTTACAAGCATTGCAATTTCAAATTGGGGTGGATAGTATTTTAAACTGTAGTGGTGCTCAAAGCGGTAGTTTAGATCCGCTCAACAATATGTTTTGGACCTGGAACAGCGGCTACATTATGTTTAAAGCAGAAGGTTACAGTAGCAATAGTACCGCTATCAATAACAAAATTGAATACCATATTGGTGGGTATTTGCCTAATCAACAAACCATGCGTACCATTTCAATACCTATCAATGCCAATCAAATAAAAAAATTCAACAACGCATTACACCTTTATGTAGCCATGAATATGGATGCATTTTGGAACCATCAATATGCTATTAAAATAGCTGAAACACCTGTTATTGCTACACCTGGCGTACTTGCAGTACATGCGGCTAATAATTTTGTAGGAATGTTTCAACAAACAGATGCTGAGTGAAATTAAAAATGATCATATCAATAATAAGTTTAACAACCTTGGCCCTTTTTTTAATAAGTGCTACCAAAAACGTATTTGTTACAACGCCGCTACAGTTAGATATTCCCAAATATTTTCCTACTCCTAGTAAAAACATCTTTGCAAAAAATAAAATAACTGAAGAAGGTTTTCAATTAGGTAAGAAGTTATTTTACGATACACAATTGAGTGTTGATGGTACAACAAGTTGTGGAAGTTGTCACCAACCTTTTGCTGCGTTCGCAACGTATGATCATGATTTTAGTCATGGTGTAAATAACAAATTCAGCACCCGTAATGCGCCAAGTTTGGTAAACCTAGCATGGATGAGCAACATGCATTGGGATGGTGCTATTAATAATTTAGAAGTACAACCTTTGGCACCTATAACAGACAGCAACGAAATGGGTGAAACCCTCCCCAACGTATTGCTGAAGTTAAAAAAAGATACGAGTTATCGTCATTACTTTAAAAACGCTTTTGGCGATGCTACTGTTACCACAGAACGTATGTTAAAGGCATTAGCACAATTTATGGGCACCTTAATAAGCGCCAATAGTAAATATGATCAAGTACGAAAAGGCACTGCACAGTTTATTGCTCCTGAAGCTGCTGGATACGAAATTTTTAAACAACATTGCAACACGTGCCATAAAGAGCCCCTTTTTACAGATAATAGTTTTAGAAACAATGGCATGCCAATAAATAAGTTGGGGGATGTGGGTCGACAAAAAATTACGCAACAACCAAGCGACGCATTAAAATTTAAAGTGCCTACTTTAAGAAATGTGGGTGTTACCATTCCGTATATGCATGATGGCCGTATGTTGACATTGGAGTTGGTGGTAAATCATTACACCAATATTGATACAACTTTACAAAACCTTGACCCCATTTTAAAAAAACGGATTCAACTCACAGAAAGAGAAAAAAAGCAATTGATTTTATTTTTGTATACCCTTACTGATACAAGCTTTACCAGAAACAAAAGATTTTTACCTGACATTGTTCAAAATTTTGAGAATCATAGGTAACCATGTGCCGTATCAAATCATTACTTTTGAAAAAAATTTATTGTAATTGAGCAGTATTAAAAAATTGGCTGGTGATACGTTGTGGTATGGCGGAAGTTCCATTGTAGCTCGTTTTTTAAACTATTTGCTTACACCTTATTTAACCCTCAAATTATCAGGAGTAGGTTATGGCGAAGTAAGCTTAATATATGCCGCTATCCCTTTTTTAAATGTGCTGTTTACTTATGGCTTAGAAACTGCCTATTTTAGGTTTTCACATAAAGAACATTCGCAAAAAGAAATATATAGCACCGCTAGTATATCCATATTTGTATCAACACTTATTTTATCACTTATATTTTTATTGAACAATAATAGCATTGCTCAATTTTTACAACTCAATAATCATCCAGAGTTTATTACATATAGTGTTTTAATAATTGCGCTAGATACCCTTACAACGTTACCGTTTGCTAAGCTGAGGCAAGATGGAAGACCAGTAAAATTTGCATTTACCCGTTTAGCAAATATTTTTGTCACGATTGGTTTAACGTATTTCTTTATAAGTGTTTGTCCTACTTTAGTTACACAAAACCCTAATGGCTGGATTGCCAAATGGTATATCAAAGACTATGGCGTAGGTTATGTTATTGTAGCCAATTTAATAGCATCTGCATTAACATTTTTGTTGTTATTAAAAGAAGTATTACACATCAACTTTTCGTTTAATGGCTCTTTATGGAAACAAATGATTATTTATGCACTACCCTTGCTCATTGCAGGTTTTGGTGGTATGATCAACGAAACATTTGACCGTATAATGCTGGGTTGGTGGGCACCAGTTACGAGTGTTGATGCAGCAAAATTTGAAGTAGGTATTTATAGCGCATGCTACAAATTATCGATATTAATTACATTGTTTATACAAGGGTTTCGTATGGGAGCCGAACCATTTTTCTTTAAACAAGCTGCAGGCGGCAACCCTCAAAAAACGTATGCTCGAGTAATGAAATTTTTTGTGATTACAATCACCATTATGTTTTTATTTGTGGCACTTTATTTAGATGTTTGGAAACATTTTATACGCAACCAACAACTTTGGGTGGGCTTAAAAGTGGTACCAATATTATTATTAGCCAATATGTTTTTAGGTATTTATTACAACTTATCTATTTGGTATAAACTCACTAATAAAACAAAATATGGCGCATACATTACTTTTATAGGTGCGGCTATAACACTGGCTATTAATGCTGCATTTATACCATACTTCAGTTATATGGCTTGTGCTTGGGCAACTTTTTTTAGCTATGGCAGCATGATGGTGATATCATTTATTTGGGGGCAAAAACATTACAAAGTACCCTACGCATGGAAAAAACTAGTAGCCTACATAGTAATTGTTGTACTCTTATTTTTTATACACAAGGGTTGTATTTATTTGTGGAGCAATACCTATTTTGATATTGCAGTAGCAAGTATTTTATTATACAGTTACCTCAAATTTTTAGGGTTGGTAGAACAAAAGGAGTTTGCAAAACTGCCGGTTATTGGTAAATATTTTATTAGTAATAAATCACCCATAAGTAATAGCTAAAATTATAGGTATTGTGACATTACTGCATACAATACTTTTTGTTCAGCTTCATTTAAATCATCAGTTACATTATTGGCTATAAAATGCAATTTAAAAGCTTTAATAGCAGCTTTTACATTTGTAACATCGTAACCAATAATACGTAAAGCATAGGTTGCATTAAAGCCCGCAGGTAATTGTACCGTACTGGTATCAGCATACCATTTACCAAAACCCTTTTTAGCTAGGGCTTCCCAAGGAAACTTAGTGCCTGGGTCAATTTTACGAGTAGGTGCAATATCACTATGGCCAATAAAATTTGTAGTAGGTATATTGTATTGCTTTTTTAATGATGCTAATAAAATAGTTAAGGTATTTAATTGGGCTTTGCTAAAACTATCTATACCATTGTTATCAATTTCAATACCTATGGAACTAGAGTTAACATCCGCATTATTACCCCATTTGCCTGCGCCTGCATGCCAAGCACGTAAGTAATCGCTAATTAGTTGATGAAGCGTACCATCTTTACAAATAACATAGTGTGCACTTACTTCAGTAGCAGGTTTGGTAAAGGTTTGCAACGTTTGCTCACAGCTATTTTGAGCCGTATAATGTAGTATCACCATATTGGGTTTACGTAACCCAAAATTGGTAGTGTAAATATTTTCAGTTGGTTGCTTAATATCATTAGGTTGTAGTGGTACCGCTTTTGTTTGTATACTTTTAGCTAACGCTTTTACTTTGGTTTTATAAATTTTGTTAGACGCTGCGTAAGGTTGCTTTGCACAAGCATTTAATAACAATATGACAGATACACTCAATAATAAACGAACCATAAATGGATTATTAAAATTTAATAAGATGTAAAACCAACATCTACCTAAATAAATATTAGGTGGTTAAAAATAAATGGCACTTTTACAAGTGCCATTTTATAAAAACTGCTTTTACATATTACGCCTGTATTGACCGCCAACACTGTATAATGCATTGGTAATTTCACCTAACGAACAGTACTTTACGGTTTCCATTAATTCTTCAAAAATATTTCCATTAGCGATGGCAATATTTTGTAAACGTAATAACATGGCTGCACTTTTATCAGCATGGCGCTGTTTAAAGGCATTCAACATATTAATTTGCAATTCTTTTTCGTCAGTAGTTGAACGTATTACTTCTGCAGGCAAAATTGTAGGTGAACCATTTTTATTTAAGAAGGTATTCACCCCTACAATTGGGTATTCTCCAGTATGCTTTAACGTTTCGTAATACAAACTTTCTTCTTGAATTTTATTGCGTTGGTACATGCGTTCCATTGCACCTAAAACGCCGCCACGTTCCGTAATTCTGTTAAACTCTGTAAGCACCGCTTGCTCTACCAAGTCTGTCATTTCTTCAATTAAGAAAGAGCCTTGGTTAGGATTTTCATTTTTAGCCGTACCTAACTCACGGTTAATAATTAATTGAATAGCCATTGCCCTTCGTACACTTTCTTCTGTTGGTGTGGTGATGGCTTCATCATAAGCATTGGTGTGGAGTGAGTTACAGTTATCGTAAATAGCGTATAATGCTTGCAACGTAGTTCTGATATCATTGAAATCAATTTCTTGCGCATGCAAGCTTCTACCACTTGTTTGAATATGGTATTTTAATTTTTGACTACGATCGTTACCCTTGTATTTGTACTTCATTGCTTTAGCCCATATTCTACGAGCTACCCTGCCAATAACACTATATTCAGGATCCATACCATTGCTAAAAAAGAACGACAAGTTAGGTGCAAAATCATCGATATGCATACCCCTACTGAGGTAGTACTCAACATAGGTAAAACCATTAGCTAAAGTAAATGCCAACTGTGTTATAGGGTTAGCGCCAGCTTCAGCAATATGGTAACCACTGATACTTACGCTGTAAAAGTTTTGCACTTTATGATCAATAAAATAGGCTTGTACATCACCCATTAACTTCAACGCAAATTCAGTTGAAAATATACAAGTATTTTGTGCTTGGTCTTCTTTTAAAATATCTGCTTGCACCGTTCCTCTAACTGATGATAATGCTTGTGCTTTAATACTTGCATATACATCTGCCGGCAATACATCTTCACCACTTAACCCTAACAAACGCAAACCCAAGCCGTTGTTCCCTTCTGGCAAAGCTCCATCAAAATTACCCAATGCAGGTACAACAGGTTTACCATCAACACCATTGTACTTCGGCAATAGGTTAATGTCGAATTTTGATTCGATGGTTTTATTAACTGTTTCTCTTAAATTATTTTCGATGATGTATTTTTCACACAATTGATCAATAGCCGCATTCATAAAAAATGCTAAAATGATGGGTGCCGGACCGTTGATGGTCATACTCACTGATGTTTTAGGATCACACAAATCGAACCCACTGTACAACTTTTTAGCATCATCAACCGTTGCAATACTTACACCGCTGTTACCTACTTTACCATAAATATCCGGACGATAAGCAGGGTCTTCACCATACAAGGTTACGCTATCAAACGCAGTACTGAGGCGCTTTGCAGGCTGCCCTACACTTACATAATGAAAGCGTTTATTGGTACGTTCGGGGCCGCCTTCACCAGCAAACATACGGGTAGGGTCTTCACCTTCTCTTTTTAAAGGAAACACACCTGCGGTGTAAGGAAACTCCCCTGGCACATTTTCTTGCAACTGCCATTTTAAAATATCGCCCCAGTCGCTGTAGGTAGGTAATATTACTTTATACAAAGTAGTGCCCGATAAACTAGTGTATGTAAGCGGTTGTTTAATGATTTTATCTCTTACTTTAAACTCATAGTGTGGTTTACGATATGCCTCTTTTAAAGTAGGCCATTGCGTAATACGTTTTGCATTTTCTCTATCGAGTTTTTCTTCTATTTCAGCTATAGCTTTTTGTAAAGCAGTGGCTGCATCATCCTTAACAAGTGTAACAGCGCCTTTGAGTTGATACAATTGTGTAGCTAAAGTACTTTGTGCTTGTACCCATTGATCGTACTCGGCAATGGTTTCAGTAATTTCAGATAAGTAACGTACTCTCTTAGGCGGAATGATTGAACCATCCATACCACCACTTTTTGCGAAGGCTGCATGTGCGCCAAAATTTGAAGCAGTTTTTTTAGCAATTACTTCCATCAATTTATCGAACAGTACATTCACACCAGCATCATTAAATTGTGCAGCGATGGTGCCCACTACAGGTAGGTCTTCATCTTTTGCATCCCACAACTCATAGTTACGTTTGTATTGTTTACGTACATCATGCAGGGCATCTAATGCGCCGGCTTTATCAAACTTGTTTAGGCAAATAACATCTGCATAATCAAGCATATTAATTTTTTCGAGCTGCGATGGTGCCCCGTACTCAGGTGTCATCACATACATACTTACGTCGCAATGTTCTAAAATAGAAGCATCGCTTTGTCCGACACCAGCACTTTCTAAAATAATTAAATCAAATGCAGCAGCCTTACAAATATTGATGGCTTCTGTAACATATTGGCTCAAAGCTTTATCACTCTCTCTAGTAGCTAAACTACGCATATACGCCCTTGGCGATGAAATAGCATTCATGCGAATTCTATCGCCCAACAAGGCGCCACCCGTTTTTCGTTTGCTCGGATCAACAGAAATAACAGCGATGGTTTTATCAGTATAGTTATTTAAAAACCTACGAACAATTTCATCAGTTACTGATGATTTACCGGCACCACCTGTACCTGTAATACCCAATACAGCAGGCTTTACAGCTGTTTTATTTGCAGCTTCAATTTGAGCTAATAATGATGAAAAATCTTCTCCATTTTCAGCCAATGTAATTGCCCTTGCGATGCTGATGATATCTTTAGCTTCGCCTAAAGCATGTGGCGCATCGGTTGCTATTGGTTCAGGTACAGCAGTTTTAGCTTTGTCAATTACATCTTGTATCATACCATCTAAACCCATACTACGCCCATCATCCGGACTATAAATTCTGGTAATACCATATGCATGTAACTCCTCAATTTCGGCAGGAAGAATAGTGCCACCACCTCCACCAAAAATTTTGATGTGTCCGCAACCGTTTTCTACCAATAAATCTTTCATGTATTTAAAAAACTCAACGTGACCACCTTGGTAGCTCGTAATGGCAATACCATGTACATCTTCTTCAATGGCACACTCTACAATTTCGGCAACGCTACGGTTATGGCCTAAGTGAATAATTTCGGCACCTTTACTCTGCAAAATTCTACGCATAATATTAATGGCAGCATCATGCCCATCAAACAAAGCGGCGGCAGTTACCAATCTTACTTTTGTTGCTGTTGTTTCACTCATATAAAAACTAATTTATGCCAGTGGCAAATTAACTCATTTTAAATGTTAAGGCTGCAAACTCATGAATACTTAAAGTTTCTGCACGCCTGTTAAAAATTTCATCTTGCAATATAGTAGCATCAAACAAAGATTTTACAGCGTTACGCATGGTTTTTCTTCGTTGATTAAATGCTGTTTTTACCAAAACCATATACGCCCTATCGCTTTTTACTAATAAGGTATCCCCTTTACGCACCAACCTAATTACACCACTCATTACTTTTGGTGGCGGATTAAAACTCTCAGGAGGCACATCAAACAAATATTCAATTTCGTAAAAAGGTTGTAGTAATGCACTCAAAACGCCATAGGTTTTGGAGCCTGGCTTTGCAGCGGCACGTTCTGCTACTTCTTTTTGAAACATGCCTATCACCACGGGCACATCATCTTTCCAATCTAATATTTTAAATAAAATTTGTGTAGAGATGTTGTATGGGAAATTACCAATTACAGTAAAGGTTTCGTTGAATGGTTTGGTGATGGTTAAAAAATCTTCGTGAATAATTTTATCAACCAATACCGGATATTTATTTTTTAAATAAGGTACTTTTTCATCATCAATTTCAACAGCTTTAAATTGTATGTTGTTGATTTGAATTAACGCTTTTGTAAGAGCGCCTGCACCCGGCCCCACTTCTAACAAATTTTGAAATGGGTGTTGCAATAAAGCAGCAACAATTTTTTGAATGATTGCTTCATCTTTTAAAAAATGCTGCCCTAAACTCTTTTTCAACGTATACATGGCGCAAAAGTACAATAAAAAAGCCCCTTCTTTTTCAGAAAGGGGCTTTAAAAAATTACCACTTATTATTTCACTAAAAACTTCAAATTTTCTGCAGCCAACCCATTGGTACTTATTTTTACAAAGTACATACCCGGACTCAAATTTGGCAGGTTGATATCAGTTATATTACCAGCATTTTCAACAGCTTTCAATAATATTTGTTTACCTGTTGCATCATAAACAGCAAATTGAATTGCTTTGCCTAACGCACTTATGGTTTTAATTTGCAACAATGCTTTTACTGGGTTATTTAGTACAGCAAAACCGCCATTATTAAAACCTCCAATTTTTACAATTTTAGAGTATATGGTTACACCACTTGCATTGTTATAGGTAGCCCTATAATAATTATTTGTAAGCAATGGCATTAAATCATTGAAGGCGTATCGTTTTATAGAACCGTTACTATTTTGCAACAGCATTTGGCCAAGTTGTTCAAAATTTACACCATCAGTTGAACGCTGTAAATATACGGGTGCATTAATGGTGTTATCATCTAAAGTGAGTATGGCATCATTAAAAGTATTGTGTTGCCTTACTGCAAAATCAAGTATTTGTAAATCTA
This sequence comes from Ferruginibacter yonginensis, assembly GCF_042651465.1. NCBI lineage: Bacteria > Pseudomonadati > Bacteroidota > Chitinophagia > Chitinophagales > Chitinophagaceae > Ferruginibacter > Ferruginibacter yonginensis. The sequence goes on from NZ_JBHSCZ010000001.1 coordinate 1,568,176, forward strand.
ACGTTGTAACAATAGACATGCTACCTGTTGACATTGTTCTAGCACTATCATCAAAAGCAAAAGTGGTAGGTGTAAATGAAAGTGTATAAAATAGCTTGTTACCTGCTATAGGAGCCTCAATACCTGCACTAGTACCAGCTTTTGATAAATTACCACCACCCCAATCGTAAAAAACAATGGTAGTATCTTGCGAAGCCAAGGATCCTTTTAAATGTACTACAATTGGATTATTAAAATACGTAACAGGTGATGTTACTGGGTTTTTAGTTTGCGATAAAACAGTTAACCCAATATTTTTATTACCTGTACCAAATAATTGATACCCTATATTATAAACAGCATTACCGGTTCCATAAATGTTATCATTAAAAAATTCAGTTAAATCAACCCCCAAAACATTATTAAAGTGTTGTTTTAAATTATCAGTTGATGCTGATTTAAATTCAAGTGCAGGGTCTGTTTGGTAATTGGTTAATGCTTGAAAAAATTTAGCATCGCCACTCATAGTTCGAAGCATGGATACTACCATAGCACCTCTGTTGTAAATGGTACTTGCATATGTTGAACCTGTACCCCAAATTAAATCAGAGTTTGTAGCGCTTGCTGGTGGTATGTAAGTACTGGTAGTTCTGTTAGCGTTATTAATTGCAACGCCTTTTACACCGTTTCTATCAGCATAAGGCGTATAACCCATACCTGTTACAAGCTCAGCTGCTAACGATTCGCTGTATTTTGCAAAGCCTTCTGCCAGCCATAAATCGCTCCATGTTGAAAAAGATACTTTATCGCCAAACCATTGGTGGGCTAATTCATGAGCCAGTAACCCTAAGCTGTTGAGTGAGTTGGTTGAAATACCAGAAAAGGTTTGGTGTTCCATGCCACCAAATGTGCCCAAGCCTTCATAAAACCCATGTTTCCCTCCTTTTGCAGGGTCAACAAAACCATAATTGCCAAACTTATTACCAAAGGCTTGAACCAGTTCCGTCACCTTATCCATAGAGGCTAAAATAGTATTGTAAATAGCAGTTGTTTTACCAGCAAATAAATAATACACTACAGGCATATTAAAACCATTTACGTTAATAGTGCCTCTATAAAACCTACGATATTTTGCTACACAAACACTCACTAAATAAGTAGCCATTGGGTACCTATTTAAAAACTTAAAGGTTCTATTACGATTTGCTTGTGTGCCTGAAATATCAAACGATGAATCTACCAAAGTACCATTGGTAGCTACCCAAAACGTATCAGTTGCATTGGCTGCTAACGCATTATTGGTGCGGTAAGGAACATTCACAGAAATATCGATGGTATCTGCTTTATCTTGCATATCTGCTTTACAAGGCCACCAATCTCTATCTTCAAACGACTCTGCCAATGTATAAATATAATTACCTGCATTAGGGTCAGTTGTTTTTTGATAACCAATACCACCACCGCCAGCAGTACCATTTTGTGGAACACCACTGTATGATATGGTAACAGAATCTCTTGTACCAATTGTGGCTATTGTAGTGCCTAAGTTTATATTTAAAATATCACCCGTTCTGGTAATATTACCCCCTGGCAAGGCAGCACCTCTAAAAAGCACTTGCGATACGGTTAACAAACTACTCAAATCAAAACTAATAGCGGTAACATTAACTTGTGTTGTTTTAAATTTTATGGTAACCACACCCTTAATACCCTTAGCAGTACTATCAGGATTAATACGCCACCAAATTTGATAATTATCAACATCTATATTAGCACCAGTACCACTTGAGCCCGTAGTACGTGCATACTTATCAATGGTTGTTGATGTAATATGATTGGTACTTTGTTGTGCAAATGCTACTACATAAAAGCATAAAAAAATGATAGTAATGTAAAACTTACGCATAAAAATTTTTCAGGTTAGTTGAAACACTTTGTATTATAAAAATGACAGATATTACAATATTATAATACGACATAGTTTATTTAATATTGTGTAGAACATATAGTAAATTTGTAAAAAAAATAAAATCAGTAAAACTCTAATATTTATAGCAATTACACTAAGTAATACATAAGTATTTTTACTAATTTATACAAAACGATGTACAACGAACAAAAGCCAATAATTGGCATTAGCTGTGGCGATATCAATGGTATAGGACCAGAAATTATTGTAAAAACTTTGGGTGATGCCCGAATACTTGATTTTTGTACGCCTGTTATTTTTGCAAATAATAAAGTGTTGAATTTTTACAGAAAAACATTGGTAGAAAATAATATTACATTCAACATAAGCAAGGAGCTCCATAAGTTGAATATCAAATTGGTAAATATTTACAGCAGTTGGGATGAAGAGGTAGCCATTACGCCAGGCCAACTAAATGAAATAGGTGGTAAATATGCATACATAAGTTTAACCCAAGCAGCTACCGCTTTAAAGGAACATAAAATTGATGGATTGGTGACTGCACCTTTACACAAAAAAAATATTCAAAACGCTGATTTTAATTACACTGGCCATACACCTTATTTAAAACATTTATTTGGCGCAAAAGATGTTGCCATGATGTTAGTGGCAGCAAATATGAGGGTTGCACTATTAACGGAACATGTTGCATTGAAAGATGTTTCGCAATACATTACCAAAGAAAATATTTTAAACAAACTACATATTGTTCACCAATCATTAAAAAAAGATTTTGGTATCAACAAACCAAAAATTGCGGTATTAGGCTTAAACCCTCATGCTGGCGATGAAGGTTTGGTGGGCAAAGAAGAAGTTGAAGTGATACGCCCAGCCATTGCCGAAGCTAATAAAAAAGGCATGCTAAGTTTTGGCCCATATAGTGCCGATGCTTTTTTTGCAAGGGGTAGCCATGAAAAATTTGATGCGGTATTAGCCTTGTACCACGACCAAGGTTTGATACCATTTAAATCGCTAGCCTTTGGTGAAGGTGTTAATTATACAGCTGGTATTGAAGGTGTACGTACCTCACCTGACCACGGCACTGCATTTGATATTGCTGGCAAAGGTATTGCAGATGAAGCTTCTTTTAGAGAGGCATTATTTAGCTGTATTGATATTGTAAATATGCGTAAAGAAATTACACAGCAACATCAAAACCCATTAAAAAGAAGAAGTGCTTTTGTACTACGCAATGCTGTAGATGAAAAAATTACAGAAGATTAATACTACTACTTAAAGTTAGCATCATCAACACCTTTGTTGATGATGTAATTTTTAAAAGTAATTTCTGCACGCCCTTTTTTACCTTTCATTTTTTCTTCTGCAGTTTTAGGAGCAGGTGCTGTGCCATCATCAAAATCAAAAGTGATGCCTTTAGGTAATTTGTAATCTTTTGCATTAAAAGAAAAAATGATTTTATCGGGCAAACCATAAGCAGCATAAGCACCATAAGTCATTTCTAACTCATAAGTACCGTTATCTTTTGTAGTGGTTTTAGCTTTTTTAATGAGGTTATTAACTTCATCTATATAAACCGTACTCAACACCACATCACTATTATCATCTTGTGGTAATAATTTTGCAACCCTTACAACTGTACCATTAATTTTATCAGTACCAGCATCAATAACTATAAATTGGTTAGTGCCGGTTAAGTTGTTGAGGTTAATGCTTACTGCACCTTTGGGTATAAATGAAATACCTTTTTCGCTTTTTACCTTCAGCTTATTGGGCTTTTTAAAATATACACTTACATTTGCAATAGGCACTTTTAAAAATGCCACATTGGTTTTCATTTTACCAGTAGCCACATAATCATTTACTGTTTCAATTTTGGCTTTTGCCTTTTGCAATAACGCATTAATATCTTGTGCTTGCAATTGCAATACCACCAACATCATTCCACACAATATGCCTACTTTTTTCATGTATTAAATTTTAATATTTTCTGTTAAAGGGTTTAGGTTAAAATATCTTTTCTTTTAAAAGCATACCAAGCTGCTCCGAAGAAAATGCCTATATGTGCCAACAAAATATATAAGCTACTGCGAATAGCTGGCCAGTTTTCCATAGTGCCTTTTATAGGTACATTATCATCATCTGTAGCGATGTAAAAAAAACCTTTCCAACCAACAAGGTACGAGGTAAATAACCAAGGCTTAATGGTTTTATCGATAATAGGAACGTTGATGTTAGATACGATGGTGCATACAATTACAATACATACGGTAGCTATTATAGGACCAATAGAGTTTTCAGCAAATACCGATAGCAACAATGCTAAGGCGGCAATTACTGTTAATGCTACTGCAGCATAGCCAAATGCAGCAAAATAGCGCCACATCACATCATCTTTAGTAATTTGTAAAATTTGTGATTCATCGCCCTTTACTCTAAAAATGAGCATATCATCTACCCCAAAAATGAGCATACTTATAAATAACGCCATTACTGCCATAAAAACCAATAAACCAATGGTATAAATTACAGATGCAATAAATTTTACTCCAATAATTTGGCTACGACTGATTGGTTTGGTAAGTATTAACCTGAGTGTACCCATATTTGCTTCGCCACTAATGGCATCGCCGGCTACCAATGCCACTAAAATAGGCACCTGTATAAGCAATGTGTTTAAAATTATGTAACACATAAAATAGCCATTAATAGCTTTTGAACGATCAAGCTCAAATGTATCGCCAGCACTTTGTAGCATTAAGTTCATATAACTTTTACCATCTGCCTTAAAGGCAAACTGAAAAATTAATACAATTGCAGCAATGGCAATAAAGGCAATGTAAGTACGGGGCCTTTTAGATATTTTGTATAACTCAATTTGTAAAAGGCTCCACATGGGTATCGTTGTTGGTTAGTGATAAAAAATAATCTTCTAAAGAGTGACGTGGCTGTACTGATAAAATTTGGCTTTGCAAGTGCGTTAACTGTTGTACCAACTGTGGCACATCGCTACGGTTCATACGAAGCCTTAGCATTTTATTAGTGTGTGTTTCAACTTGAGCAGCCCAGTTGGTTTGTTGCAAGGCAGCTAAAGTAGCAGCACTATCAACACTCGTAATTTCTACTAGGGTGTTAGCAGGGTCGAGCAGTTCGGTAACTTTGCCTTCCACAATTTTTTGTCCTTTATGGATGATGATCATTCGGTTGGCAATAATTTCAATCTCACTTAATAAGTGCGATGAAACAATAACAGTTTTGCCCATTTCTCTACTTAAGCGTAAAATAAGGTTACGCATATCTGCAATACCTTGTGGATCGAGCCCGTTGGTAGGTTCATCTAATATAATGAGTTTAGGTTGGTGTACCAATGCAATGGCAATACCCAAACGCTGCTTCATACCTTGGCTAAAGGTCTTTACAATATCCTTATGGCGTTCATCGAGCCCAACCATAGCCAACTGATCCATTAAAAGCTTTTTGCTCACTTTTATACCGCTCATTTTGGCGAATATGTACAAATTATCATAAGCAGATAAATATTTATACATATCAGGACGTTCAATAATAGCACCTGTTTGACGGAGCATATTGTTGTTATCGTTGGCAATATTTTTTCCAGAAAATACAATTTCACCTGAAGTTGGCTCAATTAATTTGAGCATCATACGTAAAGTAGTAGATTTACCTGCCCCATTTTGGCCTAAAAAGCCATATACATCGCCTTCATTTACGGTAAAAGACAGGTCATTTACGGCAGTAAAACCCTTGAATTGCTTGGTTAATCCCCTCACTTCTATCATTGAACCCATGCTGCAAAATTATCTTAGATAACGATGCAAAAAATATTTTTTTAGAAATTCGTAGAAATACTTGCCGATTTCGAAAATACCTGTATATTTGCATCAGAAGATTAGAAAAAATACTACAAAATTTTACTAACACTTCGGAAAATACGCATTACTCCATCTTTTCTGTGATTAACTATTTACCAATTTTTAAATAGTTCACAATGAAATCAATTATCAGTTTTTTATTTATCATCATCGTATCATTAAATGTGCATGCACATAATATTGATGAAATGAAGATTGGCTCAAACAGTAAAACTGCTTCATTAGAAATAAAAATAAAATCTACTTTATCTAACCACGATGTAGTTATTACTGTTAAAGATGAGCAAGGTAATATTATTACTACCCAAGCTGCAAAAGTTATTACAGGTGAAACAATAATTTCAATTGTTAAACCTAATACCATGAAAGAAGGTATGTACACCGTTGAAATGAAAAGTGGCGATGAAATTAAAACCGCCAAATTCATGATTTGGAATTAAAATATGTTTTACCAATTCATAGCAAGCACTTGTTTCTATGAATTTGCCTCCAGTGCCACCTCCCTAATAGGTGGCACTCTTATTTTACACCACTACGTTTTAGGCAAATAGCTACGTAAAGCAGTTACATACTGCTCAAATGCCGCTACACCCACAGGTGTAATAGCACATAATGTTTGCGGATAATTATTTTTAAACTGTTTATTAATATCTATATAACCAGCCGCTTTTAGTTTATTTAATTGCGTACTCACATTGCCTGCTGTAGCATTGGTTTGCTCTTTAATAAAAGTAAACTCCGCCTCTTTAACACTCATTAAAAGGCTCACAATGGCTAACCGTAGCTGCGAATGTAATATGGGATCAAGGTCTTTAAACATTCGACCTCCTGCTCTTTTGATAACGGTTCCACAAAATAATTCCAGGTATAAACCATGCAAACAAACCACAAGTTGCCATTAAAAAGAAATCAACATAAAAATGGGTAAACATAGATGCTATGCTGGCTACCCAACAATAAATACCTCCATACACCATGGGTTTAAACTTGGTTACTTGTCCTGTTATAAAAGTAGGTATGGCATACAACATCATAAAAATAGCCGCAGCATCGCCAGATACTTTGTGTGAGCCAAAATAAAAAGATGCTATGAAGATGGAAATACCAAAGGCCGTCCATACTGCATTTAAAGTATCCCCTTCATATGAAGTAAAACCTCTTTTTTTACTTTCTCTAATTCCAAAATATATTTGTGGTATTACAGCTACTACGGTAAGTAAGCAAACATCACCCACATTAAAGCCGTAATATAATTCAGCCCAAGACATGAGGCTACAAAAAATAATGATAGCCCCCCACATAATGGAGGCTATCCCTTTGGTAACATAACTTTTTTTAGCCTTGCCAATCATTTCATTAATGAGGCGCAGGCTTTCTACTTCGTTAAACGGTTGTTCGTTGTTCATATTGGTTATTTACATTCAGCTATTAATTTGTTTGTGTAATCGCCACCCCAATTTGGGTGAATGTTTGAAGCCACTTTAAATGCAGCAAATTTTTCAGCAGCTTTTTCTAACTCCGTCATTGCCTTTTTACAACCACCACCATATTGCTCTGGTGTATATTTAAGTGTTTGTCCTTTTAATAAATACGGACGAGGATTTGTAGGATCTTGCTCTTTGGCATTTTTTAATTCCTTTTCACTTAATGCACCATACTCCATAAAACGTTGTTGCGGATTTACCAACATTCGTATGCTGGCAATCATACTTTTTACACAACTAATTTCAGAGTTGTTAGGTTGTAGTGAATCTGCCAATGCTACCCAACGTTGTGCTTTATCTGCCAAAGCATCGTTACCTGTGGCATCTTTTTGCATGTAAGCATAATTTACTTGGCAATAAGCTGCATAATAGTAAGGCAACCACTGATTTTTTTCAGCATTCCCTATACGTTCAAAGTTATTTGCAAGGTTAATTAATGCATCAGGTGTTGCAAAGGCAGCATCAATTTGAGCAATGTTTTTTTGCATAGCCGCTACAAATTTTTCACTTTGTGCATGTACTAGCAAAGTTGCCATTACAATACAAACGGTAGTAATTAGTTTTTTCATTTTCTTTGATTTAGATGTTATTACTGTTATTTTTTAATTTTTCATATTCTTTTTCAATGGCGTTTGATTTTGGAAACATATAAGCTTCGCTAAACTGAAAAGCCAATCCAATTCCCCAACCTATACTAACCCATAAAGGCCAAGGCCAATTGAAACTACCTCTCATAGGCGTATCGGATTCGTTGCCGTAAAACCATAGTGCCCATAAAAATGCGTTAACAATTATATAGCTTAATACGCTACGTTTAAACTTAATGCGTTTTTTAGCTAAACGCCACAGCGCTTCATCTTTTTCATTAATTGGTTGTTGTAAATTGTTCATGTGATATCATTTAAAATTTAAAGATTATTGTTGATGGCATCTTGTGTTCTATCTATTCCAAAACTTAAAAAACAACCTATGTATACAAATCGTTTTGAAGGAGGTAATGATGGCACTTTATTGTTATTAATGGCTGAGAAATTATACCCAAATATTTGGTTTTGACCTAACACATTGCTCACTGAAAGTACCCATACAGAAAATGCCTTCGCATTTGTTTTTCCTAAATTGGGTAAGTAATTTAAACTAAAACTTAAGCTATTATAGTTGATGGTTTTTCCTTGCTCTTTAATAATGTATTTACCTTGGGTATTATCAAAACCAAGGTTATAATAAGGCCTACCCGTTGCAAAATTATAGCTAAGGTTAAAGCCTGTTTTCCATGGTGTAACAAACTTTTTAGTGACCAACGAAGCGGTATGTGTGGCTGCAAAAGAAGGTGTTATACTACCAGGAAAGTTTAAGTAATTTCTTTTTGTATCGAGGTATGAATAAGAAATCCAATAATCAAAATCTTTGATCGTTTTTTTATCTCTCCAAAAAAACTCAATGCCTTTTGCATAGCCGTTTCCGTTATTATTGCTCACTACTTCTCTACCATTATTGTTAAAGGATGTTTTAAACAAATCATCATATTTTTTATAGAACAACTCGGATCTAAAAGTGTAGTTTTTATTACTTAATTGGTATTGTAAAATGTAATGTGATGCTTGTGCAAATTGCAAATTGTTGTTAGTTGCTGGCAAGTACCTACGCTCAGGGTTTTGATAAAATATGCCATAAGCAAATGAAACCTGACTAGCATTTTTTAGCTTATACGCCAATGATGCTCTTGGCGCTAAGTTCCAATGATTCATTAGTGTTGAATGCTCTAACCTAGTGCCAGCTTTTAATGCAAGCTTGTTTGATAAGTACAAATCAGTTTCAGCAAAAGCAGCATTTAAATGATCAGTTACTGTTTCGGTAAAAGTGCTGTTGTTATATAAGGTATAGGCCGATTTTTCTTTACTATAAAAATAATCAGTTCCAAAGCGAATTACATTAATGCCTTTTAAACGTTTATCAAACACAACCCTTGCCTGAGCATAAGTTGCATTGTTAAGTAGATTAAAATTTTTAAACACATAACCACTAGGTGTAGTAAAAATTTGTTTGTTGTTTTGAGCATCTTGCAACTCATTTTCAATAGCATCTCTATTGGTACTAAAGCTTATGGCGGTATTAATTTTCCAACCATTGCCTAAATTTTCTTTCCAACTTATGTTTTGAAATGTATTTAGATTCTCTACTTTAAATGCATTTTTTAAACCAACAGAGTCAATATCAGGGTTACGCAAACCAGTTCTGTTCCAACTACCATAGCCGTAGTACTTTATAAAACCGCCTTTTTTTGTTTTAATTCTAAAATTGCCATCAAATTGATGGTAAAGGGGCTTCTCAAAAAAATCAACTCGTTGTTTTATTACGGCAAACGCCAAGGCTAAATTGGTGTAATTATAAGAAATACCCCAAGCAGCTTTTTTATTTTTAGCCAGTTTTTGAATACCACCGCCAACGCCAATAGCCGAAATACTAAGATCAGCCTCAGTGCGTTCTGGCAAATCCACACTTTCGAGTATTAATGCGGCAGATAATGCTTGCCCGTACAGTGCCGAATAGCCTCCTGTTGAAAAAACGGTGCCTTTAAATAAAAAAGGGTTAAATCGTCCTCTTGTGGCAATTCCGGGCAAACTGCTGTAAAAAAAGTTATTGACTAAACTACCATCAATAAAAATTTTGCTTTCCGTAGCACTCCCACCCCTCACAAACAAACCTTCGGCTTCACCTACTTGCTGGGTACCTGGGAGGGTTTTAAGGGCACCTGTAACATCGCCATTGCTTCCAGCAGTAGTTACAACATCAAGTGAGGTTAATACAGTACCCTTTTTTTTGTCGCTGGCTTCAAATGCACCTGCTGTAATGGTTACTGCGTTAAGTTCTGTTATCAACTCTTTTATAGCAATTTTTTGTATAATAGGTTGTTTTTCAATATTTATGTTGCTAGTGTATGCCGCATAACCTGACAAACTGACACTTAAAATATGTACTCCAGTTTCGGTCGTAGTAAAGCTAAAATTACCCAATGAATCGGTTGTAGTACCATCATATGAATCTACAATAGTAACACTTGCCCCTTTTAATGGTTTGTTTTTTACGTCAGTTAATTTACCTGAAATAACCACCTGAGCTTCTGACAAATGGCTTGCAATTACCAACATAAATACGATCAAAAATTTCATACTTCGTAATTTTCAACAAACGTAAAGTAGTTTACATTATAAACCAAATATTTTATCATGTTTATAATTTAATAACAGTAAAAAAATAATTTAATTGAGATAAATTTAAATATATAACATTGATTTTCAATTATTTAATTAAAAGTAGTCTTTGTAAAAAATATTTAAATTTCACTTTGCGTAAAAAATTAAATTTTTTGTTTTGATGTCATTTTGTAATTTAGCAATAGAATTTAATGGGTTAGTAAGTACAAAGGGCTGTCAGAAATGACGGCCCTTTTACTTTGTAGCAACCAAAATAAACACTCCTTTTTTTGGTGATGATTGCTTCAAAAATTTGTTGCATTTTTTTATGAAATAGTTCAAATAAAACATTGCAAAATTTTTATGATGACCAATTATTTTTCGATGATGAAAATTTTTTTTGATGCTGATTTTTTTGTTCAACATAAATAAATTCATACCCAAAATGACAGTCTTTTTTACACAATATTTTATCTAATTATTTTCCACTATTGTTTTAATAATATTTACAGCATTTCATTTTTTATTTCATCAGTATCATATTTGAGTAAAGCTGCTTGTTGGTAATAAAAAATTATAGAACCCATTAAAATGATTGTATTGATATAACTATTGTAGTAAAAAATATAAATGAAAATCTTCTCCGTAATTTTAACGCATGAGCAAAACTAAATTAGCATTTTTTTGTCAAAACTGTGGTTACGAAAGTGCAAAGTGGACAGGCAAATGTCCCGGCTGTAATGAGTGGAATACATTTGTTGAAGAAGTAATTGTAAAAGGAACTGACAAAGCTGAAAGGCAAGACTGGAAAGAACTTGGTGGCAATAGTAGCGTTAAAACTGTTTTAATAAATGATGTAACAAGTGCTGAAGAAAAACGCATCATCTCTAAAGATATTGAGCTCAACAGAGTGTTAGGTGGTGGTATTGTTGCAGGTAGTATTGTACTTGTTGCAGGCGAACCAGGCATTGGTAAGTCAACATTGTTTTTACAAATAGGTTTACAACTCAACCATGTAAAAACTTTATACATCAGTGGTGAAGAAAGTGAACAACAAATTAAAATGAGGGCCGATAGGTTAGGTGTAAAAAGTGAACAGTTTTTTTTACTTACCGAAACAAATACACAAACCATTTTTAAAGAAATAAAAAAACTACAACCTGAGTTAGTTATTGTTGATTCTATACAAACATTACAATCGCCTTATGTTGAATCATCACCAGGTAGCATCAGCCAAATTAGAGAATGTGCTGCCGAATTACAACGCTACGCAAAAGAAACCAACACACCTGTTTTTTTAATTGGGCACATTACAAAAGATGGCAACATTGCCGGACCAAAAATACTCGAACACATGGTTGATACTGTGCTGCAATTTGAAGGTGATCGCCACTATGCATACCGTATTTTACGTACCCTAAAAAACCGTTTTGGTAGTACTGCTGAATTAGGTATTTATGAAATGACCGGAGCTGGCATGCGACCCGTTACCAACCCTTCAGAAATATTAATTACGCAAAAAGAAGATGAACTAAGTGGCATTGCCATTGCTGCCACTATTGAAGGCATGCGCCCCTTATTACTTGAAACACAAGCACTTGTAACACAAAGCGTATACGGCACGCCACAACGTACCGTAAGTGGTTTTGATTTGCGTAGGCTGCAACTATTGCTAGCCGTTCTCGAAAAAAGAGGTGGCTTTCATTTTGGTGTAAAAGATGTTTTCGTAAATATTGCCGGTGGCATTAAGGTAGAAGACCCAAGTATTGACCTTGCCATAGTGTGTGCTTTGCTTAGTAGTTATGAAGATGTACCGATGCCTACTAAAATTTGTTTTGCAGGCGAAGTAGGTCTTTCTGGCGAAATACGTGCCGTTAACAGAATTGAACAGCGTATTGCCGAGGCTGAAAAACTAGGGTTCGATAAAATCATCGTTTCAAAATACAACGCCAAAGCCTTGGGTAAATTAAAATTTGGGATAGATGTAGTGGCGCTTGGTAAAGTTGAAGAGTTATACCAATACTTATTTTAAGTAACTTAGGGCATCACCCTAAACTAAATAGCATGTTTAAAAACTTGCTTACATCTGTAACCCATTTGTTTTATCCGCATATTTGTAATGGTTGTGGTACAGATGCTTTGAGTAACCAACAACTATTATGCATACAATGCATTAATGATTTGCCCTACACTTATTTTGAACCTGTACCGCAAAACCCTATTGAACATATTTTTACAGGCAGGTTGGCCATTAATGCCGCCACTGCAGGTTTTTATTTTGCAAAAGGCGCTATTATGCAACAACTCATGCACGAGCTAAAATATAAAAGCAATAAAGAAATTGGTATTTACTTAGGTAGCTTGTTGGGTGAACAATTGTTACAAAGCAATCGGTTTAATAACATCGATTATTTAATTCCGCTACCCATGTTTAAAGACAAAGAATACAAAAGAGGTTACAACCAAGCCACTGTTATTTGTGAGGGGTTACAATCAAAAATGAATATCCCCATTTTGCACAACACCGTCATCCGAAGCCATTATACTGAAACGCAAACAAAAAAAAGCCGAACAGCTCGTTGGGATAACGTAAGTGAAAGTTTTAAGGTACAACATCCTGCAACATTAAAAGGCAAACATATTTTGTTGGTAGATGATGTTATTACTACCGGAGCTACTTTAGAAGCCTGCGCCCAAAAAATTTACACAGTTGAAAATGTGCAAATAAGCATTGCCACATTAACTACTGCAAGCAAATAATTTCATTGTAATTTTGTTACAGCAGCTTTATAGCATTTAAAACCATTTCAAATTATGAAGGCATTGTTGAAAAAATTTTCTACTTCACCCATTGCATGGTTGATAATTTTGGTAGTGGCCACCAGCATAACATCTTGCAAAAAAGAAAGTTTTATTACTGATGCTGCTGCACAATTAGGTATATCAAAAGATACCATTCGTTTCGATACTGTTTTTACCAGTGTTGGCTCAATTACACAATCTTTCAAAATTTTTAATAACAATAATCAAAAATTAAAACTCAGTAGCATTCAACTCATGGGTGGTAATAGCAGTGCCTATAAATTAAACGTAAACGGCGTTGCAAGCAATATGGTCAATAATATTGATATAGCTGCAAATGATAGTATTTATGTTTTTGTAACAGTTAACATAAACCCAACCCCAACCAACGTACCATTTATTGTTGCTGATAGCATCGCCATTAATTACAATGGCAATAAACGATTTGTACAACTAGAAGCTTTTGGAAAAAACGCCATCTTCATTCGCAATGGCATCATCAATAGTAACACTACATTTAATAACAATTTGCCTTATGTAATTTTAGGCGGCTTACAAATAAACAATGGCGCTACACTTAGCATTAATGCAGGTACAAAAATTTATTGTCATGCTAACGCTCCTATTATTGTAAACGGCACTTTACTTTGTAACGGAAACTTTTTCAACCCAATAATATTCAGTGGCGACAGGTTAGATGCGCCTTACAATACTTTCCCTGCTGCATGGCCAGGTATCATTTTCAATAGTACGAGTAGTAACAACCAATTTACTTTTACAAATATTAACCAAGCTTATCAGGCGATAGTTACAAACGGACCATCACCTAACAGCAACCCAAAATTAACCCTTCAACAATGTATAATTGACAATGCTTTTGATGCAGGCATACACAGCAACAACAGTAGCATTAATGCCAACAACTGCCTCATTAGCAACTGTGGTAGCAACATAAAAATTGAATTAGGCGGCACGTATAATTTTACACATTGTACCGTTGCATCATATTCAAATAATGTACTGCAACATAAAAAGCCAACCATTTTTCTTTCAAACAGTAACGTTACAGCACAAACCAACAACTTAAATGCAACGCTTCGCAATTGTATTTTTTATGGTGATGCTGGTTTTGTAAACAATGAAATTGAAACTGAAAAAATAGGCAACGCACCGTACAGCATCACTATTGATCATTGTTTGTACCGTGGTGTTGACCCTAGCAACGCTACCATAATTACTTCCATTAAAAACATCGACCCATTATTTGATAGCATTAACAACAACACTCGTTTTTATGATTTCAACATCACAAAAGATGCCAACGCACCGGGCATAAACAAAGGCACCAATACTAGTTTGTTAAAAGATTTAAACGATAAAAACCGCAATGTTGGCTTACCCGATATTGGAGCGTACGAAAAACAATAAACCAACAATCAACAAAAAATATGTACAAAATTTTTATTGCAGTGTTAGCACTTATTAGTTGCCAAGCTGCTCAAAACCAACCCAACCAAACAAACAATATTATGTCAAACACCACCGCAACAATCCACCAATTTTCAGTACCTGCATTAAATGGTAGCACCATCAATTTTGCTGATTTTAAAGGTAAAAAAATATTGATTGTAAACACCGCATCGGAGTGTGGGTATACACCACAATATAAAGAGCTACAACAACTTTATACCCAATACCAACAAAAGCTTGTAATAGTGGGCTTTCCGGCTAATAATTTTGGTGCACAAGAGCCAGGTAGCAACGCAACCATCCAAACCTTCTGCGAAAAAAATTATGGTGTTACATTCCCAATGGCAGCAAAAATTTCTGTAAAAGGCGATGATATGGCACCTATTTACAAATGGCTTACTAGCAAAGCACACAACCAAGTAATGGATGCAAGCATTACCTGGAACTTCAATAAATTTTTATTAGACGAAAACGGTGTATTGCTTCAAAAATTTGATAGTGATGTTACGCCACTCAGCAGTACCATCACCAGTTTGTTATAAAATTAGCAACCCAATTTTTTGCCGATAGTTGCCAACAGTTACGCTACTATCGGCTTCTTTTTTGCAGACCATTTAGCTATGTTGTACATTTGCAACCATGCATTTTAACGACGTAATTGGTCAACAAGCACTCAAGCAGCAACTCACCCACATGATTCAACAAAACAGGTTGAGCCATGCCCTTCTTTTTTTAGGTAAAGAAGGTGTAGGTGCATTGCCTTTGGCCATTGCGTTTGCTCAATATATTTGTTGCGAAAACAATCCACTACAAACCAACAAAAAAAAGGAAGCACCAGCAGCAGCTTCATTATTTGGTGAAGAGCCAGCCATAGCTACCAACACTGATCCAGCATCATTTACGGAGGCATGTGGCATTTGCAGTAGTTGCACCAAAGCAGCACAATTGGTACATCCTGATATTCATTTTTCATACCCAACCGTTACCTTAAAATCTGGCGACAAACCCATATCCACTAACTTCATTACACAGTGGCGCAAGTTTATTGCTGCACAACCTTACGGTAATGTGTACGATTGGCTGCAAGAAATTAATACCGAAAACAAACAAGGTAATATAACGGCTGAAGAATGTAACGACATCATCCGTAAAATGAGCCTCAAAAGCTTTGAAAGCGCTTACAAAATCCTCATTATGTGGATGCCCGAAATGCTCGGCAAAAACGGCAATAAATTATTAAAGCTAATAGAAGAACCTCCACCTGATACTTTATTTATTTTAGTAGCCGAAAACGATGCACTCATACTGCCTACCATTTTAAGTAGAACACAGTTAGTAAAAGTACCGTTGTTACAACCGGCCGATATTCAACAGGCACTTGTAACCCAACAACACTTGCCACTGCATACAGCAAAGCAAATTGCCAGCATTTGCGAAGGCAACTACCATGAGGCATTGCAACAATTGCAACATGCGGATGATAATTGGGAAACCATGCTTAAAGAGTGGCTCAATGCAACGGTGAGGTTTAATGCCGCAGCTCAAGTAAAGTGGATTGATGAAACCGCAAAAATTGGTCGTGAAAAACAAAAACAATTCTTAAAATATTTCACCCACATTTTAGAGCAATCCATTCGTTATAGCGCCAACCCAACATTGTTAAGTGAACATACCAGCGATAGCATCATCAGTTTTGCCCAAAAATTCAACAAAATGTGCGATGCTACACAGCTTGAAGCCATCGCCCAAATGCTAAGCGAAGCGGCCTACTATATTGAGCGTAATGCCAACGCTAAAATGCTCTTTCATGCCCTTACCATAAGGTTATACCATATTATTACCAACAAATCATTAATTTTGATTCAATAGGTAACATCAAGTACAAATTTGTGTTATGTTTTTTGGTAACCAGCAAAGCAGCAGCTATATGCAGCTTCGGTGGCGTCGCACATTTCATCTGTTGTACTACTATTAAGCTTTTTTAAGATAATCATGGTTTAACCCATGTTCATCTTATCAAAAATGTTACCTCAACCTATTACCTAACGATTGATAAATATTTTATACAATGGCTTGTGGAAGTTGCGGTACAGGTGCACCAGGCGGTTGCCAAAGCAAAGGCAGTTGCAGTTCGGGCGCTTGTAACAGAATGAACGTACACGATTGGTTAGCAAACCTCCCCTTTGCTGACCCTGAAAGTAGTTGCCGTATAGTTGAAGTAAGTTTTAACAATGGCAGCCGTAAAGATTATTTTAAAAATACCACCTTACATTATTTTGAAAAAGGCGAAATGATAGCCCTCGAAGGCGTAAACGGCTTTGATGTTGGTATGGTTAACCTTACTGGTGAGTTGGTACGTTTACAACTCAAAAAAAATAACATCGACGAAAAAAGTGCCGATATTAAAAAGATTTTACGCCGTGCTACAGAAGCTGATCTAGCTAAAATGGCCGAAAACAAAGCTCGAGAAGCTGAAGTACTTATTCGTAGCAGGGCTATGGCCCGTCAACTAAAGCTCGAACTTAAAATGGCCGAAGTTGAAATTCAAGCCGATGGTCGTAAAGCAACCTTCTTTTATATTGCTGATGATAGGGTTGATTTTAGAGAGCTCATAAAATTATATGCTAGCGAATTCAAAGTAAAAGTGGAAATGCGCCAAATTGGTGCCCGACAAGAAGCTGGTAAAGTAGGCGGCATTGGCAGTTGTGGCCGTGAGTTGTGTTGTGCTACTTGGCTTACTGATTTTAAAAGTGTAAATACCAATGCAGCCCGTTATCAAAACTTAAGTATCAATCAAACCAAATTAAGCGGACAATGTGGTCGCTTAAAATGTTGCCTCAATTATGAGTTAGATACTTATATGGATGCGTTACAGTTTTTCCCTACTGATGCAGATGTACTTGAAACGGCCAAGGGAAGAGCCTTTTTAGTTAAGAAAGATATTTTCAAAAACCTTATGTGGTATAGCATGGCTGATAGCAGCAAGCATTACCCACTATCTATTGATACAGTAAAAAAAATAAAGGCACAAAACAAAGATGGAATTCGTCCGGAGGAGTTAGAAGTTGCAGAAGTAGTTACCAGTAAACCAAAAGAAGTAGAGCCTGAGTATGCTGATATAGTAGGACAAATTAGTTTACGTAGCCTCGAAAAAACTACCCGTAAACGTAGAGATAAAGAACGTAGCCAACAACAAGGCCCTAGAAATAACAATCAAGGTATGCCACAGCGTAGCAAAAATGCGCAAGGCAATACAAATGCTGAAGCTAGGCTACAACCAAACAATCGTGGCGGTAACAATGCTAACAATGCTAACAATGCTGCACCACGTAACCAACAACAAAATAGAAACCAGCAGCAAAAGCCACCGCTACAACAAGGCAACAAACCGCAACAAGCTGGTGGTCAGCCTCCACGTAACACACAACAAGGGGCACCAAATAAACCAGCTATAAACAGTAATAACAAACAAAACAATGGCCCTAGGCAACGGCCACCACAACAAGGCAATAGGCAAAACATGCCACCGAGAGGTCCACGTAATAACCCACAAGGCCCTGCCGCCCCACCAAGTAATACAACTACATAAATAAAAAATTTACAAATAAAAAAGCTGTCAAAATTTTGACGGCTTTTTTATTTCTCTTCAATGAAAAAATTGCGTGGGTAACCGTACACTTCATCAAACCCTAAAAGAATAAAAAAACTAAAAAATTTATCAAAAAATATAACTTTTATAAAATTAATATGTAATTTCAAAGTACGGATTTACCACCGTATAAAACATAGTTTAATCTGTCATTGCCGCCAATGAAAACTTACCACCCATGTGAGTGAGGGCGACGAAGTCGTACTAAAATTTATAAACGCATGAGTACCTTATCTTCCAATACTGATACCTACATTGCCACAGTTCAACTAAAATCGTTATTTCACAAAAATGAAAATAAAATTGGTATTTTCTTTTCATTCAGTGATACTGTAATTTATAAAGCAGTAAAACAACTCAATTTTTGCAAGTACAGCAAAACATATAAAGCTTGGTTGGCGCCAAAAACAGCAACCAATTATCAACAAATTTGTAATGCATTAAAAACTATTGCTAGTATTCAAATTGATAATATTGAAAAAACAATACCAACAAAAATACCATTAGCTAGTACACAATACACAAATAGTAGGGTTAATACAACCCAAACATTAGCAACAAAATATTCGTTTAAAAATGCTGTAACAGCCATACCTATTTATCGGTTACATGCAGTGCATCAAAAAACTATGAAACAAATGCAACAAACATTGCATTTAAAAAGTTACAGTTTAAGTACACAACGTACATATTTAAACGAATTAGCACAATTTTTACAAACACTTAAAAATGCTGACCCAGCATCACTTTCAACCAATAGGGTTAAAGATTATTTACAATATTGCTATCAAACTTTAAAACTCAGCGAAAATACCATACATAGTAGAATGAACGCTTTAAAATTTTATTATGAACAAGTATTGGGGAGAGAAAAGTTTTTTTATGAAATACCCCGACCAAAAAAGAAAATGCAATTACCCAAGGTAATGGGTGAGTTAGAGCTGGGCCGATTATTTAATGCATTAACCAATAAAAAACACAAAGCTATTTTATTTACAGCTTACAGTGCAGGGTTGAGGGTAAGTGAAGTAGCCGCTTTAAAAATAAAAAATATTGATAGTGATCGTATGCAAATTTTTGTAGAAAATGCAAAAGGTAAAAAAGATAGGTATGTAACGCTTAGTCCAATTTTATTAGATATTTTGAGAGAATACATAAAATCATACAAACCAAAACCGAAGGTATATTTATTTGAATCAGAGTTATCGAAAGAAGCTTACCCTACCAGAACCCTACAACGGATATTTCAGCTTGCCAAAGAAAAAGCAGGAATAAAAAAAGAAATTGGTATACACAGTTTACGACACAGTTTTGCAACACATTTATTAGAAAAAGGAACAGACATCCGTTACATAAAAGATATTCTCGGGCATTTCAACATTAAAACCACTGAAAGATATTTGCATGTAAGTAAAAAAGACTTGGTGAATGTGGTAAGTCCACTCGATGATTTATTTAGAAGAGGCGGAATAGAATGGTAAACAATCATTAATTAAATAAAAAACAAAAACACACAAAATGTATTGCCGCAACTACAATGTAAAATTGCGAATACCAAATCGTTGGTTTTCAATGCAATTATTTTACAAACAAGTTGAGAGAGTAGCGTATATTTAAGTGTTGGCGGCAAGGCTAACGGACAGCCGTACAAACTTCAACAGTCCTGACAAAACAAACTTGCTGCCGTAAACGGAAAACGACAAATGACAGAAATAGTAATAATAGGCATAGTTCTTTTCGTAATATTTTTAATTCGACAGAATTACCTTGAAAACAAGCGACAAGAAGAACTAAAACAAAAGCGACTTCTTCATGAACAAAAAAGACAGCAAGAAGCAGAACGCAAACGTAAACTTGACCTTGCCGCTGCCGAAAAGAAACGCAAAGACGAAGCAGAAAAAAAGAGACTTGACGAGCTCAACAACGAAACAATCACTATTGTTTATGAGAGCGTAAATGAAACAGGAAAGCCAATTGCTATTGCGAAACGAGCTAACAATACTTTTGTTTCTATTGAACGAGAAAATCAACGCTTTGAAATATCGGAGCAAATACGACTTGCAAAGACCACCCTTAACCAATGGAATTGGTATGACGAAGCAACCTACCAAAATGTTTTAGCTGCAAAGCGTAGACAAGACGCTGCTCGTCAACAGCAACAAGAAAGATTAAGACAGCAATCTCAATATTTAGACAGTTTCAGAATTGAATACTTGTTTCATATGACACACAAAAGCAACCTACAAAATATCTTACAAAATGGTTTGCTTTCACATAATCAGGCAAGAAATGGTAGACTAACCCAAGTTGACATAGCCGACAATCAAGTAAATGACAGACGTTCAAGAAATGAACCCATTTACCAAAGAAGTATTCACGATTATGTTCCGCTTTATTTCAATCCCAAAAATCCTATGCTTTACAGACGTGGAAACATTCAAAACGACATCATTATTCTTGCAATAGACAGAATCCTTTTGTACCAACCGAACACGGTTTTTACAAATGGAAATGCAGCAGCAGGTGCAACTTCATTTTATAGCAACCCAGATGATTTAACAAATTTAAATTGGGCTTGTATCAATGCGGATTATTGGAATGACATCGTTGATGGCAAACGCATAAAATGTTCGGAAGTTTTAGTTTATCTGAATGTTCCGACTACTGCTATTAAGAAAATATTTTGCAATAATCAACACACTAAACAATTTGTTGAAAGCAGTTTCACAAATCATCCTGCAATTGACGTAGAGATAAAATCAAATTTGTACTTTAGCGGTTTTGTTCAACAGAATAACAACTATCAAAATACGCAACCACCAACGAACTTTACAAACTATGACCCAATTGACGATTTACCCTTTTAAAGTATGATAACAATTATTAAAGGAAACATTTTTACAACTAAATGTCAAACAATTGTCAATACTGTCAATTGTGTTGGCGTTATGGGTGCAGGTATTGCGTATGAGTGCAGACTTCGTTACCCTGCAATGTACGAACGTTATGTTGAACTTTGCAGAGACAAAAAATTAAACATCGGTATGCTTTGGATTTACAAATCCGAAGATAAATGGATTATGAACTTTCCAACAAAATACCATTGGCGATATGAAAGCAAAATCGAGTATTTAGAAAAAGGATTACAGAAATTTTTAGAAACGTACAAAGACAAAGGAATTACGTCAGCAGCTTTTCCTTTGTTGGGAGCAAGTAATGGCGGTATTCCCGAAGATATTTCAATGGGAATAATGACAAAATATCTTGAGAAATGCGACATAGATATTCAGATTTATCACTTTGACCCTTATGCTTATGATGATTTATACCTTAAATTTAAAAAACTTTGGACTGAAATTCCAGAAAATGAATTGAAAAAGGAATTGAAAGAACTTAAAGAAAAAGAGACTAAACAATTAAAGGCAAAATTGGAAGAACTTACAACGAGCAGAAATGAAAAGTATAAATGGGAAAAAGAAAACATTCAGGAAAAACTAAAAGAAAAAGTTGTTTCAGTTTCAATTCTTAAAAAAGCACTTGACAATGACAGCATCAGAAGTTTGAGTGGACTTTTAAGAGCTAAAGGAGTTGGTGACAAAACTTTAGAAAAAGCATTTCACTTTATCAATAATTACAAAAAGGCAGAGCAAAATTCACTAAACTATGACCAAAAATAAGCCCAGCCGCCAACATCGTATTGGCAATAGTGGGGCTGACAGTTGTAAACTCAACTTTAGTGCTTCTATTGGGCATTTGTGCAAATGTTGGGCTGACGTTTTTGAAATGCCCCACCATCGCCAATACGTAAACCGTTGTGCGATATTTTTAACAACCTTTAATCATTAAAAAAACAATTATGAAAACAAGATTAACAACAGTAGGATTTATTTTATTATCTCTTATCATTTTAAGTTTTCAACTACCATCAAAATTCATTAGTGGGAACGATGAAAAGATTGAAGTCTATTTTGACAATTCCCTAAATTTTAATGATTTAGTAAAAACAAAACTTGAATTATCTCAAAAAGACATCATTTTAAATTATGAATCACTTGAGTTTAATAAAGAAGGGAAATTAACTTTAATTGGATTTAGTGTTAAGAGTGAAGGAAAATATTGTGGAAGTGGAAAAACAGGCGATCTTACAACTAAATATGGATTTATAATTGATAAAAATCCAAAAGCAGATATCTATTTCCAAGTTGGAGTAAGATAATTATAATCAATCTCTATTCTTCAATAATTTGATCATTTAAAATATTTAAACTTTAATCCTGTCAAATTTATAAGTTTTGATAAATTAGAAATATAAATTTAGAAATAACACCGCACAACATAGCTATTGCTGGCATTGGGGCAAGACGGAATAACAATCATCGGCTGTGCAATTCCATGCAGCAGCTCGGGCGGACGGATTTCTCTTGAGCTGTAGTTTTAATCATCAACTTTATTTTATAAATTTAACTTTAGTACCGAGCTGGACGTCGGCAAACCCAACGACCAGCAATACCCACCGTTAGCAGCTATATTTCCGTGATAGTTTATAATTTTTAAATTTGTTGGAAATAATATGCTACTTGTGTTTGGACAACCCTTTAATAAAAACAAATACAGTATTTTGAAATATCGTCAAATCGTTTCTTTTGCTTCTTTAATTGTTTTTTTAGTTTTTGGTTTTTGGACAATTTTCTATCCTTCAATCTTTTCAAAAGGAAAGTCACTTAATGGAGAAGTTGTTATTGTTTGGAAAACTGCCCCTCCTCGGTCGAAATGGATAGTTGAAGTTAGGGAACTTGGAAAGATAAGAACAATCAATTATCCTTTTTTAAATGATGTAGTTACTATTCATAAAGGAGATTCCCTTCGGAAAGAACAAGGTTCTGATGAATTTTTATTAAAACGAGTAGATACGGACAATTGGATTTCCATAGGACAAAAAGGAACTCTCGAAAACTAATATTTTAAATTTGGAGATGTTTGCTTCTATTTATAGTTTTCTGAACAAAAATTTATTTTAAAATTGACAATTTAAATCAACCAATCTATCACAAAAGACAAGGTCTACTTATAAAACTTTTTTTGCACAGACACGAATTTATAAATTCAAAATTCTTATCAAACTTGATTAATAAATTTTATGCAAGTGATAACTTATTTTTCCTGCTGTAGACCTTTTTGCTTTTGACAAGAAACCAAAAAATAGATTTGCGTGAAAGATAATACAGCTGCTAACAAAGCTATTGCTGTCATTGGGGCTGGACGGAACAACAATCATCAACTCTACAAATCCCAGCAGCGGTTCGGGCGGAAGGATTTCTGTTGAGCATCAGTTCTAATCATCAACTTAATTTTATAAATTAAACTTCAGCACCGGGCAGGACGTCGGCAAACCCAACGACCAGCAATACCCGGCCGTTAGCTGCTAGCTTATTGGACACACTTCACACTTTGACAAAATGATAGTAGAAAATGTTTTAGACTATGGGACTTTAATTACAACTTATAACGAATTAATTAAGATTGGACATTTAGAATTGGC